>JBFMGQ010000030.1:0-39606 GCA_040752515.1 Bacteroidota bacterium | reverse complement strand
TAACACGGGTTTTGCGTCAGGCGGGGTGACGTGCAAACTTGGAGCTTTGTGCTTCTATTCAAGTTCAGTGCTGGTTGACAGTTTTGTGCTCCGAAGCCCGCCCGAACGCAAAGCCCGCAAACCGTTAGCGGGCAATGCTATGATAACCGATCAGAAATAAAAACAGTAAGACATTAAACTAAACAAACGACATTATTTTGACAATTAAGTGAAAACCGTTTTAGACCTTACAAATACAGAAGCAAAAGCATTTTTCTTAAAGGAAAGAAGCTATCGTTCATTTGAGTTACCTGAATATTTTTCCTTTCAGAACTTATTAGACACTCTTTCAAAAGAACTTTCTGGAAAGACTTTAAAGGAATCTACAACGGCTTTAAAACCAAAGGATGTTGAAGGCGTAAATTATATTCTTTATAATAACAAAGACGGCAAATATGCCTGGCGACCTTTTCAATTAATTCATCCAGCCATTTATGTTTTCTTGGTTCATGAAATTACTAAAGAAGAAAATTGGAAACTTCTACAAGAGAGATTCAAGGAACTTCATTCCAACAAAAAAATTGAATGTCATAGTTTGCCTGTTACTGATGCAAACCAGATTTATGCATGGTGGCAATTAGTTGAACAAAGGTCAATAACTCTTGCTTTAGAATTTAATCATTTATTGCAATTAGATATTGCTGACTGTTATGGTTCAATCTATACACATAGCATTCCATGGGCAATTCATACAATAGAAGAGGCTAAAAAGCCCAAGAACCGCGATAATCCAAACCTTATTGGTGTTGCTATTGACGAACATATCCAATCAATGTCATATGGGCAGACAAATGGAATTCCGCAAGGTTCTGTCCTTATGGACTTCTTAGCCGAAATCGTATTAGGATTTGGAGATTTACTCTTGACAGAAGAATTAAATAAGCTTGGCATTTCAGACTATAAAATAATTCGCTACCGTGACGATTATCGTATTTTCACAAACAATGTTCAAAAATCTTCTGAAATTGCAAAAGTTCTTTCCGAAGTTCTAACGAAACTAAATTTTAAAATCAATTCGTCTAAAACACATTCCACGGAAGACCTTATTTTAGGTTCTTTGAAACAAGATAAGGTTCATTGGATTTATAATAAGCGTAAAACAGAAAATGTTCAACAATGGCTTATTCAACTTTATGTTTTGGGAAAAGAATTTCCGAATTCCGGTTCCCTCTTTACTGAAACCAAACATTTTTTGGAGTGGTTGCAAGCCAAAGAGAAGTCTAATGATGGAAAACAACTAGAAAATATTGAAGTCTTAATAAGCATTTTAGTGAATCTTGCTTACTACAATCCAAGAATATTTGAATTAGTGGCAGCTTCCCTAAGTTTCATCATTACCAAAATTGACGACTTAGAAAAGCAAAAGGAAATTATATTCAAAATCAAAAATAAATTCAGTCAACTTCCTAACACAAATTATTTGAATGTTTGGCTTCAACGACTGACATTAAAGATTGACCACACAATTCCATACGATGGAAAGTTGTGTGAAAAAGTCATTGACAAAAACGTAGCTATTTGGAACTCAGACTGGCTGAATGCGAAATTTAAGAAGATTGTTGAAGAAACTGAAATAATCATTGAAGAGAAAACAGAGAAGATTGAAACTACATTCTCCGAAACAGAAACGGAACAATTGGTTGAGTATGATTTTCTGTATTCTTAATCCAGCAAGACAAAAAAAATGAATATTCAAATAGAAGACAAAAATAGACATAGGAACTGGACGACTCAAAAAGAAGCACATGCCCATAACACGGGTTTTGCGTCAGGCGGGCTGAGGTGTCCCGCACTTGCGGGAGAGCTTTGTTCTTCTATTCAAGTTCAGTGCTGGTTAACAGTTTTGTGCTCCGAAACCCGCCCGAACGCAAAGCCCAAAAACGTTACCTTCAATTTAAAACCAAAGCCCTACTTAAGCCTTATTCCCAGCACGGTTATATCGTCACGTTGGGGTTCTTCGCCTTTAAAATTCAGAAATTCATTCAGAATAATGCTTTGCATTTGCTGCATGGGTTTACCGAGTGCTGTAATTATCGATGTATGAAAACGACAGGTGGTGTATTTCTTTCGTAGGGTATTATTCTGATCGGTTATACCATCGGTAGCCATTACCAGGATATCGCCAGGATGCATTGATATACGCCAGTTAGAGAATTCCTGATCCACATCGGGTAGCACGCTACCAATCGATTTTCGATTACCCTTGAGGGTTTGCATGGTATTATCGCCCTTATGGCAGTAAAATAGCGGGCGATTAGCACCCGCAAAGGTTACCACGTATGCATCGTCCGATTTGCGCTCAATAAGACAAAGGGCTACATCCATGCCATCGAAGCTTTCGCTCACATCCTGCCGCAGGGCCTTGTTTACCTCATCGTTTAGTTCAGTAAGAATGGCTGCCGGGTTGTGGTTTTTCCGTTCCACAACAATTTCACTTAACAACCGACTGCCTATTAACGACATGAATGCCCCAGGAACACCATGCCCCGTACAGTCCACAACAGCTACAAAGAGCTTATCGTTTGGTTTTCCCTTGGGTCCGGCCTGTGCAACCCAGTAAAAATCACCGGATACCATCTCTTTGGGAAGGTAAATGAGAAAGTGCTCAAAATCATTTGCAAACACCGTATCCAAATCGGGCAAAATGGCCTGCTGGATGGTCTTTGCATACTGAATGCTGTCGTTAATATGACGGTTACGCTCCTCCAGCTCATCGCGTTGCGAGAGAATTTCTTCCTTCTGATGTTGCAGCAGAATATTTTTTTCAGTAAGTGCACGTTCCGATTCCTTTAACTCCTTGGTTCGCTCATCAACCAACTGTTGCAGCTTAATATTGGAGACCCTTAAAATTCTTGTGTTAACCCTAACAATTACAAATATCAGCAACCCAACTAATATAAGGTAAAGAATGAATGCATACCATTTGAGGTAGAATGGATGGTCGATAGTGAAATCAAAATACTCAATAGGGCTTTCGGTATCCTGAAGGGTTTTTGATTTTACCATAAACCGGTAATTACCAGGCTTAAGATTGGTATACTCCTTGAACCGGCCACTTGTCCATGAGTTCCAATCCTCATCATAACCATCAAGTTTGTATGAAAACAGGAGTTGATGGTTTGGTTGAAAATACGGCGACGAAAAGGATATGATCAGGTCATTTGCCCTGGCTGGTAAAAGCAAGGATTCTTGGATTTGGGAGGCTTTTAGGTCCACAAAAGGCTGCAAGGCACTGCTATCAAATGGACACCCGCCGTAAACCGTACCTTTCTTCTTTGATATCACCTGTCTGATGAATACCCTTGGAATCTGGTTGCCGGTAAACGGCTCGTTGGCATCAAAACGGAACAGCCCATCGGTTGATGAAATCCAGGTTACATTATTGGAATCGGTGTGTACATCAAAAAAAATAGTCTCGGGTATCAGCGTAAACTGAGCAGGGGATCGCCTGTAGGAATTATCGGCGTATTTCGATGCCCTTTCCAGCCTACGGTTGGCTGCAAACCTATAGGTTTCAAACCAAATATCGCTATTCCTATCGCAAGTTAGGATTCTTAGCCCAACAGTACCATTTGCGTACTGAGTCCCCAACATGGTTTCGGGTACAAACGAGTCGGTATCCTTATCGTACCTCGAAAGGCCACCTTCGGAACTGGCTAAAACAACACCGTTAATGTAATTAACAGCAATATCGTCGCATTTTGGCTGGAATGGCAAGGTGTACCCTTTATACTTTTCTGCAATTAACTCATAGGGATTGATGATATCCAGAAATCCAATACCCTTGTATCGTTGAGTAAACCAAATGTCACCATTTTTATCCTCGGCAACTTTGTAAACCTCAGCAGTAGATTTTAGTAAATAGCCAAGGAATGAGAACTTTCCCTTGTTTTCCTGAATAACTCCTACCCCATCATAAAGGCCAACGTAAATTATTCCCGGATAAATCTTGGATTTAATAAATGAGTATGCATTAACCTTACTATGAGTTATTGGTGTTGCTGTTTTCCCATCAATCCTATAAATTCCGCTTGAAGTTCCGGATAGCAAATGCTCCCGTCCGCTTTCGTCGGAATAAATAAATAAACCCCAAGATAAATCGTTAATTCCATTAACCTTTTCAAAATGCGAGTTTGTCTTGTAATGCACACCGGTATTGGAGGAGTAGTAAATGGTTCCCTTAAAATTTACTGCCGATTGCACAACTCCGCTTATTCCGTCCTGTTCAGTCCAGCTGGTAAGCTGCGAATGGAATGGTGAATATGATATGCCATTGTTAAGCGCCATCCAAATATTTTGGGAGTTATCGGCATATAAATACCAAGCGGTATTGTCCTGCAATCCGGTTTCCTTGCTTATAGTTCTCACAATTTGGCCGTTGCTGTTGATAATAGCAACACCACCGGAGTAGGTGCCAATTGCCCATAGCCCCTCGGCAAGCATTACTCCTGAGTAAATCCTATTAGTGACAAAGAAATCGTCATTCGATGTTTTGAATGGCAACAGGGATTTAAAATCGGATGGTAACGATTGAGTGGTTAAAGCCTGTTTATCGAGCAGGTAAAACCCGTTGGTTTGGGTTCCAACCAGTAGATAGCGATAATTGTATGGAAGAATGGTATAAACCAGCTGCGTTCCAAGAATCTCACAGCCTGGCACTTTGATCAAGGAATCGTTATACAGGTAGGTTAAACCATAATCGCGCTGGTTTATAAAAATTATGTTATCTACAAAGTAGGATCGATGAAATTGGGTTTTAGGCTCCCAGTATTTAACGGTTAAGTCCTTGTTAATTCTAAATAAGGTTTGAAATGTTGAGAAGTAAACGGCATCATCGGTAGGGTAAATCTGCCTAATAAGTCCAGGTTTAGCAAAACGCTCGGGTAATAGCTTAGTAAGGGAATAGAATTTAAGGGAGTTGGTGGAATCGGCAGCGAGGTAGCCAACCTCATCCTGTCCCCCCACCCATACTCTGCCATTCGAATCGGTACCAAGGCATCGGGCAAGGGCGTTGTTTATGGAAATGTGCCGCCAATCGAAACCATCAAATTCTATTACGCCAATATTATTGGCAACATAGATCATTCCCCTTTTGTCCTGCGTAATTGCCCAGCTCTGGGAATGACCATTATACTGCCGATGATGGAAGTTGACCAGTGGATAACGACCAATTTCCTGTGCAAAAAGGCTATTGCTTGTAAGGGTTAAAGCAAAAAGCAGAAAGAGTTTAGAATAATACCTCACAGCCCCTTGGGTTTAAAATCATCAGCAATTTATCATTTTATTAGATTTGATGCAAACAAAAAAAGGGTCTTTTTTGACCCTTATACCATTTTAACTGATCGGAATTATTTGGAGAATTTATATGAATACCGGTAAACAACCCGGTAATTATAATCGGAGTAGAAAGCATCAACCTCGTCAATATTCCCCTTGCTGTCAATTTTATAGTTTCGGCGCGAATAGTCCGATGCGCCATCCTCGTACCATTTCTCTTCCAAAAGGTTTCCACTCTTATCGTACTTATAGGAACTGTATAGAATTTTATTTGCTCCGGGTTTAGTCAGGTAAACCTCAACCAGCTGATTCCTATCATCGTATATGTAATCGTAAGTAGCACGTAGTTCACCTCCATAAAACTCTGATTTAGCCAGGAGCACGTCTCCCGTACCATACTTAAATGAAGTACGGCCTAACTCTTTACCGGCGGGCGTTATATTCTTCTCATCAATTACACGTCCCTGGGCATCTATGGTTCGCTCAATTATTTTGTTCAGGGTTTCAGCAGGTTTGAAAATCGAAATTTTCACCTTACTATCAGAATTTTCGAATATCCATTTTTCATCAATAGAGTTGCTTGCTGAGTACTTAGTAATATCCTTTTGTTTTCCGTCAGGAGTGTATGAGTATGCAATGCGGTAAGTAGTTCGCCCATCGTAACCAATCTCAGTTAACTTATTCCCTTTTGAGTCGTAGGTAAAAGCCTGCCGGAAAGCCAGTCCAAAACCTTTACTTGGGAGATCCTGAAACTGCTGGTACTCGATTTTTCTATCCTTATCATCGTACTTATACAAGTGGCGTGAGGCAACTACTCCGTTAGGTTTATAGTTAACCACCTCAATAACATTGCCGTTCTTATCGTATATAGTTTCAACTGACTTATAGCCCTTGCTGTCAACCTTGTCGTTTTGCATACGGTGTGTGTATTGGGTTATAGTCTCAATTTTATTCTGAGCAATTTTTTCCTTGCTCATAAGCTCCGATATCGTTTGAGCCGAAAGGGTTTCAAACGATAAACCAACAAGGAACAAAAGAATACTAAAAGCTTTCATGTAAGAACAGTTTACTTGTATACTTTAACTACAAAGTTAGAATAAATCAAATGATTTTATACAAATTCTATACCTTTTCGGAAAAAGTAAGCTGAAAAATTTATTAATCATCCTCTTCGGCTGATATGGGAATAGTAACAGCAAGGATGAAGAAGTGGCGGTTGTTCTCGTATGGAACGAAATGGTAGTAAAGCTTTCGCTTTGATTTGCGGGCTATATCAATTAACCCCAAGCCGGCACCGCCTTTCTCGTTGAGTTCACCTTCAACCATCTGCTGCATGAACATCTCCTTTAGTTGGGTAGGGCTGGCATTGTTGAGCTTTTCGAGTCGTTGCTCCAGAATGTGAACCTTATCGTTCCGAACCAGGTTGCCGGTTACAATGTAAAAACTGTCGCGCTCTTTGCCCACCACAAACAAGCCGTTACCAATTTGTTTCTCCTTCTCATCGTAATCGTCGGAGTGTTTGGTGATGTTTTGCAGGCATTCGATCATAATGTGGAAAACCCGTTTACGGGTTGCGGTAGGTACATTCATTTCAGCAATCTTCCTATTTGCCATAAAGGCAAATGATCGCATGATTTGGTGGTTCATCTCACCCTTATATATAAGGGGAAAACCACTCGCTGCAATCTCATTTGCCAGGGTCGATTTTATGAAATAAATGACGCTATCCATCCGTAAAAATATCAGTTGAAGATACGTAAATAATTTTTATACCGCAAAGTTTTAGTACATAAACTTACCCTCTTTTTTTACGAAACCATGCAAATTAATGATAAAATGATTTTTTTGTTTCACGAACCAAATGAATTTATTGCTGCGTTGAACATCTGTTTATCAAAACTCATGCCTACTTCACGTAAATTTCGAGTAAGGTGCATTTCCCTTGAGGCCGGAGTATGATGTCTTTCAGCTCAGCCGGCAAAAGGATGGTTTCGCCCTTTGATAACCTTTCGCTATGTCCCGACTCGTAAACCACACTGCATTCACCTTCGATGCAAAGGTAAATGACAAAGGAATCGAGCATATTGTAATCGCGCTGAATGGCGTTTGTAAATGTTAACCTGTTTACGGTAAAGTAGTCACACGAGGTCAACTCACTGGTTTTATTAACCTCATCCTGTGGGTGCAGCTTTGGGTCGCGCACCTTGGAGAAGTCAATCACATCGACAGCGAGTTCGGTATGGAGGTCTCGAGGTTTGCCTGAACTGTCCACCCTATTCCAGTCAAAAATTCGGTAGGTGATATCGGATGTCTGCTGTATTTCGGCTAAGAGTACTCCTTTGCCAATGGCATGAACCCTTCCGGCTGGTATGAAAAACACATCGCCGGGCACTGCTTTTTCCTTGTGCAGGTAGCGCTCCAGCTTACCTTCCTTTACTGCCCGAAGGTACTCCTCGCGGGCAATATCGTTTTCGAATCCGGTGTAAATAAGGGCATCTTTTTCAGCATCAATAATGTACCACATTTCGGTTTTGCCATAGGCATGATGGCGTTCACGAGCAGTTTCATCATCGGGGTGAACTTGAATCGAAAGGGTTTCGGAAGCATCAATCAGCTTGATGAGCAAAGGGAACTCCTCGCCAAACCTCTCGTAAAGGCTTTCGCCCACAAGGTCACCCATGTAAACCTCAATCAGCTCATTCAATGTGTTCCCGGCCAGAAATCCGTTCTGCACAACCGATACATCTCCATCGACACCCGAAATTTCCCAGCTTTCGCCATACCTCTCTGCCGGATTTGGGAATTGCTTGCCCATCATATTGTGCAACTTGGTTCCACCCCAAATTCTCTCCTTTAAAATGGGCTTAAACTTCAATGGGTATAGTGTATTGCTCATCGTTATCCGGTTATTTTTGTTAAAATCTATTTAATTAATTAACTTGCTTTACTACTTTTGCAAAGGTAACACATAAAGTTGATACAATGCTTATAATAGGTATTGCCGGGGGTACCGGCTCAGGTAAGACCACCGTGGTAAATAAGATTATCGATCTGCTACCCAAAGGTGAAGTGGTTGTCATTCCACAGGATTCGTACTACCGCGACAACTCGCATTTGCCATTGGAACAACGCCAGGAAATGAACTTTGACCATCCCGATTCAATTGAGTTTGAGCTACTGGTTCAACATGTTAAAGATTTGAAAGCAGGAAAATCGATTGATCAACCCATATACTCATACCTCACTTGCGCCAGAGCACCTGAAACCATTAAGATTGAACCACGCCATGTGGTAATTATTGAAGGGATTCTGATTTTCACCTGCGAGGAACTGAGGAACCTTATGGATATCAAAGTTTTTGTTGATGCCGATGCCGACGATAGGCTGTCGCGTGTTATTGCTCGCGATATTGTCGAACGTGGTCGTTCGGTTAACAAGGTACTTGAACGCTACGAAAAGACGGTAAAGCCCATGCACCTGCAGTTCATTGAGCCTACCAAACGTTATGCCGATATCATTGTTCCCCAAGGTGGAAACAACTCGGTTGCCATAAGTATCCTAACCTCTATTATCGAAAAAACATTGCGTTCGCATAATCTGCTTTAGCCATGATCACCGATGTAAAACTTGATGAAATCCTATTCCTCGACATTGAAACTGTTCCGCAATACCCGGAATACAATCAAATGCCCGTGGAATTCAAAAAGCTTTGGGATAGGAAAGCAAAAGCAATAGCCCGAAACGATGAAACCCCTGAGGGTATATATGAACGAGCAGGAATTTATGCCGAGTTTGGTAAAATTATCTGCATATCCGTAGGTATAATCGTCCCATCGAATGGCAACTTCTCTTTCAGAGTTAAATCGTACTTTGGGGATAATGAGGCCGAACTGCTTATCGGCTTTGCCAACATGCTCAATAGCTTTACAAACCGTAAGCCAAATCTAAACCTTTGCGCCCATAACGGTAAGGAATTCGATTTTCCTTACATTGCCCGCCGAATGCTTGTTAATGGTATTAAAATCCCCGATATCCTAAACGTTGCCGGTAAAAAGCCCTGGGAAGTTAAGTTCCTCGATACCATGGAACTTTGGAAGTTTGGCGATATTAAGCATTACACATCGTTAAACCTGCTGGCATACATCTTTGGAATTCCCTCGCCAAAGGATGATATTGATGGAAGCGAGGTGGCTAAGTGTTACTATGAGCTGAACGACTTAAACCGCATTGTTACCTATTGCGAGAAGGATGTGCTTACTGTGGCGCAACTACTATTAAGGTATAACGGCTTCCCAATTATTCCTTCTGAAAACGTTAGCCGTTCAGAGGTTTAGCCTAAAAACCGCTTTACGGCCGATAAAAACATTTCGGGTTTTTCAGCATGTACCCAATGCCCTGCATTGGGAATGCTTACTACCTGGCTTTTAGGGAAAAACTCCTTCAATCTACTTACCTGAAAAGCGGGAATATAGTTTGAACTCTCACCGCGAATAAACAGTACATTGGCTAATGATGCCGACGTTTTGTCAACCTCAACTCCAAGTAACAGATGCTCCAGATTGTTTTCCAGGGCATTGAGGTTTATAGACCACTCAAAACCCTCGGCTTTCCTTTTAAGATTTTTTAGTAAAAAATTCCTTAGCCTTTGGTCGAGGTGGTTGTTCTGTAATATTCTATCGGCCTCTATTCGCGATGTAATGTTTTCAGGATGAACTGTCCTTAAAGCCTCAATAATACGCATATGTTCAGCATACGCTGAACGGAACCACTCATCTTCAGGGCTATAGCTCCAGGGTGCAACATCAACCACGATTAACTTTTCCACCATCATTGGATATTGCGATTGAAAAAGCATGGCAGCCCGCCCACCCATTGAGTGGCCCATCAGGTAAAAACTATCAAGTTTTAACTTTTGGGTTAGCTCAAGCAAATCGGCCACTAAAAGCTGATACGAATGATGTTGTGAATGGGGGCTTTGCCCATGATTTCGCTGATCGGGGATTATTACCGAGTAGTCGTTTTCGAGTTGCTTGGCTATGGTAACCCAGTTATCGGACGAGCCGTAAAGGCCGTGAAGTATAACCAAGGGTTTTCCTTGGCCAAATTGTCGGTAAAAGAGTTCCATTTAAAAACGAAGCTGACGAAGGTACATCTGAATGGTATTTTCCAGCCCGTAGTAAAGTGCATCGCATATAAGAGCGTGCCCTATCGAAACCTCGAGCAGGTTTGGAATGTTGCGGGCAAAGTAGTTCAAGTTATCGAGATTTAGATCATGCCCTGCATTTAGTCCAAGCCCAACTTGAACGGCGACTTCCGCAGCCTTTACAAAAGGCTCTATAGCCTTTTGGGGATTTTCAGGGAAATGGGTAGCGTAAGGCTCAGTGTACAGTTCAACCCGGTTTGTTCCGGTATCGGCAGCATGTTTTACCATTTCGGGATCGGCATTAACAAAAATGGAGGTGCGTATCCCATGCTCCTGAAAGCGGGCAATCACCTTTTTGAGAAAATCTTTATTGGCAACGGTATCCCAGCCGGTACTGGAAGTAAGAGCATTGGGTGGGTCGGGCACCAAAGTAACCTGGTGAGGAACAACGCTAAGTACGAGCTCAATGAACGACTCCGAGGGGTAACCCTCAATGTTAAACTCTGTGGTTATTACCGGGCGGATTTCACGTACATCTTGATAACGGATATGACGCTCGTCGGGGCGAGGGTGAACGGTTATACCTTGAGCTCCAAAACGCTCACAGTCGATGGCGGCTTTAAGCACATTGGGAATATTTCCACCCCGAGCATTGCGCAGGGTGGCAATTTTGTTTATATTTACACTTAGGCGTGTCATTGCAATCAAATTAGTTTAACTTTGTACAAAAGTAATCGTTTTTTAGTGAATTTATGGTAGCCAAGGATATGATTTCGGATGTTATTCCTCCACTCAAAACTTCCGATACGGGGATAACGGCTTTGAACTGGATGGACATTTTCAAGGTGTCACATCTCCCTATTGTTAACGATAAGGAATTCCTTGGCCTAATATCGGAAAACGATATATATGACCTTAACATGCCCGAAGAACCCCTTGGCAACCATCAGCTTTCGTTGTTGCGCCCATACGTAATCGAAGACCAGCATGTGTTTGAGGTAATGGAAGTGCTATCGCGCCTAAAGCTATCGCTGGTTCCAGTGCTCGATTACTCCAAAAACTACCTGGGAGTGATTACCTTAATGGAACTTTTGCATTACTTTGCCGAACTCTCCGCTCTTAGACACAAAGGCAGCGTGTTGGTAATTGAGATGAACATTAACGATTATAGTTTATCGCAGATCTGCCAGATAGTGGAAGGAAACGATGCAAAGATACTTGCTGCCTTTGTAACCTCCCACCCTAACTCAACCCAAATGGAATTGACTCTCAAGCTCAACGTTACCGACGTTACCTCAATAAAACAGACCTTTCTGCGTTATAACTACAACGTACTGGGAGCCTACATGAAGCAGGATGACGAAAGCGACATGCTTAACGACAGGTTAAACTATCTATTTAAATTTTTGGACATATAAACCAATGACAGTAGCAGTTTACGGGAAAAAAATAGATGCAGAGTTTGCGGAGGCAACGCGTAATCTTTTTGCAGCTCTCGAAAAATACCAGGTTGATGTTATTATTTACCTTCCGCTGCTCGATTACATCAAAAATAACCTATCGTTTACACCCAGCATTAGTGGCACTTTCAAATCGCCTCAGGAACTTAAGAATACCGATGTAATGATTAGCCTTGGTGGCGATGGCACTTTCCTCGATTCAATTGCCCTTGTTCAAGATGCCGAAATACCCATAATGGGTATTAACCTGGGCCGATTGGGGTTTTTGGCAACAACATCAATCCCCGAAATTGATAACTCAATCGACTTGCTAATGGCCTCAAAGTACTCTATCGAGAAGCGGAGTATGCTACAGCTTTTTAGCGACAACCAACTTTTTGACCCATTCCCATATGCCCTTAACGACATGGTTGTCCGCAACTCGGTATCAGGTTTACTCCATGTAAATACATACATCAACGGTGACTACCTGAGTACCTACTGGGCCGATGGGCTAATCATAGCGACACCCACTGGTTCAACCGCATACTCACTCAGTGTTGGGGGGCCAATATTAAATCCAAACCTATCGGCCTTTGTCCTTTCGGCCATTGCACCCCACCATTTAACTGTTCGCCCCCTGGTGATCCCCGATGATAGCATAATTGAACTTGAGGTTACGGGAAGGAACGAGGAACTGATAGTTTCGTTGGATTCAAGGAATATTCGAGTGCCTCAGCCAGTTAGACTCCTGCTCAAAAAAGCACCGTTTAAAGCCAACGTTATTTGCCTGAAGGGAACAACTTTTTACAGAACGATAAGGAGCAAATTACTTTGGGGAATGGATAAAAGGAATTGAGCCTAAATGAAACAAAAAGGTGTTATAAATCGTTTTAAATGAATGAATAAATAATTATTATATTTGAGTGCTGAAAAATATTTTCCATGCGCAGGATAATAAGTTTGATAGCAGGTTTAATGGTAAGTTTGGTTGTACAGGCTCAAATCTGGAAGCAAAACCGGGTGGAGGTTTTTATAGGGTTGCCTGTAAACCATTACTTTGGCGATGTGGGCAACTCTGCTAACACCAATATCATCACCAGTATTAAAGACGTTAGAATTAGAGCTTTGCGGGGTGGTTTTGGGGGTGGAATTGGATACAAAATAAACCCTTTAATATCGGTACAGGCCAGTTTAAATACGGGTTTCCTGGGCAACACCGATGAAGGTTCATACTACAGCTCAAGGGGCTATCGGTTTTCAACTTTTTGCTCTGAACTTACAGTAAAAGGAATATACTTCATTATACCCGAAAGCCATCAGAATTACTATTACCGGATTATGGATTTCAGGGGAGGATTGCGCCATATCAATAAACCTTTCAGCCTTTACGCTTTCATAGGTGCTGGGGGATTATTTTTTAGCGCTACCCCTAACGATAAATTGCTATCCAGAACACCGCCCCCCGGCTTTAGCAAACCTGAGGTTGACGATTCAAAGTATTTCGCTCTGGTTATTCCAGTAGGTATAGGCGTTAAGTATGAGTTCTACCCCAGGTTTCAACTTGGCGTTGAACTTGGAGGCCGATACGTTACAACCGATTATCTCGATGCATTTTCGTCGGTTTACTCAAACCATAACGATATGTACTATACCATTAACTTTAACGTTTACTACAAAATCCCCTACCAAAAATTACTTAAACGTTCATTTTGGCGATTTTAATGAATACTACACATCGAATTTTGCTCAGTGTTATCCTGATTGGCATGACCCAATTTGATGTAATAGCTCAGGATAAACGTGATTTTGGGATCCAGGCTGGAGCAACCTACTACTACGGTGAATTTAACGAGGTAATGCCTCTCTATAGCCCATCGTTTGGAATGGGTGTAATTTTCAGGTACAATATCAACCAGAACTACTCCATTAGGGCATCGGCTATTTACGCCACGGTAAGCGGAACGTCATCCTCGTCAAGCATAATACCCGATCCGGGTATTAGCTTTTCAAAAAACATAATTGGTGCCGAAGCAATGGGAGAGTTCAACTTTTTCCCCTTAAATCCAACCAATTCGCGTAAAGCAAAACTCTCACCATATGTTAATGCCGGCGTTGGCATTGCCCAAATGGGCACCTCGCTTATTTTTCATATACCATTCGGAGGAGGTTTAAAATTTACCCCGGGCCAAAGGCATACCTTTGCTTTGGAATGGCGATTTCATAAAACTTTTAACGATAAAATTGACGATTACAGCTCACCAAATGATGGCCGTAAACCTTTTTTACATAATAACGATTGGTTTTCGTTTATCGGACTGATTTATACCTACCGTATCCCAAATAACAGCTATATTTGCCCTGCTTATAAATAGTGATATGTCGCTTATCGATCAAATTGACAGGAATCGAGTACCTGAGCACGTTGCCATTATTATGGATGGAAATGGACGCTGGGCAAAGCAACGTGGTAATCAGCGTATTTTCGGGCATAAGAATGGTGTGAAGGCAGTTAAGGCTGCCACTGAGGCCGCGGGCGAAATTGGTGTTAAGTACCTTACACTTTACGCTTTTTCCACCGAGAACTGGAACCGTCCTAAATCGGAGGTAGATGCCCTTATGGGCTTGCTGGTGGATACCATAAACTCCGAAATGGAAACGCTTCTTAAAAACGGGATTCGCGTATTGACCATTGGCGACCGATCCATGTTGCCACCTGATGTTCAGCGCAAACTTAATGATGTTATTGTCCGCACAGCCAGCTGCACTACAATAACAACCGTTCTGGCATTAAACTATGGTTCGCGCCTTGAAATTACTGAAGCAGTCAAAAAAATTGCTATTGACGCCCAACAAGGAAAATTGTCGGCCGAACAAATTACCCCCGAAACCATTTCGGACTATCTATATACGGCAAATATTCCCGACCCTGCCTTACTAATTCGCACAAGCGGCGAGCTTCGCCTAAGCAACTTCCTACTCTGGCAATTAGCCTATACCGAGCTTTACTTTACTCCGGTTCTTTGGCCCGATTTTACCAAAGATGACTTTTTCAAGGCAATAATCGATTACCAGAAACGCGAACGCCGTTTTGGCAAAACCAGCGAGCAACTTTAACCGTTCGTAATTTTTAACAATCGTTATTGGCGTTTGGCAATATAAAATCATATTTTTGATGCCGAAGGTTACAATACTTTCGGCATTTGCTTTGTAACATAGGAAATTATACTAATTTTACGCGTCAAAATAAAGTGTAACTGATTTGATATGATGAGATTTAGGCTTTTGGCAATTGCCATGTTTTTTATTGGGGTATCAGCATTTGCCCAGGAAAAACCGTTTAGCTACGAACTTCCAAAAAGATACTGCGTTAAGGAAATTACCGTTTCCGGCATCAAGTTTTTAAACCCCGACGTTTTAATA
The DNA here is from genome assembly GCA_040752515.1 of Bacteroidota bacterium. Classification (GTDB taxonomy): domain Bacteria; phylum Bacteroidota; class Bacteroidia; order Bacteroidales; family Tenuifilaceae; genus Tenuifilum. The sequence continues at coordinate 24,285 of JBFMGQ010000030.1, read as the reverse complement.
TCGATGACCGGGATTACTCTGGGCGATACCATTCAGGTGCCAGGCGAAGCCATTACTAAGGCCATAAAAAAACTATGGAGCCAAGGGCTTTTTTCCGAGGTAGATATCAGGGCAACCCGGGTTGATGGGGAAGACATATACCTGGACATTAACCTTAAAGAGCAACCCCGCCTGACAACGGTAAACTTTACAGGTATTCGAAAAGGCGAAGCCGATGATTTAAAAGATAAACTTAAACTCCGTAGTGGTTCGCAATTAACACAAGCCACACTCGAAAATAGCATTATCATTATAAAGAAACATTACAGAGCAAAAGGGTTTCTTAATGTTGAGGTAAACCCCGTTCTTGAGAACGATACTGTAATCAGCAATGGCACAAAGCTAACCTTCCAAATTCAAAAGAACGATAGGGTAAAAATTGGCGAAATAACCTTTGATGGAAATAAGGCGTACAGCCAAGCCCGGTTACGCAGAGCGCTTAAAAAGATTCATCGCCGCGACCTGAATATCTTCAAATCAGCTAAGTTCATTGAGGCCGACTACGATGAAAGTTTGGATAACCTGGTAACTTTTTACAACGAACACGGCTACCGCGATTTCAAGATCCTTGACGATTCCATTTATACCATAAATCCTAAAAGGATAGGCATCCACTTCAAAATTTACGAAGGGCCACAGTACCACATCCGCAAAATAGAATGGGTAGGAAATACTAAATTGCCAGCCGAAGCCCTAACAGCAATTTTAGGAATGAAAAAGGGCGACGTGTACGATAAAAGTTTGCTTGACAAACGCCTGTTTACCGAGGATAACTCCATCTCTACCATTTACATGGACGATGGCTACCTTTTCTTCCACTTAGAGCCTGTTGAAGTTCAAATTCAAAACGATTCCGTTGACTTAGAAATGCGAATCTACGAAGGCGATCAGGCAACCGTGAACAGGGTGATAATTACCGGGAACACCAAAACCAACGAGCATGTAATTCGACGTGAAATTTGGTCGAAGCCGGGCTACCTTTTCAGCAAATCCGAAATCACCCGAACCCTACGGGAACTTGGCCAGATGGGCCATTTTGATCCCGAGAAGTTAGGAATTGATCCCATACCCAATCAGGCCGATGGTACTGTTGACCTAAAATATTCGGTTGAAGAAAAGGCTAACGACCAGCTCGAAGTTTCCGGGGGATGGGGTAACAGGATGTTTGTAGGAACCTTGGGTATTCGATTTTCGAACTTCTCCGTCCGCAGAATTTTTGATAAAAATGCATGGCGTCCTGTACCATCGGGCGATAGCCAATCGTTAGCCATTAGGGCATCAACAAACGGAACTTACTACAAGGCTTTTAGCCTATCGTTTACTGAGCCCTGGCTGGGCGGACGTAAACCAACAAACTTCTCATTCTCGCTTTACAGAACCATTCAATCGGGAGGAGTCAGCTACTTCTACCAAACTAGCGATAAGTATTTCCGCGTTAGCGGTGCCTCTATTGGTATTGGAACCCGCTTGAAATGGCCCGACGATTACTTTACCATTTACAATGAGGTAGGAATTCAAAACTACAAGCTGAGCAACTGGTCGGGTTACTTTATTTTTACCGATGGACAATCCAACAACTTAAGCTATAAAATAACCCTTGGCCGTAACTCTACCGATCAAATGATTTACCCTCGAACTGGATCGAACTTTTCGCTCTCGCTTCAAATTACTCCCCCCTACTCGCTTTTTAATGGTAAGGATTACACTAAACCCATGTCCGATTCGGAAAAGTATAAATGGATCGAATACCATAAATGGACAGGTAGAATACAATGGTACATCCCGCTGATTGAGAACCTGGTTCTCTATACAAACTTCCAGATGGGCGTTATGGGATACTTTAATAAAGACCTGGGACACTCTCCATTCGAAGGGTTTGACCTGGGTGGTGATGGCATGTCGGGTTACAACCTTTACGGGAAAGAAACCATAGGTTTAAGAGGTTACCAAAACGGATCACTTACCCCGTATGTCAAGGTAGGAGGTAGTTTAGTTGGTAATGCTCACCTTTACGATAAGTACACCGTTGAGCTGCGTTACCCCATCTCGCTAAAACCTCAGGCAGCAATATACCTACTCACATTCCTGGAAGCCGGTAATGCATGGCAAAACGCAGGCGATTTTAACCCCTTCAATGTTCACCGCTCAGCCGGGGTTGGTGCACGCTTTTTCCTCCCCATGCTTGGTATGTTAGGTGTTGACTGGGGTTATGGTTTTGATAAGGTACCCGGACGACCCGACGCACACAAGGGACAGTTCCACTTTATTATTGGTATGCCATTTTAATTGTTACAGCTAAAAATGTTAAACTTGGCATGTAAATTGTGTAACTTTAACCTGAACCAAATATCTAATAGCTATGAAGAGAACCATTCTGATAATTGCAGCATTAACAATAGGACTTGGGGCGTGGGCTCAAAAATTTGCCTATGTTGATACCGAGTACATTCTGAAAAAAATCCCTTCGTACAAAGCAGCTCAGGAACAACTCGATAAGCTTTCGGAACAGTACCAGAAAGAAATTGAGGAAAAGTATGCCGAAGTTGATAAGATGTACAAGGATTACCAAACCGAAAAAGTCCTCCTGACCGAAGAAATGAAAAAGAAACGCGAGGATGAAATAATTGCCCGGGAACGTCAGGTTAAAGAGTTGCAAATGAAATACTTTGGCCGCGATGGCTTGCTTTTCAAGAAACGCGAGGAATTGGTAAAGCCCATTCAGGATCAGGTATTTAATGCCATAAAAGAGATTGCTGTGGAAGGTGGTTATGCTGTTATTTTTGATGCTGCCGCTTCGCCAAATATGATTTACACCAATCCCCGATTCGATAAAAGCGAGGAAGTTTTACAAAGACTAGGTTTCAAATAATTTTTTTATATTTGCTTTTAAACTAAAAACGATAAACAATGAGAAAGATTTTTGCATTAGCCATAGTTGCTGCTCTAACGCTTGGATTTTCAGGAGTAAAAGCCCAGAACTACAAATTCGGACATATCAACAGCCAGGAATTACTAAAAGCTATGCCCGACAGGGATAGCGCCGAAGCTAAAATTAAAAAGTATGCCGAATCGCTTCAGGAACAGGTAGAGCAACTCCAGGTAGAGTTTAACAAGAAATACCAGGATTACCTCCAAAAACGTAACACATTTACCGATGCAATCCGTGAGATGAAAGAAAAGGAACTCACCGATATGCAGCAAAGGGCTCAGGAATACCAACAGGTTGCTGAGCAGGATTATCAGCGCTTCCAGTCTGAAACCTTGAAGCCCGTTATTGACAAGGCCGACGCAGCCATTAAAAAAGTAGCCAAGGCTAACGGATTTACTTACATTTTTGATACCAGTTCGGGCGTTCTCCTTTACTTCTCCGAACAGAGCATCGATATTACACCGCTGGTTAAGAAAGAGTTAGGCATTACTAAGTAACCACCAAATAACTTAAACATAGGGGGTAAACTGAACTTTGTTCGTTTAGCCCCTATTTTATTTGTAAACGCTATTAGATGAACGGGAATTGTAATCCGATTGGAATTTTCGACTCAGGGGCTGGTGGGTTAACTGTTCTAACGGAACTTGTGAAAATTATGCCCAACGAAAGGTATATTTACTTTGCCGACACGGCAAACTGCCCCTATGGTTCCAAACCCGCCGAGGAAATTATTAAACTTTCGGAAAAAATTACCCAATTCCTACTTTCAAAAGGCAGCAAGGTTATTGTAGTAGCCTGTAACACTGCAACTGCCGCTGCAATTGACCATTTGCGAAGTTCATATAGCATTCCTTTCATAGGAATGGAACCAGCAATAAAACCAGCTTCGCAAAACACTAAAACCAAGAGTATTGGAGTTTTGGCTACTGCTGGAACTTTTAAGGGTCGGCTGTACATTGAAACCAGCCGCAAGTATGCTGCCGATGTAAACGTTTGCTACCAGGTGGGCGAGGGGTTAGTTGAACTGGTCGAATCCGGGAAAGCCAATTCGACAGAGGCAGAACAACTCCTACATCGATACGTCGATCCTATGGTCGATTGCAACATCGACCATTTGGTTCTGGGTTGCACACATTACCCCTTCCTAAAATCGACTCTCGAAAAAATACTACCAAGTAACATCACAATTGTTGATCCTGCGCCTGCTGTTGCATTGCAAACTAAACGGGTAGCCGATAATCAGGGCTTACTTTGTAAAGAAAATTCCATGAACAGCACCATAATCGAATTTTACTCGAGTAGCAATACCGATATTCTAAAAAATCTTATCGAAACACACCTTAAACCACAGCATAGGATTGATGATATTTACTTTAACAATATCAAACTGTAAAAAATCTTTTGTAACTTTTGATAAAATTAGATAGCTATGCGCAAAGAGGTAGAAATAGTTATTGAGAACACAGGGCAAAAGGTTCATGTAACCCCCGGTCACTCACTTCTGGAAATCTCAAAAATATTCGAAATTAAGCTAGACCATCCCATACTTGGAGCTATGGTTAACAACCAGCTTAAAGAGCTGGAGTATGAAATTTATACACCCAAAACAATTCGTTACATCGATATTACACATCCAGCAGGTATGCGGATGTATCAACGTTCGCTTTTCTTTCTCCTTCAAAAGGCAGTTCGCGATATTATTCCCGGTGCAAAAGTTCGCATTGAGCACTCGGTATCGAAAGGGTTCTACTGCGAGATTGACGGATGTAACCTTCCCCTGGAACTTCCGCTAATATTCAACATTTGTGATAGAATGCGCGAAATTGTGGCTGCTGACCTACCCTTCCGCCGCGATAAGGTGCTAACACCCGATGCCATCAAGCTCTTTAGGGATTTAGGGTATGAGGACAAAGCCAAATTGTTCGAAACCCGCCCAACGCTTTACACATCGGTTTACTATTTAGGCGACATGGCCGATTACTTCTTTGGAAGCCTTGTCCCCTCTACCGGGTACCTTAAGGTGTTTGATGTTACCAAGTATTACGATGGTATGCTGCTTCGAGTACCTAAGCGTTTAAAGCCCGATGAAGTAGAAGATGTGGTTATTCAAAACAAAATGTTCGAAATCTTTCAGGAATACAAGGACTGGCTTGAAATTTTAGGGGTTGAGAATGTTGGAGCCATTAACCAGGAAATAGCCAAGGGTAATGCCAGTGAGTTAATTAAGATATCGGAGGCTTTGCATGAGAAAAAGGTAGCCTACATTGCCGATAAAATTCACCAGCAGCCCGAACCTGTAAGGTTAGTGCTAATCTCTGGGCCATCGTCATCGGGAAAAACAACCTTTGCTAAACGTTTAGCCATTCAGCTTAAGGTAAACGGCCTAAAACCCTACACTATCTCACTCGACAACTATTTTGTCGATAGGGAGAACACCCCAAAAGATGAGTTCGGGAATTACGATTTTGAAGCCCTTGAGGCACTCGATATTGAATATTTTAATAACAATTTAATCCAGTTGCTTAGAGGCGAAGAAATTGAAATTCCCAAATTCTCATTTGAAGAAGGCAAGCGCTTTTTTGATGGTACCAAGCTTCAAATTGAACCCAATGGAGTAATTGTTATCGAAGGGATTCACGCCCTAAATCCTGCCTTAACGCACCTAATTCCCAATAACCAAAAGTTTAAGGTTTACGTATCGGCCTTAACATCAATCTCAATTGACGGTATTAACCGAATTCCAACCACCGATAACCGCTTAATCCGCCGAATAGTAAGGGATTATCGATACCGTGGATACAGTGCGCTCGACACCATTGGCCGCTGGGAGAGCGTTCGCCGAGGCGAGGACAAAAATATCTTCCCCTTTCAGGAAGAGGCCAACGTTATGTTTAACTCAGCCTTACTTTACGAGTTCAGTGTTCTGAAACGCTTTGCCGAACCAATACTTCAAGAAGTACCACCTACCCGTCCGGAATACGACGAAGCCCAGCGATTGCTTAAATTCCTTAGCTACTTTACTCCCATTTCGGAACGTGAAGTGCCCCCCACTTCCATTATTCGTGAGTTTCTGGGCGGAAGCACATTTTCTTATAAATAAATACAAAGTTTTCAACAATCTATGAATTTGATAATCTGACTTTTATACATACTTTGTTAGTAATATTTCCATTTTTAAAAGCCCAAACAATCAGATTTTTGGGCTTTTTTGTTACATTTTAAACAATTATTTCTTAATATTGTAACTAATTAACCTAAGTGCAAACCTAAACCTTAGCCCAAAAAACGATGCCTAGTATCGTTACAGCGTTTTATAACCTGGTTGGCATTACCCTATTGAGTTTCCTAATTGGAAGCGATGTTGCATTAAATGTAAATGTACCCAAGGCAGTAACTGCCGGAAGCGAATTTGACGTTGAAGTTATTCTGAAAAAGGGAAATCTTAGCGGTTTTGCCCGCCTTCAACAAGAATTGCCTATGGGCTTATCGGCTCAACTGGTTGAGTCATCGCTTGGTGACTTCTCGTTCGATGAGCAAAAGCTCAGATTTGTGTGGCTTCGCCTGCCCGAAGGGAAGGAAATGCGGCTGGTTTACCGAATCAAGGTTGACGAAAGGCTTAAAGGATCGTTCACACTAAAAGGAACCTTTGCCTACGTTGAGAACAACGAACGAAAAACTACCGATTTTCAAACCGCTAACATCACCATAAACCCATCGACCAAAATTGATCCCAACCTAATTGTTGATATTAACGAATTTCAAACCATTATACCACCGCAAGCCCCTGTTGGCTTTATGGCTAGCAACGTGCGTTGCATCAGGCAAACCCCAATCCCAAGTGGCGACCGAAATGATCTCATGGTAAAACTACTTGTTAACAAAGGGAATGCCCAAAAATTTGCCAAAATTGAGGAAGATGTTCCGGAAGGGTTTACCGCTGAGGCCTTAGAAACAAAGGATGCCGTTTTCACTTTTAAGGATCAAAAGGTTAAGTTTCTTTGGATGAACCTGCCAGCTGAACCCCGCTTCATCGTTTCGTATAAACTTATAGCCCCCGATGGCAAAGGGGAAATCACAGTTAGCTTAAAGGGTACTTTCTCATACCTTATTGGCGAAACAACAAGGGTAATTGATATCATTCAGAAAGATATTGACCTAACAAATATTGACCCTGCAGCTTTAGATGGTTTATTAGCGTCAACATCATCAACCGAAGGCGCCAACATCATTTCAGGGTTTACACCCTACTCAGAGGGAGGCGTTGATATTCCCATTGAGTATAAAAAGATAGAAGATAAGCCCAAGCGCAAAGCTAAACCCGCATTCGATATGGAGCCATTCATGCTGATGCCGGAAAAAGGGGTTTACTACAGGGTGCAAATTGCAGCAGGGCATAAACCCATTGATATTAAGCGCTACTTTACCCGCTATAACATCAAGTACGATGTTAGGACTGAGAAACACGATGGATGGTATAAGTATTCCATTGGCTCCTTTAAAGAATACAAGGAAGCACGCGATTTTAGGATCTTTATTTGGAACACATCAAAAATTAACGATGCCTTTGTTACAGCATACAATAACGGCACCCGAATTACAGTGCAGGAAGCGCTAATGATTACTAATCAAAAGTGGTATAGGTAGTTTTATGAGTAAACCGATAAACATCCTAGAAAAATTAGTAATAGCAATGGCACTGTTTTTAGTGCTACCCAACGCGCTTTATGCACAGGTTGATGAAGAAGAATACTATAAAGGTATTCTTGATACCATTGTTGAGGTTCAAAACCCTGTTTACAAACCGGTAATATCGTTAGGATTGGGCTACCTAAGCTTTTGGGGTGATGTTCGAAATCCCATAAGTTCTCCTCTTTACGGGAATGTTGCCGGAAAACTTAACGTTTCCAACCTTGTTGGTCGTAAGCATTACTTTAAGGGAAACATTTTCGCCATTTATGGCGATATTTTTGCCCACGACCCAAAACTCTCATACCTAATGCAACAGCAACCCCTCCCGCTTGACGATTTAAATAACCCTGTTTTTGTTAACTCTGCCTTTAAAACCAACATCTTTCAGTTAGGTTTATCGTTTGAGTACAATTTTGGCCATGTTTTTGGCCCCGTCAAACGGTTCAAACCATACCTATCGGTAGGCTTCTCAACCATCTTCTTTAGCCCAAAGGGCAATTTTATTGATAATGTAGCTGGGAACTTTTACTACTTCTGGTCCGATGGTACCATGCGTAATTTTCCAGAAAATGGGCCTGATGCTTACCGTGCAAGAATTGTTCGATTTGACAACGATTTTGAAACCGACCTTTCAGGGAAAGATCTCTATAAGCAAGGCAGCATTTCTCAACAAACTTTTTCAATCCCAATTGATTTTGGCTTCGACTTTTACCTTTCCGATAGGGTAAACCTAAGAGTGGGAGCCGCTTTTAATTACTGCTTTAGCGATAGAATTGACAACTACGACAGCAAAATAGCCAAAGCCCAGGGATATCCTGTTAAGAATAATATCAATGATATATTTAGCTTTACCTACTTTACCATGAATTTCGACCTGTTCTCCGATCCAAAGACAATTCTTGTGGAAAGGGTTTTTGCCATGCTCGGAGAGGATTACGACTACGAGATTTTCTTCAACGACTCCGATGGTGATGGCGTATTCGACAGGTTCGATGATTGTCCGGATACCCCCAGCGGTGTGGCTGTTGACTCTGTAGGTTGCCCATCGGATTCGGACTTTGATGGCGTATTCGATTACATGGACAAGGAGCCTAATACTCCAGAAGGTGCAATTGTTGACGAAAATGGTACTCAGGTTACAGCCGATGTTCTTGCGGCCATGTTTAACCGTAAAAGTGAGGCAGTTTCGCGCAAGCAGGTGCGTTTAATCCCTGTAACCCATGTTTGGTCTCGTAGCCTTACCTATACACCTGGTAAAATTCCTGAAAAACTCAGAATTGTTGATGCCGATGCCGATGGGTATATATCGTTCCAGGAATTGATGCGAGCGGTTAACGAGTTTTTCGATGGTAAAAATAATCTTACATTGCAAGATTTATATGACCTAAACGAGTACTTCTTTGCCCAGTAACCCAAACCTAACCAATATATATAATCCTAAAACCTATCTGGTTTAAAAGTAAAGAGGCTGTTTTAGAACAGCCTCTTTACTTTTAGTTAAGAAATGACAATTACTTCTTGTCGCTGCCCAGTCCAACTACCTGGTATTCGGCTACGCTAAGAGTTCTGGAAGAGTTCGGATTAAACTCCTTAACCCAAAAATCGGCACGAGCATTGGAATTGGCATCTTTAAAATGCATTTCAAGGACTGTTCCCAAAAGGAAAGCTGTTCCTCCGGTTGCCATGTACTGGAAACCGTTCATATGGCCAAAAGCCTCGGAGTAATTATACTTAATATCGTTGGTAGCCCATAGCTCAACCTTGCCTTCGGGATTCTCATAAACATACTCCTTACACTTGTAGCCCATAACATTTTTGGTTCGCCCGGTTGCCTTGTAGTACATGTTGTAGGCCGATAAATCCTCCTGTGGAACTGGTTCAGCCAACTCATCTTTTCCTTTTGGCTGCTGTACCGAATCGGGTTCAAAGTTCATGGCTATACCGCTTTTCTCTCCATCTTTATCGGCAAGAATAAGCATGGCCTTATTGTTATAGTCAAATATCATTAGCGATTTTTCATTTTTCCCCGTTTCACGGTTCAGCGCCTCAAACTCCATGGCAAAGTTCCGGGAGTTTTTATCGAAGTAAAAGGCGTAAGCCCCTTTATTTACCTCAGTTGAAGCGGAATCAACTGTTTCAATATCCATTTTCATGCTTGAGGTAAAACTATAGGCTGGGTCAAACTTCACATTTTTGAAACCCATAAGCCCCATCATCTTTTGCTGCATGTAACGGTCAGCTGCGCTTGGCTGTTTCTTTTCCTGCTTTTCAGATTGCTGTTCTTGTTGCTGCTCCTCAACCTTTTTTTCGTCGTCGCCACGTTTCAACCCTTTTACAATGGCTTTTTGGGCTTTATCCTTAAGGAATCCGCCTACCTGAGCCTCGGTTACCAAGGTCATGCCCAGTAAGGCAACAACCAAGGTAAATGATAATGTTTTTCGTACCATTCTTTTCAATTTAAACGTTTATAGTAATGCAAGTTAAGCAAATGATACGAACATTGCTTTGATTTTCAGGTATTTTTTTGAAAAATATTTCAATACTTTTGTGTGTTAACATCATTGCATATGCAGAAGGGAAAAGAGTTAAAACCACACATAGGAATATATGGCCGCAGGAACAATGGTAAGAGTTCGCTTATAAATCTTCTTGCGGGACAAAACGTTGCTATTGTTTCCGATTTTGCAGGCACTACAACCGATCCGGTAAAAAAATCGTTTGAGATTACTGGATTTGGCCCTGTTATACTGGTTGACACTGCAGGGATCGACGATGTTGGCGAACTTGGGCAGAAAAGGGTTGAAAAAACCCTTCAATCCATCAACCATATCGACCTTGCCCTACTAGTGATTACCTCAAATACTTGGGGCGAATACGAGGATATGCTTGTGAACGAGTTTATCAAAACCGATACACCTTATATAATAGTTCATAACAAGAGCGATATTGAACCTGCCTCTCAAACTTTGAAGGAAAAACTAAATAGTAAAAGGCATTCGGGATTTATTGATATCAGCTGTAAATCACAAAAACAACCCGACGAACTAATCAACCTAATAAAAAAAGCTATCCCCGAATCGTCGTATAGAACACCCACGCTGCTTGGCGACCTTATATCGTATGGCGATATCGTTTTGTTGATTACCCCTATTGATGTTGAAGCCCCGGCAGGGCGACTAATCCTTCCGCAGGTTCAGGCCATACGCGATGTTCTGGACAACGATGCAGTGGCGGTAGTTCTCAAAGAGCGTGAGGTTGACGCTTTTCTGCGAAAAACGCAGGTAAAACCTGCATTGGCTATAACCGATAGCCAGATTTTTGTAAAAGCTGATGCATCAATACCTCGCGACATTCCCCTTACCAGCTTTAGCATTCTCCTCGCTCGCCTTAAAGGCGATTTTGACAACTACCTCAAAGGCACTCCAAAAATATCGGATTTAAAGGATGGCGATAGAGTGCTTTTGCTTGAAAGCTGCAACCATCATGTTTCGTGCGACGATATTGGCAGGGTTAAAATACCACGCTGGCTATCGAACTTTACTGGGAAACAACTGGAATACGATGTTGTAGCCGGGCTTGATGCTTTACCGCGGGATATTAAGGATTACTCCTTGGTTATCCAGTGCGGCGGGTGTATGATTACCCGTAAGCAACTGATTAACCGATTGCGTCCGGCAGTTGATGCAGGCATCCCCGTTACCAACTATGGAATGGCTATTGCCTATGTTCAGGGAATTTACCACCGTGCCATAGCTCCGTTTACTGCAAGTAAGCATTCGAAAACCGATTACCTATAGTAATCAGTAAGGATCAACGTCAACTGAGACCAAAACCGACACCGTTTCCCTGTTTTGCCTTAGCATTTTGATACTATGCCCAATAAAATCCTTAATGCGCTGTAGTGGTTGCTCCCGTTTTACTTTTACAAGTATTTCGAGGATATTTAATCCTTGAACTCTTGATACAATGGGTGGTTCTGGCCCTAATACATTTTCGCCCAACGAATGCCTAAGGGTTTTAGCAAGATTATCGGCTGTTTCCTCTAAAACTAACTTGTTTTTATGCTTTAACGATATCCGTATAAGCCGATAAAATGGCGGATAATGGTAACGGTTGCGTTCGGTTAGCTGCCACTCCCAAAACGAAATAAAGCTGTTATCAACCACACTCCTAATAACCGGGTGGTCGGGCTGAGCGGTCTGAATGATGACCAACCCTTGCTTCCCTTTTCGACCAGCCCTTCCACTAACCTGTGTGATAAGTTGGAAGCTGCGCTCAAATGCACGGAAATCGGGAAAGTTAAGCATATTGTCGGCATTTAAAATGCCCACAAGGCTAACCCTATCAAAATCGAGCCCTTTAGAAACCATTTGTGTTCCTACCAGAATATCGATTTTTCCCTGCTCAAACCCCGAAATTATGCGCTCATATGAAGAGCGCGAACGGGTAGAATCGAGATCGATCCTTTCAATTATGGCGTTTGGAAAGAAAAGGGCAAGTTCATCTTCAACCTTCTCGGTTCCAAATCCTTTAGGCTGTAGGTTTGAACTTCCGCAAGCCATACACGACCCAAGCTGCTCCATCCCAAAGCCACAGTAGTGGCAGGTAAGCTGATTGGTATGTTTATGATAGGTTAGGGTAACATCGCAATGCTCACAGTGCGGAACCCATCCGCAATCGGCACATTCAATAAAAGGGGCGTACCCACGCCTGTTCTGAAAGAGAATTACCTGCTCCTTTTGCTCAAGAGCCTTTTCAATGGCATTTAAAAGGGTATCGGAAAAATGCGACTTCATGCGCTTGCGTTTACGCGCATCGCGAGTATCAACAATAATTGTACTGGGCAATTCCAAACCACTATAGCGTTCCAACATTTTAACCAAACCATACTTCCCGCCTTTGGCGTTATAGTATGTCTCTACGGCCGGTGTAGCTGTTCCAAGCAATACTTTAGCGCCAACCTGCTTGGCCAAAACAATTGCCGTATCGCGGGCATGGTAACGGGGCGCAGGATTATACTGCTTGAATGTATTTTCATGCTCCTCATCAACAATTACTAAACCTAATCTTGAAAAAGGCAAAAAAATTGAAGATCGAACCCCGAGAATTACATCAAAAGGCTCTTCGCCTAACATTTTCAGGTAAACCTCAACGCGTTCGGCATCGGAAAACTTGGAGTGGTAAACACCTACCTTATCCCCAAAAACCTTTCGTAATCGGGTAATTATTTGAGTAGTTAGCGCTATCTCAGGCAGTAGGTATAAAACCTGTTTGCCTCCTTTTACCTTTTCATCGATAAGGTGAATATATAGCTCTGTCTTACCGCTTGATGTAACTCCATGTAAAAGAACAACATCGTGTAAGTTGAGCTGGGCTTTGATTTCACTTAAGGCTTTAACCTGAAAATCTTCAAGCGGTAAAGGATTTCGGGCAGCATCATCGTTATTAGTTGGTTTAAGCCTCGATGTGGTTACCTCCTCTTGGACTACAATCCCTTTCTCAATTAACGATTTAAGAGCGCTTGACGAAACATCAACCTTTTCCATCAACTTTTTTCGCGGTACTCGAGCGGTAGACAAATCGTTGGGAACTGCTGCCTGCGAAGCAATAGCCAAAATCAACCTTTGCTGTGCAGGAGCTCGACCAAGCGAATCGATCAGCTTGCAGAGCTTTTTCTCATCGGAGTAGTCAGGAGCAAGAGCAATATAGCTCTCGCTTTTAGGCTGGTAATCGGCTTCAATCTCCTCGGTAATAAAAAGCAACTTACGCTCCAGCATCGATTTAATGATGCCCATGGGGTGTTTAATTCCTGATTTTTCGGTAAGTTGCTGGATGGTGAGCTTTCGTTTTTGGCCAAGCAGATGGATAAGGGTCATCTCCTCGTCGGTCAAATCCATTTCGTCAAAATCGCCCGATGCAACATAGGTATCGCTCTCCATTTTTAACCCCGATGGAAGGGCTGCCTTCATAACCTCGCCAAGCGAGCACATGTAGTAATCCGCAATCCATTCCCACAACTTAAACTGCCCTGAAAGTACTATGGGCGATGTATCAATAACCTGCAAAATATCCTTTACTTGCGATACTTTAGGTTCAACCGTATGGAGCTTGTAAACTATTGCCGAGTACAACTTTCGCTTACCAAACGATACCACAACCCTTACTCCGGGTTGAACTTTGGCTTGTAGCTCGTTGGGCACCAAGTAGGTGTAAGTTGCCTGAAGCGCTAAAGGCAAAATAACATCGGCATAAAGTTGATTGGCCATTGTAATACTTTTTGACATCGGAAAGTTATGCAAAATTGTTGTATTTGTTGAGGATTAAGCACAGCTGTTAATATCTTTGCTCCTTGAATAATAACCACCCCTAAAAAATACTTGCAATCAATATTTTGTGTTTTTGTCAAAGGATAGGTAATGCAAATCATCAAAAAAATGGACTTTGTCAAAATAATTTTACTAACTTGCGAAAAAATTATTCCTTGCGGAACTTTGTAATCCGATTGAATTTAACGTAATTTGTAAGGTGATGAGGCGTTTTAGCAATGTAAGAGGTAAACTTTTGATCTTGATTATTGTTAGTTTGTTTGTTACCGTAGGTTTAAGTTCATGTCATAACAATATTCCATGTCCGGCCTACGCAAGTTTAGTAAAGTAAAGTTATATTTGAATAAAATTTTAGCCTATGAAAATTAAAAGGATTGTAACCGGATTATTACTGCTTGCCTTTGTAGCAGTATTGGCTAGTTCATGTGCTAAAAAGACATGCCCTGCCTATAGTAAACTATACAGAAGTTCGGTTATTAACAATTAGGCCTTCTGTTCAGACCATAATCCATCAAGGGATACTATAATCCTTTGATTAGTTAGATATTACAAGGGTTTCTTGAATAGAGAAACCCTTTATTATTTTGATTTTCAACTACCAAAGTCTCTTGTTAATTAAATTGAAAAATCTAGTTGAACTAAACTGAGCCATCAACAAAAATTTTTAACTTGCATAGTCAAATAAACCTAAGTACTATGCTTGAAATTTTCAACTCATCGATCGGGAAAAAATTGATAATGAGCATTACCGGAATATTCCTAATGCTATTCCTGCTGGTTCATCTAACCGTAAATCTAATGCTCCTTGTGGGCGATGGTGAAGTTTTTAACCGTGCAGCCCACTTCATGGGTACAAACCCTGCCGTGAAGGTGATTGAGCCACTACTTGCAATAGGGTTTATCTTCCATATATTCTACGCTACATACATTACACTTCGAAATCAAAAGACAAGGCCTATAGGCTATTCCACATCAGCCTCAAACGGGGTTTCAACCTGGTCGTCGAAAAACATGTACATACTGGGTACAACCATTTTTATCTTTTTGGTTATCCACCTTGCCAATTTCTTCTGGAAACTAAAATTTGGAAATGTAGAATCCGTTACGTATGGGAATGAAACCATGCCCAATACATACGCTTTGGTTGCAGGACTTTTCATAAACTACTGGTGGTACGATTTGCTTTATGTGGTTGGTGCCATATTCCTAGGGTTACACCTAAGCCATGGGTTTTGGGCTGCTTTCCAAACCCTTGGATGGAATGGTACCAAATGGCTTAAACGCCTCGAGGTGATAGCTTACGTTTACTCCATCATCATAGGAGCGGGATTTAGCATTATACCAATCTATTTTTTACTGTTTAAGTAGTTAAAACCGATAATAAATATCCGAAAGCCATGAATAAGCTAAACGCCAAAATACCCGATGGCCCATTGGCCGACAAGTGGACTAACCATAAAGCCAAGTTAAGATTAGTTAACCCAGCCAACAGGCGCAAGCTCGATATCATTGTGGTAGGAACCGGGCTTGCAGGTTCGTCGGCTGCCTCTACGCTGGGGGAGTTAGGGTATAACGTAAAAGTATTTTGCTACCAGGACAGCCCGCGCAGGGCGCACTCGGTTGCAGCGCAAGGCGGAATAAACGCTGCAAAAAACTACAAGAACGATAACGACAGCGTTTACAGGCTGTTTTACGATATGATAAAGGGTGGCGACTTTAGGGCACGGGAGGCAAATGTTTACCGTGCAGCCGAAGTAAGTAACCTTGTAATTGACCACTACACAGCATTAGGGGTTCCCTTTGCGCGCGACTATGGCGGGCTTATTGAGAATCGCTCGTTTGGAGGAGTTCAGGTATCGCGAACATTCTACGCCAAAGGGCAAACCGGCCAGCAATGCCTTATTGGCGCTTACTCGGCCCTATCGCGACAAATCGATAAGGGTACAGTTACCATGTACCCCCGCCGCGAGATGATGGATCTTGTAGTAATTGATGGAAAGGCACGTGGTATTATTGCCCGTAACCTAATAACCGGTGAGATTGAGCGCCATTCCGCACACGCAGTGGTATTGGCAACAGGAGGTTACGGTACAATCTACTACCTCTCAACACTTGCTCTGAATTCAAATGGTTCTGCTGCATGGCGCGCTTATAAACGCGGAGCGCTATTTGCCAATCCCAGTTTTGTTCAAATCCACCCCACCAGTATCCCTGTTCTAAACGACCACCAGTGCAAGCTTACCCTCATGTCGGAATCGCTCAGGAACGATGGCCGTGTATGGGTTCCCAAAATGAAAGGCGATACCCGCAAGCCTAACGAAATACCCGAGGATGAACGCGACTACTACCTGGAACGCCGCTATCCGGCTTTCGGAAACCTAGTACCTCGCGACGTAGCCTCACGTGCCGCCAAGGAACGCTGCGATGCCGGCTATGGAGTAGGCCCAACAGGTCTTTCGGTTTACCTCGACTTCCGCGATGCCATTCAGAAAAAAGGACGCAAGTACATTGAGGAAAACTATGGTAACCTCTTTGAAATGTATGAAAAAATTACCGGCGAATCGCCTTACGAGGTTCCCATGCGTATATACCCTGCAGGCCACTACACCATGGGTGGGTTATGGGTTGACTACAACCTGATGACAACCATTCCTGGACTTTACGCCATTGGCGAAGCCAACTTTAGCGATCACGGGGCTAACCGCTTAGGAGCCAGCTCCCTGATGCAAACCTCAGGCGACGGCTACTTTATCCTACCCTACACCATAGCCGATTACTTAGCCGATGAAATAAAGACACCTAAGATACCTACCAATACGCCCGAATTCGATGCTGCCGAAAAAGAGGTTAAGGATAGAATTGAAAGATTGATGTCGATAAACGGAACCGAAACCGCAACCAGTTTCCACAAGCGGCTTGGTAAAATTATGTGGGACTACTGTGGAATGGTTCGTAACGAGGAAGGCCTCAAAAAAGCCCTAACCCTGCTCGATGAGCTTAAGGAAGAGTTTTGGAAAAATCTTAAGGTGCCCGATACGGCTAATGAGCTGAACCAAGAGCTGGAAAAGGCCAACCGAGTAGCCGACTTCCTTGAACTCGGCAAGTTGCTCGTTTACGACGCCCTTAACCGTCGTGAGAGTTGTGGTGCACACTTTAGGGAAGAAAGCCAAACCGAAAATGGCGAAGCTAAACGCGATGACGAGAACTACTCGTATGTGGCCGCATGGGAGTATGCCGGCGATGGCAAAGAGCCAATACTTCATAAGGAAGAGTTAAAATTTGAATACGTAAAGCTTCAAGAACGGAGCTATAAGTAATAGCTTTTCATCAACCCACAAAAAACATAAGGCAATGAAGGTGAAACTCAAAATATGGCGACAGAAAGACTCCCGTAGTAAAGGGAAATTCGAGGTTTACGAGCTCGACAACGTTGCCCCCGATATGTCGTTCCTTGAAATGCTTGACTCGTTAAACCAACGACTGGTTAAGGAGGGTAAAAGCCCTGTGGCATTCGACCACGATTGCCGCGAGGGAATTTGCGGCTCATGCGGTATATACATTAACGGTCGCCCGCATGGCAACGACCACCGAACCACCACCTGCGAGTTGCGTATGCGCCGCTTTAAGGATGGTGAAACCATAACTGTTGAACCTTGGAGAGCTGCAGCTTTCCCAGTAGTAAAAGATCTAGTTGTTGACCGCTCAGCCTTTGACAAAATAATTCAAGCCGGTGGCTATATTAGCGTAAATGCCGGAGCAGCCCAGGATGCCAACGCCATTCCTGTGCCCAAGCACAATGCCGACGTTGCCTTCGACACTGCATCGTGTATTGGCTGTGGCGCTTGCGTTGCAGCCTGCAAAAACGCCTCTGCAATGCTCTTTGTTGCAGCTAAAATTACACACCTTGCACAGTTCCCTCAAGGGCGAATTGAAGCACCGGAGCGTGTTAAGCGCATGGTGG
Source organism: Bacteroidota bacterium (assembly GCA_040752515.1). Lineage (GTDB taxonomy): Bacteria > Bacteroidota > Bacteroidia > Bacteroidales > Tenuifilaceae > Tenuifilum. The sequence goes on along the minus strand of JBFMGQ010000030.1, from coordinate 6,341 downwards.
CTAAAATGGACGAATTGGGCTTTGGTAGCTGCACTAATACCCGCGCATGTGAAGCCGAATGCCCTAAAGGAATTTCGATAAGCACAATTGCCAAGCTAAACCGCGAATACATTACCGCTAAACTAAAGGATTGATAAAACTGATGAATAAAGAAAAATCACCCGATATTTTACTTGTACCTGTAGACTTTGGCGACTACTATGAGAAAGCCATAGAGTTTGCTAAAAAGTTAGCCCCAATGACCAAATCACAGATCCACCTACTGCATGTACTCGACCTAAAAGACTGGTGGCTCGATGAGGTTAAGGGGGAACGACTCATTAATGAGGCCTTCAATAAACTAAATAAAATATCGCGACAATTCGATATGCCCGAAGATACTCAGCTTGTTGTGCTTCTTGGGAAACGCCATCAAAAAATCGTAGAGTATGCAGAGCAGGAAAGTGTTCGCTTTATACTGATGGTCGATAACTACCCATTTGCCCAGGAAGGAAAGCGTATTGGCTCAACCCTGGAAAACGTTATTATGAAAGCGACCAAGCCCGTTATCACAGTAAAAAGTATTCCCAGCACTATCTTTAAAAACGTGCTTGTACCCCTCGATCTCACCAAAAATTGCCGCTTAAATCTATTCAATTCCGTTGCCCTTGCCCTTAAATTTGAATCGAAGTTGCACCTTGTTTCGGTACTATTTGGTGATATTGACCCCGAGAAAAGTAGAATACACGAAAGGATTGAAAAGTATTCGGCAATTTACACAGAAAATAACATACCCCACACCAAAAAGTTGATCCGTAAGGAAGAGGATTTGGCTTACCAGGAAATCCTTGAGTATGGCGATGAAATCAAATGCGATTCCATAATCATTATGACCCACAAGGAAAATGTAGGCTTCGACAACTACATTGGTGCATTTGCGCACCATATTATCAATGAGGCAAAAGTCCCTGTAATCAGCTTGAATAATGCATCATCGGCACAAACAACAAAGGACTTATTGTCGTCAATTATCGACCCCTTGAATATTTTTTAGTGTTTTGATTTACCAAGTTGCTCAAATATGTTATAAATTTGCAAAGCAAAAAGGCGGGAGTAGTTCAGCTGGTAGAACATCAGCTTCCCAAGCTGAGGGTCGCGGGTTCGAGCCCCGTTTCCCGCTCAAACGTAAAGGGATTTCCACCCTTTACGTTTTTATTTTACAAAAATTTGTATAGCTTTATTTAGCTGCAACAAATCACATAAACATATTCTCCTAAAACAATTAAACAGGCTGATGTTCATTTTTTTTACTTAATTTTGCAGTTTAGAAAAAAACTAGTAAATGGGAGTAAAAAGGGTAAAAAAAACATCGAACACCGAGGAATTACTGTCGTGCATAGTAGATGCCATTCAAGATAAAAAGGGTAAAAACATCGTTTCGCTCGAAATAGGGGCTTTGCCAAATGCGGTATGTAAGTACTTTGTTTTCTGTAACGCCGATTCCACTATTCAGGTTGATGCCATAGCAAACAATATCGAGGATAAAGTGTTAGAGAAGTTAGGTGAAAAGGTTTACCGTTCCGACGGTTACCAAAATGCTATCTGGATTGTTTTGGATTATATCGACATAGTGGTGCATGTATTCCAAACCGAATGGCGCGATTACTACCGAGTTGAAGCCCTGTGGGCCGATGCTAAATCCATTCAGTACGCTGACGTTTAAACAATTATAAAAACAAGAAATAGTTTATATGGCCGAAAATAACAACAAAAACCCTATGATGAACGAAGAAAACGGAAATCCAAAAATTCCAAAATTCAACGTTTACTGGGTTTACATCATTATAATTCTTGGGTTTTTCCTGCTTCAGTACTTCTATTCCGGCAAATCAGCCCAATTAACCTCATGGCAGGAGGTTAAGAACCAAATGCTTGCCAACCACGAAGTAAATAAACTTTTGGTAGTTAGGAATGCCGGTAAGGTTGAAGTTTACATTAAGGAAGATAAATTAGAGAAATACAAAGATCGCCTTGGGCAAGGATTTGGTGCAGTTCCAAAAGCTGGCCCTCACTTTTACTTTACCATTGGTTCAATTGAAACCTTTGAGCGACAGCTTGCCGAGGCCCAAACCAATGTTGAAGAGAGTCAAAAAATCTATCCTGAGTATGTTGACCGCCCAAATTACTGGGCCGATATACTCTCGTGGGTGCTTCCATTTATTATACTGGCGGCCATATGGATTTATATTTTCCGTAGGATATCAAGGGGTGGTGGAGGTGCCGGAGGCGGAAATATATTCTCGGTAGGCAAATCGAAAGCACAGCTTTTCGATAAGGAAACCCGCCCAAAGGTTGATTTCAAAGATGTTGCAGGACTTGAGGAAGCAAAAATTGAGGTAATGGAGATTGTTGATTTCCTCAAGAACCCTAAAAAATACACTGAACTTGGCGGTAAGATCCCTAAAGGGGCCTTGCTGGTAGGCCCTCCGGGAACTGGAAAAACCCTACTTGCCAAAGCAGTTGCCGGCGAAGCCAATGTACCATTTTTTAGCATGTCGGGGTCGGAATTTGTGGAGATGTTTGTGGGCGTTGGTGCATCGCGCGTTCGCGACCTATTCCGTCAAGCCAAGGAAAAGGCACCTTGTATTGTATTTATCGATGAGATTGATGCCATTGGTCGTGCTCGTGGCAAAAACCCAAGTTTCTCTGGCAACGACGAACGGGAGAATACCCTTAACCAGCTACTTACCGAAATGGATGGATTTGCCTCCAACCAAGGTGTTATAATCCTGGCAGCAACCAACCGTGCCGATATTCTGGACCGTGCACTTTTACGTGCGGGTCGTTTTGATCGTCAAATTCATGTTGAGCTACCCGACCTCAAGGAGCGTCTCGATATCTTTAAGGTTCACCTCCGCCCACTAAAGCTGGAAGAAAACCTCGATATAAGTTTCCTGGCCAAGCAAACCCCGGGATTTTCTGGTGCCGATATTGCCAATGTTTGCAATGAAGCCGCCCTTATTGCAGCCCGAAAAAACAAGAAGTTTGTCGAAAAACAGGACTTTTTGGATGCAATTGACCGTATAATCGGCGGGCTGGAAAAGAAAAACAAGATCATCTCCAAGGAGGAACGACGTACCATTGCTTACCATGAGGCTGGTCATGCCACTGTTAGCTGGCTGCTTGAGCATGCTAACCCGTTGCTCAAGGTATCAATTATTCCTCGTGGCAGGTCGTTAGGTGCAGCCTGGTATTTACCTGAAGAACGGCAGATTACCACAACTGAACAACTTTTTGATGAGATGTGCTCAACTCTTGGCGGTAGGGCTGCTGAAGAAATTAACTTCAATAAGATTTCCACTGGCGCCCTGAGCGACCTTGAACGGGTAACCAAACAGGCATACGCCATGGTTGCCTACTTTGGCATGGGTAAGAACCTACGGAATATCAGCTACTACGATTCAACCGGCCAATCGGAGTTCACCTTCTCAAAACCCTACAGCGAAAAAACAGCTGAGCAGATTGATGAGGAAGTTAAGGAAATCATCGATAAAGCCTACGAAAGGGCTAAACAAATACTAACCGAGAACCACGAAGGTCATGTTAAATTAGCCGAGTTACTACTTGAGCGCGAAGTTATCTTTAGCGAGGATTTGGAAAAGATTTTCGGTCCACGTAAGACTCTTAGCCGGGAGCAAGAGCTGGTAAAAGAACTCGACGAGGAAGCTCACAAGGCAGATTCTGAAAGTAATGAACAACAAGCATAATGTCTATGGACGAGAATTGGCAAGAGGTGTATTCTACCTCACAACCTTGGCAAGCCGAAATGGCCAAACAAATCCTTGAGGATAACGGTGTTGCTGCCATAGTAGTTAACCGCAAAGATTCAAGCTATCTTTTTGGTGAGGTGGCTGTATATGCCGAACGCAAGAATGCAGAGCAAGCTAAACAACTTTTAAAAGATTTACAGGGTTGAGCGAGTTTTTAAAACGTACCATTAGTGGATTACTTTTTGTAATCGTACTAGTTGGGGCAATCTATATTGGCCACATAACCTTTTTTATTCTCTTTTTGGGTATCACTACAGCTACAATGCTGGAGTTTTACCATTTAGGCCTAAAGGCAAAGTTACGCCCACAATCGTTACTTGGCGTTTTCATTGGCATGGCCTTCTTTATTTGGTCGTACTTTTACAGCTCCGGACGAATAGAGCAAATAACACTTTATGGCTTTGTTCCACTACTGGTATCAATATTTGTAGTGGAGCTATACCGACATCAGATAAAGCCCATGCAGAACATTGCTTTTACCATGCTGGGCATTTTTTACATTGCTTTACCTTTTTCCTTAATGAACTTTATCACCATCAATGGTTCGTCGTATAGCATGGTTTACAACCCCAACATTTTGCTTGGCATACTCTTTCTGGTTTGGGCAAACGATACTGGTGCCTACATTGTTGGTGTAAGCATGGGTAAGCATAAAATGATACCCCGTATTTCGCCCAAAAAGAGCTGGGAGGGGTTTATTGGAGGCATTGCCACCACTCTGCTTGTAGCATGGATCATTGCCATGATTTTTGACGAGGTAAGCCTTAAGCATTGGCTTGCCATTGGAGCAATTACAACATTCATGGCAGTTTTAGGCGATTTAGTGGAATCGATGTTCAAACGCAGCATAGGTGTTAAGGATTCCGGTAAGTTTCTGCCAGGACACGGTGGACTGCTCGACCGATTTGATGCACTGATTATGGTGCTCCCCATGGTTTATGTTTACCTTGAAGTAATGATGATTATTTAAATTGTTTAATGATTATGAAAGTTCACAAGGAGGGATACTCAATTCTTTTTGTTACACTGGCAATTCTTGTAGTGTTGTGTGCTGTTGCATGGTTGATATTGCCAAATGTAATTGCCATAGTTGCTACTGCAGCATCGGTGCTGCTAATGGCCTTTCTAACCCGATTTTTTAGAGTTCCCTCAAGGCAAACCGAAACCAACCTGAATGTAGTATATTCCCCTGCCGATGGCACAGTGGTGGCCATTGAGGAGGTAGAAGAGAACGAATACCTTAAAACCCGATGTATTCAGGTCTCCATTTTCATGTCGGTATGGAATGTTCATATTAACTGGTTCCCGGTAACTGGTGTGGTAAGGTACTTCAAGTATCACCCCGGCGATTACCTCGTGGCTTGGCATCCAAAATCATCGTCGCATAACGAGCGAACCACAGTAGTGGTTGAGCGTGCCGATGGCGTGAAGGTTCTGCTACGCCAGATTGCCGGTGCTGTTGCACGTCGGATTGTTTGCTATGCCGAGGTGGGTAGTACGGTTAATCAGTGCTCGGAGCTTGGCTTCATCAAGTTCGGCTCCCGTGTAGACGTATTCCTTCCGCTTAATGCCGACATTAAGGTAGCCATCGGACAAAAGGTTACCGGAAACGTTACGGTAATAGCCACAGTTTAGGCTACTATCAAACTCGGATTACCTCAACACCCTTTTCTTCCAGCTGTTTAACAAACACCTCGTTTGCCCCTTTATCGGTAATAATCAGGTCAACCTGGTCCAATTGACATATACGGCTAAACCCCCTCCGGCCAAACTTTGAGCTATCGGCCAATACAATTACCTTTTCGGCACTGGCTATCATTTGCCTGTTCAATGACGCCTCAAGGGCGTTGGTAGTGGTAAGCCCAAATTCGGGGTCAATGCCATCGACACCCATAAAGAGCTTGCTGCATCGGAAACCCTCGAGCATTTTCTCCGCAAAGGGCCCCACAACCGACGTTGCAGTTTGCCTTACCAAACCTCCTAGCTGTAGAACCTCAGCCACACCCCTTACGGCAAGCTCACGGGCAGCAACCAGCGATGCGCAAATAGCAGTAATGTTTCGCCTTTCGCCAATCTGGCGCGATAACTCATTAATGGTACTACCCGATGCCAGAATAATACTCTCCCCATCGGTAATCAAACTTGCCGCATAGCGCGATATGCGCTGCTTTTCCTCAACATATAGCTGCTCCTTTTCCGTTACATGCCTATCGGCTATGTAGGGATTACTGATGGATGCACTACCATGCGAGCGGAAAAGCAGATTTCTGCTTTCGAGAAGTTTCAAATCCTTTCGAATGGTAACCGCCGATACTCCTAGCTGTTCACTTAGCTCAACCACTGATAAATGACCACTTTGTTTGAGTTTTTCTAGTATTATCCTATGCCGCTCAGCTATGCTTAAAGTCATAACGCTCTATTTTATCTCAAACTTAGTAATTTTTTAAAATACTGATACAATCCAACTAAAACTTGCAGCTTGTCCGATAGTCTCCTGCAAGTTATATATGGTTTTAAATAGATATAAAAAAT
>JBFMGQ010000003.1:0-152986 GCA_040752515.1 Bacteroidota bacterium | reverse complement strand
CAATTGGGATTTTTTTCTCAGCAGTTTCGGGGAATAACGTCCAACCCTGGTATGCTTTCATTTGGCTGCAAAGGGTATTGGCAAGGGTTATGGCAGTTCCGCTTGGCGCATCAAGTTTTTGGGTGTGATGTATTTCGGTTATTGAAGGTTGATACATTCCAATTTTATCGAATATGTGGGCAATGTATTGGTTTAACTTGAAAAAGATGTTAACGCCAATGCTATAGTTCGATGCGTAAAAGAATGTGCCTTCGCCCTTACGGGCTTTTTCGATCATGGTTTCCAGCTTATCGTTCCATCCGGTTGTGCCTGAAACAACCGGAACGCCTGCTTCGAAACAGGCCTGAACATTCTGCATCGCCGTGTGGGGCGATGTAAATTCGATGGCAACATCGGCTTTTTTTAGGTTCTCGGTGGTTAACTCGTTGAGGTTATCCTTATCAATTTTAAGGACGATGGAATGTCCTCGTTCAAGGGCAATGGCCTCAACCTCATGTCCCATTTTTCCGTATCCTAAAATTGCAATTCTTAGCATTTATACTATCACCTTTTCAGCTTGCAATTTAAGAAAAGCTATTGAAATATGAATAATCCAATATCCAGTTAATCAAAATTAACAAAAAAGGGGCTTTTAGCCCCTTTTGTCGTATTCCCATTAATTGTTTACTTTACTGAATCAACAATGGCTTTGAAAGCCTCAGGATGGTTCATAGCCAAATCGGCTAAAACCTTGCGGTTGATTGCAATTCCTTTCTTGTTGATTTTACCCATGAATTCTGAGTAGGTCATACCATACTCACGAACGGCAGCGTTGATACGCTGAATCCAAAGGGCACGGAATTCAATCTTTTTCTTCTTACGGTCGCGGTAAGCATAAGTCAAACCTTTCTCCAAGGTATTCTTTGCAACCGTCCATACATTTCGACGCGCAAGGAAATTACCCTTCGTCTGTTTAAGAATTTTTTTTCTGCGCTTGCGCGATGCTACTGCATTTACTGAACGTGGCATTTTTTTTACGATTTTTGAATGATTAGCGGTTCTTGTCTTGAACTCTTAGCGGCTAATTCATTCTGTTAAACATTAAAGTAAACTAACACACAAATTAAAAGAAAACAAAACTACTTTAAGCCAAGCATTGCTTTAACATGCCCTTCATCGGCCTTGTCGACCAAAGCAACATGAGTTAAATTCCTCTTTTGCTTGGTTTCCTTCTTAGTCAAAATGTGACTCTTGTAGGCATGTTTTCTTTTAATCTTACCTGTTCCGGTTAAAGCAAAACGCTTTTTTGAACCAGAATGAGTCTTTGTTTTTGGCATTCTACACTGTATTTATTTGATTACTAATGGTTTATTATTTCTTTTTGGTTCCTTTAGGGGACACAACCATAATCATTCGTTTTCCTTCGAGCTGTGGGAGTTGCTCCACTTTGCCATACTCCTCAAGGTCTTGGGCGAATCGTAACAGTAATATTTCGCCTTGCTCCTTGAAAAGAATTGACCTTCCCTTAAAGAACACGTAGGCTTTCACCTTTGCACCTTCCTGAAGGAAATTGATGGCATGCTTCAGTTTAAAGTTGTAATCGTGATCGTCGGTGTTAGGGCCAAACCTAATTTCCTTAACCACAATTTTTTGAGCATTGGCCTTGATTTCCTTTTGCTTCTTTTTGAGCTGGTAAAGAAACTTCTGATAATCCATAATCTTACAAACAGGCGGATCGGCCTTATCAGAAATCATTACCAGGTCTAACTCCATCTCCTCGGCCATTTGGCGTGCCTGGCTAATGGGGTAAATACCCGGATTCTCAATATTATCGCCAACCAGTCGAACGGTCTTAGCCCGAATCTCTTCATTTATCGGGTAAGTGTCGATGTCCGACTTTTTGTTGTTGTTAGGTGCTGCTATAGTTTTGCCCTCCTAAAGTTTAGTTAATACTAAAGTTCTTTAAGCTGATTATCAATTTCAGCCTTTATATGGTTTACAAACTCTTCGAGTTTCATTTGTCCTTTATCGCCTTCGCCTTGAATGCGAACAGCAACTAGGTTGGCTTCCTGTTCCTTTTCGCCAACTATTAAAAGGTAAGGGATTCGACGTAACTCATTGTCTCTTATCTTCTTACCTATTTTCTCGTTGCGGTCGTCAACCAGGCTGCGAATATCGTAATTATTTAGGAAATTTGAAACACTTTTTGCATAATCGTTAAATTTTTCGCTAATGGGTAACACCACTACCTGATCGGGAGTTAGCCATAGCGGGAATTTACCGCCGGTGTGTTCAATAAGCACCGCAACAAATCGTTCCATTGAGCCGAAGGGAGCACGGTGGATCATAATGGGGCGGTAGCGCTTGTCGTCGGCTCCAATGTATTCCAGTTGGAAGCGCTCCGGTAGGTTGTAGTCGACCTGGATGGTGCCCAACTGCCATTTACGGCCAATGGCATCGCGAACCATGAAGTCGAGCTTGGGACCATAGAATGCAGCCTCGCCAAGCTCGGTAACGGTTTTTAAACCTCGTTCGGCAGCTGCTTCAACAATAGCCTTTTCGGCCTTTTCCCAGTTTTCATCGGAACCAATGTATTTTTCCTTGTTGCTCGGATCGCGAAGCGATATTTGTGCTGTATAGTCCTTAAAATCGAGTGTCTTGAATATATAAAGAACTATATCGATTACCTTTACAAACTCTTCCTTCAGCTGGTCGGGGCGGCAAAAGATGTGTGCATCGTCCTGGGTGAAGCCGCGCACGCGAGTAAGTCCATGCAATTCACCACTTTGCTCGTAACGGTAAACTGTTCCGAATTCAGCCAAACGAAGGGGAAGATCTTTGTATGAACGGGGTTTCGATTTGTAAATTTCACAGTGGTGGGGGCAGTTCATAGGTTTCAGCAGAAACTCTTCGCCCTCTTCGGGTGTTGTTATGGGGCGGAAGCTATCCTTCCCATACTTAGCCCAATGGCCCGAGGTGATGTATAGTTCCTTTTGTCCTATGTGCGGGGTGATAACCTGTTCGTATCCGTATTTCTTTTGAACCCGTTTCAGGAACATCTCCAAGCGTTCGCGCAGTTGGGCGCCTTTTGGGAGCCACAATGGTAAACCTGGCCCTACGCTTGGTGAGAACATGAACAGCTCCAACTCCTTACCTATTTTACGGTGATCGCGTTTCTTAGCCTCCTCGAGTAATGCTAAATACTCATCAAGTTGTTTTTTTTGGGGGAAGGTGATTCCGTAAATGCGGGTCAGCATTTTATTCTTTTCGTTACCCCTCCAGTATGCACCTGCAATACTCAGTAGCTTAATTGCCTTGATATAGCTGGTATTCGGAAGGTGAGGGCCACGGCAAAGGTCGGTAAAATCGCCCTGCGTGTAGAACGAGATGGTTCCATCCTGAAGGTCCGATATAAGTTCTACTTTGTAAGGGTCGCCTTTATCCTGATAGGTTTTCAGTGCCTCGGCTTTTGAAACCTCCCTACGAACGATGGGCTGCTTTTGCTGGGCAAACTCCAGCATTTTTTGCTCAATCTTGGGCAAATCATCATCCGATATGGTGTGGCCATTAAAATCGATATCGTAGTAAAAGCCATTTTCGATGCTTGGGCCAATACCCAACTTTACTCCAGGGTAAAGAGCTTCAATGGCCTCAGCCATAAGGTGTGCCGATGAATGCCAAAAGGCATGCTTCCCCTCGGGGTCCTCCCATTTATGCAGTTTAATGGTAGCATCGGTTTCGATGCTACGGGTCAGATCCCATACTTCACCATTTACAGTTACCGATAGAACCTCGGCTGCTAAACGTTCCGAAATGCTTTTAGCTATATCCAGTCCGGTAACACCTTTGGGGTATTCACGAACGTTCCCGTCGGGGAATGTTATCTTAATCATAAAGCGTAAATTATCAATTCAAAATGACTTGCAAAATTATAAAAATATTTCATACCACACTCTTACATGTTGTGGTAACTATAAAAAAACAACAATTGTTAGGCTATTGTTTGGTATTGCCCTGGGTTGCCCTGCCTTTTTTTCTTAACGAGAACTTTGACTCCTCGCCTTTTACTAGGCGTTCAATATTTTTTTGGTGGGTGAATAGCATCAGGATTGCAAGAATGAAGGCAAAGGTAATAAGTGACGGGTTGGTTGTGCGGTAAACAAAAATCAAAACCAACGGGAACGAAAAGCCTGCAATCATAGAACTTAAAGAAACATATCGGGTTATTATTACCGATACTATCCATATTCCGAATACAATTAGCGTGGCGTAGGGATGAAGGGCAAAAACAACACCTGAAAGCACGGCAACACCTTTACCACCCCTGAATTGCGCGAAAATTGGGAAAATGTGTCCAAGCAAGGCCGCAATACCTAAAAATAGCTGAAAATTGATGAACATTCCGGTTTTGGGGATGTAGAAGTCGGTTAGGTAAAGTAATCGGACAGCAAGGTAGCCTTTCAGCACATCAACTATAAAAACTGATATGCCCGGAATCAACCCAAGCACTCTGATGGTGTTTGTTGCACCGGCATTACCACTGCCGTGCTCCCTGACATCGATTCCGTAAAATATTTTACCTACCCAAACCGATGTTGGGATCGACCCTAAAAGGTATGCCGCAATTATCACGGCAATTTTGAGTATAGTTTCCATGATGCAAAGATACAAACTTTGATGGCGAATAGGTATCTAGTTAAATCGATTTTAAAATCGATTATTTTGTAAATGCCTGGAAATGATTTACAAGCAATGTTGGTTCGGGGGCTGTTTATTATTTTTTAACCTCGTTTGGGGTTGAGGTTGATTTTTAGATCAGCTAGATATTGCTACTCAACAAGGCTTATAAGTTGTTCCTTATTAAGCAAAATCATTGGATTATTGGTGTTTACAAACTCATGTGCAAGGTTTTCCTTGTGGGCTTGGAGTTTTACTATCTTTTCCTCAACGGTATTACGGGTAATGAAGCGGTATACAAAAACGCTTTTGGTTTGGCCTATTCGGTGAGCACGCGATGCGGCCTGCATTTCGGCTGCAGGGTTCCACCAGGGGTCGAGAATGAAAATATAGTCGGCAGCGGTTAGGTTTAGCCCAACCCCTCCTGCTTTTAGCGATATCAAAAAAATCTTTTTTTCAGGATTGTTCTGGAATTCCTCCACCACATCGCTCCTATCGGTAGTTGATCCGGTTAGCATTTCGTAACCAATCCCGGTGTCTTGCAGGTATGATTCAACCTGAGCCAGATGCTTGACGAACGATGAGAAGATGAGTATTTTATGATTTTCAGCTATAACACTCTCAATCATCTGGGTTACCTCCTCGAACTTTCCCGACGATAGGGTGGGATATTCGTCGAGCATAGCAGGATGGTTGGCAAGCTGTCGCAGCCGGGTGAGCGCTGCAAGAACGTTGATGGTAGTTGAATCGGGTTTGTTTTGCTCGAGGGAGTCGAGTATTAACCTTCGGGCTTTTGATTTTTCCGCTTCGTAGGCTTTGCTTTGCTCTTCGGTCATTTCACAGTAAACTATCTGCTCCGTGATAGGCGGAAGTTCCTTGGCCACTTGCTCCTTGGTGCGGCGCATGATAAGGGGTTCAATGAGCTTTTTTAGCTGTTTTTGCTTTTCCGCATCATTCTTGCGTTCAATGGGAATAGCAAATTCCTCGCGGAATACCTTAAGCCCGCCTAACATTCCTCGGTTAAGGAAATTCATTTGCGACCAAAGGTCGAACAGGTTGTTCTCAATGGGTGTTCCGCTTAGGCAAAGATTTTTCTTTGTTTTAAGCAGTAGTACACACCTGTATATTTTTGATGCCGGGTTTTTAATGGTTTGACTTTCGTCCAGAACCACGTAACGGAAAACGAAGTCCTTAAATATGTCAATGTCGTTTCTGATGGTTCCGTATGATGTTATTACCACATGGTTTTGAAGGAATAGCCTATGGCTTTTATCGCGTTGGGTGCCGTGGTAAATGCCTACCTTAACCTTTGGTGCAAATTTTTCAAACTCCTTTTGCCAGTTATACATAATGGAAGTTGGAGTAATCACCAACGAGCATTGCCCTTCACCAGTTTTGAACTCGTTGGCTTCAAGTTCCGATAGCAAAAGGGTTATGGTTTGCAAGGTTTTACCAAGCCCCATATCGTCGGCAAGGCAGCCATTTAGGCCATTCTCAACTAGCGTTTTCATCCATGCAAAGCCAATGGTTTGGTAATCGCGCAGTGTTGCCTGTAGGGTAGTGGGTAAACTAATGCCTTTAGCACTGATGTTTTTTAGTTTATCAGTAAAATTTGACATGTTTTCGGATTCTAAACCACTACCGGTAAGAATTGCAGCCGAGGCTTTGGATAGTTTAATGCTTTTGCCATCTTCCCTGCCAAGCATGAGAATGACCCGATATTTGGCAAACCATTCGTCAGGTAAAATAAACACTTGCCCATTGGGCAGGGTAAACTCACGTAAGTTCTTAACTATGTGTTTGCGGAAGTAAACAAAGGGGATTTCGAATTCGCCAATGCGAACCATGCCGTAAAGGTCAAACCAGTCGATGCTTTCGGTTAACTTCAGTTTAAGCTCAAAGCCACTAATGTAGTAATTGGTTTGTCTGAACTTTTGCTGAATTTCGAAGCCTTCGTCTTGTAACGACTTGAAGTTGCGGTTTAACCACTCAATCACCATGTAATGGTCAAACTCAATGTTTACCGGATTGCCCGGGAAATATTCGTTTTCGCCAACCTTTTTGAGATGCCAAACCTTTGTGAGTTGCTGCTTGATTTTATCCTCCTTTTCTGAGTTGCGGGTTAGTCGGGTAAAGGTGTATGAATTATTACGGTGCGACAGCTTTACCTCATTTACGGCAGGAGTGTTGGCCGATATTATCTTGCTACCATACTGAAAGTTAAGGGTAAGGCAAGCTCCACCAGCTAAACGTTCATCAAGGATAAGTATTGGTTTTGGCCTGTTTTTTTGTTCGGTAACCTCAAAGCCAACTGCCTCTACGGAATTATTCCTAACGGCATTCAGCACAAAGGTTTCCATGTATTTCTGCACTGATTGTTGGGGAATTGTAACGAATTCCTTAGTCATGTATGGCAAAAACTTCCGACCGTCGATTCCTTCTACCTTGTATATCCCATTCGATACGCGAATAAGGCATGGCTCAACCGTTAATAGTTCGAAGTGCCCTGGGGTTAAGGCCAAAATTTTTGAGTTATGTTGAACCTTTAGTGAATACTTTATCCCATTCTCATCGAGCTCAAACCTGAAAATAGGTGATGCAATATCGGAATGGAATGTTACCTGTTTTTCCTTGTAAAGGCTATTGGCATTACGCTCTCTTATGAAAATTGGAATATTTGCCGATGCGGCTTTCTCTATAGCCTTGCATATTCTTCGGTCGATGTAGTTCCGGATGTAGCTGTTTAAGTTTTCGTCGTTCTGAACCTTTTGTAAAAACTCGTTAAAGGTTTTGGCATCGCGGCCAAAAAGCTTAAGTAGGCTTTTCTCTGAGATTTCCTGTATGCTTCGTAATATTTCCGATTGGTCAAGGGTTATTCTATCGGAATGGATAACTGCTGAATCAACAATAACATTCTTTTCAATTTTATAGGTATCGTCGCTGATTGAACTAATGAGATAAGCTCCTGCCACCAACCCCAACTCCCTATGCCTATGCAGGGCAATCGCAAAGATGTATTGTGTATCAGTTGAATCCATTTAGGCCATTTTACTGCAATTTTAACAAAAATATGTATAGGTTAATGTTTTTTATGCATCTATTTTTACTTTCTTGGTTTTAAAACAGGGTTGGGCATAGGGTTTGAATTGATTGATTTATGTATTTTTGTATTTTGTAATTTGTTTCGATGTTGCACAAAAACAAAGTTTGTTTCAAAATAAACGATTGGCAATGATAAAAAGATTACTTGCGCTACTAACCCTGCTTTCCGTTTCAGCCTTTTTGTTTTCACAGGAGGTTCAGGTTAAAATCTCCAAGGATAAGGTTAGGGTAGATGGTAAAACCTACTATGTACATATTGTTCAAACCGGTGAAACCCTTTACTCCATTAGCAAAGCATACGGTATTAGCCAGTCCGATATTGCAATTAGCAATCCCGATATTTACGCTGGCTTAAAGGTGGGACAGGCCTTAAAGATACCGGTAAGCGTAAAGGAAACCCAGTCCGATGAAGACTATATCTATCACATTGTTAAACGGAAAGAAACGCTTTTTGGCATTTCAAGAATGTATAATGTGAGCATGGATGATATTATCCGCTTGAACCCTGAGGTTAAAGAAGGATTAAAGCTAAGCCAAACGCTAAGAATTCCCAAAAAACCGATAGCCGATATTGAGCAACAACCGGCCGTTGATTCAGTAGAGTTCATTCTTCACGAAGTGCAACCCCGCGAAGGGTTATTTGCAATTTCACGCAAGTATGGTGTTTCGCCCAAAGAAATTGAATACTACAACTACGAATTGATTAAGGATGGGCTAAAACTTGGAACAATCCTTCGCATTCCTAAACCCAAAGTTCAAACTGTTTCCGAGGTTACTGATGCTAAGGCTAAAAGCGAAATGCAGGTGAAAGTTTTGCCATGTGGTAACTCCTACAATTACGATGGTCATCCCTTTAATGTGGCATTGCTTTTACCTTTTACTCAAACCGGGAACCAGGCACAAACCCTTGTTGATGATGTTGATCAAAAAGATGTTCATGACCCCACCGGGCAATTATCTCAAATCACGCAGGTGTCGCTCGAATTTTACGAGGGCTTTCTTCTTGCCCTTGATACCCTGAAAAAAATAGGAATCTCAGTTAACCTGAATGTGCACGATACTAAACGTTCCTCGAATGAAGTTGCCAAAATTATTGAGAGCAAGGATATGCCAAAATCCGATTTGGTTATTGGCCCATATATCTACGAGGAAATTAAACCTGTGGCTCAGTTTGCCGCTAAAAACAATATCAATTTTGTTTCACCTATTTATAGCAATAAAGAGGGATTGGCCGATAAAGAGAATGTAATTTCGGTAAGCCAAAGCCTTCAAAATCAGCTGGAAATTTTCATAAAAAACTTAAAGGTTGACCCCAGTAAGAATTACCTGGTGATCTACGACTCAACAATTTGGTATTCGCCTGGGCTTAAGCATTTTGATTCATTGTTAACCCAAAAGCTTAGCAGTGTGGGAGGGGCGTATTCAAAGTATAACCACAAGACAGCAGCATACAGGTCGGTTGATGTTCAGGAACGGTTGCTTAAAATGCTCAAACGCGATACCGTTAACGTTGTTATTGTCCCATCCGACGATGAGCCATTTACTGCTGAGATACTGGGCAGTTTGTATGCTGTTAAGTCATACTATAACCTGAATACTGAGGTTTATGGACCATCGCGCTGGCGTAAGCTTAAAAATCTTCCTCCCGATTACCTGTTTGCCTTGAATACCCATGTTTTTTCGCCTTTCTATGTCGATTACTCTCAAAAAGATGTAAAGACTTTTGTTGAGAAATACCGGGAGCAATTCCGTTCGGAGCCAACTCAATTTTCTTTCCTCGGTTACGATGTGGCCTTTTACTTCATAAGTGCACTAAAAGAATTTGGACCCAGCATGACTCCCTGCCTTTCGACTTATAGCTTAAGGACACTCCAAACCAATTTCAAGTTTAACATAACCAAAGAGGGTTATACGTTGAACACTAATCAGTTTCTTATAAGATATGCCCCCGATTTTACCGTTTCATGTACTTGCTATTAACCATATAAAGATTGTTTGTTGTGAATTATCGATTTAGTTCTGAAAGTACCCGCTTGGTCAACGCTCAAGGTTGGCTATCGGTAATTATTAACACCTTGCTTTTTGCACTAAAGTATTGGGCAGGCTTAGTAACCGGTTCTTTGGCTTTAATTGCCGATGCTTGGCATACCCTTTCCGATTCAATCAGTTCAGTTGTACTGCTGGTTGGCATGAAGTACACCCAGAAGCCTGCCGATAAAGATCATCCTTTTGGCCATGGGCGTTCCGAACTGGTCGTATCTTTACTTATTGGCGCGCTGCTTGCTTTTGTGGCATTTTACTTTGCGTCCGAAGGAATAGCTAAACTCAGGGACAGGGAAGGTACCACATATGGGACAATAGCAATTGTAGTTACAGTCATTTCGATAATTGCAAAGGAAGGACTTGCTCAAGTAGCTTTCCATATTGGCAAACGGACTGGCTCAATTTCGGTTTCTGCCGATGGGTGGCATCATCGGAGCGATGCGCTTTCGTCGGTTATTGTGCTTGTGGGTATATTTATTGGTAAGTATTTTTGGTGGATTGATGGAACTTTAAGTATCATTGTAGCATTGCTCATTCTTTACTCCGGTATAAAGGTTATTACCGATAGCGCAGTGGTTATTCTGGGTGAAGTGCCTACCGATGAGCTGGTTGCGAAAGTAAATGAGATTGTTCTAAGGCAAGGTTACGATACGATGGAGCCCCATCACTTTCATATCCATAACTACGTTATGCATCAAGAGCTAACCTTTCATGTTAGGCTCCCCAATCAAATGACCATAGAAGAGGCGCATAGAATTATTTCATCCATTGAAGATGCAGTACGATTGGAACTTGGGATTGACGCTACTATTCACATTGAACCCGAAAAAACCGATAAGCATTGCAAGCATATCGATTGATTTACCGTTCAAAACCAAGTAAAGCCCATCCTAAATTTAGCATTAGTAGATACCTTTTCCTGAATTATTTGGATAGATTTAGATTTACTTAAAGTACAATTCTGTTTCATCTTGCCCTTAAAATCTGGCTTATGATACAAAACATATGGAAAAAAACGTTTGCATAAGCTAAATTATTTACATTTGCTTATTATTATCGGTTTGCAAATTGTTTAATTAAAAATTACCGGAAATGATTGATTTGTCGCAGTACGGTATCAATTCCGTAAAGGAGTTGTACTATAATCCATCGTACGATTTACTTTATGAGCACGAAACCGACCCAAAACTTGAAGGGTTTGAGCGTGGTGTTGTCACAAAACTTGGCGCTGTAAATGTCGATACCGGAGTATTTACAGGCCGTTCGCCAAAAGACAAATATGTTGTTCGTGAGCCGAATACCGAAAAGGATGTTTGGTGGGCAGAGCCCGGCAAAAAAGGCTCCGATAACAAACCAATTTCACAGGAGGTTTGGGAAAAGCTCAAGGAGGTAAGCGTTAAACAGCTCAACGGTAAAAAACTTTACGTGGTTGATGCTTTTGCCGGCGCCAATGAGGATACCCGACTGAGCGTTCGGTTTGTGATGGAAGTGGCTTGGCAAGCCCATTTCGTCAAGAATATGTTTATTCGTCCATCCGACGAGGAACTCAAAAGCTTTAAGCCCGACTTTGTTGTCCTGGTTGCCTCTAAAACAACTAACCCTTACTGGAAGGAGCAAAACCTGAACAGCGAGGTTTATGTAGCATTCCATCTTACTGAGCGTATGGCCCTGATCGGAGGCACTTGGTATGGTGGCGAGATGAAAAAAGGCATTTTCTCTGTCATGAATTTTTACCTGCCACTTAAGGGAATTGCCTCAATGCATTGCAGCGCCAATGTTGGCGAGGCAGGCGACGTGGCTATTTTCTTCGGACTATCTGGCACAGGTAAAACCACCCTCTCAGCCGATCCCAATCGAGCCTTGATTGGCGATGACGAACACGGTTGGGACGATTCCGGTGTGTTTAATTTCGAAGGTGGCTGCTACGCAAAGTGTATCGATCTTGACCCACAAAAGGAACCCGACATCTTTGCCGCTATCCGTCGTGATGCTTTACTCGAAAATCTCGACGTGGATGCCGAGGGCAACATCGATTTTCATTCGAAACGGAAAACCGAGAATACCAGGGTATCGTATCCCATTTACCATATCAAGAATATTGTTAAACCTATTTCGCGTGCTGGCCATGCCAAAAATGTAATATTCCTGACAGCTGATGCTTTTGGTGTTTTGCCCCCGGTTTCAAAGCTAACCCCCAATCAAACCCAATACCATTTTTTAAGTGGGTTTACAGCAAAGCTTGCAGGAACCGAAAGGGGAGTGCTTGAACCTCAACCTACCTTTAGTAGCTGCTTTGGTCAGGCTTTTCTTATGTTGCACCCAACGGTGTATGCCCGGGAGCTTGTTAAAAAGATGCAGGAACATGGATCCAAAGCATACCTTGTTAATACTGGTTGGATAGGAGGAGCCTATGGCGTTGGCCGTAGAATCGATTTACCATCAACCCGTGCCATAATCAATGCCATTCTCGATGGCAGCCTCGATAATGCCGAGTTTGAGGTTTTACCAATTTTCAACCTACAAATACCAAAGGCCTTACCCGGTGTCGATGCCAAATTATTAAACCCACGTAACCATTGGGCTAAACCTGAGGATTGGGATGCAGCTGCACGTAATCTTGCCCAAAAGTTCATCGATAATTTTAAGACCTTTACCGATAACGAGTGGGGCAAGCGATTGATTACTGCTGGCCCTCAGCTGTAATTGATTTTTGGTTTAACCAACGGAATATCCCATATTAAAATGGCTACCGGTTGTGGTAGCCATTTTTTTATCTTGACTTTAACCTAAATGTTTTGTAGGAAATGCATAACATTTTTCTCAATCCTATTCAAAATATCCTCATCGCTTTTGGCCTTTAGAAATTTGTCGCCAGTAATTTTTTCGTACAGTTCAATGTAGCGGTTCGAAACTTGCTCAACAAAATCAGGAGTCATTTCGGGTACTTTTTGTCCTTCTTTACCCTGAAAACCATTGGCCATTAACCATTCACGAACAAATTCCTTAGAGAGCTGGCGCTGCTCCTCGCCCTTCTCGAGGCGTTCTTTATACCCTTCGAGGTAGAAGTAACGCGATGAGTCGGGGGTGTGAATTTCGTCGATCAGGTATATTTGGCCATCCTTTTTCCCAAACTCGTATTTGGTATCTACCAGTATTAGCCCCATTTTTTGAGCCATTTGTGTACCACGCTCAAATAGAGCCAGAGCATATTTTTCAAGTAGGTTGTAATCGGTTTCGCTGACTAGCCCCCTGGCAATGATCTCATCGCGTGAGATATCCTCATCGTGACCCTCTTCAGCTTTGGTGGTTGGGGTGATAATAGGTTTGGGAAACTGTTGATGCTCACGCAATCCTTCGGGAAGCGGAACACCGCAAAGGGTGCGTTTACCCGCTTTATATTCGCGCCATGCATGACCGGTCAGGTAGCCGCGTACAACCATTTCAACCTTGAAGGGCTCACATAAATGGCCTACGGTAACCATGGGGTCGGGCGAGGCAATTTTCCAGTTGGGAACAATATCGGCCGTAGCATCTAGAAACTTGTTGGCTATTTGGTTGAGCACTTGGCCTTTATACGGTATTCCTTTTGGTAGAATAACATCAAATGCCGATATTCTATCGGTTACAACCATTACCAGAAATTGATTGTTGATGTTGTATACATCGCGGACTTTCCCGTGGTACACTGAAACCTGTCCGGGGAATTTGAAATCGGTGCGGGTGATTGCTTTCATGCTTGTTGACTATTTGGTTTGCTTATCGTCACTTTTTGCATCGGTTTGCTTGTCGGGTTTCCCCGAGGCTTCCTCAAATGCGTTCACAATGTATTTTACCAGCTTGTGGCGAATGATGTCGCGGGTATCAAAATAGATTATGGCGATATCCTTAATTCCATCAAGTAGCTTAATGGCTTTAATCAAACCCGAATCGTCCTTATTGGGTAAGTCTATTTGGGTAATATCGCCGGTTACAATGAACTTAGCATTGCTTCCCATTCGGGTAAGGAACATTTTAAGCTGGCTTAGCGTAGTGTTTTGAGCTTCATCCAGAATCACAAAGGCATTATCAAGTGTACGTCCACGCATGTAGGCAAGGGGTGCAATTTGAACGGTACCATCTTCCATGAATTCCTGCAATTTTTTTGGGGGAATCATATCGTGAAGGGCATCGTATAGGGGTTGTAGGTAGGGGTCGAGTTTTTCCTTCATATCGCCAGGTAAAAAGCCTAAGCGTTCACCTGCTTCAACGGCAGGGCGGGTTAAAATGATGCGTTTAACCTCTTTGTTGCGGAGAGCTCTTACAGCTAAAGCAATGGCCGTGTAAGTTTTTCCAGATCCTGCGGGGCCAATGGCAAAAATAAGGTCGTTGCTTTCGTACATCTCAACCAGCTTACGCTGATTTATTGTTCGAGCTTTTACAATTTTGCCGTGGTTACCGTAAACCAGTACATCGGTAATCTCTTCCTCGGCCTTATCAATCGATTCAGGATTTTCCTGTAAAATATCCTTGATATTGGTTTCGCTCAAATACCCGTACTTGATGTGAAAGTCAATCATGGCATGAAGTTTCTGATCCAGATCGTCAATCAGTTCTTCTTCGCCAATTGCCTTAATGATATTGCCGCGGCCTATGATTTTGAGCTTTGGGTAGTGTTGGGTTATTAAGTCGAAACGAGTATTGTTCACCCCGTAAAGCACAAGGGGATCAATTCCTTCGATAATGATTGTCCTTTCGCCTGCCATCAATAGTTATTGGGTTGTGTATGCAAAGATAATTTAAAACCAGCCAAAGTTTATATCTATTAGTAGCTTTGATATCAAAAAATACTAACAGCTAAATGGTTAGTAAGTTTACCCAGTACAATGCAGGAATTATTAATTTTCTGGTTTACTTTTGTATTGAATTTGATATTCGATGGCTAAAACCGACACCCGACTTGTTACACTTACTACCGATTGGGGCAACCAGGATTACTACCTTGGCATGCTCTGTGGGAAACTTTATTCCGTTTCACCAAAATTGCATGTGGTTGAACTAAGCCACAAGGTGCCACCCTATAATTACAGGCATGCGGCATTCCTCATAAAACATTCCTTTCGGTTTTTTCCTCCAGGTTCCATTCATATCTGCATGGTAAATAGCGATACTTCCGACAATATGCGTATGCTTTTTTTCGAGTATCAGGAGCATTCCTTTATTGTTCCCGATAACGGTACTATTTCGTTAATTACCGATAATTTACCTGAGATTATACATGGCGTTCCCGTTGATGATACCCGTAGTTTTGGTTCTTTGGATTCGGTGGCTTTGGCTGTTGAAGTAATGCTTTCAGAGAACGGATTGACCGATTTTGCCATTGAGGTATCGGGCATCAAAAAGTTCACGCCAATTTTACCTTTGCCTGAAAACGATAGCCTTACCGGTAGCGTTATCTATATCGACTCATACCTAAATGCCATAACCAATATTACTCGCGATGATTTTGAGGCCATACGGAAATCGCGCAAGTACACAATTTACGTTCAGAGCTATTCGCATGGCATAAACAAGCTGAGCAATTCATATAAAGATGTTGAAAAAGGTGATTTGCTTGCGCTGTTCAACACTTTAGGTCTGCTTGAGATTGCCGTTCGCGAAGGGTTTGCCTCTCAAATGTATAACCTGAACATTGGCTCAAATATCATGGTACGTTTTTACGACGACGATAAATTATTACGATGATGAATGACGAAAGTAGAAAACAGCGTGCAAGTAACGATTTTAGGAGGTTGCTCGAAATAATGGACGATTTGCGGGCAAAATGCCCTTGGGACAAGGAGCAAACCTTCGATTCCATTCGCCCACTAACCATTGAAGAGACCTATGAACTGTCGGAGGGAATACTGGAAAAGGATTACAATCTCATTAAAAAGGAGCTAGGCGATTTGCTGCTGCATATCGTTTTCTACTCTAAAATTGCCGAGGAGGATAACCAGTTCGATATAGTGGACGTAATCAACTCGCTATGCGATAAGCTCATTTACCGTCACCCTCATATCTATGGCGATGTTAAGGTTGATAATGCAAACCAAGTCATTGAGAACTGGGAGCAACTCAAAATCAAGGAAAAGGATGGTAATAAAACAGTCCTTTCGGGCGTTCCAACTGCCTTGCCCGCACTTATAAAGGCTAACCGCATTCAGGAAAAGGTTCGTGCTGTTGGATTCGATTGGGATGAGCGTTCGCAGGTATGGGATAAAGTTCAGGAAGAACTCAACGAGCTCAGGCATGAGGTTGAGGTTACCCAATCGCCCGATGACATTGAAAAAGAATTTGGCGATTTGCTTTTCTCGGTGGTGAATGCCGCTCGGCTTTACGGGATAGATCCTGAAACCGCATTGGAACGAACAAACCGAAAATTCATTAAGCGATTTGCATACCTTGAGCAAAAAACCCTTAAACAAGGGCGCTCGCTTAAGGATATGACTCTCGATGAAATGAACGAGATTTGGGAAGAGGCTAAAAAGTTCGATTAATATTCAAGAGTAATGTTTCTTTACCTTGTTCGTAAGTTATTCTATACTGTTCTGGTAATTTTTGGCGTTGCCAGCCTTGTTTTCATTCTTTTTAACCTTATACCCGGCGACCCCGCTCGAATGGTACTTGGACAGCGCACCGACTCACTTTCAGTTAAGGCAGCACGTGCCGATTTAGGCCTTGACCTGCCGGTTTGGAAACAGTATTTTAAGTACTTGAACGATATTTCACCCATTTCAGTTCACAACCCATACAACAGAGCAAGTTCCATTTACCTCGATACTATTGTTTACGGCAAAACCATGCTACTTGGGAAAATGGCATCGAACCGAATGGTTGTATTAAAAAGACCCTACCTGCGCCGTTCCTACCAAAGCCGACAACCGGTATCCAAAATTGTTCTATCAACTTTGCCCAATACGTTCTACCTTGCCATGGTGGCAATTATGTTTGCCACCATAGTAGGCATTGCTATGGGTATTGTTGCTGCCATTTACAAGGATAGCATCGTGGACAGGTTACTTTTAGTTAACTCTGCGCTTGGTATGGCTTTACCATCGTTTTTTGCTGCCATACTCATTGGTTGGCTTTTTGCCATTGTTCTTGGAAAGTACACTGGGCTTAGTTTAACCGGAAATCTTTGGGAGGTTGATGATTTTGGTGAGGGCATTCACCTCAAATGGAAAAATATCATTTTGCCTGCGCTAACCCTAGGGCTACGACCCCTTGGCGTTATTACTCAACTAATGCGTAGCTCACTGCTCGAAACCTTAAGCCAGGACTATATCAGAACCGCTAAGGCAAAAGGCCTCTCGAACCGGAAAGTTATTTTTAAACATGCTTTGCGAAACTCGCTTAACCCCGTAGTCACTTCAATTTCGGGTTGGTTTGCTTCAATGATGGCTGGAGTAATTTTTGTTGAGTACATTTTTAGCTGGAAAGGGCTTGGTTACGTTATGGTTAATGCCCTCAATAGTTACGATGTACCTCTTGTAATTGGTTGCGTTTTAACGGTTGCGGTTATTTTTAGCTTGGTAAACTTGCTGGTCGATTTACTTTATGGTGTTCTCGACCCGCGGGTTCGCATTGGTTAATATCTCGGAATTTTGTTGTAAATTTGATACCGTAAGGATAAGTACTATTTCATTGTTATTACATAATATTTAAATCGATTGAGATGAGAAGAAAAATTGTAGCTGGAAACTGGAAGATGAATACTTTGCCTTCCGAAGGCTTGGCGCTTGCTAAGGATGTTATTGCTAAATCGGGAGAGGTTTCGGGCGATGTTGAACTGGTAATAATACCCCCTTTCACCCACCTTAGCGAGGTAACAAAACTGGCAAGCGGTACACGGATCGCTATTGGTGCTCAAAATTGTGCCCGGTGGCAATCGGGTGCATACACCGGCGAGGTATCGGCTGCCATGCTTGGCGCTATAGGGGTTGATTACGTTATAATTGGCCATTCCGAACGACGCGAGTACTTTGGCGAAAACAATGATCACCTTTACGAAAAGATTAAGCAAGCCCTTGCCAACAACCTAATACCAATTTTTTGTTGTGGCGAAAAACTTGATGAACGTGAGGCTAACCGACATTTCCACGTCGTTCAGCAGCAGGTTGAGGAATCGCTTTTTGCCCTCGATGAGCTTAGTATAAGGCAGGTTGTTATAGCTTATGAACCGGTTTGGGCAATTGGTACAGGAAAAACCGCTACTGCCGAGCAGGCTCAGGAAATGCATGCTTACATCCGTAAGTTGCTTGCAAACAAGTTTGGTTCAGCCATCGCTGATTCTATAAGTATTCTTTATGGTGGTAGCTGTAAACCCTCGAATGCCGCTGAGATTTTTGCTAAACCCGATGTCGATGGTGGCTTAATTGGTGGTGCTTCGCTGGTGGCAGCCGACTTTATTGCTATTGCAAAATCGTTCTAAGATGAGTTATACCGAACTCAAGGTAAAAATCAAACCGTATACCGCCGAAACCACCGAAATACTCATTGCCCAACTTGCCGAGTTGGGCTTTGAGAGTTTCATGGAGAACGAGCCTATCCTACTGGCTTATATTAAAACCAATGCTTTAAAAACTTTACCTGTTGATTTTATTGGCTTAGTTGAGTTGCCCGAGGGCGTAAGCATCGATTATGAGTTAAATGCTATTGAAGATAAAAACTGGAACGAGCTTTGGGAGTCGAACTTTGAGCCAATTATTGTTGATAACAGGTGCTTGGTAAAGGCTTCGTTTCATACCGATACGCCGAAAACCGACTACGAGATATTAATCGACCCAAAGATGTCGTTTGGAACTGGGCACCATCAAACCACCCATTTAATGATTTCCGCATTACTCAACCATCGGGTTGAAGGGCTTACCGTTCTCGATATGGGTTGTGGAACCGGCGTGCTTGCCATTTTGGCTGAAATGCGGGGTGCGCAAAGCGTTGTGGCTATCGATAACGACGAGTGGGCATATCGCAATACGCTTGAAAATATTGCGAATAATAATTGTAAACGAATTTCAGCCCACTTGGGCGATGCAGCCTTACTAAAAGGGATGTTGTTTGATGTTATCCTTGCGAATATCAACCTAAATATCCTTTTAGCCGATATGCAAGCCTATGTAAATAGTCTCAAGCCTGGCGGTTCCATTTTCATGAGTGGCATTTTGAGGGATGATGTTGATACCCTTAAGATTGCTGCAGAAAAGGTAGGCCTTTCATTTAGTGAGACCGATTACAGGGATAATTGGGCTATGGTTGCTTTCCGAAAGTAATTTCTAATGTTATAGCGTAAAGCCGATGGCTAAAATAGATGCATACAGAAAAATCTCATTAATTGTTTTGCTGTTTGTTTCATTTGCATTTAGCCTATTGTATGCAATATTTTTTATCCAAGACAAAAAGTTTTCCGGTCAAATTCCACTCTTCCCGGCTGAACTTTCATCGCTTATCAGCGATGATACCAAGAGTAAAGAGGAGGCTTTTTTAAAAGGATTCCCTGCATTCTGGCTTTCCGACACCATCGAAACCCCCAAAAAAGAAGCAATCATCAATTCAGCGAATCGAATAATTGATATATTGCCCGACGACAAAACCTATATACTCGATTATGTAAAACTGGTTACTCGATTTTACAGGAATCAGTTTGCAAAAAATCAATTTGATACCTGGTTTCAGTACTTAACCAAGGAGTTAACCGAAGGAACCATCAAATCCGATAACCTGCGAACGCTAATTCGTATAACTGGTTCAATTATTGACAGCTCCTATATTTCCTTAAACACTTCCCATTCATGGAGGGTTCTTCCCACCGATGCTTATACCTTTTCTGTTAAAAACAATGATTTCTTGGTTGGTTTTCAAAACACTACCCTTATCTGTAAGAACAATCGCAAGGATAGTATTTTTATTCAGGGTACATCGGGTAATCTGAATTTAATTAAGCAGTATTGGGAAGGTAAAAACGGTAAGGTTACATGGATTCGCTCAAAATATGACGAATCAAAAATCTTTGTTACGCTTAAAAAGTATAGAATTGATTTAAGGCAGAGCGACTATACAGCCGACTCGGTTTTACTTAACTACCCTGAATATTTCAAGAAACCCATACTGGGACGAATCGTCGATAAAGTAACACCTATTTACCAGTCGGGTATAGTGGACTACCCCGAGTTTAATCCCTACCAGAAATGGTTTGAGGTAAGGAATATTTTTAAGGATATTGATTATTCGGGTAACTTTCGTATAAACGGTTCAAAGCTGGTTGGTATTGGCCCCGATGGTAGTTTGGCTAAGGTTACCGTTTACCGCAAAGGTAAACCCTTTTTGGTGGCCGAAGGCCGAATTGTTCTAATTGAGCAATCGCGCTTAAGCGCCGATAAGGCTAAGGTTGTTTTTTACATCGATAAGGATTCCATTTACCATAACGGTTTATCGTTTGCATATCTTAATTCTAATAGATCGGTATTAGTAAATCCTACCGATAGGTTAACTACTCAAAGCCCTTTTTACAGCTCATACCACAAGATTAACCTATGGTCGAACCAGTTAACCTGGAATATTGAAAAGGATGAGATTACTTTCGGGAGCAGCCTTGGAGCCTCCATTTCAAAGGCTGAGTTTGAATCCGAAAACTTTTTCAACCAGGATTTATTCGATAGCATGATGGATGCCAGCGAGTTTCATCCGGTGCTTACCGTTTGGAACTATACCCGAAGAATCAAAAGTAATACCTTTTTGGCTTCCGATTTGGCTGTGCATGTGCGCAGAGCACCCGAGGATGTTAAAATAGCCATGATGCGATTGGCCAAGTTGGGATATGTGCTTTACAATTTTGAAACCGATGAGGTGACCATTACAGAAAAGTTAAGGTATAATGTTCTTGCCCGTTTCGGACGTACCGATTTTGATGTTATTCGATTTCAATCTACCACACCTGGCACTCAACCCAATGCACGTCTCGATCTTAACAATCTGAATCTCGCTATCGAGGGGGTAAACCATATCTCTGTCAGCGACTCTCAAAATGTATTTATTTCCCCATACAAGAAAAGTATTACCTTTCAGAAAAACAGGAATTTTGAATTTGGAGGTAGCGTTAGGGCAGGATTATTCACCTTTTATGGTAAGGCTTTTAGGTTTGATTATTCCCAGTTTAAAATCGAGTTGAATAAGGTTGATTCGCTAGTAATCGATTACCAAACTGATTATCGCGATAATTACGGCCGACGAATTTTACAGGGTGTTGCCAATGCACTTCATATTATTTCAGGCGAAATACTTATTGATAAACCACATAATAAATCGGGGCGAGAGTACAACCCGCAGTACCCCATATTCAACTGTACAAGCAAATCGTATGTTTATTACGATGCTCCTTATATTTACGATGGAGTTTACAAGCGCGATTCCTTCTACTTTGAAATTCAGCCTTTTGTTTACCAGAACATGGATAACTTTGAAAAGGCCGATATGAATTTTAAAGGGATTCTTTACTCCGGTAACATACTTGCCCCAATAGAGGAAACCCTTCGCATTCGTCCCGATAACTCCCTGGGGTTTATTACAACTACACCCCCTGAAGGAATGGCTGTTTATAAAGGGAAAGGTAGGGTTTACAATAAAATTGACCTGAGTAATCAGGGTCTCTTTGTAAATGGTAGTATCGATTACATTACATCTACTACACAATCCGATAGAATGATGCTTTTCCCCGATTCAATGATTACTGTTTCATCAAACTTTGCCATTGCTAAAAGAGAAACGGGGATAGAGTTCCCAAATGTAAAAGGGGAAAAGCATAGCATCAAATGGTTGCCTAAGGCCGATAGAATGTTTATTTCAAAAGGCGAAAGACCATTTGTGATGTACGATAGCTTGGCAACCTTTAGTGGAAACCTTTTACTACAACCACTCGGCCTCACTGGAGGAGGTTTGTTGAAAATACCCAATGGACAGCTAAATTCATCGCTATTTGACTATTCGTCCAACTCATTCGCATCTAATGAATCTTCGCTTACAATATTTAAAACCAATACCGATAGTGTTGCTCTTGCAACTTCAAAGGTAAAAGGTACTGTCAATTTTGCTAATATGCTTGGCGAGTTCAGCAAGGTTGACAAAAGCATTTTTGCATCGCTCGATGCCCTGAGGTATAGCACCTACCACGATCGCTTTAAGTGGGATCTTAAGGGGTACAAGGTGTATTTCGATACCCCACTGGTTCAGGACGATGTAATAGCCGGCAAGTTTAGGGTTAGTAATATGATCGATCGGGATAGCATTCCTAGAGGGAATCTATTCTTTAGCACCAAGTATGACGAGGATTCGCTTTACTTCTTTTCACCCAAAGCTGTTTACAATACCCAAACAATTCATTTGTTGGCCGACAGTGTCAGGTACATCGTAACTGCCGATGCTACGGTGTTCCCAAATAAGAAAAAGGTTGAGGTTGATGCCTCCAATCGCATGTATAAGTTTTCAAATGCAATTGTTCGTGCAAATAATACTACAGCTTACCATACTTTACACGATGCGGAAATTAAGATTAACGGCCGCAAAAGTTATGGTGGTTTAGCATACTACGATTACATAGATGAACGCGATTCGGTTCAAACCATATTTTTCCCCAAGGTATACTCCGATAACAACATGAATACCTATGCCGAAGGCACACTAACTGAGCCCGATAGCTTTATGTTGAGTCCCAATTTTGCGTACATTGGCAATGTTAGCCTTAGCGCTCCCGAAAAATACCTCTACTTTAAGGGTGGGGCTAAACCCATTTATAGTTGCCCCGGTTCAATTGGTCAATGGGTGAGGTTTGAATCGCTTATCAATCCTAAACGAGTGCTGATTCCAATAGATGAAACCCCCAAAAACATGAACCTGCACCGATTGATTAGCGGAACTATCATTGCAGAGGATTCCTTAAAGCTATATGGAGGATTGCTCCGGAGTCGTAAGTACTGGGAGGATTCCTCGCTGGTCAATGCTACCGGCTACATGGAGTTCAACAATAAGAACCGACGTTTCACCATAGCTCCCATTCACAAACTAGATAATCCCGATACTTGCGGCAATAGCGTAAGCTTGCAGAAAGATTTCTGTTGGGCTTTTGGTGAGGGCAATGTGCGTTTACCCATTAAGTTAGGCCATATCAGTTCGCAGGTTTATGGAAGTGTTATTCATAAACTTGAGAAAAATGAGGCAACTATCGATGCCATTATCAAACTCAATTTTCATTTTAATGCCAAAGCTCTTGAGGCTATGGCTGCGCAGCTAAGCGGTGCCATTACGCTCGATAAGGTTGACCTGAGCAGGAAACTTTATCGCAAAATGCTTTACGATTGGTTAACACCAAAGGAACTCCCTGAGGCTTTAAATCAGCTTTCGCTCTTTGGTGCTTTCACGCAAATGCCTAAAAGCCTCGAAAGTACTATCACCTTATCGGATGTTAAGTTGAGGTGGGATCCTCAAACTAAATCTTTTGTATCGGTTGGTAAACTTGGTATTGGCACAATCGGTAATATTCAAATCAATCGGTATGTAAACGGTTTCATAGAGTATTACAAGGGTAGGTTTAACGATCGCTTTATACTTTATATCCATATTGGCGACACAGAATACTATTCATTTTACTATGCCAACGGGGTACTGTTTGTTAACGCTACCAACCCTGACTTCTATAACCCCATTGCTTCGCAAAAATCGAGTGAGCGTAGGGTGAAACCCACAAAAGGAAACATGGGTTTTAGGTATATGATTGGTTCCAAGCGCGAACTTAACAAGGCACAACTCCGTTACAAGGAACTAGCCTATGGCATAAAATCGAATATTGAAACAGAATCAGACAATGAGGAAAAGGAAAAGCATGAAAACGATTAAGTTGCTAAACGCCCCTTTTCTTCTCCCAAACCTCCAAATCAAATATATTCGATCCTTCAATTTTTAGGCGAATTGCGGTTTTTACGTGATGAAATCCGCTATTTCCTGCTGCACCTGGGTTTAGGTATAAAATATCCCATTGATTATCGTATTTAATCCGCAGGATATGACTATGTCCGCACACCAGAACCTTAACCTTATTAGTTTTGAGAATCTCTTTAATTTTTGGTTCATACCGCCCTGGCGTACCAGCTATATGAGTAATTAACACCCTAACATCTTCAACTGTAAATATTTGGGACTCAGGATACATCAATCGGGTTTTGTAATCGTCAATATTGCCATGAACGGCTCGTAATGGTTTAAACTTCGAAATTTTATCGGCTAAATCAGGCGACCCTAAATCACCCGCATGCCAAATTTCATCGCATATCCAGAAAAAATCTGTGAGCCCTTCATCCCAGTATCCATGTGTATCCGATAGGATGCCAATGGTTTTCATGGTTTTATTCTTAAATTTGCCATTCAAAGTTACACACTTCAGCCTAAATTGTAAATTTGCGTCAATGCTTTCATTTCATCTGAGAATTTGGACAAATTGCTTTTATTAACAATGTGTTCAGATATGGCAGAAAGCAAAAACTCTTTTCACAATGGAGATATTTAGCTGTGTTCATCATGACCAAAACCAGAATAAGCGACATTAAATCTTGAATCTCGAACCCCATGCAAATATTCTATGCCCCGCAAATAGAAGGTGATGTGTATCGGCTACCCGAGGACGAATCGAAGCATTGCATTCGGGTGCTAAGGATGCAGAGTGGCGATGAACTTTACCTTACCGATGGGCTTGGGAACCTCCATACCGCTCGCATTGCCGATAGTAATCCAAAGCAATGTCTAGTTCAAATTGTTTCAACCCAAAAGGAGTTTGGCAAGCGTCCCTTCAACCTTCATATTGCCATTGCCCCAACCAAAAACATCGATAGGTTCGAGTGGTTTCTGGAAAAAGCCACCGAGATAGGTGTTGATACCATTACGCCTTTGCTTTGTGAGCGCTCGGAACGAAAAGAGGTTAAGGTTGATAGGCTTCAAAAAATTGTTGTGTCGGCTATGAAACAGTCCGTAAAAGCCTATCTGCCTATAGTTAATGAGATGCAGCCGTTTAAAGACTTCATAAAATCTAATCGTTCCGATATAAAGGCCATTGCCCATTGCAACAATTGGGGTTTAGAGCCATTTCAAAAGGTAATCCATGTGGGTAGGAGTGTCCTTGTACTGATTGGCCCCGAAGGTGATTTTTCTCCCACCGAGGTTAGCCTTGCAATTAGCAATGGTTTCCATGAGGTTAGCCTAAGCACTTCGCGCTTAAGAACGGAAACGGCAGGCGTTGTAGCCTGCCATACCGCAAACCTAGCCAATGGCGTATAACCTTATCCCACAAATAAATCGAGAACATTAAGCGCCTTGCTCATCGGAACTTGGTAAAATTCCGTGTATTTGCATCTATACAAGTAAAGGTTGTAAATTTTCGATTCTGAACGTTAAAACCAACTTAATCATTAGGAGGCTATTTTTGCCGAACTATATGATTTAATTGGTTTAATCCCGATTTAGAGTTTGTTTTATGTTTTGAAAAACATAAATTACAAACTCTTAATCGATTACGCATTGTAAAATGCGTAATTCGGATTAAAAAGTTTTGCTGCCACACTCCCAGCCATAAAAACTTCGTTCATTTCAAAGTCTTTACTTCCACATTTTGGACATGGCTGTTTGGCTCTAACCCTTTTAGTTTTCATCGCTTTTGTTCCCCTTATCTTTAAATGTTGATTTTTTAAGCCTTCCGGCTTTTCGGAGGGCTTGGTCAATAATCCATTCTATTTGCCCATTGGTACTACGAAATTCGTCTGCTGCCCATTTCTCCAAGGCAGCAAATTTATCGGGATCGATTCGCAGCACAAATGTCTTCTTTTGGCCCATGGCTGATTACTGGTGAAGCGTTCCGGCATTTACAACAGGTCTTGCCGATTCATCGGAGCACAGAACCACCATTAGGTTACTTACCATGGCAGCCTTTTTCTCTTCGTCAAGGTCAACTATCTGTTTTTGCGAGAGCTGTTCGAGTGCCATTTGAACCATGCCCACAGCACCTTCAACTATTTTACTTCGAGCAGCAACCACTGCCGTTGCTTGCTGACGGCGCAGCATGGCCCCTGCAATCTCCGATGCGTAAGCAATATAGTTGATTCTGGCTTCAATCACTTGAATGCCCGCTATATTGAGTCTTTCAATCAACTCGTTCTCTAATTTGTGGTTTACCACCTCACCTCCGGCGCGAAGGGTAATCTCTTCCTCCTCGTGTTCAAAGTTATCGTAAGGAAACATTCCGGCTAATTTGCGGAGTGCAGCATCGCTTTGCACCACCACAAAGTGCTCGTACTCATCAACCTCAAACGATGCCTTGTAGGTATCCTTTACCCGCCATACAAGAACAAGCCCAATCATTATTGGGTTGCCAACCTTGTCGTTAACCTTTATGGGTTCGCTGTTAAAGTTTCGCGCTCTGAGCGAAATCCGTTTTTTTAGGTAGAATGGGTTTGTCCAGAAGAATCCGTTACGTTTAATAGTTCCCATGTACTTACCAAAAAGTATCAGTACCGCCGATTCGTTTGGGTTTACCACTATAAATCCTGGCATAATAAGGACTATTGGCAAAAAGCCTAGAGCAAACCATGGTGATTCGGTTACAACAAGTAGTCCAACGGTTGCTACAACTAGCAAAAACCATACTACCAGCATCAGGTAGCCCGATTTGGGATGAAATTCTTTTTCCATAACTGTAGTTATTAAAATGATATTAAAAAGATATTATAAAGATATGTACTTTCCAATTAAAAGTCAAGAAAAAAGGTCGAAAATTTTCGACCTTAACCGTTTAGTTTAGCAATAAGTTGATAGCATTGTTGATTTGGTGAGGGTGGCGTTACCCTTTCAAGTTCAGTCAGACTGTCTATCAAATACCTTTGAACCTTATTAATTTGGTTAACATCCATCCTATCGGCATCTGTGAAGCCTCCTTTAATCTCGCAGTTTCTATCAACATGTTGTTTAAGCACTGGGTAGAGATTTACCATAGGCAAATTGGTTGATTTATTTCAGTATCTAAACGTATATATATAATAAGGTATTGTATAAAACTGAAAAAAATATGAAAAATGATTCAATGTCTTTTCATTTAACAAAACAGACTCTCCTTTTGTCATCCTTAGCGTAGCGCAGGATCACTTGAATAGTGTGCAGTGTTCAGTGTACAGGTGTGTTTAGTGTTTAGTGTTTGGCTGGCTGTATATTAGCGCATATCAACTCATTCTGTGCTTTTTGCGTTTACTATCAACTTATTAATAATTATCACAGTGTTACGCAGGGTTTACACGATGTTTCACAGTGTAAATCAGTATTATCGACGTCATCAGTGTTCCATTATACTTCACGAATAATGAACAACATTCCCAGCCCCGTAGGGGCTTAACATTTACAAATGTTGACGCGCGTCTTCAGACGCGTGCATTAATAACCCTGTAAGGGCGAACCAAGTTAAACTTGGGATTATTCCCAGCGATGCTTTCGTTCCGGGTTGGCCATTCGAACAATTTTAGGGAAAAACTTGGCAAGCACTTCAACCAAGTCCGACTGGTAACCCATTACGGTCTCGATATCCTTATACGCCATGGGCACTTCATCGAGTCCACCCCCAATAAGTTCTACGCCCCATTTATCGAGTACAAACTTAAGGTCCGATTGGGTGAACGATTGCATGGCCTTGCTTCTCGACATACGTCGGCCTGCCCCATGCGATGCCGATGAGAGCGATGCCGCATTACCCTTACCCTTCACAATAAATGCCGGATGAACCATTGAGCCAGGGATAATACCAAGCGAATTGGGGTGAGCAGGTGTAGCACCCTTGCGGTGAACTATGGCTTTTCGGCCATCGGGAAGGGTTTCAGCCCAAGCAAAATTATGGTGGTTCTCAATCATTTTAAGAGGATGCTCATTGAGCTCACGGGCTACCTTTGCGTGTATCTCATGGTGATTTGCCGATGCGTAATCGCCAGCCAAATTCATGGCAAGCCAGTACTCCTGTCCCTCCTGACTGTTTAGATCGAGCCAGGCCAAATAGCGAGCCTTTCCGGGTAGTTTCACCTTTTCCATGGCAAGTTTTGAGTAGTGAAGTGCTATTTCGCTGCCAAATCCCCGCGAGCCAGAGTGGGATAGTAAGGCCAGGTAATTTCCGGGTTCAAGTCCAAGTAAGGAATTTTCCGAGGTAATTCTTAGTTCACCCCATTCCACAAAATGGTTGCCGCCCCCCGATGTGCCCAGCTGACTGAAAGCCAAATCGCGAAACCGCTTTATTACCTTTGTTGACGACCACTCCTTCCGATCGAAAAGTGATGTGTTGAGGTGATTTTTATTTTTGCTTCCCACCCCAAAAATGGTTGTGCGGCAAAGGATCTGGCTTAGCTTTTCGCTTTTAGTGCGGATGATATCGGGTTTTATGGGAAAAACCGACATACACATTCGACAAGCAATATCAACTCCCACAGCATAGGGTATTACCACATTCCCAGTGGTGGCAAGCACTCCGCCAATAGGTAAGCCATACCCCTCATGAGCATCTGCCATAAGGGCACCCGCCAGGGCAATGGGTAAACTCATGGCATTCTCCATCTGCTCAATGGCTCCGGGTTCTATGCCATCGGCTCCATAAATGTTGTAGCTAAGCGGTTTGTGTAAAGAAAAATCACCATAAACATTATTGCCTTTTAGATCATCCGTGAAAATATCATTCTTAGGTTGAAGGTACCGGATAAGCGTTTTAAAACGATTGTCGGTAGCAATGCTTTCAGGAGTTTCAACGGCATCGCTGATGTATTGTAACAGTTCGCCCTTGGTAACCCGCTGGCTGCGAAGAATGATGTTAACTTCACGGCAAATGGCAGAAATATCGAAATCCCCTTTCGATTTAAGAAAGTGCAGTTCCTTGGGTTTTATCTTGCTCTTGCCCATTTTAGTAGTTTTCAGTGTTCAGTGTGCAGTGTTCAGTGTTCAGAGGGAATTTACGGATAGAGAGGCTTTCCCGCACTAGCGGGAATATTGATTTAAAATTTCAGATTCAAAATTCAAAATTGATTCTAATTTCTCTTACCCATCACTTATTATCTGTCAACTAATCTTACGATCAACGAACAAAGAACAACTTCAGAGTTACAAAGTGTGAATCTATAAATTCTGCGTCATCTGCTTTCCATAAACAAAAGCTAAACACTAAATAGATAAAAATTTTACCATCAACCGCCAACTATCAACTATCAACTCCTCTTACCATGCCATTTCGAACTCAAGGGTTAAGTTTTTCTCCTTGATCATTTTCCTTAGGTTGATTAGCGCGTAGCGCATGCGCCCCAAAGCAGTGTTGATGCTTACATTGGTTATCTCGGCAATCTCTTTAAAACTTAAGTCGCCGTAGAAACGAAGCATTACCACTTCGCGTTGGTCATCGGGTAGGAAGTCGATGAGCGCCCTTACCTCAAGTAGCACGCGCTCGTAAACCATGCGCTGTTCAACGGTGGCTTCGGAAAAGCGCGGGGTGCTAAAAATATCCATGGGAAAATCGTTGTTCAACACCTCGCGATACTGCTTATTCTGTCTGAATTGGTCAATGACCAGATTATGCGCTATACGCATCAGCCACGACCCGAACCGATTGGTTTCAGAATACTTACCTTCCTTTACTGATTTTATAGCTTTAATGAATGTTTCCTGCAGCAAGTCTTCGGCCAGGTGTGGCTTTCGAACCATTAACAGGATGTAGGTATAAACTTTTCGTTCATACCTTTTATATAATGTTTCAAGGGCTGAATTGTTGCCCGCAATGTAATCCGACAGAAGCTCACAGTCGGAACGGCTAATGGTATTCACGGCTACCTCCCTAAATTTGGTTAGCGTGTAGAGCTTCTATCGATAGGCAAATGGTTTAAGGTTATTCACTATTGCAATTATACAAAATCTATAAAACCAATGCAAATTTCTTTTAAACTTATACTGGGTTTAGTTGAAAAAGGTTACACGGGAGGTGAAAAGAGATTGTAGTTAGAGGTAAATAGTAGAAGGAGGTTCGTGAACAGTTAAAAGTTAAAAGAGTTTGGTGAACCGTGAATCGTGAGGCCAAAACCTTGAATCCCGCTTCGCGGGGCATGCTCTTGAATCGTTAACCGTGAGCCGTTAAACGAAGTCGAACAACTTTATACAACTCCTGTCATCCTGAGCGCAGCGAAGGATCTCTTGAATGGTGTTCAGTGTTCAGTTTGCAGTGTTCAGTGTGCAGGTGTTTTTATTTTTTGATATAATCTGTGACAACTAATAACCAACAACCATCAACTAAATCCCTTTGTTTGCGAGCATATCCACACGTCTACATGTGCTAGTATTTATTGCCCTGTAAGGGCAAATCGAATTTGCCCAGGGTTTTAACCCTGGGTATAGAGATGTTCCAGATATTTGGCGATGCACACCATGCATACCCCAAAGAGCAAGAGAGAACCGTTGCATCGCAAAAGGAAAACATTCGAAAAAGCTATTTATACGTTCTTTCTTGTTTTGATACAAGAAAGAACCAAAGAAAATCAAGGCTGAAAAGCCCAACCCGATGGGTACCCCGGGGGCGGAACTGCCGCGCGATACAATTCGCCCCGCCTGCGGCGTGGCTCATGGGGTATCGCTTACTGAGCCCACCGCCACGTTCCTCCCCCGACCCATTGGCGGGTCAGGCTTTTATGCCCCTGTTTTTGTGACTCTGAACCATCGTCGCGCTCACATCCTGATGCGTGTGTTTACTGTACTAATCGCCCTCTAAGGGCTAATGGAATTTGCTCAGGGTTTTAACCCTGGGTATAGAGATATTCAAAATATTTGGCGATGCACGCATTGTATAACCCAAAGAGCAAGAGTGAACCGTTACATCGCAAAAGGAAAACATTCGAAAAAGCTATTTATACGTTCTTTCTTGTCTTGATACAAGAAAGAACCAAAGAAGATCAAGGCCGGAAAGCCCAACCCGATGGGTACCCCGGGGGCGGAACTGCCACGCGATACAATTCGCCCCGCCTGCGGCGTGACTCATGTGGTATCGCATACTAATCCCACCGCCACGTTCCACCCCCGACCCATTGGCGGGTTAGGCTTTTATGCTCCTGCTATTGTGATTCTGAAACATCGTCGTGCACACATCCTGATGCGTGAGTTTACTGTACTAATCGCCCTGTAAGGGCAAATCGGATTAGCCCAGGGTTTTACCCCTGGGTATAGAGATATTCCAAATATTTGGCGATGCACGCAGTGAACAAGCCAAAGATTAAGGGGGGAGGCGTTGCATCGTATGATGTAAACATTCCAAAGAGCGATTTTGGAAAACCTTATCAAAAGAGATAAAGGGGTTATTGGCACACAGCGATGTTTCAGCCAAGGCTAGAAATGCTCTGCGCAAGTTGCTCTGCAAGAAATTAGAAAACGATAATCGGATTTAAAAAATCAATCTAAATTGTATGTTAAAAATATGTTTATCAACGCATTACTCCAAATGTGTTTCATTTTCTCTTTTTTAACACTTGTTTTGTTAACAAATTGCATTAGTAACGGTTGCTTTTTTAAAAAGTGTTACATATATTAGCGGCGGAAATAATAAATTTCACTAACCATTATTGTAAACCTAAAACTTGTTCTATGAAAAAACTAAGTGTTTTTCTTGCAAGTTTGCTACTGGCCGGTATTACTCTGGTTCAGGCGCAAACGGTAAGGATTACCGGAACGGTTACCAGTTCCGAGGATGGAATGCCCATGCCGGGTGTTTCAGTTGTTGTAAAGGGTACAACCATTGGTGCAACCACCAATGCTGATGGTAAGTATGAACTTGCCGTACCCGCTAACGCTCAAACCCTCACCTTCAGCTTTGTGGGGTACGAAACACAGGATATTGCTGTGGCTGGCCGCAGCGTTATCGATGTGGTAATGAAACCTGAGTCGAAGCAGATTGAGGAGGTGATGGTTGTTGCATATGGTACTGCAACCAAGAGTTCTTTTACTGGTTCTGCAGGTACTGTTAAAACTGAGGAAATTCAGAAACGTCAAGTTTCAAACATTTCTCAAGCTATGTCAGGGCAAGTAGCTGGCGTGCAAGTCACAAGCTCTAGTGGTCAACCTGGTACTTCAGCAAATATTAGAATTCGAGGTATAGGTTCAATCAATGCATCAAATGCACCCCTTTATGTTGTTGATGGTGTACCATATGAGGGAAATCTATCATCACTTAATCCTCAAGATATTGAGTCAATGACGGTTTTGAAGGATGCTGCTGCCAATGCTCTTTATGGTGCACGCGGTGCAAATGGTGTAATCCTAATAACAACCAAAAAAGGAAAAAGCAAGGATGCTGTTGTGAGGTTTGAAAGTAAATTTGGAAATAACTCTCGTGCGGTTCCTAAGTATGATGTGATTGAGGATCCTGCGTTGTACTATGAACTTTTTTACAAGGCCCTTTATAACTCAAAAGCATATGCTGGGGCATCGGCTGCTGAAGCTTATAATTTTGCCGATGCTACACTATTTGATGCCGATAATGGCGGTTTAGGTTATCAAATTTACACTATTCCTGCTGGTGAAAGATTTATTGGTACAAACTTTAAGTTAAATCCACACGCTACCTTGGGTTATTCTGATGGAACTTATTATTACACTGCAGATGACTGGTATAAGGAACTCTTTAATAAAGGCAATGTACGCCAAGAGTATAATGTTTCTGCTTCGGGTTCAAGCGAAATTTTTAACTATTATTTTTCTGCAGGTTATTTAGATGACCAAGGTATTGTTGATGGTTCTGGTTTTAATAGGTATACTGGGCGTTCAAATATTGAATATAAAGCCAAGAAATGGTTAAAATTGGGTGCAAATATTGGTTACTCAAATTACAACATTCAATCACCAACAGGCCAGACTTCATGGGGATCAAGCGGTAACCTGTTCTACACTACAAATAATATTGCTCCGATATATCCCATTTATGTTCGTAATGCAGATGGTACAATTAAGAAAGATTTTAGAGGATACACTGTTTACGACTTTGGTAATTCCACAAACTTTAAACGTGCATTCATGGCACTATCAAACCCTGCCATTGAATTGAAATTGAATAAGTATAATACAGTTTACGATGAGTTAAATAGTAAATGGTATGCAGTATTAACCCCTCTTGAAGGATTGACAGTTACTATGAATTTAGGTGTAAATAACTATAATAGAAGGCGAAATTACTTAGGAAATCCTTTCTATGGTAGTAGCGTTGGTTCAGAGGGATATGTTTATGTTTCGCATTACCGTCAATTAGCTATTAACCAGCAATATCTGGTAAACTACAAAAAGACTTTCGCCGATAACCATAATTTTGATTTATTAGTTGGTTATGAAAGTTACGATCTTAAGATGCAAAACCTTTGGGGCGAAAACCAAAAAATGTTCAATCCTTTTACTGCCGAGTTAGATAATACTATCCAGTCGCCTCCTACTTCAATGGGGTCAAATACCAATACTTATGCAAACATTGGTTACTTGACAAGATTGCAGTACGATTATAAAGGTAAGTATTTCGCTAG
Organism: Bacteroidota bacterium; assembly: GCA_040752515.1. Lineage (GTDB taxonomy): Bacteria > Bacteroidota > Bacteroidia > Bacteroidales > Tenuifilaceae > Tenuifilum. The sequence goes on along the minus strand of JBFMGQ010000003.1, from coordinate 119,582 downwards.
TGCATCCTACAGAAGAGATGCCTCATCAAGGTTCCATCCCGATAATCGATGGGGTAACTTTGGAAGTTTTGGCTTAGCATGGGTAGTAAGTAACGAAAACTTCTTAAAACCCTTAACTTGGATTGATTTGTTAAAGGCTAAAGTAAGTTATGGTATTCAAGGAAATGATAATCTAGGCGATGGGTACTATTATTATGCCTACTTAGATCAGTTTGAAGTAACTAATAATGGTGGTGAATTTGCATTAGTTTGGAAATTCAAAGGAAATAAAGATTTAACTTGGGAGACATCATATTCATTAAATGCCGGCATTGACTTTGAATTATTTAAGAAGCGCCTTACTGGTACCATAGAGTATTTCAAAAGAAAAACTGACGATTTATTATATAACCTACCTGTTCCTTTGAGTTTAGGTTACTCTTCTATTCCTATTAATGTAGGTAATATTGTTAACAATGGTGTTGAGGTAGATCTGAATGGAGTAGTTTTTAGTAATAAGGATATCTCGGTAAGCATTAACTTTAATGCCACACATTACAAGAACGAGGTAACCGATCTACACCCAAGCGTACGAGAAACAGGTGTTAAAGGAGGATCAAGCATTATTGAAATTGGTGGTACTTTGTATGACTTCTACATGCGAAAGTATGCCGGGGTTGATCCTGCAACTGGAGTTGCTCTATATTATGTTGATCCAGATAATGGGGATTATTCAACTACATCGGTTTATACCGATGCTAAGCAGGCAAGGCTTGGCGGATCACTTCCTAAAGTTTATGGTGGCTTTGGCTTAAATGTTAACGCTTATGGTTTTGATCTATCTGCACAGTTTGCCTATCAGTTAGGAGGTAGATTGTACGATGGTTCATATGAAGCGCTAATGCACAATGGAGACAATGCTGGTCACAACTGGCATAAAGATATTTTAAATCACTGGACACCAGAAAATACTAATACAAATGTACCAAGACTAAATTATTTAGATAATTCCTATCAGTACCAGTCTTCACGATTTATAACCAGTTCTAATTACTTAAGTTTAAATAATATAGTTCTAGGTTATACCATACCAAACAAATTATTAACCAAGTTGAATATTTCAGCAGTAAGAGTATTTTTGGCTGGTGATAATCTTGCATTAATTTCTAAAAGGAAGGGGTTAGATCCAAGGCAGTATTTTGGTGGTGGTAGTTCAACTACAACAGGAAACTTCTCCTATTCTGCCTTAAAAACTGTTTCTGGTGGAATATCTATAACCTTTTAATGTGGTATAGTGTAATCAATTAAAATTAAAATACTATGAAACTAAAAAGAATATTGGTTGGTATGTTTGGTATAGTGCTTTTGAGCACTACCGCTTGTACTGACTTAGATACTTTTCCTGAAGGAGGTATCTTAACAAATGATCAAAAGAAGGAAACCGTTGAGGCAAATCCTGAGTTGCTTGCTGCTGACATTAGCGGTATGTATTCATTGTTGGGTCAACAATACGCTGTGTTTGGAGCCTCTAGGGGAAGGCACGATGATTTTGGTTACCCATTTGTTTGTTTAGCACAGGATTGTAATGGACCAGATATGGTAACAGATAATTCTAACTATAACTGGTTTTCAACTTCAAGTACATTTGAAGATAGGAATGAAACATATTCAAACCCTTACATGCGGTGGGCGTTGTTTTATAAGCAAATCAAGCTTGCTAATGATATTATTAAAGCTATCCCCGCTGAAACTGAGAATCCTACCTTAAAAGCCTATCTAGGTCAAGCTTATGCAATTAGAGCATTTGACTATTTAAGCCTTGCTCCAAACTACCAGTTTAAGTACAAAGGAAACGAAGATAAACCATGTGTCCCTATTGTAACACCTGAAGTTTCGGATCCTTCAAATAATCCACGAGCAACTGTAAAGCAAGTTTATGATTTTATCATTAGCGATCTTGATAAAGCCATTGCTTTACTTGAAGGCTATACCCGAACCAGTAAAGGCCAAATTGACCAAAGAGTAGCATATGGTCTGCGCGCTAGAGCAAACCTTTACATGGAAAACTGGCAGGCCGCTGCTGATGATGCAACTGCTGCAATGCAAGGGTTTACACCGTACTCTATTGCTGACGTTTCAAAACCCGCTTTTATAAATGCAAATGATCCAAACTGGATGTGGGCAATAATTATTACTCCTGCCAACATTTCTGCTGCATATCCTTCATGGCCTGCAAAGTTAAGTTCTTTCTCTGGTGATGCTTATACTACGGGTGTTGGTTGCTATAAGATGGTTAATAGGCTCCTATTTGATTTGATACCAGCTACTGATGTCAGAAAAGGTTGGTGGGTAGATGAAAACCTTCATTCGCCCAATTTACAAAATGTAACATGGAATGGTGTATCGGGCGATGCAGTTGCATCGTTGGTTATACCCGATGTTAAAATGGCTTTCTTACCGTATACAAATGTTAAGTTTGCCCAGTATGGAGGCCCGGGTAGTAATGTAAATGCTGGTGACTGGTGCATTATGAGGGTTGAGGAAATGATTTTAATTAAAGCTGAAGCCCTTGGAATGATAAATGAAGCTCAAGGCAAACAGGTTTTGCAGGATTTTATCAGTACCTACAGAGATCCTAGTTACAATGTAAATGCTTCACCAAGAAGCTTTAGGGATGAAGTTTGGTTCCAAAGAAGAGTTGAGCTATGGGGCGAAGGCTTTGCATTTGCTGACGTAATGCGCTTAGGTAAAAACATAGTACGTTTTAAGCCTGGTGTAAGTTCTAATTTCCCTGAAGCACATAAATTCAACATAGCAGCTAATGACGGTTGGCTATTGCTGAGAATTCCCCAGGCTGAAACAAATGTGAATTTAGGAATACCCCCTTCAGCCAATAATATAGCAGGAACAAAACCAGTTTCTGGCCAAAATTCCGCATTAACCGATGGTGTAACTGACTAATTATTAATGTTATGAAAATGAAACTTTTTAATATAGGGTACATTTTAGCAGCCACATTATTAGTGGCTGGATGTACTGAGGATGAGATCACTCGAGAACCTTCTCCTCTACCCAATCCAAACGCTAGCAATGTGTATTTTGGAAGCGAAAATCCTAAAAGTGTTGTTTTACCTTTTGATGCTACCGAATACAAAGTAATTGTAAAGCGTGAAAAAACAGATGCTTCGCTAACTGTTAAAGTAAAAATGGAGAGCGTATACGACGCAGCATTATTTACAGTTCCACAAACTGTAACTTTTAATGCAGGGGATGCTGATACTGTTTTAGTAGTAACCTTTGGAGCTAACGTGGAATTAATGAAAACCTACCATTTGGCTTTTCAACTAGACTTTAATGAAACAAATCCTTATCTAGTTACTACAAATTTCCCTAGATATGAATTAAATCTTAAAAAGGAAGACTTTAAGCCCTTTGCCAATGGTACTTTTACATCTACATTCTTTGAAGATTCATGGCCTATGACATTAGAATATTCTGAAAGCACTCAAATCTATAGATTTAAAGCTTTATGGGGTTTCTCAGGATACGATGTTACATTTAAGTGGCCAGAAATGGGTGCTAGTATCCAGATGATTGGTAAAGCTGTTACATCAGGAGGTGTTAATTATATTGAAATAGAAACTGGGTATGTACACCCTACTTATGGAATGATTCGTGCTAGGTATATAAACGATCAGTGTACATATGATTCAGTTTCCAAAACAATCACTTTTAAGCCTGTAAGGTGGGTAGTGAATGCTGGATCATTCGGAAATTACCCAGAATATTATGAAATTTCTGAATTTTTAAATTGATTTTTTATCTTAATAAAGAAGGGTTGCTAATAGCAACCCTTTTTTATTTTTAGATTTTCATTACATATGCTAATTTTATGAACCTTACTTTAAAAATAGATAATAGATAGGAGTTTATACGTTCTGTTCGAAAGCGGCTATTAAAATTTTTTAACCCATTACTTGTTTTTTTACATTCTTTAGCATATATTAGCCCTGTTGAAAATTTACTAACCTCTATTGTAAACCTAAAACTTGTTCTATGAAAAAACTAAGCGTTTTTCTTGCAGGTTTGCTGCTTGCCGGCTTAACCATTGTGCAGGCACAAACGGTAAGGATTACCGGAACGGTTACCAGTTCCGAGGATGGAATGCCCATGCCGGGTGTTTCAGTTGTTGTAAAGGGTACAACCATTGGTGCTACCACCAATGTTGATGGTAAGTATGAGCTTACTGTACCCGCTAATGCTCAAACCCTCACCTTCAGCTTTGTGGGATTTAAAACCCAAGATGTTGCCATTGCCGGCCGTTCGGTTGTGGACGTAGTAATGGTAGCTGAAAGTGTTGAGATGGAAGAAGTTGTTGTTACTGCTTTAGGTATCAAGAGAGCAGAGAAGGCAACCGGATATGCTATTCAAAGTGTAAAAGGTGATGACATCTCTAAAGCTCGTGAATCTAACGTGGTAAATTCACTTCAAGGTAAAATCGCAGGTGCTATTATTACCAACACATCTGGTGCAGTTGGGGCTTCAACTAGAATTGTATTGAGAGGTGCTAACTCTCTCTCTAGCGACAACCAACCCCTTATTGTTGTTGATAATGTTGTGATTAATAATAGCAACTTCGGTAATACTAGCAATGAAGGTGTTAACCGAGGTAGTGGTATTAACGACATTAACCCGAACGACATTGAGAGTATTTCAGTTCTAAAAGGGCCTAACGCTGCTGCTCTTTACGGTTCTCGTGCTGCAAATGGTGTAATTATCATTACAACTAAATCCGGAACAAAAGGTAAAGGATTAGGTATTACTGTTAATAGCACAACAACCTTTGAAACACCATTGCGTTTGCCTGATTTCCAAAATGAGTATGGACAAGGATCAGGTGGAGCATTTGAATTTGTTGATGGCAAAGGTGGTGGCATAAACGATGGAACCGACGAAAGTTGGGGACCAAAACTAGACATCGGATTACTTATTCCACAATGGAATTCACCTGTTGTTAATGGTGTTCGTAAGCCAACTCCCTGGGTATCATATCCCAATAATGTTAAAGATTTCTTTGAAGTAGGAAAGACTTACACAAATAACATTGCCGTTGATGGTGGTGGCGAAAATTCATCTTTCCGCTTATCGTATACCAACACCATTCAATCGGGTATGATACCTAATACAGACCTTGAGAAGAACAACTTCTCATTAAATGCAAGTATAACACCCCACAAGAGATTAACTGTAACGGCAACTGGTAATTATGTGAATACATTCAACAATAATATTCCTGCATATGGATATGATGCACAGAATGTAATGCAACAATTTTTCTGGTTTGGCCGTCAAGTTGACATTAAAGATTTGAGAACCTACACTTACCCTGATGGCTCAAAGCGCAATTGGAATTACAATTATCACAATAACCCATATTTCACCCTTCATGAAAACCTAAATGGTAACAGACGTGACCGTTTTTATGGTAACACCAAGTTAAGTTTCAAATTTACCGATTGGTTAAGTGCACGAGTTGGTATTGGTGCCGATTACTATACAAACCATGCAACAAGCAGAGCCGCCTGGGGTGATATTGATAATAAGTATGGTTATTATGCGGAAAATAAAACAACTTTCAGAGAGGTTAACTCAGATTTCTTATTCTTGGTTAATAAGAAATTAACTGAAGATATTGATTTTGTGTTGAATTTTGGGGGCAACAGAATGGATCAATTCTACCAGAATATTTTTGGTAGTGCCGATGAACTTGCTGTACCAAATGTATATACTCTATCAAATGCAAAGGTTCCTCAGAGAACAAGTAACTATATGTCGCTTAAGCGTATAAATAGTTTGTTCTTTAATGGCCAATTTGCTTGGAAAAATGCATTATTCTTAGATTTTACAGGGCGTAATGATTGGTCAAGTACATTGCCTAAGGAAAATAATTCTTACTTCTACCCATCAGTAAGTTTATCAGGTGTAATTACTGATTTATTCAATATCCAATCGGATGTTCTAAGTTTTGCTAAACTTCGTGCAAGTTGGGCTCAAGTTGGTGATGATACATCGCCATACCAACTCCAAGAGACTATGGCTTTTGGCGACGGTTGGAATGATCAAACTAAGCTTTTAAACATGTACGTTCCCAATACTTTACCAAATCTGGAACTCAAGCCTCAGTATACTAATTCAATTGAGATTGGTGGTAACTTTAGGTTCTTTATGAATAGAGTTAACCTTGATGTTACCTACTATAACCAAAAAACTTTTGATCAAATTATTAGTGTTCCAATTTCACCAGCTAGTGGGTATCTTTACAAAAACATCAATGCAGGCCAAATTAAAAATAATGGTATAGAAGTATCGCTTAACTTAGTACCTATTAAAACAACATCGGGATTTGAGTGGAATTTGACATTGAACTATGCTAAAAACAACAACGAAGTAGTTGAACTTGCACCTGGTGTGGATAGGTATGTTTTAGGTACCTATTGGAGTTTACAAGTAATGGCTATTCCTGGTCAACCCTTTGGTTCGCTTTATGGATATGATTTGAAGAGAAACCCCGAGGGGAAGGTAGTTCATGTTAACGGATTACCTCAACAAGGCGATCTTAAAGTATTAGGTAATTATACTCCGGATTGGATTGGAAGTATTAATAACGAGTTCGCTTACAAGAACCTTAATTTTAGTTTCCTAATTGATACAAGACAGGGTGGTGATATCTATACCATGACTACTACTTGGGGACGTTACTCAGGAGTTTTAAAAGAAACATTGCTGGGTCGTGAAGATGGTATTGTTGGGGATGGCGTTAAACAGGCTGAAGATGGTTCCTGGGTGCCCAATGACATTGTTGTTAGCGCTGAAGAGTACAACAAAGCAGCTTTTAACAACAATATTGCATATACCAGTATTTTTGATGCAAGTTTTATAAAACTTCGCGAAATCAAGTTGGGTTATACTTTCCCAAAAATTGGCAATCTACCAATTCGTGATCTTTCAATTTCTTTTGTTGGTAGGAATCTTGCTTTACTTTATACTAAAGTTCCACACATTGATCCAGAAACTGCTTTTAGTAACTCAAATGTGCAGGGTCTTGAGTTTGGTCAATTACCATCTGCAAGGAGTTTCGGTTTCAATGTGAGTGTTAAATTTTAATTAGTAGATGAATATGAGAAAAATTAATAAAGTTTTGGGCTTGATTGCAATAGCAATGCTGGCTCTAACGGTATCCTGTACAAAGGATTTTGATGATATTAACACTAATAAGAATGCACCAACCGCCGAACTTGCAGCACCCGATATGCTATTAACTAATGCTATCGAAAGTATGACTGACCGAGTTCACGATATTTGGTTGGGAGGAGAGATTGGTTCCTGCTGGGTTCAGCATCTTGCAAAAGTTCAATATACCGATGAAGATAGGTATATACCAAGGGTAGGTGTAATTAATGCAGTTTGGTCAAGTTTCTACGCTGCCTCAGGAAACGATGTAGCATTAATTATTGAAATTGCTAAAAAGCGGCAGCATGATAATTACTTGGGTGTTGCATATGTTTTACATGCTTACATCATGTCAGTTATTACTGATTTGTGGGGTGATGTTCCATATAGTGAAGCGTTTAAAGCTAAACTAGGGATAGTGTCCCCAAAATACGATACCCAAGAGTCAATCTATAGGAGTTTAATTGCAAAGTTAGATTCAGCAAATACTTTACTTAATCCAAGTGGAGCAAAGATTGAAGGTGACATTCTGTATAAAAATGATATTGCAAAATGGAAAAAGTTTGCTAACTCATTACGCCTTCGTCTATTGCTAAGAATGTCAAAAAAAGATGCTGCTTTTGTGACCCAAGAAATGACTAAAATGATTGTTACAAATGCTGCAGATTACCCCATTTTTACATCAAATGCTGATAATGCCGCATTAAAATATTTAGGTTCTTACCCAAACAATAACCCAATAAATGAGAATAGAAAAACTCGTGACGACCATAGGGTAAGCAAAACCTTAATTGACTTTATGTGGACAAATAACCCATATGTTGATTGGAGGGTAATGGTTTATGCAAATCTTTCAGAAGGCGGTAGCGATTATGTTGGATTACCCAATGGTTTAACATCGGCAAAGGCTGCAGCATACCTTGGTAATGGTTTGAAGATGACATCCAAACTTGGCGATTACTTTACCAAAGCCGATGCTCCTGGTATGTTGATGAGCTATGCAGAACTTTTGTTTATACTTTCAGAAGCTACACAAAAAGGTTACATCACAGGAGGTACTACAACGGCTCAGGAATATTACGAGGCCGCAATAGCTGCCTCTTACGAGCAGTTCGGAACCGAAATAGTTAAACTTGGTGCTGATATTTTTGGTAATCCTTCTAATTTGACAGTTCAGGACTATATTGATGATTATCTAGCAAATGGCGATGGCGCATGGGATTTCGATGGCGATGGCGATCCTCTTCCTGAAATTGGTTACCAAAAATGGCTTGCAATGTTTGACCAAGGACTCCAAGCTTGGTTTGAATGGAGGAGAACAGGATATCCTACATTAACTCCTGCTGAAGATGGTGTTAACAATGGTAAAATTCCTGTACGACTTTTCTATCCTTCTGACGAAGGCGCTAGGAATGCAACTAACCTTAAGGAGGCTGTTCAGCGTCAAGGTGCTGATGATTTAAATACACTTGTTTGGTGGGCTAAAAACTAATTTAATTTATAAATACAATTGTTATGAGAACAAGAAAATACATATTGATCCTACTGGCAAGCGCAGCAGTTTTCACTATGAGTTCGTGCTTGGAGTCGGATGATTTGATTACTAAGAATGCAAAAGGGGGAGGAATGATTGATGCTCCATCTGTTGTTCCTTTTAAAAACGCGGATATCACTCTGAATTTTACAGTTCATAAAGGTGCAACAGTTGAGAGTGTAAAGGTTTATAAAAAATTTACACACAATGCTGATACTACATCAACCCCTGAGGTCCTTCTTACAACAGTTAATGTTGATGGTGCTAATGCAACTGCTCCAGTTGATAAATCTATTACATTTGGTTGGGATGATCTAAAAAAGGATATGCCAACTTTACCGAAAGGGTATGTTATTCCCGATAATGGAACAAGTGCAGACATTGGTGATTTCTTTACTATTTACTATAAATCAGTAATGAGTGATGGCCGTGAAGTAGTTGGTGCAACAACAATTATTTCGGTGGCAAACTTCTTTGCTGGTGATTATACTGCTCGTTTGATTTATAGACACCCTTCATATGGCACTTACCCAGACAATATCTACGTTGACGAGAATAATGATAAAACTTTACTAGCAGTGAATGGAACTACCTGTGTAACAAGTTTTGCTACCTGGGGTCCGACTGAAAAAATGTATATCACTATTGATCCTAATAACAGTTACGCTATATCAATTGCTGTAGAAAACTGGTCTTATGATGTTGTATTGGGCGATCCTTACAGACCCGATTTGGTATCGAATTATGATCCTAATACGGGTGTTTTAACCTTGTATTATCATTATGTTGGAAGTAATGGTCCACGTATTTTCTGGGAAACCTTTACACCTAAAGAGTAACCTATAATTTTAACCGCCCCTTTCCGGGGCGGTTTTTTTATTGCCCACTTTTGATAAAAAAATCATTTGACTCGTATTCCTATTTACCATAAATTTGATGTGTGAATTTGTTAACTAAACCTAAACCAAACTATTAATTCGTTTTTTATGAGGAAACTGTGTGCCTTTCTCACAGCTTTTTTGTTTATAGGTTCTTTGAATATATTGGCCCAACAAACTGTGAGAATTACGGGAACAGTAACTTCGGCTGATGGGGCTTGGCCTTTACAAGGGGTTACTGTGGTTGTTGTTGGTAGTACTATTGGAGCAGTTACCAACATGGAAGGGCGGTACGAGATAACAGTACCTTCAATTGCCAAAAAACTTCGGTTCAGCTACATCGGGTACAAAACGGTTGAGATAGATATTTCCGGCCGAACCGTTATTGATGTTGAGTTACAGGAGGAGGCCATTGAGGTAAAAGAGGTTACCGTAACCGCGCTGGGTATAATGCGTGCCGAGAAAGCAACGGGTTATGCCATTCAAAGTGTCAAGGGTGATGATCTAGCCCGCACGCCTGAACTGAACATCGTAAACTCATTGCAGGGTCGCATTTCAGGGGCAATTATTACCAATACCTCTGGGGCTGTTGGGGCCTCAACGCGTATCGTGCTTCGTGGGGTTAACTCGCTTAGTACCGATAACCAGCCTCTTTTTGTAGTCGATGGGGTTGTGCTTAATAACTCTAACTTTGGCGGTACCTATACCGAGGGGGTAAACCGTGGTAGCGGCATTGCCGATATCAACCCTAATGATATTGAAAGTGTAACCGTGCTTAAAGGGCCAAATGCTGCTGCCCTTTATGGTTCCCAGGCAGCTAACGGGGTTATTATTATTAAAACTCGCTCGGCCGACACCGACAAGCGTTTTGGGGTTAGTTTTAACTCAACCACTACCTTCGAAAGGCCTCTTCGACTTCCCGATTTCCAGAATGTTTATGGACAGGGAACTAATGGACAATTTGAGTTTTACGACGGAAAAGGAGGGGGTATTAACGATAATGTTGATGAGAGCTGGGGGCCTAAACTCGATATTGGGTTAATGATTCCACAGTGGAATTCTCCTATTGTTGGTGGCGTTCGCCAACCAACACCCTGGGTGTCGCACCCAAACAATGTAAAGAACTTTTTTGAGTTGGGCAAAACCTACTCCAATAACATTGCCATTGAGAGTGCTGCCGAAGATTATGCAGTGCGTTTCTCGTACACTAACTCCATGCAAACCGGTATGATTCCTAATACCGACCAGGAGAAGAATAGCATAAACCTGAATGCTACAGCGTCGCCCTATAAATTTTTGGCATTTACAGCTAATGCTAGTTACATCAACACCTACAGTAAAAACCTGCCGGCCTACGGTTACAGCGGGCAGAATGTGATGCAACAATTCATGTGGTTTGGCCGACAGGTTGATGTGGCCGATTTAAAGCAGTATAAGTACCCCGATGGCAGTAAGCGAAACTGGAACTATAGCTACCATAACAATCCCTACTTTACCCTTTATGAAAATCTTAACGGTTTAGATAGGGATAGGCTTTTGGGACAGGCTACATCTACCATTAAGTTTACGGATTGGTTAAGCCTAAAGACTGGTTTAGGCGTTGATTACTATACCAACTACAACAACTCTCGTTCAGCCTATGGCGATATAGAGAGCCCTTATGGCTACCTGGGCGAATCTAAAAGAACTTTCAGGGAAGTGAACACCGACTTCATGTTCATGATCAACAAGTCGTTTTCTGAGAAACTTGCTTTTTCGCTCAATTTTGGTGGCAGCCGAATGAACCAGTTTACACAATCGTTGAGTGCCTATATAACCGAACTAAGTGTACCCGATGTTTATACGTTTGAGAATGCCAGGGTACCCGTAGTAACCATGAACTATATCACCAAGAAAAGGATAAACAGTGTTTACTTCAACGGACAATTTACTTGGAAGAATGCTCTTTTCTTCGATTTTACTGGTCGTAACGACTGGTCGAGTACATTGCCTTCGGGCAATAATTCCTACTTCTACCCATCGGTAAACGTATCGGCCGTGCTCACCGACTTGTTCGATATTCAGTCGAGGAAATTTAGCTTTGCCAAGTTACGCGCCGGTTGGGCACAGGTTGGTGCCGATACTGACCCCTACCAATTACAGCCGGTGTACAGGTTTAACGACGGATGGAATGCGGGCACTAAGCTGGCTCAGATTTACATTCCTAACGATTTACCCAATCCCGATCTTAAGCCCCAACGAACCAATTCATTTGAAATAGGCGCCGACCTTCGATTTTTTATGAATCGACTGGCATTTGATTTAACGTATTATTCCCAGAGCACGTACGATCAGATTATTCGTATGCCCATAAGCGCAACCACAGGTTATACTTCGACAATAGTTAATGCTGGCCAAATTGATAACAGGGGAGTTGAACTTTCGGTGAATGGGATTCCTGTAAAAACCCGCTCGGGTTTTGAATGGAACATTGGCTTAAACTTTTCGCGAAATGTGAATAGGGTAAGAAAGCTTGCCGAGGGGCTCGACCAGTATGTACTTGGAGGTTACTGGAGTCTTGATGTACTGGCAATACCCGGTGAGCCATTTGGCGTTCTATATGGGTACGACTTTATGAGGAACGACGAAGGGAAAGTAATTCACATTGCAGGATTACCCTTACAGGGCGTTATGAAGAAGTTAGGAAACTATACACCCGATTGGGTTGCTGGAGTAACTAACTCAATTAGGTTTAAAAACCTAACCTTTAGTGCTCTTGTTGATGCACGTTGGGGAGGTGAAATATACTCCATGACTAACACCTGGGGCCGTTATGCAGGGGTATTGAAGGAAACGCTTAAGGGGCGCGAAGGTGGAATAGTAGGTGTTGGCGTAATGCCCGATGGACAAGGTAGATGGACTGAGAATGATGTGGTTGTTTCGGCTGAGGAGTACAATAAAGCTGCCTATAATAACAACATAGCCTACTCCAGCATATTTGATGCAAGCTTTATAAAGCTTAGGGAGGTTCAAATTGGCTACACCATTCCTAAAATAGGGAAGAGTTCAATACGTAATGTTTCCATTTCTATAGTAGGCCGTAATTTGGCTATACTTTACGCTAGGGTACCCCATATTGACCCCGAAACTGCATTTAGCAACTCCAATGTTCAGGGGTTAGAGTTTGGTCAACATCCTACAGCTCGCAGCTTAGGGGTGAATTTTAGCTTTAAGTTTTAGTTTGTAAAAAAAAATGATGTATGAAACTATATAGATTATTAACGGTAAGTATAGCTGTAATGGGGGCAGTTGCTTTGCAGTCGTGCACAAACAATTTTGATGACATCAACAAAAACCCCAACGCAATTGATATAACCAAGGATTATCCCGATAAGCTTTTGGCAAATGCCATTGAGGATATTGCCGATAGGGTTTTTGATGTATGGCTGGGGCACGAGATAGGCTCGTGCTGGGTACAGCACATGGCTAAGGTACAATACACCGATGAGGATCGGTATGTTCCCCGGAACGATGTTATTAACATGGTTTGGAACGGATTGTATGCTGGACCAGCCATTGAGAGTCAACGTATATACGAAATGGGACAACGGTTGGGTAATAGGAACTATCAAGCTGTTGCACTGGTTTTAAAATGCTATGTTTTTTCGGTTCTTACCGATATATATGGCGATATACCCTATAAGGAAGCATTGAAGGTTGATAGTACCTATACTCCAAATTTCGATACCCAGGAGTCTATATACCTCGCATTGAATGCCAAGTTGAAGGAAGCTAATGAGTTATTTCAGGTTGGTGGCCTCAAGGTAGAGGGTGATATACTTTTTGGAGGCGATATCACCAAGTGGAAACGCTTTGCCAACTCGCTGCGATTACGCCTGCTTATGCGTATGTCAAATAGACCTGAGTACCTCGAAACCATTAGAAACGAAATTGACGGTATAATATCCGACCCTGTTACCTATCCTATAATCAGCGATAATACGCATAACGCAGCATTGCACTATCTGGGCTCATACCCAAATAACCACCCGCTAAATGAAACTTACAAGACCCGCGATGACCATAGAGTTAGCAAAACATTGATTGATGCCATGTATAACCCTAATAATCATGATCATCCCGATTGGCGAATAGTAGTTTACGCTGAAACGCCTCAGGCAGGTGGTTACTGGATTGGTTTGCCCAACGGTATGACCTCGGCAAAAGCTGCCGCATATCTAGGCAATGGCATAAAAAGGACATCAAAATTAGGAGAATACTTTCGTAGAGCCGATGCTCCCGGTATGTTTATGAGTCGTGCAGAGGTATGCTTCTTGCTTGCTGAAGCTCGCTTTCGTGGATTGCTAACTGTGGGTGCGTATAATGCTCAAGATTATTATGAGTTGGGCGTTAGGGAGTCATATAGGCAGTATGCCAGCGAAATTGTAGAGAACGTGCCATACTACTATGATTTAGGTGGCATTTCAAGAACTATAGAGGATTACTCAACCGATTACCTTACTAACAGTGGGAAATGGGAAGTAGGGAAAGAACTTGAAAAGATATATACGCAGAAATGGATTGCCATGTTTGACCAGGGTTTACAGGCATGGTTTGAATGGCGCCGAACTGGTTACCCTCACTTAACACCCGCTGTTGATGGCTTAAATAATGGGAGAATTCCTCAACGCTTACGATACCCTTCCGATGAGTATTCACGTAATGGAAAAAACGTAAACGAAGCAGTATCTCGTCAAGGAACCGATGATTTAAACACCCGGGTTTGGTGGGACGTTGCCGATAATAATTAGAATAACTAAAAAGCTTGAAAAATGAGATTTGTAAATTATAAACTCATACTGGGAACTTTACTTTCGACATTAGCCTTGCTCATGAGTTCCTGTTTGATGGACGACGATTTAATGACCGCCGATGCTAAAACTGGTGGTTTGGTTGAGGCTTCGCAATTAGTGCAGCTTATACCAAAAGTGTCCGATAATGTCGAAATTGAACTGAAAGCCTATCAAGGTCCTGCTATACAGTCGGTAAAGGTATATAAACAGTTCTATCATTATGCTACCGACGAGTCATCGGCTTTTGTTTTGTTAGGTAGCATTAGCATTGATGGGGAGAATTATTCCGATACGGTCTTGCTTAGCCAAACTTTCACATGGGATCAACTGAAAGAGGGGATTACTCTTCAGAATTACATACTTCCTGACGAACCTTTAAACGCTGATGTGGGCGATTACTTTACTCTTAAATATGTATCGGTACTGGATGATGGCCGCGAGGTTACCAGTAACTCTCAAACTGAGGTTTTAATAGCCAATAGTTATGCTGGCTATTACCTCTCCGATATAACCTTTTTTCATCCCAATTTTGGTACATATCCCGATCAGCCATATCGGCATGTACAGCTCAATAAAGAATTGATTACTGCTGATGGTAGTACTTGCTATACCAATTTTGCCCTTTGGGGTAGTTATGGGGAAACGATTTACTTAACTGTTAATCCCGATAACTCAATATCTTTTGAAGTGTTTGGATTCGATTATATTGTTAAGGAGGGTGATCCCAATAACCTTTTACTTTACTCCCATTACGACCCTCTTTCCGATAAAATCTATCTATACTATCATTACGAAGGTCCAGGTGGGAATAGAGTATTCTGGGAGGTTTTAGAGCCTTTTAGCAAGAAATAATAAAAAACGAGGGAACTCTCCCTCGTTTTTTATTATGTATCCCGCATATTATTTGGAGGAGTATAGTTCAATGATCTTTAGCATAACCTTAGTGGCCTTAACCATGCTTTCAACGGGTACATATTCGTGTTTACCATGGAAATTTTCACCTCCTGCAAATAGATTAGGGCAGGGGAGACCCATATAGGAAAGGCGTGCACCATCGGTGCCACCTCGGATTGGTTTAACCTTAGGTTTAACGCCAACCGCTTCCATTGCTTCAATGGCAGTGGAAACCACATGGTAAACCGGCTCAACCTTTTCGCGCATGTTATAGTACTGGTCCTTTAACTCTATGGTAACAGTCCCTTGACCGTATTTAGTATTCATGTAATCGGTAATACGTTGCATATATGCCTTACGGGCCTCAAACTTTTTACGGTCGTGGTCGCGGATAATGTACTGGAATGTGGCTTTTTCCACCGAACCATCCATTTTAATCAGATGATAGAATCCCTCATAGCCTTGAGTATGTTCAGGTCGCTCATGGGCGGGGAGCAGGTTGTTGAACTCTTGAGCTATTAGAATGGCATTAAGCATCTTATCCTTGGCGTAACCCGGGTGAATATTACGGCCCTGAATGGAGATTTTCGCGCTTGCCGCGTTAAAGTTTTCGAACTCCAGCTCGCCAACTGCTCCGCCATCGAGGGTGTAAGCAAAATCAGCACCAAATCGTTTTACGTCGAAATGGTCAACACCGCGGCCAACCTCTTCATCAACCGTAAAGCCAATGCGAATTTTGCCATGCTTAAAATCGGGATTTTTGAGCATAAACTCCACGGCTGTCATAATCTCGGCTATGCCTGCCTTATCGTCGGCACCAAGAAGGGTGGTGCCATCGGTTACTATCAGGGTTTGCCCTAAGTAGTTTTTAAGTTCCGGAAACTCATTGGGCGATAGCACAACTCCCAAATCCTTGTTCAGAACAATTTCGGAGCCATCGTAATTCTCCACAAAGCGTGGGTTAACGTCTTTGCCTGGCATATCGGGCGAGGTATCCACATGGGCAAGGAATCCAAGAACTGGTATCGGTTTATTTGTATTGGCGGGAATGGTTGCCATTACGTATCCGTACTCATCAATTTCAACCTCCTGTGCACCAAGTTCCTTTAACTCCTTAACCAGTAGGTTCGACAGAACAAGTTGTTTTTCGGTGCTTGGAAACCTGTCGGTTACTGTATCGTCGCTTTGGGTATCAATCTTTACATACCTAATAAAGCGTTCAATTAGCGTTTGTTTGTTTATCATAGCGCGATTTATTTAGTTTATTTTAGTGTTCAGTGAACAGTGTACAGTGTACAGTGTAAAATGTTTATTTGGTGGTATTAATTTTTTTCTTGCAGTAATTGGAAAATCCTTGAACTAATTTGTTACATTCCAAAATTAGATTTGAAATTCTTTCATAGGTTGAACTATCGATATAGTTCAAATCAAAAGAGATGGTAAGTTGGGCATCTAACTCAAAGAGCGAGCCTTTTGCAAAATTCAGGAATTGAATAGTCTCTTTAATTTGTGACCTACCTATTCCTTCAGAAATGTTTGAGATTACTGATACTACACTTCTTCGCATTTAAAGAGTGAGCCCAAATGTTTCTTCTTTTGGAAATGTTTGGGTGATAAGATATATGTCTTTTGCCAGTTCTCGACATTTTTTCCAAACATCCATATTTTTAAAATCTAACATAAAAATTATTTTTAGTACTATACACTGAACACTGAACACTATTTATATCTATTCTTCTACTTTCGCCCTTAGGCTTTCCCAGATCAGGTATCCACACAAAATCAGGAACATTACAAAGCCCAGGATCTCGGCAGAGTGCGATTCAAACCATTCGGCGTTCACGTAGTTGATTTCACCAAAACGTAGCAAGGCGCTTACAACTCCCATCAGTGCTCCACCTGCAATAAAGCCGGATGCAATTAAGGTTCCTCGTTCTTTCCTTGCTCTGTTTAGTGCTTCATCTTTTGAACGGGTCGAAACGATATGGGCTATAATGCCACCGGCTAGTAGGGGTGTGTTTAGCTGTAATGGGATAAACATGCCCAACGAAAAGGCAAGAGCCGGAACACCAATCATGGTAAGAATAAGCGACAGGAAAGCACCAGCAGCATACAATGCCCATGGAGCAGGTTTGCCACTCATCATGGGTTCAATAACGGCAGCCATGGCATTGGCTTGCGGTGCTACAAGCGCATCTTTCCCAGTAAAACCATAGGTTTTATTAAGCAGTATGATAACTCCTCCTACTGTTGCTGCCGAAACAAAAGTCCCAAGGAATTTCCATGTTTGTTGCTTGTATGGCGATGAACCTAGCCAGTAACCAATTTTTAGATCGGTGATAAAGCCACCTGCCATTGAGAGCGCTGTGCACACAACCCCACCTATAATTAGGGCAGCAATCATACCGGATGTTCCCGACAAACCAGCCGAAGCCATTACCAACGAGGTGATAATTAGCGTCATCAGTGTCATACCCGATACTGGATTGGTGCCCACAATGGCAATGGCATTGGCTGCAACGGTTGTAAAAAGAAAGGCAATTACCATCACAATAGCTAGGGCAATTAGAGCATGGGTAATGTTATGTACCACCCCAAAATAAAAGAAAACTAAAAGTAGAATGGTTGTTAAGAGTATTCCACCAGCAATAATCGACATGGGAAGGTCGCGACGCGTGCGTAGTTCCTCTTTAGGAATAGCAGAGTGCTTTCCGGTGAGTTCGCTTACAGCCAGACCAAACGCTTTTCGAATAATCCCACTTGATCGAATAATTCCAATAACCCCTGCCATGGCAATGCCGCCTATTCCAATTGGACGTACATAGTTGCTGAAAATTTGTTCGGCGCTCATTTGTCCGACAGTTAGGGTGATATTGCTACCAACTGCTTCGGTCAATCCTGGTGCAAAGTAGTTGATAATGGGGATGATTACAAACCATCCGACAAACGATCCCGCAGCAATAATGGCTGTGTATTTGAGGCCAATAATGTAACCAATGCCCATAACTGCTGCGCCAACATTGAGTTTGAATACGAGTTTAGCTTTAGCAGCAAGAGCCTCGCCGGCAGGGATTACTCGGGTGGTAACCACTTCGCTCCACCAACCAAAGGTAGCTATGATGAAATCGTAAATACCCCCAATTAAACCGCTTATAACTAAAAGTCGAGCTTGCTTGCCGCCTTTCTCCCCCGAAACAAGAACCTCAGTTGTTGCTGTTGCCTCAGGAAAAGGAAACTTGCCGTGCATATCGGCTACAAAGTACTTGCGGAATGGAATCAGGAAAAGAATACCTAAGATTCCACCAAATAACGACGATAGAAATACCTGATAGAATTGTGCCTCGAGGTTAAGTATGTAAAGAGCTGGTAATGTAAAAATGGCTCCGGCAACAATTACCCCCGAACTTGCCCCAATGGATTGAATAATCACATTTTCACCCAATGCCCCTTTACGCTTAGCTAGGGTTGATAGCCCAACTGCAATAATGGCAATGGGAATGGCAGCCTCAAACACCTGTCCAATTTTTAATCCGAGGTAGGCAGCTGCAGCCGAAAAAATTATTGCCATAATTAGCCCCCAAACTACGCTCCATGTGGTAACCTCTGGTACTGCTTTATTTGGTGGCATTACAGGCTGATACTCCTTGCCCTCACGGAGTTCGGTATAGGCGTTTTCCGGAAGGCCTTTAATTTTTTCAATAGGTTCGTGCGACATAGTTTTATGGTTTAGGTTTGAATTGCAAAATATCCCAAACCTACTAATTTTTACTAAATGTTATCTATTTGCAAGCTATTGTTGAAAAGTTTTGTTTGCAACAATTTGAAACTTAATAAAGTAATTGGAATGCTGCTTTCTAACCCCCTATATATACTACCTAATTCTATGGGAATATCTCTCGAAATTAAGATAAAGTCAAATGTTTTTCAAATAGCAATGCTGCATAATATACCAAGAAAATATACATAAATATAGCGATATGAAAAAATATTCTTTTCGGTAACAACTTTTTTATCCATATTTGCAAAACAATGATCATAAGGTATGATATCATTAGACAAGGCAATAGATACTGTTAAGCAAGCTGTTTTTGCCCTTAAGGGAGAGGAGCAGGTTGCTTTGGTTGAAAGTTTAAATAGGGTGTTGGCGCATGATGTGGTCTCAGATATTAACATGCCCCCTTTCCGTAAAACTGCGGTTGATGGCTACGCTTGCCGAGCAGCGGATTTAAATAATCCGCTTAGTGTAATTGAGGTAATTGCTGCCGGAACAGAACCGCTGAAAGCAATTGTTCAGGGAACCTGTTCAAAAGTAATGACTGGTGCTCCCATTCCCAATGGCGCCGATTGCGTAATTCCGGTTGAGGAAACGGAAATCTTACCCGATGGAACCATACGTTTTACTGGCGATAAACCAAAATCGAACATCTGTGAGCTCGGCGAGGATATCAAAATAGGCGAATCCCCATTAAGTAAGGGAACTCTAATCAAGCCACAGCATATTGCCATAATGGCAGCCTTAGGATGTCACTCGCCCAAAGTAGCTGTTAGGCCGCGTGTTTCAATTTTGCCTACAGGCGATGAGCTGGTTGAACCAACAGAGATACCTTATGGAAGTAAAATTCGTAATAGCAATGGGTATCAGCTAATAGCACAGGTGACATCGGCAGGTGCTATTCCAATTTACCATGGGATAGTCGCCGATTCCGAAGAGGTTACCGAAAAAGCCATTGCAAAAGCTTTGGCCGAAAGCGATGTGGTGGTGTTAACTGGCGGTGTTTCCATGGGCGATTTCGATTACGTTCCCACTATTATGGAGCGATTAGGCGTAAAAATTCTTTTCGATTCCATTGCGGTGCAACCCGGAAAGCCCACAACATTTGGTGTAGCAGGGAATAAGTTGATTTTTGGGTTACCGGGTAATCCTGTATCATCGTTTATCCAGTTTAAACTACTTGTGAAACCCGCATTATTGATGATGATGGGTTGTAACACACCCTATGCTCCCATATACCGATTACCCTTGGCAAACGATTATTCCCGAAAAAGAGCAGAACGGCTGGGGTTGTTTCCCGTAATAGTAAATGCCAATGGCGAGGTTGAACCTCTGGAATACCATGGCTCAGCTCATATTTTCGCCCTTGCCAGGGCAAATGGCATTGCATCAATTGCGTTGGGCGTGAAGGAAATGAAAAAGGGGGAACTGGTAGATGTTCGATCAATTTAACAGGCGAATCAATTACCTCAGAATATCGGTAACTGACAGGTGTAACCTGCGTTGCAAGTATTGTATGCCCGAAGAGGGAATTGTGCAAATACCACATAGTCAGATTCTTAGCTTTGAAGAGATTATTGAGGTAACCAGGGTAGCTGTAAGGAATGGATTTGAGAAGGTACGCATAACTGGCGGTGAACCACTGGTTCGAAAAGGAATAGTAGAGTTGGTGCGGATGCTAACATCCATTGAGGGAATCACTGATTTTGGCCTCACTACCAATGGTACCCTCCTGAAACAGTTTGCATATCCCCTTTACCAGGCAGGGCTAAAACGCATTAATGTCAGTCTCGATACTTTAAACCCCGATAGGTATAAATCCATTACCAGGGTTGGATCGCTATCGGATGTGCTGGAAGGATTGGAAGAGGCTAAGAGAGTTGGATTCAACCCTATTAAATTAAATTGTGTGGTTGAAAAGGATTCAAATGAACCCGATGCCAGGGCGGTTAAAGCATTTGCTCAAGCAAATGGTTATATTGCCCGTTTTATTCCCAAAATGAACCTCGATGAGGGTATCTTTGGAGTGGTTGAGGGTGGCGAGGGTGGCAATTGTAGTACCTGCAACAGGTTGCGTCTTACAGCCGATGGCATTCTAAAGCCCTGTCTTTTTAGCGATAGCGGTTATAATGTAAGGGAGTTAGGCATAGAGAAAGCCATTGAAATGGCTATCAAAAATAAACCCATTTGCGGTATGGCGAACCGCACTGGCGAATTCTATAACATAGGAGGCTAACATGGAACTTTCCCATATCGACAAAAACGGTAAGGCCAACATGGTGGATGTTGGGCATAAACCAAATCAGATTCGCGAGGCAAGCGCAAAGGGTTTTATCCGGCTAAAGCCCGAAACCCTCAAGCTAATCCGCGAAAACCAAATGAAAAAGGGCGATGTGATCACAGTTGCCGAGATAGCAGGCATACAGGCAGCTAAACGCACCCCCGAACTCATTCCTCTTTGCCACTCTCTTATGCTTACCAAGGTTGATGTTAAAGCAACCCTTTGCGACAATGGCATTGAGATTATCAGTTACGCAAAGTGTGTTGGGCAAACAGGCGTGGAGATGGAAGCCCTTACCGCAGTATCGGTGGCACTGCTTACCGTTTACGATATGTGCAAGGCCGTTGATAAAAACATGTCGATTGAACATGTTGAACTTGTTGAGAAAACCAAAAAGGATATTGATTAGGTATGGAACAAAATAATCCCGTTAAGGTAAAGGTAGTATCGGTTAACCTTTCCGAGAGAAAAGGAACTACAAAGCATGCCGTTGAAAGTATTCAGCTTAACTCCCTTGGAGTAAAAGGCGATGCCCATGCTGGTGCCTGGCACCGACAGGTGAGTATGCTTGGTGTTGAAAGTATTGAAAAGTTTACCAATGCAAGCGGATTACCTGTTAAATACGGCGATTTTGCCGAGAACATCACCACGCAAGGGCTTGAACTTTTCAAAACTAAGCCGGGTGACCGATTCATAGGGGCGGGTATAGAACTTGAGGTTACACAGATAGGTAAATCGTGCCATGGCGACGGTTGCGCCATTTACCGACAGGTTGGCAATTGCGTAATGCCCAAGGAGGGTATTTTTGTTCGTGTAATTAAGGGAGGAGCCCTAAAGGCTGGCGATGAGCTAAGCTTTTACCCAAAGGTTTACAAGGTAAAAGTTATTACCCTGAGCGATAGGGCAAGTAGGGGCGAGTATGAAGACCTTAGCGGTCCTGAGGTGGCTAAACTGATCGGCGAATTCTTTAGTTCAATCGCATGGCAGTATGAATTGCACTCAGAAATTATTCCCGATGATGCCGATCTATTAGAAAATAGGTTGACTGAAGCCCGAAATGCTCAATACGATTTGTTACTAACAACCGGTGGTACAGGCATTGGCCCTCGCGATATTACACCTGATGTGGTAAGACGCCTGCTCGATAAGGAGATACCTGGAATAATGGAGCATATCCGTTTAAAGTATGGTGCCGAAAAACCCAACGCCCTGTTGAGTAGAGGAGTTGCTGGTTTGATGGGAACAACATTTGTTTACACCCTACCCGGAAGCGTTAAGGCCGTTAGGGAGTATATGGCCGAAATTGCTAAGGTACAAAAGCATCTGTTTTTGATGTTGATGGGGATTGATAGCCATTGATATAAGGATAAAGGATAAAGGATAAAGGATGACCCGTCCTGCTCAGCGAGGATAAAGATCCAGTCCCGCGAAGCGGGATTCAAAGTTCAGCGTTAAAGTTTTAAATCATGCATTCTGGTTTCTAATACTGAATCGTCGTGAATAAAAAAAGGAGCCAGAGGCTCCTTCCCTTAATTTTAGCAATTAGGCTTGTTTACTCAACGCCTAGTACATCTTTGAATGCCTTTTTGAAAGTATCCTTGGGTAATGCTCCCATGGCCATTTGTGGCTGATCGTTTAATGGAATGAAAAGTAACGATGGAATGCTGCGAATGCCAAAAACGGCTGCTAATTCCTGCTCCTCTTCGGTATCAACCTTGTAAATGTTTATTTTGCCTTCGTACTCCTTGGCAAGTTCTTCCAGAATAGGAGCTACCATCTTACAGGGACCACACCAGTCGGCGTAGAAATCAATTATTGCAGGCTTGTCGCCTTCAAACTTCCATTCGTTATTCTTTTCGTAGTTGAATACTTTCTGTTTAAAAGTTTCTGCTGTTAAATGCTCAATCATAGTGTTACAAGTTTATTTATTGATAAATTAAATTATTTACATAATTCGATACAAAAGTAATACCAAAATAATTAATGGCATAATTTTGTTGAACATTTAATGTTGATATATGTCATTTTATCATTGTATAATGGTATGCATCGCAATTTTACTAGTAAACAAAATTTTAGGCTAAAAGTTTGATATGTTGTAATTTTGTCAGTCATAAAATTCAATCATGAAGGAGTACCTAAAAAGCAATATATTCAGAGTAATTTCGGAGGTTGCTGAGATCGAGGGTGTTGATGCTTACGTTACAGGTGGGTTTGTTAGGGATATCTTACTTAATCGGCCATCAAAGGATATCGACATTGTGGTTGTGGGGAGTGGGGTTGATTTTGCCAAAAAAGTGGCACAAAGGCTAAGAGCAAGGAAGGTAACCTATTTTAAAAATTTTGGAACGGCACAGCTTAAGCATAACGAGTGGGACATTGAGTTTGTGGGCGCCCGTAAGGAATCGTACAGGCTCGACTCTCGAAAGCCAATTGTTGAAAACGGAACCCTCGAAGATGACCAGAAAAGGCGCGATTTTACCATAAATGCCCTTGCAATAGGGCTGAATAAGCGAAATTTTGGTGTACTTATCGATCCGTTTAACGGGCAGCAGGATTTAAAGCAAAAAATAATCCGTACGCCGCTTGAACCCGCTGCAACCTTTTCCGACGATCCATTACGTATGGTTAGGGCTATTCGGTTTGCTACTCAGCTGAACTTTGACATCGAACCGAACACGCTTAGGGCCATTAGCGAAATGTGTAATCGTATTTCCATTGTTTCCATTGAACGGGTAATGGACGAAATCAATAAGATGATGGCGTCGCCTCGCCCATCCATAGGCTGGTTGTTACTCGATCAAACGGGTCTTTTACAATACCTTCTTCCGGAATTGGCAGCCATGAAAGGGGTGGAATCGCGTAATGGGATATCGCATAAGGATAACTTTTACCATACCCTTGAGGTTTTAGATAACCTGGCGCAGAAAAGTGATGATCTATGGCTTCGATGGGCTGCATTACTTCACGATATTGGTAAGCCCAAAACTAAACGTTTTGTTGCAGGGCAGGGTTGGACCTTTCACGGTCACGACTTTTTAGGAGCCAAAATGATTCCCGAAATTTTCCGAAAGCTAAAGCTACCGCTTAACGATAAGATGAAGTTTGTTCAGAAGATGGTTTTGCTTCATCTCCGCCCCATTGTTCTATCGCAGGAGGTTGTTACCGATTCGGCTATTCGCCGTTTGCTATTTGATGCCGGCGATGATATTGATGCCCTAATGTTGCTTTGCGAAGCTGATATTACTTCAAAGAACGACAGCACTGTTCGAAAGCATCTTGCTAACTTTAGGATTGTCAGGAAAAAGTTAAAAGAGGTTGAAGAGAAAGATTCCATAAGAAACTTTCAACCTCCGGTTACAGGTGAAATGATTATGGAAACCTTTAATCTTAAGCCTTGCAAGGAAGTGGGGATTATTAAGAACAGAATAAAAGATGCCATTTTGGATGGCGAAATACGGAACGACTTTTTTGAGGCCTATACCT
The DNA here is from genome assembly GCA_040752515.1 of Bacteroidota bacterium. Taxonomy (GTDB): domain Bacteria; phylum Bacteroidota; class Bacteroidia; order Bacteroidales; family Tenuifilaceae; genus Tenuifilum. Next base: position 94,696 of record JBFMGQ010000003.1, on the reverse strand, counting down.
TGATGCTAAATACTGGAAAGGATTTGGGTTTAACTGCCGTAAAAATCGATCCGCGATACAGTTCCCTATCAAGCAAATGAGTTGTATCTTTATAAAAAATAGTCTATGGCTAATGAGATGAAAATCGGGGTAAAGTATATCGTAACACTCATACTTTTCCTGATATCGTACTTGGTTGTGGTTACAATAATACCACGCGAGGGGCGATTTAAGTATGAGTTTCAGAAAGGAAGACCTTGGATGCACGAGGATCTGTCCGCTCCTTTCGATTTTCCAGTTTATAAAACAGAACAGGAACTTTTTGCCGAACGAAGTAAGCTGCTCAAGGAATTCAAATCGTTTTACCGATTCGATTCTACCGTTCAGTGCCAGCAGATAGAAAAGTTTGCTGCCGATTTCGATTTAACGTTCGACAAGTTTGTATCAAATAAAAACCTATCAAAAGTTAACTATCAATTAATTAAATCAAAAATTAAACAAACCGTTACCGATAACCTAAACCAAATCTATGTAAGGGGTGTAATCAACCAGAATGAGAACAGCATATCCAACAGCATGCTCAAGCAGGGCTTAGCAGTAGTGATTAATAATGTGGCTTACGACAAATGGTTTGATGAGGTTTATACCGTTCAGCGGGCCAGCAGGCTTTTAAGTGGGTATGCTTTCGATATCACCAAAAGTTTAAGCCCCGAACTGGCTGAGTTTTGGAATACATTCAACCTAAAGGAATACGTTCAGCCAAACCTTTTTTACGATGAAGTTGCCACGCAAAAGTTTCGAAACGAGTTGATATCCAATATCTCTGTCACCAAGGGTTTGGTTCAGGCCGGCGAAAAGATTGTAGTAAAGGGCGAGGTGGTAAACTCTGAGGTTTATCAAATCCTTGAATCACTTAAAAGGGAATACGAAAAACGGCTGGGTTCAAAGAATTTATATGCCATTCTACTAGGGAATTTATTGTTAATAGCATCGCTTTACATTGTTCTTTTCCTATTTCTTCTGAATTTTAGAAGTGAGGTCTTGAAGGATAACCGAAAACTATTGTTTATTCTTTTGCTTATTACATCAGTTGCGGTGGTTTCGGCACTTGTGATTAAAACCAATGCTTTTAGCATATTTGTTATCCCGCTTGCCATAGTTCCCATTTTTGTTAAAACTTTTTTCGACTCACGACTTGCCCTTTTTGTTCATCTAATAACCATTTTCCTAGTGGCTTTTCTTGTTCCCAATAGTTTTGAGTTTGTATTCACCAACTTTATTGCCGGTATAGTGGCTATAATTGGCCTATCGAAGATGTATAACCGTGGGCAGCTCTTTAAAACGGTTGGGCTTGTTTACCTATCGTACATGATATTAACATTAAGCCTTTACCTTGTTGCCGATGGATCACTTAAGGAAGTTAACTGGTTTATAACTCTTTGGTACGGTATCAATGCTCTGCTGCTTCTTGCGTCGTACCAGTTGGTTTATGTGATTGAAAAGTTTTTCGGTTTTTTGTCCGATATCACTTTGATAGAAATTTCCGATACCAATCTTGATTTGCTTCGAAAGTTGGCCGAGGTTGCTCCAGGGACCTTTCAGCACTCCTTGCAGGTGGCTAACCTAGCCGAGAGTGCTGTGCAACGCGTTGGAGGGAATCCCTTACTGGTTAGGGCTGGGGCCCTTTACCACGATATTGGTAAGATGGCTAATCCGCTTTTTTTCATCGAGAATCAACAGGGCGGTTTTAATCCCCACGAGAATGTTGACAATGTTAAGAGTGCTGAGATTATTATAAACCATGTGCCTGAAGGAGTTAAGATTGCCACCAAAGCTGGTCTTCCAAGCCAAATAATTGATTTCATAAAAATGCATCATGGCACTTCAAAGGTTAAGTATTTTTATAATAGGGAGCTACAGGCAGAGAATGCGGTTATTGATGAAGAGAAATTTTCGTATCCTGGCCCTGAACCTCAAACCAAGGAAACAGCCATTGTAATGATGGCCGATGCCGTTGAGGCCGCTTCGCGGAGCCTTAAGGAGTATACCATTCAAAGCATCGATCAATTGGTAGAAAGAATTATTGATGATCAATTAAATTCAGGTCAGTATAGTTTTGCCGATATTACTCTTAGGGATATCACCCTTATAAAAACAATCTTTAAGAAAAAGTTACAGAACATCTATCATGTAAGATTGGAGTATCCGGAATTGATCAATAATAATAGGCAGGGCTAATCGACTCTAAGCCCCATGACGCAAATGTCGTCGAGCTGATCGGTTCCGTGCAGGTGATTTTCAATCATTTGCAAGAGTAACTCGCGTTGGGCTGCCATAGGTTTAGTGTATGATTGGAAAATAATATCGACAAATCGCTGTAACCCAAATTTCTTTTTTTCAATGCTGATCTGGTCGGCATAGCCGTCGGAAAAAAGGTAGATGTAGGTTGGTGATGATAGTTCAAATGTAATATCCTCAAAAGGTTTTACATTTGCTGGTTGAAAGCCTCCTGTTGAGCGAATGCTGCCTTTAACCAGTTGTATATTTCCATTTTGTATAATAAGCATAGGCCTTGCTGCTCCCGAGAAAAAGATCTTTTTTTCCTGTTTATCGATTGTAACAAAAGCAATATCGATACCGGCCAGGACAATATTGCCTATTTCCTTCTGTTTTAGGGCTTCGCGAAGCTGTTCGTTAAGGGCTTCAAGCACCTTAGATGGTTGGTAAACCTTCCATTCAATCACAATCTTATTGAGCAGGGTATTACCAATCATCGACATGAAAGCCCCTGGTACACCATGACCCGTGCAATCCATAACCGCTGCATAGGTGTAGCGCTCATCGTTGCTAACCCAGTAAAAATCCCCACTTACTATATCTTTTGGTTGGAAAATTACAAAGTGGTCAGGAAATAGTTCCGATAATTTTTCGGGTTTTGGTAGTAATGCGTTTTGGATGGTTTTAGCATACTCAATGCTGCTGATCATCCTTTCGTTCTTGTCGGCAATAATTTGCTGTGATTGTTCTAGTATCAGATTTTTGCGCTCAATCTCATCGCGTTGGGCAAGGATCTCTTCCTGTTGCTGCTGGAGTTCCTCGTTTTTTTCAAGTATTTCCTTTTGATGGAAGTATAGTTCCTCATTCTTTAGTTTGATTTTATGCAGGTAGAACAGGATAAAGCCAATGAGTATTGTTCCTAGGCTTACAATTACAATCAGGGATGTTTTCACGGCTTTCTCGCGCCTTAAGCGTTCGGCATACTCGGCATCTTTTTTTGCCTGGGCAATTCGTTGTTCTTCCTGTTGGTGTTCAAACTTGTAAAAGAATTCGGCTTGAATTGATTTTCGTGTATTTTCTTCGTTGAAGAGGGTATCGCGGGTTGCAATATAATTTTTGAAATGTGAGTATGCCGCTTTAATATTGCCCTGCATATCATATATCTGACTAAGCTGATGGTGGGCGTCGCTTTTAATATCTAGCAGTTTGTTACTATTGGCAATTTCGAGTGCTTTGCTGAAGTGCTGGATTGCTTGGCTCAGATGGCCTATCTTCTGGTAATATTTACCAAAATTGATTTCGCACTCAGCAAGGCGTTGGGGGCTACTGGTGGCTAAAAAGGTTTTATGGGCAAGTTGAAGGTATTTTAGAACATCGTTTAACGAACCGTTATCGATGTTTATGCCTGCAAGTTCGTTATAAATAGTTCCAATGGCATCGAGGTCGTTTGTGCGATTGGCATAAACCAGTGCCCGGAGATAGTAATCGGCTGCTTTTTGCAGATCACCCTTTTTACGGTACACTTCGCCAATGTTAAGGTACGAAGTGCCAATGCCTTCATCATTTTTAAGGTTTTCCTCTATTGCCAACGATTTGTTGTAGTACTCTAAGGCTTTATCGTAAAGTTTTTGGTAGAGGTGAACCACACCAATGTTGTTAAGTACCGATGATATTCCGGGTTGATGATTCACCTTTTGGTAGTTTGCCAGTGATTTAAAGTAGTAGTCTAAAGCAGTAGGGTAGTCACCCCTAAGTCTGTAAATGGCTCCAATTTGGTTAAGAGTGGCTGCCTCGCCTTTTGTGTTTCCGGTTTGCCGGTAATAATCAAGCACTTCGCTAAAATCGGCCATGGCATTGCTGAACCTCCCTTTTATTCTATTGATGGCACCTCTGTGGGTAAGTACTTGAATTTTGTAGGTCGATAAATCCAACTTATCGAAAAACACTAAAGCTTTGTCGATTATCAGCATGCAGCTGTCGAACTGCTCTTCATGGTAAAGGCTATCAATAGTTTCGGCAAGCTTTGAGGCGTATATGGAGTCACGCTGAAAGTCCGCGCGCTCATACTTATCGTTTTGGGCAAAAGTAGAGGCTGTGCCTATTGATAGAACCAATATGGCAAAAAGTAGAGTTCTTTTTGAAAGCAAATGAAGCATGAGCTTTTGCAGCTATTACTTCAAATTTAATCATTTAATGCCGTTTATTTTTATTTGATTGGAGTATAGACAGCTACTTTTTGATTAAATTGCAATAAACTATTGTATACTGTTTGTTTGAGGTGATAAAAAAAACCGGCATTGCCGGTTAATGTTTTTTAGTTTCAAGTTCGATTTACTTGGCTTGGGCTTTTGCCTTGTCGCGTTTTGCCTTACGAACTTTTGATTTTTTGGGGCGGGTATTCCCAAACGAACCCAAAAATATTTTACCTCTACGGGTTTTTTTATCGCCTTTTCCCATGGTATTATAGAATTAAGTTGTTTGTTCAAACTTGGCTGCAAAAATAAGCGAATATTTTGTTTAATGTTCCATTTTATGAAAAATTCTAACAAACATGTTCTTTAACAATGCTGAAAAACAACTAAAACGTTTGAAACTTTTATGCTTAAAGTTAACTATACAAAGTAACTTTGCACAAACAAATCATAAAAATTTACAGTTATGAGCATATCACACATTGAACACATCGGCATAGCCGTTAAAAGTCTTGAAGAATCGATTCAATTTTATGAAAAGGTTCTGGGTTTAAAGTGTTACAACATAGAAGAGGTAAAGGATCAAAAGGTAAAAACAGCTTTTTTCATGGTTGGTCAAACCAAAATTGAGCTGCTGGAATCAACCGATCCCGAAGGTCCCATTGGAAAATTCATAGAGAAGAAGGGTGAGGGTATTCACCATATTGCTTTTGCTGTTAAAGGTATTGAGGAGCAATTGAAACGTATGGAAGAGCAGGGTGTTACCTTAATTGATAAAGCACCCCGCAAGGGAGCTGAGGGTCTCGACATTGCCTTCCTTCACCCTAAATCAACACTTGGCGTTCTTACAGAGCTTTGCGAGGATAAAAATAAGTAAAATCATACCCCAAACACCGATTGTAAAATGAGCACACAGGAGCAAAAAATTAAAGAACTGATTGATTTAAGAGAAAAAGCCAAACTTGGTGGAGGCCCAAAACGCATTGAGGCTCAACACAAAAAGGGCAAATACACCGCACGCGAACGTATCGATATGTTGCTCGATGAGGGCAGTTTTGAGGAGTTCGATATGTTTGTTTCACACCGCTGTATCGATTTTGGTCTTGATAAGGAGAGTTACCTTTCCGATGGAGTTGTTACCGGCTACGGAACTATTGATGGCCGTTTAGTTTACGTATTTTCTCAGGATTTTACAGTATTTGGAGGCTCACTTTCGGAGATGTTTGCTGCTAAAATCTGTAAGATCATGGATATGGCCATGAAGGTTGGTGCACCGGTAATAGGGATAAACGATAGTGGTGGTGCGCGTATTCAGGAGGGGGTAAAGAGCCTGGGTGGGTATGCCGATATTTTCCAACGCAATATACTAGCTTCGGGTGTAATCCCACAAATTTCGGCTATTTTTGGTCCTTGTGCTGGTGGTGCAGTTTACTCTCCTGCACTTACTGACTTTATCATCATGTCGCGCAACACCAGCTACATGTTTGTTACAGGCCCTAAGGTGGTTAAAACCGTTACCGGTGAGACAGTAACTTCCGAGGAACTGGGTGGTGCAAATGTGCACTCAACAAAATCGGGTGTTGCCCACTTTGTATCGGAAACCGAAGAGGAGGGAATAATGCTTATTCGCAAGCTGCTCAGCTACCTACCCCAGAATAACCTTGAGGAACCACCCTTAATGCCCTGTAACGATCCCATTGATCGTTTAGAAGATACACTGAACGAGATTATTCCCGATAGCCCTAATAAGCCATACGATGTAAAAGATGTAATTGCGGCTATAGTTGACAATGGCGAGTACTTGGAGTTGCAACGCGATTATGCACCCAATATAGTTACCTGTTTTGCCCGTTTCAACGGACAGTCGGTGGGGATTGTGGCTAACCAACCCAAATACCTTGCTGGTGTGCTCGATATCAATGCATCGCGTAAAGCTGCACGATTTGTTCGTTTCTGCGATGCTTTCAATATTCCTATAGTAACCCTGGTTGATGTTCCGGGATTCCTACCCGGTACCGGTCAGGAGTATAATGGTATTATTATTCACGGTGCTAAACTACTTTACGCCTACGGCGAAGCTACTGTTCCCAAGGTAACGGTAATTTTACGGAAGGCATACGGTGGTGCATACGATGTGATGAGTTCAAAGCACCTACGTGGCGATATCAACTACGCATGGCCAAGTGCTGAGATTGCCGTTATGGGCCCTAAGGGTGCGATTGAAGTGCTACTTAGCCGTGAACTCGAAACCATTGAGGACGAAAAAGCCAAGGTTGAGTTTTTGCTGCGCAAGGAACAGGAGTATAAGGAAAAGTTTGCTAACCCATACGTGGCTGCCAAGTTTGGTTACCTCGATGATGTAATTGAGCCACGAAATACCCGTTTCCGAATCATTAGAGCGCTTCAATCGTTGGCAACCAAAAAGGATACCAACCCGCCCAAGAAACACTCTAACCTGCCGTTGTAATTAAAATGATTGTAGCAATGATGAGGAGAATGAAAAGATTGTATTTGGCTACAGTCCTTGTAGTGTTAGGTTTTGTGAGCGTTAATGCACAAAGTGTTTACGATCTTCGCATTAATGAGGTGATGCTTTTCAACAAAACCAACTACATCGATAGCTACGGCGAGCGCAGTGCATGGATTGAACTTGTTAACACCGGCTACAATAGTGTTAACGTTGCCGGTTGTTATCTCACCAACGATATCTCGATGCCTGCTAAATATCGAATTCCTTCGGCCGATCCCGTTACTCTTATCCCCCAGCAACAGTATTTGGTGTTTTTTGCCAATGGTAAAAGTGTACATGGAACCTTGCATTTAAACTTTACCCTTGATAGTGCAAACCGTTTTATTGCCCTTATAGCCCCCGATGGCCAAACAATTATCGATAGTGTTACCTTACCAATTATCGATGCAGATAAATCATTTGTTAGGTTGCCTAATGGAATAGGGAAATGGCAGGTAAGCGAGCTCGCAACCCCTAACTCAACCAATGAACTTTTTGAAACCCATGTTACTGCAGGCGAAAGGTTTGTAAAGTTTGACCCCTACGGGTTTATAATGACTTTAATAGCCATGTCGGTTGTGTTCTTCGCTCTACTCATACTTTACCGACTGTTTAAGTTAACCGCAAGGTTAGCCCAAAAACCTATTCGCTTAAGATTTAGTAAGCCCAAAGAGGTTAAAGAGCTGAATGAAGAAAAGGTAGAGGAGATTCCGGGTGAAGTTTTTGCTGCCATATCGGCTGCGCTTTACTTTTACGAAACCGAAAAGCACGACCAGGAGTCAACCGTGCTTACTATTGAGAGGGTGTCGAGGCGTTATTCGCCCTGGAGTTCCAAACTGTATAGCTTACAGCAAACCCCAAATCGAATTGTTGTTCATAGGAAAATGAATTAGTTAATCCGTTAACAATCAACCATAATGAAAGATTTTAAGTTCAAGATAAATGGCAATGAGTATGTAGTTCACATCTCGAATGTGGAAGGAAACGTTGCCGAACTCGAAGTGAATGGAACCCCCTATAAGGTGGAACTTGACAAGGAGTTAAAGCAAACAAAAACGCCAAAACTTATTCGTCCGGAGGCAGTGCCTGCAACCGATTCGCATCCAGCAGTTGCAAAAACAGTTAGTCCAGGCTCTGCTACCTCGGGAGCAGTTAAATCGCCACTGCCCGGCGTTATTCTCGATGTACTTGTTAAACCTGACGACCACGTGAAGGTTGGACAACGCCTGCTGGTGCTTGAGGCCATGAAAATGGAAAACAATATCGATTCCGATAAGGAGGGCAAGGTGGTTGAGGTAAAGGTTCAAAAGGGTGATTCGGTTCTTGAAGGTGATACTCTTGTAATAATTGGATAGCCATGGAGCAAAGCGGAAGTTTTTTCTCGTTCCTACTGGAAAACCTGTCCCAGTTTCTATCGTTTACCGGGTTCGCCAATTTTACTATTGGCCATGGCATTATGATAGTAGTGGGCTTACTATTTATTTACTTGGCCATTGCCAAGGAGTTTGAGCCCATGCTTTTGGTGCCAATTGGGTTTGGAATTATAGTTGGGAATATCCCTTTTACACAAGGCTATCAGATAGGTGTTTACGAGAGTGGTAGTGTGCTAAACTACCTTTACTTTGGAGTGCTTAAGGGTATTTACCCGCCACTAATATTCTTGGGTATTGGCGCAATGACTGATTTTAGCGCCCTGATTTCCAACCCTAAACTCATGCTCATTGGAGCTGCTGCTCAGCTGGGGATATTTGGTGCATACATTTTGGCCCTTTTGTTAGGGTTTTCACCTCAGGAAGCCGGTGCTATAGGAATTATTGGTGGAGCCGATGGCCCTACCGCTATATTCCTTTCATCAAAATTAGCCCCAGAGCTTATGGGGGCCATAGCTATATCGGCATACTCATACATGGCTTTGGTTCCTGTAATTCAACCCCCAGTGATGCGATTACTTACCACCAAGAAAGAGCGGTTAATCCGAATGAAACCACCCCGCCAGGTTACTAAGCTGGAAAAAATCATGTTCCCCATTATTGGCATGCTGCTTACCACTTTCATTGTTCCATCGGGCTTACCTCTGCTCGGAATGCTTTTCTTTGGTAATCTGCTAAAAGAAAGCACTGTTACCAAACGTTTGGCCGATACTGCAAAGGGTCCAATGATTGATATTGTAACCATTCTGATTGGTTTAACGGTTGGTGCCTCAACACAAGCCACAACATTCCTTACTCCAAAATCGGTAGGTATTTTTGCCCTTGGAGCCGCATCGTTTGTGGTGGCAACCTTTGGTGGTGTTATGTTTGTTAAGTTCTTGAATCTTTTCCTTAAGGAGGAGAATAAGATTAACCCTTTAATTGGTAATGCCGGAGTATCGGCTGTTCCCGATAGCGCCCGCGTATCGCAGATAGTTGGCTTGGAGTATGATAAAACCAACCACCTGCTTATGCATGCCATGGGCCCCAACGTTGCAGGCGTTATTGGTAGCGCAGTAGCAGCCGGTATCCTGTTGAGTTTCCTTGCTTAGAGTATTAAATTTATTATGCGAAAGAGGCCCCGGAAACGGGGCTTTTTTGTTTTTTCATTCTTTTTTGTTCGGCAATGCAGCAAAAGACATTAACTTGCAGTCTATATAGTAGAATTTGGTTTTATCGGGATTTATGGATATTTCCGGGCAGCTGGTTGAACGATGTCGACGTGGTGACAGTAAAGCTCAGTTTGAGCTTTACAGGATGTATGCCAGTGCCATGTTCAGTGTAAGCTGCAGGATAATTACCGATAAAATGGAAGCCGAAGATGCCATGCAGGAAGCGTTCTTTAAAGCATTCGACAAGATTGATACCTTTCGAAACGAGGTAACATTTGGGGCTTGGCTTAAGCGTATAGTAGTTAATACTTGTATTGACCATTTAAAGCGCAAACGGCTACTAACCGTTTCAATTGACGATATGCCCGGGTTGTCGGCAAAACCAAACGATGACGACTATAGCCCCGAATCGGTTGAAGAGGTAAAATTAGCCATGCAAAAGCTGCCCGAAGGCTATAGGTTAGTTCTTACACTTCACCTTGTCGATGGCTATGAATATGAGGAGATAGCCGAAATGCTTGGCATTGCTCAATCAACTGCCCGTTCGCAGTTTGTTAGAGCTAAACAGAGGCTGATAGAGTTGCTTAATCATAAAATGTAGGTTTACTATGTCGAATATCGAAGGGTTTATCAGGAGAAACAGAGATGGGTTTGAAACCCATGATATGTTACCGGCGCACGAGGAACGCTTCATGCTAAGGCTAAAGCAGAGGCATCGTTTACTCACCGTTCGAACTTACCTTATGGCTGCGGCTACTGTTGCTGTTATTATTGCCATTACGGGGGCTATTAGCCTTTACTACAACAGCCATTTTGGAACCGATATCACTAACTACTTTACCAGTAGTGAGTCCAGGCAGCTATATGAGGTTGAGGCCTATTACCGTAGCCAGCTGCTCAGGAAATATCGCTCAATAGAGAAGATAGCCCACGTGGATGAGCAAATGCTACCATCGCCCGAACAACTTTTTGGTGAATCAATTGCCGATAAACCCTTAGTAAAATCAGAAATTTCAACAAACCCAAGAAGCGATGTGGCAGTAGGAGCAATCATCCAGAGTTACCAGATTCGGCTCGAAACCTTGGAGCGCCTTGAAGAAGCACTTAAACAAGCACACGAATCAAAGTAGAAATCATTAAATTAAACCAATATGAAAAGTTTTAGAGTCCTTCCGGTTGTTCTGTTGCTGCTTGCGGCCACCAGCGTGATGGCAAAAGTAGTCCCACAGACCAAAGAGTATAGCAGGGAGTTTCAGGTTACTGACAACACCAAGTTGATGGTAGAGAATAAGTTTGGCCAAATAAACATCCAGAACTGGGATAAGAGCGCAATATCGATATACGTGCAGGTGAAGGTTGATAATTCAAATGCCTCAAGGGCTAAGGCCTTACTCGATGCTATTAATGTGGAATTTACTCAGGATGGCGATATTGTAAAAGCCATTACAACGTTCAACGAGGAGTTCTCAAGGGCAAATCGCAAGCTATTCCAGATGTCGAACGATGAGCTATCCATTGACTATACTATTAAAATGCCCAATAATGTTGATGTTCAAGTTGAAAATAAGTTTGGCGATATCTACATTAACGAGCTCAATAGTCATTTGGTAGTGGGGCTCAAGTATGGCAATATCAAGATTGATAAGCTGACCCGTGGTGATGTTGAACCCATGAATACCATTAATGTTAGCTATGGCAATGCAACAATTGTTGAGGCTAACTGGGTTAAGACCGAGCTGAAGTATGGTAAGCTCGACGTGCAGAAATTAGTTGCTGGTGTGGTGCTCTCGCGATACTCAAAGCTAAGCTTTGCCAATGTAAGCTCATTGGTGCTCGATTCCAAATACGATAAGTACGAAATAGGACAGATTAACAATCTGGTAGGCGAATCGGGATATACGGTGTTCAATATCGATAAACTCAATAAGAAGTTTAGCCTTAATGCCAAGTATGGTGATGTTAAAATTGCATCGGTAAGCTCAACTTTTGAAAGTATCGGTTTTGAGGCTGCCTACACGGGCTTAAAGGCTTCCATTCCTTCGGGAACCTCGTATGTTTTGAGTGCCAATGTTTCGTTTGGTAAAATCGAAATTGGCAGTGTGCCAAGCAGGCTTAACCGGATTGAGGGGAATACTTCGGTTGAACTATCGGGAGTGGTAGGTGAATCGGCTAATCCTAAGGCAAAGGTTACCATTGACATGAAATACGGAAATGCAACGCTATACTAGTGTCCCACCATTCATACCCAAAACCTAACAGTTAGGTGCTAAAATCCGACATCTCGTCGGATTTTAGTTTATATCGGTGACCGATTTTTATTAAATTTGTTGTTATTATCAAAAATAACAGTCAATGCCTTTAATCTACAATGATATTTTATATTTCAAGTTTGATAATTTAATGCAACACCAACCGGCCATTACCCATTTTGTATCAACACGCATAGGCTTGGATGATGATGAGAACTTTACCATTGGTTTGAATGGGTTTCTGCCCGATACCGTAGTCCTTAAAAACAGGGAAACACTTGCCAGTATATTTGGCTTTAAACCTGATGATTTTGTGTTTGCCGAGCAGGTGCACGGCAATAGGGTTGAAGTAATTACACCCAGCCTGAGAGGCAAAGGAGCGTTTAGCAAATCCGATGCTCTTCAGCATTCCGATGCATGGATTACAAACCACCCCAACATTTGCCTGGTGGCACAGGCAGCCGACTGTGTTCCAATCCTTTTCTACGACCCGGTGAATAAGGCAATTGGGGCAGCCCATGCCGGATGGAAGGGAACCGTAAAGCGCATTGCTGAGAATGTTGTAAAAGCAATGAGCAGCGAGTATGGAACAAAGCCCGGCGACCTGTTAGTAGGTATTGGGCCTTCGGCAGGACCTTGCTGCTATGAGGTAGGCCACGATGTGATTTCGCTGGTTAACCGTGAGTTCCCCAAGGAATACCAACTACTTATTACCTATCCAAACCGCGAAAACCCTGTTTTTGACCTTTGGCGAGCCAACTCGTTCGTGTTGATGGAGGCCGGAGTAAGTAATAAAAACATCGAGTTTGCAGGCCTATGCACCCTTTGCAATAATCACATGCTTTTTTCCGCCCGCTGCGGCGATAGGGGCAGGTTTGTCGGTGCCATTATGATAAATGGGGTGTGAAAAAATTTTGGTTTTGTCGAATAAGGCAATGAATTGCTTTACTTTCCGTTACATTTAGTATTGCAAATGGTGTTTAACTCAATAATTAAGATGTGCTTTCCGTAACAATCATAAAATGAATTGCTTATGCTGCTCAACCGATTTCTGCTTATCATCATAGCCATAATGCTTTGCCAGCTAACAGTTAATGGGCAGAATGTTAAAAAGAAGTATAGCATTAGCAATAAGCGAGTAATAGAGCAATACGAAAAGGCATTAAGTTCATTCGATCGTTACGATTACACTACAGCCGAAAAGCTACTGCTTGAATGCATAAAAAAGGAGCCAAGGTTTATTGAGGGGCATCTGGTGCTATCGCAGGTTTACATGGAGATGGGCGAGATAAATTTGGCCATTGAGAGCATTCTTAAGGCTCAGAGTATCGATAAGGATTTTCACCCAAGAGCATACTACATCTTGGGCTTACTGTATTTTTCCAAAGGTGAGTATCAAAGGGCACTAAACAGCTTTGAAACCTTTTTAGCTTACAAGGATAAAAGGGCAACCATGAACGATTCGGCTCGAAAGATGATAGAGAAGTGCCATTTTGCCCTTAATCAGATAGCAAATCCGGTTCCGTTTTCCCCAAAGAATATTGGCGATGGGGTTAATACCGATTTAGATGAGTACTGGCCAAGCCTTTCGGTTGATGAGAAAACCCTGGTTTATACCGTTCGTTTGCCCAAAAGTCCCGATAAAGGAATAAAAGGTACTAAGTGGCAGGAGGATCTATACATCTCGTTCCGAAACGATGATGGCGAGTGGACTAAAGGGGAGCCTGTGAAATCGCCCTTAAACACTGAGTTTAACGAGGGTGCCCAGTCGGTATCGTCCGATGGTAAAACCATTTACTTCACCATTTGTCGCGGCGAGTGCAATTTGTACCAATCGGTTTTGGAACCCGATGGATATTGGAGTCCTCCGCAAAAATTACCACCCACAATAAATACCGAAAGGTATTCGGAAAAACAGCCATCCATCTCGCCCGATGGGCGGACGCTTTACTTTGTGAGCAATCGGCCCGATGGATTTGGTAAATTTGACATCTGGAAATCGGACCTGAAACCCGATGGAACATGGGGAAGCCCAACGAATTTAGGCGGTGTAATTAATACCGATGAGAGTGAGCAATCGCCTTTTATCCATTTCGATAACAAAACACTTTACTTCTCTTCGTCGGGGCACATGGGCATGGGCGGACAGGATATTTTTGCAAGTTGGCTCGATAGCATGGGTAACTGGACAACTCCGGTTAATTTGGGCTATCCCATCAATACTCATGGCGATGAGGATGGACTAATTGTTAATGCCCGCGGGAATAATGCTTACTACTCAACCGACATCAACCCTGAGCGTGGACGCGATATTTTTACTTTTGAGCTTTACCCCGAGGTTCGTCCTACGCCAACATCGTATATTACAGGAACGGTGCGTAACAGCAAAACCCTTGAACCGGTTGAGGCTAACATTAAGTTAGTTGATTTAAAGCTCGATAGGGTTGTTATGGATGTCGTTTCGGCGCTTAAGGGGGAGTTCCTTGTTTGTTTACCTGTAAACAATCGTTACGGTTTGTTTGTATCGGCACCAGGCTATCTCTTCCATTCGGAACATTTCGATGTTACCGAATACTACTCGTTCGATAAGCCTTTAAGGCTTGATGTTCTTTTGCAACCCATCGAAAAAGATGAGGTGATAACCCTGCGCAACATCTTCTTTGCCTTCGATTCGTACGACTTACTTCCTGAATCGAAACCGGAACTTAACTACCTGTTTGATATTTTGAAGCGCAATCCTACCATGAGGATTGAGATTGGCGGGCATACCGACGATAGGGGAAGTGCTGAGTATAACCTGAAGCTCTCAGAGCAGCGTGCCAAAGCAGTGGCCGACTACCTTATCTCCCAAGGTATTGATGCAGCTAGGTTAAAGTGGGTTGGTTATGGTAAAAGTAAACCTGTGGCACCCAACGATACCCCAGAGGGAAGGGCTCAAAATCGACGAACAGAAATCAAAACCCTATAAATTGCTTATGTCTATTCATGTTGACATTATTTAACGGTTTTGCATCATATTTCTTGCTACTGTATTGTAATTGTTGAAATAACAATATAACTTCGCAAACCTTAAAAGTTTAACAACAAGCGACTGTATGATAGATGTTTAACTCAGCAACACTTAGGAAAAAACGATGAGAAAATGGCGCATTGAGGATTCAGCCGAACTCTATAACATCACCGGCTGGGGGGTAAATTACTTTTCGATTAACGAAAAGGGAAATGTGGTGGTTACCCCTAAAAATAATGGTGTGGAGATTGACCTGCGTGAGCTGGTCGATGAACTTCAGGTTCGCGACGTGGCTGCACCCATGCTAATTCGCTTCACCGATATTCTCGATAATCGTATCGAGGATATGTCGCGCTCCTTTAAACAGGCAGCCGAGGAGTACGGCTACCAGGGTAAAAACTTTATCATTTACCCCATTAAGGTTAACCAAATGCGTCCGGTGGTTGAGGAGATTATCAACCATGGTAAAAAGTTTAACATCGGTCTTGAGGCAGGCTCAAAACCCGAACTGCATGCAGTTATTGCCAGTAATCCCGATAACGAATCGCTGATTATTTGTAATGGCTACAAGGATGAGGATTACATTGAGTTGGCTCTACTTGCCCAAAAAATGGGTAAGAAAATCTTTATTGTTGTTGAAAAGTTCAACGAGTTAAGGATTATCAGCAAGGTTTCCCAGCGGCTTAAGATTAAGCCAAACCTGGGCATTCGCATTAAACTGGCAAGTGCCGGTAGTGGCAAGTGGGAAGAATCGGGAGGCGATGTTAGCAAGTTTGGCTTAACATCGAGTGAACTTTTGCAGGCTTTAGACTTTTTGGATAAAAACGACTTAAAAGGTAGCCTAAAATTGGTGCATTTCCACATTGGAAGCCAGGTTACCAAAATCCGAAGGATAAAAATCGCCTTACGCGAGGCGTCGCAGTTTTACGTTCAGCTCCGCCTGATGGGATATAATGTTGAGTTTGTTGATATTGGTGGTGGGCTCGGCGTTGACTACGATGGAACACGCTCATCCAATAGCGAGAGCAGTATCAACTACAGCCTTCAGGAGTACGTTAACGACTCGGTTTCAACAATTGTTGATGCCAGCGATAAGAATAACGTGCCGCATCCCAATATCATTACCGAGTCGGGTAGGTCGCTCACAGCTCATCACTCAGTACTAATCTTTGAGGTGCTCGAAACGGCTTCGCTACCCACTTGGGACGAAGATGATGAGCTTCCTGCCGATGCCCATGAGCTGGTGGTTGAACTATACGACCAGTGGAGCAAACTCAACCAATCGCGAATGCTCGAAACCTGGCACGATGCCCAACAGATTAGAGAGGAAGCCCTTGACCTATTTAGCCTTGGCATGCTCGACCTTCAGACCCGAGCCCAAATCGAAAAACTATTCTGGTCAATAGCTCGCGAAACCTTTGAGATGACCTCGCAGCTAAAGCACATACCCGATGAGCTAAAGTCGTTGCCAAAGCTTTTGGCCGATAAGTACTTCTGTAATTTCTCCCTATTCCAGTCGTTACCCGACGCATGGGCAATCGACCAGGTGTTCCCCATTATGCCCATTCAGCGGCTAAATGAGAAACCCGACAGGGTTGCAACCATTCAGGATGTTACCTGCGATTCCGATGGGAAGATCGATAACTTTATTTCCACTAAAAATATCTCGTATTTTCTACCTGTTCACTCACTTAAATCGAACGATTCGTATTACATTGGAGTATTTCTTGTGGGTGCCTACCAGGAAATTTTGGGTGATCTCCATAACCTATTTGGTGATACCAATGCAGTCCATGTTTCAGTTGACGATGAAGGGTATAGCATCGATCAGATTATTGATGGCGAAACAGTAGCCGAGGTATTGGAATACGTTCAGTACAATCCTAAAAAAATGGTTCGAACACTCGAAACGTGGGTTACCAGCTCCGTTAAGGCCGGCATCATTTCGCCTAAAGAGGGGAAGGAGTTTCTGTCGAACTACCGTTCGGGCCTTTACGGCTACACCTACCTTGAGTAGAATGTATCTCTTTAAGGATATGAAAGCCCACAGATGTGGGCTTTTTTTTGATTATTATTTGCAAAGCAATGGTTTAGTATTATAAACTCAACTAAATTATATAGTTTTGTTTTTATTGATTAGCCTGAGAAAGGTTTTTCTCAAGAGACACCTTGACGTGTTCTGGTGTAGATGGACGCGAAACAATATTCAGCTTGCGGTCAATCAAAAACATTTTGGGTGTTTCATCTACATTGTACTTTAGTATAACCTTGTTGTTGCTATCGAAGGGTATCCGAATGTTCTTCCAGTCCAATCCATTCTGTTTGATAAAATCCCGGAAAGCAATCTCTTCGTCGTCAATGCAAATTGCAACCACATCAAAGCCATTACCAGCGTATTGCTTGTAAATTTTGTAAATTAATGGTATGCTTTCGATGCAGTGAGGGCACCAAACCGACCAGAATACAACTAACGTGTACCTTGATATGCTTTTTGAGAGTTTGATCGATTTCTTTTGCCCAACAGGAGTATAGGAGAAGTCGAATGCTTTTTTGCCGGGTAGAAGTTCCGCTTCGAGTAAAAGCTTTGCTTTTAGCTCAGGGTCGTTAAACACAGGGCAGATGCTGTTTTTGCTTAACTGCTTTAAGGTAGATATTACCATGTAGTAGTCCGATTCGGCAAAGCCGTTGCACAGCGAGTTTAGCGCGAATGCCTTTACATCGGCATGCATGGGCTGGCTAAATAGTTTTTCTATGTATTCCGATAGAACTGCATCCTGCTCTTCCTTGGTGTAATTTCCTTCGCAAAGCAGGTTTTCAAGGTAATCCCACAGGCGTGAAGTGAATTTTGGTAACCTGAGAATATCGCTATTGGTAAGGTCAATGCCTTGCCACCAAACATCGGAAAGTTCTTTCTTTCGGGAGCATTCATCGCTTTGGGCAACCACTTGAGGGGTTAATTCAAGGCGGATTGCACTTGAAACCAATGTGCTATTTGCCTTTGAGGCAAGGTTGTTACCCTGTAAGTAAAGGTCAAATGCTATGCGTTGATACTCATTGTCGAGCATTTGGCTAAACATTGATGGTTCCGAATAATACTTGCGCAGCGATTCTATGAGCCACATCTTTTGTTCGGCCTTTTGCCTGAGTTTTCGGAAGTTTATGAAAACTTCGTTATCGTTTGACTGTATTACCCTTAAACTATCCTCAACAGCAAACGAGTATGTTTCAAATCTAATTAAGCTATCGTTGGCTACCATTAAATCGAACGATGATCCTTTACCTATATTTACCTTGTAGATCCCTTTGGGTGAGGTACTGGGAATGTTGAATGTGTAAATCCCCTTGGTATTTGGCCTGCACGAGTCTATTTCTACTTGGTTTTTCCCCTCATAACGTGATAGTTTAGCCATACTTCCGATTGGCTGATGCACCTGAATCTCAATCTTTACTTGTGCTAGAGATAAATGTGATATAGCTGTAATTGCAGTTAGCAGAATCAGTTTTTTGCTCATACCTTTAGCTATTTAACCAGATACTTGGCCAGTTTTTGTTTTAACTCCTGGGGTTTAAACGGTTTAAGCACAAAATCGTTTATGCCGATGCCAAAAATTCGTTGTTGAACATCGAGCATGGCGGAGGCGCTTAGGGCAATAATTGGAATTGAAGCCTTAACCCTGTTATCGAGATTGCGTATGGCCGTTGCAGCCTCGTAGCCGTTCATCACAGGCATTTCTAAATCCATCAGGATTAAATCAAAATCATTACCGGCTAGGCATTCCAGTGCCTCGCGGCCATTGCTTGCATGGTCAACTTCAATGCCCCAGTTGGTCAGGAAACGTTCAACAATTAATGTGTTCAATTCGTTATCCTCAACAATGAGAACGCGGTATTTGCCAGGTTTAAATGTGTCTTCTTGCAGTTCTGCCATGGGTTGCGCTTTCCCAAGGTTAAATGTTAAGGTGAAGTAGAAGGAAGCGCCCTTGCCTTCGTCGCTTTCAAGGGCGATTTCACCACCCATGAGCTTAACCAGCCTTTGCGATATGGCTAAACCCAAGCCAGTTCCCGCAGCCCTATGTTTACCCTCATGCACTTGAGTGAACTCATTAAAAATATCAGCTTGCATGTTTTTGGGGATGCCAATACCGGTATCGGATACATTAAACCTGATGGTTGCGTTCTGATCGGTTTTTTCGGCAAGCAGGGCTGAAAACTTAACTTCCCCTTTTTCGGTGAATTTAATGGCGTTCCCAATAAGGTTGGTTAGCACCTGATTTAAGCGAACCCTATCGCCCAGGAGTGGGCTAGGGATATTGGTATCGATACTGTAGTTTAAACTTAAGCCCTTGCTTGTGGCCATTTGGGTGAAAGTGCTGTAGAGCCCTTTGAACAAATCGTTAACATCAAAGTTGGATTGAAGCAAATCGAGCTTGTCGGCTTCAATTTTACTGTAATCCAGAATGTCGTTTAGAAGTGAAAGGAGGTTTTCGGCTGCATATTTCAGTGAATTTAAGCTTTCAACCTGCTCGGGTTTTGGATTTTCGTCGATTAGTAGGTTTGCCATGCCTATTATGGCATTCATTGGAGTGCGGATCTCATGGCTCATGGTTGATAGGAAACGTTCCTTGGCATGGCTTGCCTGCTCAGCAAATTCCTTAGCCTTGCGCAGCTGTTCCTCGTTCAGGTGCGATTCGTATGAGGCCGATAGGATATTCGACATGGTTAAAAGAAAATCCCTGTCATCGGCGGCTTTTACTTTTTCGCCGTAGGGGTAATCAACCGCAAAAATTCCCTGGCATTGCTCTTTTACGCGAATAGGGAACAGGAGCAAATGCTGGCTACCTGTTAACTTTTTCAGTTCACCATACGATGGCATGGAGGATCCTGAAATGTCGAATATATTTTGATTTTCTTGTTGAAAATGTGATGTGATGGTTAAATGGTTTTCAGCATAGTAATTCCTAAGCGGTGCAATTAGTTCGTTGGCAGTATTTGAGCAACAGGTAAAAATATCAAAATCGGGAATATTACCAATTAGGACAAAGGCTTTTCGTAAGCCAATATCGTTTACAATAAGGTTTAACGATTCGTTGACTTGCTTAGCAAAAGGCACATTTGTATTAAAAACAAACGAAACCTTGGTGAGAAGGATTTGTCGATCTAAATGTTTCTGAATTTTTATTTGGCTTATTTTTTGGTCTGTTATTTTACGGGCTATACCCGTTATGGCTATCACTTTCTTATTCACGTTAAAAACGGGGGTTAATTGAAATTCCCACCATTCCTCTATGCCGCGTTCACCCTCACGTATTTCCCAATTAACAGGCTGTTTGTTTTTAAGAACCTCGGTTTCCTTTGCCTTAATTATCTTGAGTAGTTCATTTGGCCATGGCTCTGCATCAATATTACCCAGTACTTGAGCCTCGTTAACGCCAAAGTGATTAGTGAACTTCTTGTTAACAAAAAGATATCCTCGCCTGCTATCCTTGAGCCAGGCTATAAAGGGTAAGTTATCGAGTGTTCCCCTGAGTTGTGCTCTACTACGGGCGAGTTCTTCCTCAATTTGCTTCCGGTACGTAATGTCGCTCATGGCAACAAGCATGCAATCGATGCCTTGTATGTTGATAACCTCAGCCGAAAGAAGTACGGTGAATGTTTCGCCCTTATTGCTTGTGAGTTCAACCTCAATTTTGTCGACTTTACCATCGCGTTTAACCGCCTCAACCAGTTCGTGGCGGCGCTCAATCTGCTTAAATATTTTAAGTTCCGATGATTTTTGTCCAACTATTTGAGTGCGCTCGTAGCCTATTTTTTCCAAAAAAGCTCTATTGGCATCAATATAGATGCCATCGTTTAGGGTGCTAATGGTCATCATTACGGAGCCTGCATTGAATGCCTTAAAGAACTTTTCTTCCGATTGTTTGATGGCAGCCTCGGCTTCAATGCTTTCAGTGATATCGCGTGCAATAACAAAAATAACATCGCGCCTACGCCAGTAGCCCTTAATCATTCGAACCTCGAGAGGTAGAACTTTCCCATTTTTCCGAATAAATTCGGTGATGTAGAGCTTACGTTCGCCATCAAAAACCTCCATAAGCGAGGTGATAGCTTTCCCCCTCTCGCTTTCGGCATGAAGTTTAACAAATGATTCCAGCAGCAGCTCATGTTCGGGGTACCCAAGTGCATTTAGAACGGCATTGTTGATTTGGACAATGTTATAGTTATGGTTAACAATAAACACCAAGTCGCCAAAGGCATTTACCAGCATGCTCAGGTTTTGCTCCTGGGAGGCCATGCTTTCTTCGGCTTCCTTTTGCTGGGTTATGTCAAAGCTGGTGCAAAGGAGTGCAGGCGATTCGTGCCAGCTAATTATGGAAAAGATAGTTTTTATCCATTTAAGCTCGTTAAAGCGGGTTAAAATTCGGAGCGTAAAACTGTTAGAGGTATGCTTACGGATTTCGGCAAAATCGTTGCTGAATAGAATTTTAACCAGCTTCCTATCTTTCGGGTGGACTACATCGAGGTAAAGAATTTCGTTGAGTTCATCTGGTGTATAGCCAGTAAGCTTGCTAAAACTTGGGTTTGCAAAAACAATTCTGAAATTTTGAATAAGGTATATGCTGCTCTCGTTCTGGTAAATTAAGGGTAACAAGGAGTTGGGATCAAAATCATCCCACTTATTGTAGGCGTTATTGTTTTGGCTGTTTGGGCTCATTTTTTCCATGGCAAATTCCCGCAAAAGTTACAAAAAAATGTTCATACTTAGTCGGCTCGCATAATTTCACCTTTTGTATTGGTACTAGTATGGGAGTTTTAACTCAAAATCGATTGCTTTTTCTCATTCTCTTGAAATGGGGGCTTGTGTATTTCGTTCAATATTTGTATATTTGTTTTCGAATGTAATTAAACAGTAATTGTATATTTTTTAGAATTATGTTTAACCCTTAAAATGTAAATGCCTATGGTAAAAAAAATCTTATTGCCTAAGTAAATTGATTTTGTTCTTGTTTTATCGAGTTTATTGTTAAGTTCATTTGATTTGTTAATTTTTAAATTTTGTATTCCATGAAATCAAAGTCTATCTATCTATCTATCTATCTATCTATCGTAAATCAGTTATTTTGCTGTATTTGTTAATGTTGGCAGCTGTTTTTTACGGCTGCGAAAAAGAACCCTTGCACCAAGAACCCAATACCCCAAAAGAGGCATCAGCCGAAGGAATGATAAAGTTGGGGAAAAGACTTGAAAATCCATTTACCGTTGAGAATATGCAAAAGGCATACAACAACCTGGTAAAACAGGGGGCCGTAAAATCGGGCCTTGAAATTTCCCCAACGCATCAATACATCAGGTTTTTACCCTCCGATATGGAGCAGTTTGACCAATTAGAGTTGGATACGTTAAATGCAATGTTTGATTACCCCTTAGATTACGAGATTGAGGAGGGTGGTACCTACTACTATGACCCCGAGTTGAACCCTGAGGTTAACCCTTACAGCTGGCAGTATGTGGTTTTACCCATCAACAAACCGGTACCCAATATACCCCACGAGAAGATTGCCGATTTGGTGCTGGATATATCGGCTGTTGAGAAATCGCCTGAGCGGGCTGCAGCGCTATGGGATATGCTTGAAACCGAGGCATTGCGACTAACAGGCAACCTAAACGAGAAGGAAAGTGCTACTAAAGGTCGCTGGACTCCCTCGGGGCGTATAACGGTTTGGGACGATGTGGTTGGTAGGCAAATACCCCTGCAAGGGGTTAAGGTTAGAGCCCGGTGGTGGTTCTTCTGGGAAACCGGCTTTACCGATTCAAATGGGGACTACACCGTTAGCGGTACATTCAAGGGTGGGAGAAAGGTAAACTACTCCATTATCTGGGAAAGGAGTAACTGGGATATACGCGAGGAGGACTGGGGACAAGCCTACTACAACGGCCCAAAGAAGGACACCGAATGGAACCTTGACATAACTTCCGATAAATCGTTGCGTTACGCTACCATCCACAGGGCATTGCTCAACTACTACTATGGCGATAGGCTGGGCTTGAGAATACCTTACTCCCCCTCGGCACTAAAACCAAAGCTTAAGGTTGGGTACTACCACCACGACCACTGGAGGGATATTAATGGCAGCGCTGTTCCGTTCAGGGAAAACCTAACCATACCGCACGTGTGCATATATGGAAAGGATGGCTCAGGTAGCTGGAGCACTACAGATTTTATTTATGCAACTACTTGCCACGAGGTGGCACACGTTTCGCACTGGGAAATGGTAGGCGAGGGAGCATTTGCCCTTATATGGCTTAATCCAAAAACCAGAATAGTCCCGGAGAGTTGGGCAGTTGCTGTATCGTGGCAATTGACCAGGAATGAATATAGTCGATTTGGGAATTTTGCTTTAAATTATATTGATTTCTATTTTAATAAGCAGCAGTGGAACAATTCAAATGATAAGTGCTATACGCCTTTTTTTATAGACCTAATTGATAACATTAACCAAAGAGTACAACACGCCGGCTCTTCAAGTTACCCCAATGATAATGTAACAGGCTACACAGTTGCTAAGCTGGAACAACTACTGTATGCATTCAGGGATTTAGACCTGCTGGAGGCAACTTTACTGGTAAATAAACCCAGTGGGGTTACCAATGAGAGTATTAAAGAACTGGTTAGTTTTTATAAAAATCTATGAGAACTATGAAAAAAAGTAAGCTTTATTTAGTTGGTATGTTCGCATCGCTTTTCTATTCGTGCGATAAAAGTGTATGTGAAGATTACAAGTACGTAAATGCCACGGATCACAGGGTGTTTATACAGTCCTGCTGCGGGGAAGTTACTGACAGCAAAACATCCCTTAGCATAGGCCCTAAGAGTAGTGCTATACTAACCAGTTGTGGTTTAGGGGATGCTCCATTTGTATATAATGGAATTAGTAGATGTGTAGTGGATAAAGTAGTAATTATTTTTGACGATACGCTTGAGTTCAACACGCAGGAGTTTTGGGAGTTTGACCTATTAAATCCTTTAAATTACCAGCGCAAGAATAAGGAAAATATATACGAAATAAACCAGCAGCACTACCAAAAGGCGCTTGAGGTGAACGGGTACTCAAGGTAAAACGGTCTCCCTGCCAGGAAACGGCAGGGAGACGTTAATTGAATTGTTCAGAGCAAAAATTAATGGCTAAAAAACTCAAGGGCTTATTAATAAAAGTTTGCTAACTTTTTTAAAACCTTTAAAAGCAATGAAAATTTATAAGTTTTACTTATTTGCTGTTTTTACATCACTTTTCTACTCATGTGATAAAAGTGTATGTGAAGATTACAGGTTTGAAAATGCCACGGATCATAAAGTGTATATCCGATCTTGCTGTGGAGAAGCAACTGACAGCAAAACATCCCTTATCATAGGCCCTAATAGTAGTGCGACATTGACCAGTTGTGGAATGGGTTATGCTCGATTCGTGTATTATGGAGTTAGTAGATGTGCAGTGGATAAAGTAGTAATTATTTTTGACGATACGCTTGAGTTCAACACAAGGGACTTCTGGGAGTTTGACTTGTTAAACTGGGATAATTATCGGCGCAAGAATAAGGAGTACATTTACGAAATAAACCAGCAGCACTACCAAAAGGCGCTTGAGGTTAATGGGTATTAATAATGTAGAAAGTCGTTATCAACCCCCTGAGTTACCAGTAACTTTAAGGGGCACAGAACATACATTTACAATTTGTATCAGTAAAGTGACGTACGCCAACTATCTTTCCATTTTTTCTATCAAATCGACTTTGAATTCTGTTTAATAGGTCAAATTCATTGTTTTCAAAATATCGCCTTAATGAATAGCTGCATAAATCAGCTATCTGGATGAGACTTGTAAGTTCAGAATTAACAAAGAACGGTGTTTCAATAATATGTTCGATACTTGTCCATAATGTACCTTGATTATGAAATTTTTTCATTAAGGCCGTATGCTTTTTGGATACTGTTTCATTATTATCATGTACAAGTGTTCCAAAAAGTTCCGAATCTTTTTTGCTTTTGCTGATAATTTTCATGTATTGCTCAATTCGAGAAACTAATTGTTCAAATGCTTGTTCATCTATTGTTTGTTTGGCTCTAAATGGATCAAAATGTATTTTATTTATGCATTCGGCAAATATTCTTGCAAAGTTCCAGCTACCAATTAAATCAGCCAACTCTTGGATGAAAGAAACTCTTTCAGAATATGTTAAGTGGATATATGCTTCTGTCTGATGATAATTCTTTTTGGTTTGATTATAGTGATTTTTATTTTGACTCTTTTGAAGTTTAAGAAGTTCTGCTTTTCTAATTTTTTGAACCTCATGTCTTCGTTGAGCGTAGTTCATAGTTTCAAATCCCACAATTCTGCTTTGCTCAAGATATTTACGCATTATCCATCCTGTATGGATTTCCGATCCTTGTAAGTCGTATTTTTGTTTTAATGATGATATTCCCTTTTCACATTTCTTCCAAAAACATATTGGGATTGACAAACCGGCCAAAACGTAATGACTTGTATTTCCTGGGATATCAGGAGTTCCTGATTCGTCAATGTAACAGAAATAGACCATTTGCGTTTTAAATGAAAAAAGCGACTGGTTTCAGGGAGTTATTCCCATTATTGAGACGCTTGGCGACTCATCCCAGACGCAGATACAAAATTATCGATTATATTTGTAAAATGCAAGCTAAAAAAACAAAAAAAATAGTGGCAACACGCAATCATTGAGCATGCCGGTTTCATTTGATTGTCATGTGTTCCATCCAGTCTCGTAGCATATTACTGTGGGTATGGACATGGTCCTGCAATCCGACACGTTTCATGCCACAATTCGCAAGGAGGCTTTACATTGAATATTATAATTGGTATTTATAACACCTTAACAGAATGAATTTTTAAAATAAGGTGGTATTTTTTACGGTTAAGTTCTTGTGTTATGATTGTTTCAGGTTCGTATAGCTCGTTTTAACGTCAAATCTTCACCATTCTCTGCGACAAATTGGCTTGCACTTGCCTTGTGGAGTGAAAAAATGTCATAAAAACTCTGCTGGCATGGGGTTTGAAAAAGGTTAGGTGAAAGCATTGATGTCTAACCAAAAAAAAGGGAGGGTAAAGCTATGATGCCAATGTTACGTCGTAGAAGCACTCTACCAAGCCTGGTAGATGAGTTCTTTGGGGATGATTTCATCAGCCGTTTCTTTGACGATAGCGAAAGTGTAACAATCCCCTCGGTAAACATCAAGGAGGGAAAGGATGAATACACCATCGAGGTGGCTGCTCCCGGGTTCGACAAGAAGGACTTTAAGGTTGATTTGAATAACAACGTACTGGAGATTTCCAGTGAGAAAGAGGTTAAGGAGGAGAGCAAAGACGAAAAGGTAATGCGTCGTGAGTTCCGCTACTCCTCGTTCAAGAGGTCGTTCACGTTACCCGATACAGCAGACACCGATAAGATTAAAGCTTCGTATAAGGACGGTATCTTGAGCATTATCATCCCTAAGAAGGAAGAAGCCAAGGTTAAGCCCGTTCGTCAAATCTCGATATCGTAACGGGTTTCTGGCTAAAAACAAAAAAGCCCCGCGTCCGGGGCTTTTTTGTTTAGAGGTACTCCATGTGTTCCTGGTCAGTAATCTTTTCGCAGTAGTGGCATTTCAGCGATACGCTGCTCTTGTCAACCACTTTAAATTTAGGGGTAACCTTTTCCACGTTTGTAATGCATTTGGGATTAACGCATTTTACTATGCCAACAATCTCGTTGGGGACTTCAACCAGCATTTTCTCGGTTACCTCGTAGTTCTTAATGATGTTGAGCTTGGCGTGCGGAGCTACCATGGCTATTCGGTTGATCTCGTCGCGCTCAAAGAACTTGCCGGCAATCTTCACAATGGCCTTTTTGCCAAGTAGCTTGCTTTCCAGGTTGGTGCCAAAGGTTATCTGGTTTGGTATCTTATCGAGTCCGAGTATTGTTATTACCTTAAAAAGGTTTTGCGCCGGAATGTGGTCAATTACCGTACCACTCTCAATTGCGCTAACGCTCAAATGTTTTTTGTCTTTCATATCGCTATACTTTTACTTTTTTAAACCTAAAATGAGAGCCATAATTGCCATACGTGTGTAAACGCCATTCAGGGCTTGGGTGAAATAGTATGCCTTTGGCGATTCATCAACATCGGTGTTGATTTCGTTCACTCGGGGAAGTGGATGCAGTACCCGCATGTTTGGTTTTGTACCTTCGAGCATGCCATTTCGGAGTATGTAAGCGTTTTTAACCTTTTCGTACTCCATGGGGTCGGAGAAACGTTCACGCTGTACCCTGGTCATGTAAACAATATCGGCATCCTTAATGTTTTCGGCTAAATCGGTATGCTCCTCATACTTTAAACCGAGTTCGTCGAGGTACATTTTGTACTCCTGGGGCATTCGGAGCTCGGCGGGCGAAATAAAGGTAAACGAGGCGTTAAACTGGCTCATGGCCATCAGGAGTGAGTGAACGGTTCGGCCATACTTGAGGTCGCCTACCATTACAATCTTCAGGTTGTCGAGTTTGCCCTGCGTTTTACGGATCGAGTATAAATCGAGTAGGGTTTGGGTTGGATGCTGGTTGGCGCCATCGCCGGCATTAACAATGGGAACAGGCGAAACCTCGCTTGCATAGCGTGCGCTACCCTCAACGGGATGGCGCATTACTATCAGGTCGGAGTAGTTGGCTACGGTAAGGATGGTATCCTTTAGGCTCTCGCCTTTGGATACACTACTGGTTGATGCCTCCGAGAAACCGATTACCCTTCCGCCTAACTTGTTCACTGCACTTTCGAAGCTCAAGCGGGTTCGGGTTGACGGCTCAAAGAAAAGCGTAGCCACCACTTTCCCTTCCATGATTCGCTGAATAGGATTCCTTTCAAACTCTTCGGCAAGGTCGAGTACCCTGAATATCTCATCCTTGCTCAGGTCGTTAATTGATACCAAACTTTTGTTTTTCATCGCTGTGTATTTTGTGTTTGAGTTTATGTTTCAAAAAAAAAGCCCCGGTAAACGGGGCTAATACATCAATCTTCATATTCAAAATCGGCAATAAGTCCTTCAATTTTTGAGCATCTCGATAAAAATTCGGTTTCCATTGAGCGCCGAATCCTCACCCTGATGAAACAGGTATTATCGAAATGCTGATCAACGAGCTGTAGGTTTAAATCCTTGGCCAATCGCATTACCTCGTTCATTGTGGCATATCCAAAGGTTACCCTGTAAATGGCATCCACCGTTCGGGTGATAATTTTTGCATTGGATAAAGCATCGTGGGTTGCCGTTTTGTAAGCATTTATCAACCCCGACACGCCTAGTTTTGTTCCACCAAAGTACCGTATTACCACAACCAAAACATTGGTTAGGTTAAAGCTGAGCAGTTGGCCGTGAATTGGCTTGCCAGCAGTGCCCGATGGTTCGCCATCGTCATTGGCTCTCCACTTATCGCCCTTAGGGCCAAGAATGTATGCGTAGCAGTGATGCCTGGCATCGTAGTATTCTTCCTTAACCTGATCAATAATGGACTTTACTTGCTCCTCGGTTCTTACCGGGAATGCTTTAGCTATAAACTTACTGCCCTTTTCCTTGTAAATCCCTTCGGCAGGTGCTTCGATGGTTTTATATGTGTCAATTACTTCAACCATTTAGCTTTGCATAAGTATTACTATTGCCAGTACCGATATTGCTATTCCGGTAAGATTTGTTTTACTTGGCCGTTCTCCAAACATTAGCAAACCAACCAGTGCACCAGCTAACACCACCCCCAAATTATTGATGCCAAAAAGAACTGACCCTTCCAACGGCATGCCATTGCTGGTAACATGGTTAAGCGCTGCCACCATGAAGAACATTGAACCAAAGTTGGCTAATCCCAGTATAGTGCCCAAAAGCCAAGTCTTGGTTTTTGAAAACCCTTTGGCAGCATCTCTGTTAAAGGGCAATAATAGTAAGCCCGTAAAACCCGCCATGGCAAATACAACCGCATTGAATATTGGGTTAAGTTCATTGGTAACAAAGTATTGCTGAGCAACCTTTACCGATGAGTCCACAATACCTATGCCCAAAAAAATTATTAGTGGCAGGTAAGTTTTTACGGGTTTGAATTTTTCGGTTTTCCTTGGAATCACAAGTAAAAGAACAGCTATTAGGGCGAGTATAATGCCCACTATTCGTAAAAGGTTCAGCTTGTCGTTCGGATCAATTAGTACCGATACCAGAATGGGTATAATGACCGACATCTTTGCGGCAACCGAAGTAATAGCAACTCCGGCTGTTTGGGTGCTTTTGCCCAGGAAGTGAAACATGGTTATAAACAGTACACCCATTGCCACCATTAGCAGAATGGGTAAAACACCTAACTGATTAAGCCCGGTGAGTTCACCTTTGGCCAAAAAAAAACCAGCTACGCTGGCTGCCAAATAGTTTATGATGATTGCGCTAAAATTGTTGACCGAAAAACGATGGAGTAACTTAAAGGTGATTAAAACTACTGTTGATGATAGTATGCAGAGTAATAGGTAGAACATCCTTTCAGGTTTATGCAAAGTTATAGCATCTTTATTTACCTCCCAAATTTTTTTTGCTTTAAGTATTAACATACAATTAACATGAGAGAATGTTTGTGTTTTTAAGGTTCATGGCATATTTTTTGATTAATTTCAACAAAACTAACATCTAAAAAAAACATGAAACCTTTGAAATCAATAAGCAATTACATTTTAATGGTGGGTCTTTTGGCTTCGTGCGCAACACCCAATCCAGTAGTGCGACTCAACTCAAAGGAAACAAAAACCACTTGGGAAAATGGCAAGGAATTTACCAGTTACTATAAAGATGGCTTTATCGTTCATTGCGCCTACCATGGAACAACTGATGCCTATTTGGTGTTTGATATCGAGATGGTCAACACCACCGATGAAGATTTTTTGCTTTGTCCCGAGAAAATTGTAATGTTCACCGATAGTGGCAAGTGGGATCCGGTAATCAATCAGATAGTTTACAGTTCATTTCCAATCTATGCAGTGGATCCCGAAATTGAAATTCTGAAAAACGAGTTAGCTCAATCGCAGCTTGAGGCCGATCAGAAAAATCTTGCTACTGCTTCAATTGCAGTTGCTGCCTTGGCATTACCGGTAATGGTTGCAACGGCCTCGGCCGATGCCAAGGATACCAAGCAGCGTGCAATTACCCGAACCGAACTGGCTGCAGCAGCAGCAGGAACAACCTTGAACATGAATGAATTTTCGCAGGAGATGAATAATATCCGAAGCGAGTTTTTGCTCAATGCCACAGAAGCATGGATCAATAACTCGCTGCGCAAAACCACTCTCTCCAAGAATGAGGCAGCCCGTGGGTTGGTTTACTTTAAAAAGCCCGATTTGAAGAAGTACAGAGATTTGCGAATTGATGTTCCCATTGGCGAGAATAATTTCATTGCATTCAATTACAAGGTCAACCTTTACTACCCAAGCAATCAGAATATCAATCCGGCGTATAAATAGATTTGCTTATCAATCACATAAAAAGGTCTAAGGACCTTTTTTCTTTTTGTATTCATTCCAAGTTCAAGGTTTATTGTATTAAATTTGTAAATAATCTGAATGTTATGGAGAACAGCTCTGCAGTTAAGATATTGGTTGATAATGAAAAGGGATTAACGGCCGATGAGAGAGCAAAACTCGTTGAGGGAACCGATAGTATTTATATTGATTCAAGGCTCGATTTCCACAAGCGGTTGGCCCGAAGGCAAGTTGCAAGTTTTGTTTTACTTATACTTTTTGCTCTGTTTGCATTTGGTGTGGTGATGTTCCCCAACACCGATTTTACTGCTGGATTGCTAAAGGGATTGGTTGTAGGGTATTTTGCTGCTCTGCTTATCATAGTTCCTAAAACAACTAAAAACCATTCGCGTATAGCATTTGTTATTAGTGTAGTTAAACAGATTAACTCACCTAAACAAGCATGAGGCTGATAAAAACTACACCTAAGATAGATTTCTTTACTGCCGACACAACATCCGATCTTTCACTTCCCTTGGCCGAAGGGATTAAGGCTGGTTTTCCATCGCCAGCACAGGACTATATCGATTTAGCCTTTGATTTAAACAAGGAGCTTGTCAAAAATCCAAGTTCAACCTTTTACGGGCGTGTGCGGGGTGACTCAATGGTTGATGAGGGAATTAACGATGGCGATATTCTGGTGATTGATAAGTCGTTACCACCGGCCGATGGCCGTAAAGCCGTATGCTATATCGATGGTGAATTTACTCTTAAAACCATCAGGGTTAAGAAAGATGGAATTTACCTTATGCCAGCCAATCCGGCATACAAACCCATAAAGGTTACCGATGAGAACGATTTTGTGGTTTGGGGCATTGTTACCTATGTCATCCATAAGTTTTAGCCATGTTTGCCCTTGCCGATTGTAATAATTTTTACGCTTCGTGCGAGCGAGTATTCGATCCATCGCTTGTTGGTAGGCCTGTGATTGTGCTGTCGAACAACGATGGTTGTGTTATTGCGCGGAGCAACGAGGCCAAAGCACTTGGCATAAAAATGGGAGAACCTGCTTTCAAAATCAAGGAATTAATTGAAAAAAACAATGTGGCAGTTTTTTCATCGAACTATACCCTGTATGGCGATATGAGTCAAAGGGTAATGAATACCCTGGCCAGCTTTACCCCCGATATCGAGATTTATTCCATTGATGAGGCTTTTCTTGGTTTTCACGGCTTTAAGTATGTCGATTTGTTGGATTATGCCCGACAAATTCGCAAAACTACCATGCGGAATACCGGCATTCCAATTAGTATAGGCTTAGCACCTACAAAAACCTTAGCAAAGGTGGCAAACCATATCGCTAAAAAGCAACCCCAGTACCAGGGTGTTTACATGATTGCCAATGAGCAGCAACGAATAGAGGCCCTTAAAGCGTATGAGATTGGAGAGGTTTGGGGAATTGGAAGGCAATACAGTAAGTTCCTGACCCGCTATGGTGTAAATACTGCTTACGATTTCACTCGAATGCCTGCTGGGTGGGTAAAGCAGCATATGTCGGTGGTGGGGTTGCGTACACAAAAAGAATTACTGGGCATTCCCTGTATCGAACTGGAACATGCAGCCCCACCTAAAAAAGCTATAGCCACAACCCGTTCGTTTGGCGAGATGCAAACCGATCTTGGCTATCTGAACGAGGCCGTTGCATCGTTTGCAGCAAGCTGTGCCCATAAATTACGTAAGCAACAATCGGTTGCTCAAATAGTAGTGGTTTTTGCCCATACCAACTACTTTCGCGACGATCTGCCACAGTACTCGGCAAGCAAAACTATAGCTTTACCAGTGCCCACAAGTAGCACCCTTGAGCTGATACACTACGCGCTGATCGGACTAAAAAGTATTTACAAGCCCGGATTTCGCTATAAAAAGGCTGGTGTAGTTGTTTCCGGTATCTCAACAAATCAGCATATCCAAACTTCACTTTTTGATAGCGTTGATAGGGAAAAACACAACAAGTTGATGGTGGTTATGGATAAGTTGAACGATAAGTATGGCAGCCATACCGTTAAAGTTGCTGCTCAGGGAACCGGCCGTAAGTGGAAGTTGCGACAGGAACGTATATCTCCTATGTACACTACCCGTTGGGACGATATTATTACTGTTAAAGTTTAACTTTCCTTATTTTACACATCGTTCTCCAATATTTTTCTATTTTTGGGGAACCTTAACCTAAAGCTATAACAATGAACTCATGGAAAAGTAAGGGCAATTTCCTGCCCATGCTCATTATTGGAGCGTTATTCTTCATTTTTGGTTTTGTAACCTGGTTGAACGGCATACTTATTCCGTATTTCAAGATATCGTGTGAGTTAACCGATTTTGAGGCTACACTGGTGGCCTTTGCATTTTATATCTCCTACACTGTTATGGCATTACCTGCATCGTGGGTTTTGAAAAGGACTGGCTTTCATAAGGGAATGACGGTGGGCCTGATGGTTATGGCAATAGGAACCCTTGTGTTTGTCCCAGCTGCGTTGAATAGGGCTTACTGGATGTTCCTGAGTGGCTTATTTATTATGGGAGCAGGATTGGCAGTACTTCAAACAGCGGTTAATCCATATATCACCATAATTGGGCCCCGTGAAAGCGCAGCAAAGCGCATTAGCATAATGGGGATTTGTAACAAGTTGGCTGGCGCCATTGCACCGCTTATTCTGGCCTACTATATCCTTAGTGATGGTGATGCCTTTGTGAAGTCGCTTCAGGGTTTAGATGCCTCAGCCCGAGCTGCTGCTCTCGATAGTTTAGCCAATAGGGTTATTGTCCCTTACCTGGTAATGACTTCAATCCTTACTCTGCTGGGTATAGCAGTGCGTTATGCACCGCTACCCGATGTGGAGTCCGAGGATGAGGCTGATTTGGTATCTATTGAACTTACCGGAAAAACCAGCATTTTCCAATTTCCTCAGCTTATACTGGGTGCAGTTGCACTGTTTTTCTATGTTGGGGTTGAGGTTATTGCAGGCGATACCATTATTCGTTACGGCATATCGCAGGGTTTTAAGATTGAAACCGCTAAGGTTTTTACAACATACACTCTTATAGCCATGATTATTGGTTACCTGGCTGGCATTGTGTTGATTCCAAAGGTGATTTCGCAACGTGCCGCTCTTACTGGATCGGCTGTGCTAGGGGTGCTTTTGAGCGTTATAGTTGTATTGGCCTCGCCTACCTATTCTATACTTGCCCTTGCTCTCTTAGGATTAGCCAATGCACTGGTATGGCCTGCTATTTGGCCTTTGGCCATTCACGATTTGGGCAAGTTCATTAAAACGGGTTCGGCTGTGTTGATCATGGCTATTGCGGGTGGTGCAATTCTTCCATTACTTTGGGGTCGTCTTTCCGATTCAATTTCACCGCAAATGGCATACATTATTCTCATACCATCGTACTTTATTATACTGTACTACGCTGTTAGAGGCTATAAACTAAGGAGTTGGAAGTAGTTTAAACATAACCGATTTACCATGGATATTTTTGAGTTGGAATTTGAGGTTCGTGATTACGAGTGCGATTTGCAGGGTATTGTTAATAATGCCCGCTACCTGAACTACCTTGAACATACCCGCCATAAGTTTTTGCTGAGTAAAGGGATCGATTTTGCAAGGTTGCACGCTGAGGGTATCGACCTTGTGGTGTCGCGTATTGAAATTGACTACAAGTACTCATTAACCAGTGGCGATAGGTTTGTTGTGCGCTTATCCACCCACAAGGAGGGCCATTTGCGTATGATCTTTGATCAGGAAGTGATTAAGTTACCCGAAGGGAAATTAGCCGTTAAGGCTAAGGTAATAGGCGTAGGGCTTAAAAATGGCCGACCAATCAAAATAGATAGCATTCCGGGCTTTGAGAATATATAGCACAATGAATTTGGTATAATGATTGATGTAAAAAAATCACATACTTATTAAAATATTACAAAACGGGTTAATAATAAATTACAATGAAAAAGTTAGCGCTTCCTTTTCTGCTTTTTGTGTTTAGTTCATGCTCAACAATAGTTTGGCGGCCCTATCAGAAGGATTTTGACGATTACAAAAAAGTAGAGAGAGTTACTTACAGGATGCTAATTCATCCTTCCGAAAGAATTCATGGTAATAATATTGCTGATATTGTATTAGAGAGAAACTACAGTAGAAAAGTTGATAGCACGATTATTTTCTGGAAGATAATTAGTTCTGAGCCTAAGTTGCCCCTCGATAATAAATCATATATAAGAATTAACAATGAAACATTTGAGTTAAGGAATCGAAGTTTGAAGCATTCAACTTCTTTGGAAACTGAAACGTACTATAGTTCAATATTACTAAGCGATTCAACTTCGATCGGATCGTTATATCCCAAAACAAAAACGAGTACAAAACATTACGATATGTTTATCACCCCTTTACCTAATGATGTATTGCAGAAGTTGAAATCGGGTGTTAAGGTTGAAATTAGGGTGTATTTTGGAAATCAACCTTATACTTTTAAGCTTAGAAAAAACAATTTAAAAAAGGTTAAACGGCTGTTGTCTGAATTAGATAAATATTGAAACTGAATAATTTCGTATTGCTCATCCCATTGAAATCAGTAGTTTGCATACTTGTTTTTCATAACTTAGTAAAAATGGCTGCCCTATAAGGCAGCCATTACTGCTAGTAAACTTCAGGAACAAAGTTCTGGTCAGTGATAGGCGGTCGAACATAGCTTTCGTCGATCCTGCGGGGTTCAAGTTTTACAGGGGGAGGAGTGAGGTCTTCGTAAGGAATAAGGCTTAGCAGGTGATGGATACAGTTAAGGCGGGCACGCCTTTTATCGTCGGCACGAACTACCCACCACGGCGCTTGTTTAATATCGGTGTGGGCAAACATAACATCTTTGGCCTTGGAGTACTCCACCCATCGGTTACGCGATTCAATATCCATTGGGCTGAGCTTCCATCGCTTGGTGGGGTCATCTATACGTTCCTGAAAGCGCCGTTCCTGTTCCTTATCGCTAACGGAGAACCAGTACTTTATGAGTATTATACCGGAGCGAACCAGCATCCGTTCAAACTCGGGGCATGAGCGCAAAAATTCAGTGTATTCGTCCTCGGTGCAATAGCCCATGACTTTCTCCACACCAGCCCGGTTATACCAGCTTCGGTCGAAGAGCACCATTTCGCCTGCGGCGGGTAGATGAGCCACATACCGTTGGAAATACCATTGGCTTTTTTCCTTTTCGGTGGGAACGCCAAGTGCCACTATACGGCAGAATCGGGGATTCAGACGTTCGGCAATGGTTTTGATTACTCCACCTTTTCCGGCAGCATCGCGGCCCTCAAAGAGTATTACAACTTTTAGTTTTTGGTGCTTTATCCATTCCAGGAGCTTTACCAGCTCCACGTGCAGTTTCTCAATCTCATGCTCATAGGTCTTTTTATCCATCCTATCAACATGTGCTTCAACCGTTTCGTAGTGATTGGTTAGGTCGAGTTGATGCTTCTTGGTGGATGCTTTTGCTTCCTGGGGCTTGTCGGCCTTTTTCTTTTTTTTATCCTTTTTGTCCTTTGCCATTGATAGTAAGGATTTTGACTTTACAATAAAGGTATGGACAAATTAGGATAAAGTCAACACTTTTTTGAATTAAATCCAAATGTCAACTGATAAAATTAATTGATGAATCGACTAACAAAATCTAATCATTCCGAACTCTTTGAATGAATGATTTTTGATAAGTCGGGATTACCCCATTAGGTCAATAGAAACAAGCAATTATTGATTAATCTCAAGGAAATCGATTTACTGTAAAAAATCTTTTTACAGCAATTTGGGTTTCCGACGTAAACTCGAAAGGTAAACTCCAATGAGTATAACTATTAATGAGATAATTTGAAGAGTTCCAATATGGTCGCAATCGAGAATGCCCCAGAGTAGGGCAAAGAATGGAATGATGTAAGTTACGGACGAAGCAAAAATTGCGCTGGTGTGGTGAATGAGGTTGTTGAAAACAAATAGTGTTAGTACTGAGCCAAACATGGCAAGCACAATGGTTGCCAGTATGCTTGAAACAAATGCGGGATGTTGGAGGGCAGCGCCGATATCGGTTAACATCAGAATAATCCCTGCCGGAATACCAATCATGAAAAAGATAAGCGATGTAATTTGTACACCCGTTAATCCCGAAAGTTTAAAACGAATAATGTTGGAGTTAACGCCATACATCATTGTTGCTAAAACAACCAGCAGTGCGTAACGGTTAACCTGCCCAAACGAGGAAAAGTTTCCGTTAGTTATAAGAATGGAAGCCCCTGTAAAGCCAATAACCACCCCAATGCTCTGAAAAACATTGGGTTTATGTTTAAATAGAACCAATCCGGCAATAACAGTAAAGAAAGGGGTTAGCCCATTCAGAATACCCGCCAATGAGCTGGTAATTTGGGTTTCGGAAAGGGTGAAAAGGAATGCTGGGAAAAAGTTACCTAGCAAACCACACCCCAGCAATGGCCAAAAGTTATTGCGATTTATAAGCTTTAGGTTTTTTATTGAGAGGGGTAAAAGGATTAGGAAGCTAAAAAATATTCGGAGAGCAGCCACTTGAACATAGCTTAATGCATCGAGCCCGCGCTTCATCAGTATGAACGAGGCGCCCCATACAAAAGCCATGAACATCATGGCAGCCCATTGCCATCGCTTTTTTGATAAGTCGAACATGTCCCGATTTTACTTGGCAAATGTAACTGTTTTTAAACTTGTATTTTTTTTTGCTTTTTACTTTTTACAATAAGCCATTAATTTTAACTTATTGCCTTGCCATTTTGCTATTTTTACCCCCAAAAATTGATGCTGAAATGAGCGAAAAGAATTACGATCCCCGTATGCATACCGCAGAGCACATCCTCAACCAAACAATGGTTAGGCTTTACAATTGCGGGCGAGCATTGAGCAGCCACGTGGAGAAGAAAAAATCGAAGTGCGATTACCGAATTCCACGTGCGCTTAGCGAAGACGAGTTAAAAACGATTGAGGATAAGGTTAACGAGGTTATTTTGCAGAACTTGACTATAACCGAAGAGTTTACCGATAAAGCACATGCCTCAACTTTCCTCGATTTAAGCAAGTTGCCTGCCGATACTCCCGATACCATCAGGGTTATTCGGGTAGGCGACTACGATGCGTGTGCATGTATAGGCCCACATGTGTCAAACACAAAGGAGATCGGGAAGTTTAAAATTATCTCGGCCGATTACTCCGAGGGCTTAGTGCGTATTAGGTTTAAACTTGAAAATGGCCAATAGCCATTTAGTCGGGCGTATATCTTTTTTTCAAAAGTTTATTCCGAACAATAGGATAAACCAATACAGCCAATGGAGGGGTAATGATCAGGTAAATAATCCACATGTTCCTATCCGGAAACCTAACGCGCAGCACATCAATAAAAACTATAAGCCATGCAATAAAAAGTAATACAATCCCTCCAATTAGGGATAGTTTCCATACATCCATTTGTAAATTTTTTAAATACTAATCGAAAAGTGAGCCTAATTTTTTAAAACCTTCCTTAAATGATTCGAGGCTAGAGTTTAGGGTTTCCTTTACCTCGTCCCACTTGTTTTCAGCGGTATCGGTCAGTTCGTCGAGTTTGCTTTCCATTTGATTGCGCAGCAACTCTAGTTCCTTAATCTTCTCGTTATACTCCTGTTTAACCTTTTCCGAAGCATTATCGGCTTTGGCTTTTAAAACCTCAATCTGATCGAAGATTTCGTCAATAGTTTTTTTTACATTCTCGCGGTACTCGTTGCGTTCCATAGCTATATCAATATTTAGTAAACATTTCTGTTGATGTACTGGCTGTAATCCTTTATTTTTGGGGTATACTCCTGTTCAATGAGTGGGGAACTAATTAGAAAATCAGCTGTTGAACGGTTAGTGGCAGTAGGAATGTTGTAAACAGTAGCTATTCGGAGCAATGCTTTTACGTCCACATCGTGGGGTTGGGCTTGCATGGGATCCCAGAAAAAGATAAGGATATCAATCTTTCCTTCGGCTATAAGTGCACCTAACTGCTGATCGCCGCCAAGTGGGCCCGATTTTAGCCGGGTAAGCTGAAGGTGATCGTCGGCCTCCTTGCTTTTCATTTTGGTAAGAGCTTCCTCAACAAGCCGGCCGGTTGTACCAGTGCAAATAAGTTTATGCTTAAGCAGTTTTGCCCAGTTCCATTCAACCCACTCTACAAGGTCGCGTTTACGATTGTCGTGCGCAACCAGGGCTATTGTTTTGTACTTATTCACTTTTATTCATATTTAAAATTCTAAACAAAGATAACCATTCCATGTTAGTTTTGATGAAAGTAAAGGTTAAATTACCTCAAACAAATCTTTTGAAATTTTTAAACCGACCAAAGTATTGTAGTAACTAAAGTTTAATATCTCTGAAACATATTCAAAAGTGGTGTTAAATTTTCCAATGCTATTATAGGCATATTTAGATGTTTATCTTTGGAAAAAAAATAGATTTGAATTTGAGAGCAAATGCATTTATGGTAATGGAGCTGTTCATTAGCCTAAATTGTTTTTCGCAACAGTCAATTCCGTTAGATAGTGTTGGCCAAAGGCCAAAGATGGAGTATCGGCTAGCACTAAAGAATACCATATTACCAGTGTCGCTTATTGCATACGGTATTGTTGGTCTCGATAACCCGAACCTAAAGCGTTGGAATACAGGGATTCGCAGCGAGGTTTTGGAACACATCAACACTAAGTACAGAGCCGACGATTACTTTCAGTATTTACCAGGTTTGGCAGTTTACATACTCGATGATGCAGGGCTGAAGGCAAAACATGCGTTTTGGGACAGAACGGCTATACTTGCAGGTTCATTTGTTTTACAAACGGCAGTGGTTCAAACGCTTAAATATTCCACAAATGTAATGCGCCCCGATAGTAGTGCTGCTAACTCATTCCCATCGGGTCATACAACACTGGCCTTTTCGGGTGCAGAGTTTTTATGGCAGGAGTACAAGGATCATACCATTTGGATTGGATTGGCTGGCTATGCGGTTGCGGGTACAATTGGCTTTGCAAGGGTGATTAACAATAAACATTGGATAACCGATGTTTTTGCTGGGGCTGGTATTGGAATTCTTAGCACCAAAATAACTTACTATACATACGAACGAATTAAACTAAGGCAGGGTAGGGGTAGTCAAATGCATGCTTACGTACTTCCGTTCTATAACGCTAATGGGGCGGCAGGTTTAGCTGCAGGTATTCAATTTTAGGGTATGTTCAGGTATGTCGATATACGTTCTTACTTTAATCGTGTTGGTTTTGCTTTTAGGGCTTTAAGAAGTCCCAACTTCAAGAAGTTCTTTTATGGGCAGATTGTTTCGCTCATGGGGACTTATATTCAGAACCTTGCTCTTGGCTGGCTTATATACAGGTTAACCAATTCGCCCTTTCTGCTCGGGGTTATTGGATTTGCCGGACAGATACCATCGCTTTTTCTTACCCCAATTGCCGGAGTTTATGCCGATAGGGTAAACCGAAGGATGGTATTAATTGGCTCCCAGGCATTGTCTATGGTTATGGCTTTTACGCTTGCAATTCTTTACCTAGCCAATGTTATTCAAATTTGGCATATTATTCTGATTGCTGTAATCAATGGAGTTGCCCTTGCCTTCGATACCCCTTTCCGTCACGCTTTCCTGCTCGAAATGGTGGACGATAGGGATTTACTTCAGAATGCCATAGCGCTAAATTCAACTCTAATTAACTCAGCGCGCTTTATTGGCCCTACCATTGGAGGGTTCATAATTGCTTGGGTGGGCGAGGGCTGGTGCTTTGTAATCAATGGCTTTAGCTTTATGGCGGTGATAGCATCGTTACTGTGGATGAGGGTGAAACCTTTAAATGTTCATCATCATAAAGGTTCTATTTTACAGGAATTGGCTGAGGGGTTAAAGTATTCATTCAGGAACAAGACAATAAGATATCTGCTTTTGCTAATCTCGGCAATTGGCTTTATTGGTTTGCCGTTTCAGGTTTTTATGCCTGTTTTCGCTCGCGATATCCTTCATGGAAACTCGCAACTGCTTGGCTTTTTAACCGGATCGCTTGGTGCAGGAGCATTGGTGGGTGCATTCTTCCTAGCTTCAAGGAAAAGCATTAGAAGTTTACCCAAAATTATTCTGGTATCTTCCATTCTTTTTGGTATTGGATTGTTTACTTTCTCGCTTTCAACAATTACACCGGTTTCGCTTTTGGTGATATTTTTTACCGGGTTTGGTATGATTGTGCAGTTTGCTGCAACAAACACTCTTTTACAGCACATTGTTGATGAGGATAAACGGGGGAGAGTGGTTGCACTCTATGGCTTGTCGTTTATGGGCATTACGCCTCTTGGCAGCCTTTTACTTGGCTCAATTAGCCCCACAGTTGGGGTACAGCTAACGCTTGCCATATCGGGATTGCTTTGCCTGTTAGCAGTAGTTCTATTCGGTAGGAAATATGGAACAATCGCTCAGACTGTAAAAAGGTTTGAAAACAACCATTAAAACTGTTCAGGTATAAAATTAAAAAGCCGTCCTGCTGCGGACGGCTTTTATGTTTTATTGGATTAATTTACTTTTTCTCGGAGAGCTTTTGAACGGCTACTGCCGATGCCTCAAGAATAGGAGTAACCGATAGCGGTTCACCAACACCTTTCTTAAGCCAGAGTTGCGGAATTAAACGGCCCTGCGAGTAAATCCGTTCAACCTCGGCTGCAAATGAGCGGCCACGGAACTGTTTTTCCAGCTGAAAATCGATAAGATGACCTATGGGGTATGCCGATAAGTAAAGCGGATTATCAATCATGTGTGAGTATATGGCAAGTATGGGTTCATCGGTGCTACCAAATACATCGGCGTAGTACTTGTTCCAGATGTCGCGGGCAATGGTAAGGGTAGCATTACGTACCTCCTCGGCTGTAGCATTGGGATTGTTGTATAACCACTTCCAAAGGTTGATATCAACCAGCGATACACCCATAATTTCGTAGCACGACCAGAGGTTGTCGAGGGTTTCAAGGTATTCCTTGTCGGGATTTACCTCTTTCATCCCCAGAACGTCAAGGTCGCGTTTTTGGAATACGAATGCCAAGGCCTCGGTAAAAGCAGTATTGGGAACGCCATGCATCATGTAGTAATCAACGTCGTGCAGGGTAATGGTTTGCTCCACATTGTGGCCAAACTCATGCATGGCGATGTTGAAACCCTTGTAGTTCATGCCCGAGGCAGGAACGCGGGTGCGGAGTAGGGCAACATCCTTACGCATTTCGGCTCCCCAGGCATGGCCTGCGCCGCGCGAAGCTTCTACCTTAACCCTGTCGGCAATAAATTTTGCTTTTTCTTTGCTCCATCCCAGCGAGGTGAGAATATTGGGCATTTCTGCCTCAAAAGCTTGAGCATTGGGGAAACGTTTAGTGGTAATGGCATCAAGCTTTTCGGCGGGTATCCCGCTGCGAGCTTTAAATCCATCGTACCAAATGTCAAAGGGTTGTAAGGGGCGTCCCAGACGTTTGCTTATGAGTTTTCCGGTTTCACGAACCTCCTTAGATGATACTAGATTGATGAAAAGTTGCTCTACCTCATCGACAGGCAGTTCAAATTCGCCTTCGAATTTGCGTTGGATATAAGTAGGCATCATTGGGGTGTACTCGTCAATAGCTTTTAGTGCCTTGAACTGATTGATAACGTGTTGATAGCGTGTATTGGGCTCGGATGTTACTTGAATTTCTTTTCCCTCCTTGGTTACGCTGTTGGTGTATGGGTTCCACTGATACTCGTTGCTGTTAATAACCTGCTGGGGTATGGACTGATCGATTATTCGCTTCATCACCTGGTATATCATTTGCTGATGGGCAAGGCCATTCTCCTTATTGGCATACTGCGATTTTAGCTCATCACGAAGTCCCCAGTGCGAGATTAGCTTCATATCGGCAGGGAACATGGTTTGACCCTTTTCGTCAATAAGGTTGCCCATGTAGATGTTGTACTCGCTGATGTAAGTATCGGCATTGGTGTTTACGGTGGAAAAGTTCTGCAGGAGTTGAGCAGGAACTCGACTGGTGAACATATCGCCCATTCGCGCGTAAGCCCACTGCTTACGACTCCAGTTTTCTCCCCGCTCGGTTTTTTCCTTAAGGGTGTAGTATGGGAAGTTAAGCGCCGTAATAAAGGCAATTTTATTGCTGTAAAGGTCGTCGTTGAGGTGAGCTGCCGCATTGTACGATCCAAAAAGTTCGTCGATTGGGGTAACGGGCCCCATATCGAGGTGTAATGGCTTCATAAGTTCCTTGCTCAGCAGGATGAAGTATCCGTTAAGCATTTCAAATCCATATGACAGCTTGCTGAATAGCTGTTCCAATGCTGCCTCATCCGATACAAACTGAGTGGTGCAAAGTTTTTCAAAATCGGCTTCGGTGCCATCGGTAGCTCTCCAAAGCATTGCTACTTGGGCAACACCACGTTCAATCCTTTCCTTATGGGCATCGCCGTGCTGTTTTACCAGTTCAGTAGTAACTTTTTTCACAGTGGCATCGCTAATAGGCGATACGTCCACCTTTTGCTCAGGTTGTTTGCATTGTGCCATAAGCAATGCTGTTGCAATGGTTATTAGTGTAAATGTTTTTCTCATGGTGAGTTGGTTTAAGTTTAACAATGTTGTTACAAAAATGCAAATTCGTAAATTAGATTACAATTAGATTTAAAAGTTTAGTGCAGTTTTTTTTGATAATGGGGTATTTTTGCTGTTGAAAAAAGTATTAACCATGGAATGCAAAAAAGATAGTAATTCAAAGTTTTGCAATTGTTCCTACCCATGCGGCAAGCATGGTGTTTGTTGCGATTGTTTAGCCTAT
The DNA here is from genome assembly GCA_040752515.1 of Bacteroidota bacterium. Classification (GTDB taxonomy): domain Bacteria; phylum Bacteroidota; class Bacteroidia; order Bacteroidales; family Tenuifilaceae; genus Tenuifilum. The sequence goes on along the minus strand of JBFMGQ010000003.1, from coordinate 51,441 downwards.
CATCGCAGGAATGGTGAATTACCGGCATGTTATTTTCCAGCCGACATTGAGAGCGGCTATGATAGGTCGATCGATAACTTTATTCGGGTGGTAAAGGAAAGGGGAACCGGTTACCTGCGGTAATAAAAAAAGGTGACACACCTGTGTCACCTTTCTTGTAGGTCGAATATTTCTTTTATTCAAACTGCTTAAAGGCTTCCTTGATAAGGCCAATAGCCTCGCGAAGTTGTTCCTCGGTAATAACAAGTGGCGGTGCAAAACGGATGATGTTTCCGTGGGTGGGTTTAGCAAGAACGCCCTTTTCGGCCATGGAAAGGCAAACATCCCAAGCGGTTTTGCCGGGCTTGTTGCGAATTACCACTGCGTTAAGCAGCCCTTTACCGCGAACAAGTTCAATCATATCGCTCTTGATGCTATTCATTTCATCGCGGAAGATTTTACCCAAGCGGTCAGCATTTTCAGCTAGTTTTTCTTCTTTTACTACCTCGAGTGCAGCAATGGCAACCTTGCCGGCAAGTGGGTTTCCACCAAAGGTTGAACCGTGCTCACCCGGTTTAATGGTAAGCATAATTTCATCATCGGCTAGTACACATGAAACGGGCATGGCGCCACCTGAAATGGCTTTACCAAGGATTAGGATATCGGGGCGAACACCTTCGTGGTCGCAAGCAAGCATCTTGCCAGTACGTGCAATACCTGTTTGAACCTCGTCGGCTATGAAAAGCACATTGTGCTTTTTGCAGAGGTCGTATGCTTTTTTGAGGTAACCTTCATCGGGAACAAAAACGCCTGCTTCGCCCTGGATGGGTTCAACAAGGAAACCGGCTACGTTAGGATCCTGCAATGCTTTTTCAAGGGCTGGAATATCGTTATATGGAATCTTTATAAAACCTGGAGTGTATGGTCCGAACCCGCCATAGGAATCGGGGTCGGTGGACATTGAGATTATGGTTATGGTACGGCCATGGAAGTTGTTCTCGCAAACTATAATTTTGGCCTCGCCATCCTTAATCCCTTTAACATCGTATGCCCAACGGCGGCATAGCTTAAGCGCGGTTTCGTCGGCTTCGGCTCCAGTGTTCATTGGCAAAACCTTGTCATAGCCAAAGTATTTGGTAACATACTCCTCGAACTCGCCCAAAACATTGTTGTAAAATGCACGTGAAGTAAGCGTAAGCTTTTGTGCCTGTTCGCACATTGCTTTTATAATTTTAGGGTGGCAATGTCCCTGGTTAACGGCTGAGTAGGCCGAAAGGAAATCATAATAACGCTTGCCTTCAACATCCCACAAGTAAACGCCTTGACCACGTTCCAAAACTACGGGCAGTGGGTGGTAGTTATGGGCGCCATATTTACTTTCGCGCTCCATGTAATCCTTTGGTGTCATTTTGCTCATACCTTTCGTGTTTTTAAGTTGTGTGTTGATATTTAGAAATTATATTGCTATTAATCTCAAATTTGTCAATTGAAAAATCAATTGACGAATCGACTAACAAAATCTATTCATTCCGAAACTTCGGAATGAAAAATTTTGATAAGTCGGGATTACCTAGTTAAGTCGATAGAAACAAGTCATTTAAATGTTTTTGTATTTCTATTGACTAATCTCGGTTAATCAGTTAATTATCTATTTGCAAGGTTAAGTATTGTTAGCCAAATTTCAAAGGGTTACTAACACAAGTATAATATGTTAAGAAACATAAATCAGTAAACGTCCGAAAACAATAGTAATCCCAAATAGTTAAAGTCATTTTTATGTTATGAATTCAGGGAAATCGATATTTGTGTTGTAGCAACATTTTTCATTGCTGATGCAATAAGGAATTTTTACTAAACTAAAATGATTTTAACTTGTTATTTTCAAAAACATTTTAAACATTAACGGTAAATGAACGATATTATATCATCAATTCAGCAACGCCGAAGCGCTATGGCCTTTAGCCCTGAGCCAATACCGCAGGATCATCTGCTTCAAATATTTAGAGCTGCATCCTTCGCTCCATCGGCATATAATGAGCAACCATGGCAGTTCATTGTTGCAAACCGAAATAACACGGAGGCGTTTAATAGTGTACTCAGCACTTTGGCTCCTGCCAATCAGGAATGGGCTAGGAATGCTGGGGCTTTGGTAGTTTCCGCTGCACGGAAAAACTATACAAAAGTTGTTGGGCCTAACTACTATGCCCTGCACGATTTGGGCATGGCAACCGCAATGTTTTTGCTGCAAGCACAATCGATGGGTTATGTTACGCATATGATGGGTGGTTTTGACCACAACGAAATCAGAAAGGTTCTGGAACTTGGTGATAACCTTGAAATTGGTGCGGTAACAGCTTTGGGTAAGCCCGGTAAAGTGGAAAACTTGAGTCCACAAAACAAGCAAAGGGAGCTATCGCAGCGGTCAAGGATGGAAATTGAAAAGGTGCTTAGGGTTTTATAGCATAAAAGTTTATCCCAATTAAAGAGCCTCCCAAACGGGAGGCTCTTTAATTGGGAACTGATTTTATTTACTGCAATGTAATGCCAACGACAAAGAACACGTTTTCTTGGGCCGGATTAACTACAAAAGATCCTTTTATTGGTAATGTAAAATTTTCAGTAAACTTAATTTCTTTGCTAGCGGAAATGCCTATGTTCACAACATTTGCATTTGTGTGGTAAAGACCTTTTGCAGGTGTTCCACCTGCAAATAGTTCTAAATCATAGTCATTTAGAGTGAACGGATAACCTACTTCAAAATAAGTTGAGTAGTACTGTTTGCCATCGGCATCCCGATCGTTTCCGTAAAAGAATGTGGCAGCCAGTGCTCTTAGGGGAAAACTCTCGGTTCCATTCCAGGCAATGGTGCCCTCAAGGGCATGGCCAGTTATTTGGCGATCCCACGTAAAGTACTTGATTGACGGTAAATCGGTTTCATCCTCGTTGTAGTAATCGAAAACTGTGAACGAGAGTGGGCCAAATTCGTAGGTTATGTAAAGGTCAATTTCGGGGTAGTTGCTGTTGTAGCCATACGAAGCCCAACTTCCTATGGTAAAATTACCAATGCTTACCGATAGGTCGGGCTGTATGCATGGATTGTTATCGAGCAAAAGTCCACGCCAAAGGTAACGGCTAACCATATCGATACGCAAATCAAGGCCGATATCATTTTTAGCGTTAGTTTCTTCCTGTGCTTTAAGGCTAAAAGCCAATAGAAGCATTAGTAGAGGAAAAATTAACTTTTTCATGGATTTTTAAGTTTGTGTTTAAAGCAAACTTACGCTGAAATGGCTTCAATGTCAATATAAAAACTCTTGATATCGATGATTTATATCATAGTTTAACGGTTATCTGTTACAAATGGAATTGTAGTCGCAGTTTTCACACAGTTTAGTGTTTGATGTTTGTGTAAATGACTTGTTGTCAACTATATGGGCAATTTGTTCATTAAGATAGCTGATAAATTCATTCCAAAATTGAACGGATTCGGGTATATGGGTAGTTGGTATTCCTTCGGTGTATCGAACATACCAAAGCAGAATATCAATTCTCGATACATCTATGCCATTCTTTTGTGAGTAGATATACTTGTAAATCAGCTGCTGAAAAATTCCGTCCTTTTCGGTTTTTCCATCAAATTCGGCTATGCTATCAATTTTTGTTTTAACGGCATCGTATTTGCCGGTTTTAAAATCTACAATGGTAAATTTGCCGTTTCTCTGCTCCAATCGGTCAATTTTGCCACCAAGGCGGATATTAATGGAACCGCCGCTGAATTCAATTGGTATGATGGTTTCAACCTCTTCTTCTATTGCCAACAGTTTGTATGGCGTTCGGTTAAGGTCGGTTTTTAGGGTATTACTAACCATCCAGTTAACTCTTTCAAGCAGCAACCTGTTTCTCCCATTCAGCTCATCGATTGTTCCATTGAATTGGCTGATATCCTTGAAGGCCTTAAAAACACTATCGGCTATTAATTTTGAGTTGTTAAGCTTGGTCTGAATTAGTTCTTTTGTTACCTCTTTGCCTACCAAATCGTTGTAAATATCTTCCATGGTTTTATGGAATACATTACCAATGCCCATAGCATCGAGTTCCTCCTCTAGCTCATCAGGGGCTGTAATTTCCATCACTCTATGGAAAAAGAATCGAAGCGAACAGTTCTTGTATTCCGATAGGGCCGATGGTGAAAGGTATTTACCATTTCTGGTTGTTTCCAGGTATTTATTCAATTTGTTTACTATGGCTTCGTTTTTATCGACTTTAATTGGTTTTTCGGTGCTTGTGCCAAGTTCAAAAGTGTATGTAAGTTCCTCGATGTCTAACTCCGCTTCCTTACGGAGTTGCTCTACAAATCGACTCAACTCACCCGATTTCATGCCTTCGGTTTTATTGGTGTAAATTAGGTAGATATTCTCGGCACGTTGTATTAAGCGGTAAAAGTAGTATGCGTATATGGCATTTTGATGGGTGTAGTCGGGCAATCCATAAGCTTTTCTTATCGAAGGTGTAATAAATGATGGGCTAAAGTTGCCTCTGGGTAAAAGGCTATCGTTCACGGAGAGTATAATTATGTTTTTGAAGTCAAGATTGCGGGTTTCCAAAAACCCCATGATTTGAATGCCCGATAGTGGTTCACCAATGAACGAAACCCTTTGCTCGGCAAGGGCTTTGGTTAGGTATGAACGAAACGTTTTGTTTGAGTAATCATCTTTAATCTCTGATATCACTGAATTTAAACGCTTTAAGGCCTGATTGATGGTAAGCAGGTATTCAACTTCAAGCTTTAGCCTATCGTTGTTAGCATCAATTTCAGGGATTATCTGGTTTACAATTGTGTTTATGCATGCGCCAAGATAATTTGCCAGCGCAGAGCCATTGGTTACTGGCTTGAAGATTTGTTCCAAGATATTGTTTCCTGCAAAGGTTTCGGGCGTAACGTTAAGCAACTGCCTGTCAATAATGGTGTTCCTGACTTTTTCCGCTTCCTCAGGGCAAACATGTTGAATGTAAGGGTGCGATAGTATTAGCAATACATCGCGATAGTAAAATTTGTTTTGTTTGTCGCTTAGTTTTTGGAGGCTGAGCAGCGCATCTATAAATGAGTAGGCCGATGTTTCGCGCAGCGGGTATTCCAAGGTAATATTCGCATTGCGGTATTTATCGGGCAATGCCGTGAGTAGTGGAAGCAGAAGCTTTTCGTCGGGTAAAACTATCGCCGTGGTAAGTTCGTTAGTGTTGTTAATGCCTAACTTATCCAGCAGCTCAGGAACAATCTTGGTTTGGGTAACTTCCGATGGCGATGCAATAAGCGAAATCTTTTTACTAGTATTGTTACTCTTAATGAAGTTATAGCTTGCATTGCTTAGAGCATTTGGAAAGTTTTTGAGATTTTGGCGCATGAAAAGGCCAGCCTCGTGTTCCACTTGGTTATCATTGACGTAGTAGTTGTCGTAATCCCAGTAGAAAATTGCTTTATTCTGATTTTTTAAATGTAAAAACAGCCGTTTCTCCGATTCGCTAAGGGCATTAAAACCAATGAAAACATAAGTTTTGTCTGGAGCAGGGCTATCACTTTTTGATAAATTGTTGGCTGCAATGCGGTATGCAAGACCTTCGTAGGCTATACCTTCCGATATCAAGCTGTGGGTGAGAGTGCTATATATTCCGTAAAGATTTGCCCAAATTTTTGAGTATTGCGATTGAATCAGCGATTCGCCCTCATGTGGAAAAATATTTACAAACCTCTTGATAATAGCTAATGTTTCTTCATCAAATTCGTTGAATTGTTGAGCAATTACCTTTAGGTCGTTGATATTGGTAAATAGCTTTTGAGGGTCAACCAGGTATTTGTCGAGCTGGTCAAAGTCGGCAAGCATAATATTCCCCCAAAAGTAGAACTCATCGTATGGTTCAGGGCTATTAGTAGTTTGAGTATATGCCTTGTAAAGCTTATAGTTTAGCATTAACAGATCGGCAGGTTTAACACCTGCATAGGTAAACATTAGGTTGCTAATTGTTGTAACTTCGGGCAACCATATGGGCTTATCAATATGCTTGCTTAGGTATTGACTGAAAAATAACGAAGCTCTTCGGTTTGGGAATACCAGCGTTAGGTTTGAGATGGCACTACCATGGGTCAATTTTAAATGCTCAGCAACTTCCTCGAGAAACGGTAACAGCTCCATTGTTTGTGTCTATTGTTGGTAAAAATAAATTGCTTGTTCCTTAGCGTTATCGCCAAATTCAGTAAAAAAGTTCTCGCTCATTAGCTCCTCCTGGGTGTTGGGGTCAAGATACATAACAGTTACCTTGACTTTTCCGGTCGATTCAATCCTAAATTTAGCGTAGTTGTAAACAAAACCTTTTCCCTTGGGGTTTTGGATTAGTTTGTTTTCCGAGAAAACAACAAAGGCATTCTCGTTCCCACGTACGGTCTTAGGGGCAAAATACTCGTAGGTGTCAATTGTCATGCCGCCAATGGCATCGGGCGATTTGTCCTGCACCTCATTATCGGCTACCAGTTTGCACTTCCCGTAATGTATTACCACTCTCACATTGTAACCAGCATTCAATGCAGCCATAAGCTCATCGAAGTTTTTCAGCGTTTTTGGCTGGGCAATAGCAGCTGAAAAGGCTGTAAGGATTAGGGCTATTAAAATGCTTACTCGTTTCATATTTGTTAGTTTTTAGGATTACTCTTAAAAATAAGTTTAGCCATTCGACATTGATTCTGAAATTTCGAAATTTGAATGATTGCCAAATACCAATTATTGATTGCATTTTCATACTCTCAATCCGTTTCATTATACAATCGCCCTTGCCAGGTATCGCGCTTTTCAAGAACCTTTTCAAACTCAACCATCAGTTGGTCGGTTCTCAGGTTTCCCCAAGGTGGAATAGCCAGAAAACGCGGTGGGGCCTCGCCAGTGAAGCGTTCAATTACAAAATTTGGGTTTAGTCGCTCAACAAAATCGGCAAGAAAGTTAAAGTATTCATCTTTACTGAAAAGATTGAAAATTTCCGGATTAGCCCTGAATTGCTGTTCCATAATGGTTCCCTTAATGATTTGAAGCTGATGAAATTTAACGGTATGTAAAGGTAATTTCGATATGATATTGGCTTGGGCCAGCATTTGTTCTCGGGTTTCGCCGGGTAAGCCAAAAATGAAATGAGCTCCAACTGGTATTCCGCGCTTGTAGGTTTGTTCAATAGCCCAAACCGATTGCTCATAGGAATGTCCACGGTTAATTAGTTCCAACGTTTTGTTATAGCAGCTTTCTACGCCATACTCAAGGGTGATGTAATATTCTTTGCTGAGCTGTTGAAAGTAGTTTAGCTTCTCCTCATCAACGCAATCGGGGCGAGTTCCAATTACCAGTCCAATGACTTTAGGGTGCGAAAGGGCTTCGTTGTATAGCACTTTTAGTTTTTCAAGCGGAGCGTAGGTATTTGAATAGGCCTGGAAGTATGCGAGGTAGCGGTCGGCACGGCGGTAACGCACGGCATGGAACTCAATTCCCTCGTCAATTTGCTGGGTAATGGATTTTTGTGGTATGCAGTAGCTGGGGTTAAAGGCATCGTTGTTGCAGTATGTGCAGCCGCCAACGCCAACAGTACCATCGCGGTTTGGACATGTGAAACAGGCATCTATAGTTAACTTTTGAACTCTACCTCCAAACTCTCTTTTAAAGTAGTTCGAATAGCTGTTGTAACGACGGGTATCGCCCCATGGGTAAACTTTTGCCATGTTTATACCAAATAACCTGATAAAGATAGAAAAACCATACCAAACAACAAAGGCCGGCATGGCCGGCCTTTGTATGAGATGGAAACATACTAAATCTTTGACAGTTCTTGGTCGAGTAGGGGACGGATTTCTTCCGATGAAGGACGGGGTGCGCTGGGGCTAATAATTTTACCATCGGCACCAATTAGTACAAAGGTTGGGATACCTTTGATTTGGTAATTCTTGGCAGCCTCGGAACTCCAAGCGCCTTCGGCATGTAGTTGAACTCCTCCTAATTTCTTTTCGGCAACCATTTTACGCCAGGCTTCCATGTCATCGTCGAGCGATATTTTAACAAAAACAATCTTTTTGCCCTTGTAGTCCTTTTCAAGCTTATCGAGATGGGGAATCTCACCACGGCATGGGCCACACCAGGTTGCCCAAAAATCTATATAAACCAACTTCCCTCTAAAATCGGTAAGGGAAACGGATTTGCCATTAATGTCGTTGTAGGTAAAAGCAGGTGCATCGTTTCCCGGGGCAATTTTCATCTTTTCCTGGTAAACCGATTGCACTTCCTGTTTATATACAGGTGTGGTGCATGCTGCCAGGTAGTTGGCATAAATGTCGTTCAGCTTCCAAAACTCACCAAACTGAATTTCTTCCATCAAAAACTGTTTTTTTACGTAATCCCTGATTTTGGGATTGGTAAAAATGCTGTCGATCATACTGAAAAGTATGGGAAGACGCTCTTGGGCGGGTTTTTCGTATAGTTCCTTGAAGTTTTGTGTTTTTTGTAGTCGGAGTTGGGCGTATGTTTCAACAAGCGAAGCGTATTCGTCGTAGCTCAGATGCTCGCCATTGTTCATATCAACATTGTCGAAGAATGAGTAATCGGCGCTATCGGGGTTAAATTCTTTCCCTGAAAGACGAGCAGAAAATTCGGGGTATTGACTGCGAACATTAAGCAAGAAGTAGCGGATGCGGTTTGCCTCCATCTCGGCAAATTCTTTGCTCTTTGCTTTAAGCGAATCGGTTTTAGAAAAGAGCGATTTGCTTATGGAGTCAATCTTCAATCCAAATTCATTGGCGTTGAGCGAGAAAAGGTCGCGCCAGCCACGCCAAATGCCTTGGAGTTCCTTGCTCCTGCTGCGAATATTCTGGTTAAGTTCGTTGTTACTGCCGCTGAAAGTTATTCCATCGGTATTATTTACATCTAATTCAATGTAGCTGCTATCGCCTGGTTCCAGGTAAACCATTGTTTTAGTACGGCCGTACTGTACCTTAAGCATCGTGGGGCTGCCTAGCATTACTTTGTAGGCGAACATGCCATCGCTTGTTAGCGATATAGTATCAATTGCATCGTTTCCAATAACTATCACCTTGTTGTCGTTGCCATTGATGTATCGGCCTGCAAGCGTCGTTTGTTTTGGCTCCTTTGAGCCACATGCAACCATAGCGGGTATGGTTAAATAGATTATATACTTACGCATCATAACTGGTTTTGGTTAATATTCAACATTTTTGGTAAAGTTATTAATTATTACAAAACAATTCGACTTACACTTCCTCGTGTCGGTTTAATTGGAAATACCATAAATATGCTTTTACATCAGTATAGCCCATGTCTATCAGCAACTTTTTGTATTGCTCTATCTGTTTCCTGTGTTTGGGTGTTGGTAATCCGAATTTAAAATCGATAACAATGGTTTGGCTTTCACCTATAAGAACGCGGTCGGGTCGATAAATATTACCATCACGGCTAATAATTGATGCCTCGTTTTTCACCTCCCACATTTTGCTGAACCAGTTATTGTATGGCTCCCTGTTCAGTATCGATATTAAACTTTCATGAGTGTTTTGCTTTTGGTCAGCAGAGATGTAATCATTCTGAATAGCCCAGTCAAGGGCTTCGGGCAGGTCGTTTAAGGTTACAATTCGCGATAGTATGGCATGCATGGCAATACCATGCTGTAAATCGCTTTCGTGGTCTGCATTAACTGTATCGGCCTTGAACTGTTGGGCAATTTTCCCTTTCATGGGGTTGATGGAGTAATGCTCAACCGTTTTTGCCTTCGTGTTTATCTCACTTTCGATAGCTGATTTGTTTCCCTTTTTCCCAAAGATGTAAACCATTTTTTGCTCAGCAATTTCCGTTTTTGGCTTTAAATTGTCGCTTTTAGGCAGGTATGCTGCAAAGGGATTTTTGTTGACAATCTCTTGGATTTTACCCATTTCGTTAGTAGAAAGCCCTTTGTCGGTTATCACAAGGTACAGTTCGTTCCTGGCTCGGGTAAATGCTACGTATTGCAGGTTGATATCGTCAATCTTCTTACAGTACTGCTCTTCCAGGTAATCGGCTTCAAAGTAGGTTTGTTCTAAAGTTTTTTTCGTTTTTATTGGGAAAAGCGGGTAGTTTTTAAGGGTTTCGTTGGGTGTATGCGATGGAAGTTTATACCACATGACACCATCTGGTTTTTTACGTTGATTTAGCAGGTCGGCATAAGGGAAAATGATTACCGGGAATTCTAATCCTTTGGATTTATGAATGGTTAAAATGTTTATGGCATTTTCGGTTTCAGCCATTTCCAGTTTCTTGTTTTTCCCATCCCGTTCATACCACTCAATAAATTGGCTTAACGATGAAGTTCCTCTATACGAAAAGTCGATTGCAAACTCATGCAGTAGGCTTAGATAGGGCAGATGGTTTTTAACGTCGATATTATGGCCATACAGGTATTTTTCGATAATCGCTTCAACCATGTATCCCAGTGGGTAGAAACGGATTGAGCTAAGCCATTCCAACGAAACCGGATTTTCCGGTAGAAAAACGCTTGTCCAGTCCTCGCATTCGTCTTGGTTTTTTAGCGATGCCAATTCTTTTCGGAACTGAGCCACGGCAAGCGTATCGTTAGGGTTTTGAGCAATTTTTAGGGCAGCAACACACAACCTTACAGCCGCCGATGAGTTTAGTATAAGTGCATCCTGCGAGACTATTTTGATAAACCCTGATAGTTCGCTTTCGTCCTTGTTTAGTTTAAGCAGAAGTTCAGCCAACTCACGCCCTTGTTCGTTTTTGCGTACCAAAAATGCTATATCACCAGCTCTATATCCTCGTTTTTTCAAATCGATGAGTAAGTGTTTGATGTGATTGGTAAAAGTATCGTTTGCTTCATCGGTTTTTGGGGGAACAAAGGCAACTTCCACATACCCTTCAGGCTCCGTTCTCAACACTTGCTGCACAACGTCGGAATAGAGATCTTTCAGGCTAAACGAAAAATTTTGCGTTTTGTCATTGTTTTGTGAATCAATTATTTCGCTGGTATTCTTGAAGAAGTGATTGTTGAACTCAACAACAGCCCTTGCACTTCGGAAGTTTACGGTTAGCTGCTTTACCTGTGGGTAAAACCTGTTATCGTTTTCAATGCCTGCCATTATGCGCCAGTCGCTGTTACGCCAGCGGTAAATGGATTGTTTAACGTCGCCTACCACCATGCTAAGCCCTTGACTCCCTATGCTATCGGCAATTAGCGGTTCAAAGTTGCGCCATTGCAGCTGCGATGTGTCCTGAAACTCATCGAGCATGTAGCTGTTATAGGTAGTTCCAATTTTTTCGTAGATGAATGGCGTGTCGGTTTGCATTACAAATTCCTTCAGCAATGCGCTACTATCCGATAGTAGCATTACACCATCATCGTTAAGTTTTTCCCTGAGTTTTTGGTAAAGTTCATTTAGAATATACAGGGTCGATAAATTCTCGTTTATGGCCAACACGGTGTTATACAGCCTATAATTTTCTTTAAGGTAGTTGTATAGTTTAGTGTATTCGGGCATTAGCTGCTGTTCAACAAAATTATTAAGCAGGTTGATTTTGTTTTTGGTTAGCCACACTGAAATATCCGAAACCGCTTGTTCGGCAACGCCTTTGAGTTCGATGGGGGTATATCGATTTAATTCACTGAGATTTGAAATAATTGGAATAATTCCACCGCTTTTTTTGAAGGAATCACGGTAATTGTCCCTGTCAATTTCATTGTAAATTTTTTCCAGAATATTTGCGGACAGTTTCCTGGTTGTTTTGTTGATTTCATCAATTATCCGATTAACCTCGGCTTTTAATTTTTCAAGAGCTTCCTTGTTGTGCATTAGTTCGCGTTGGTCGGAACTAAGCAGTTTATAGTGTTCATGGAATAGCAAGTTTCCCAATTCATTGAGTTCGTTTTGGATATTGGGCGATTTATTTTCGTCGAGTCTCTCCTCAACCAGTTCCTTTAAATGGTTAAACAGTTCGGAGTGGTTTGTTAGTTCGTCGAGTAGGGCATCGGTAGCTTTTTCGATGTAGGGCTTGTGTTCCAGAATTAATTCGTTGTTGCCATGCTGGCCTAATTCCCAAAGCAGGTTTTGGATAATGCGCTGCACAAAACTATCGATGGTGCTTATGCTGAACATTGAGTAATCGTGAAGAATGTATGAGAGTGCTATTCCGGCTTGCCTGCTAATGGTTGCCTCATCCTTGTCGGTTTCGGCTTTTAGGGTCTGCATCATCTCGGGCTCTTCATTTTTTTTGAGCTTGTAGAGCTTATCAATAATGCGGCCTTTCATTTCAGCGGTAGCCTTGTTGGTAAAGGTTACAGCAAGTATCCTGCGGTATGCATCGGGTCTTTCGATAAGCATTTTTATGTATTCCGCTACAAGCCGATACGTTTTTCCCGAACCTGCCGATGCTTTATAAACCAATAAACCTGCCATATGAAAAAAATTGAATTTGTAATTAAAAATTAGGAGCCACAGAGAATTATTCATCAATAAGTTTATAGTTTCCTCATATTCTGTGTTCCTTTAACCCTTTTCAAATATAAAAAAAAAGCCGCCCAATTATAGGCGGCTTAGAAAATAATAGCTAAATTTTATCGGAAAACCAGTATGTCGTCGCCAAAGTAGTCAACGGTTATGGTTTGATCCTTGTTTATGGTTCCAGCCAGCAGTTGCTTGGAAAGTTCGTTTAGAATTTTCTTCTGCATTACCCGTTTGATAGGGCGGGCACCGTAAACAGGGTCAAATCCTATATCGGTTATCCACTCCACTGCGCTATCGGTAATTTCAATGCTTACGCCGTTTTGAGCAAGCATCTGCTTAATGCGGTCGAACTGCAATAGCACAACCTGCTTAATCTGATCGCGGTTGAGCGGTGTAAACATTATTATCTCGTCAATACGGTTCAAGAACTCCGGCCTGATGCTCTGCTTGAGTAACTCAAATACCTGGTTGCGGGTTCGCTCAAATACTTGATCAGCATTGTTCTTGTTCAGCTGAGCGTAGTTCTCCTGAATGATATGCGAACCAATATTCGATGTCATTATGATGATGGTGTTCCTGAAATCCACGGTGCGTCCCTTGTTATCGGTTAGCCTACCATCATCAAGCACCTGAAGCAGGATGTTGAACACGTCGGGGTGGGCTTTCTCAATTTCGTCGAGCAGAACCACCGAGTAGGGCTTATGCCTTACGGCCTCAGTAAGTTGACCACCTTCATCGTATCCAACATATCCAGGGGGTGCACCAACCAATCGCGAAACCGAGTGTCGTTCCTGATACTCGCTCATATCGATACGGGTCATCAGGTTTTCATCGTTGAACAGGAACTCGGCCAAAGCCTTGGCCAGTTCGGTTTTACCTACGCCGGTAGTTCCCAGAAATATAAACGAGCCAATGGGACGTTTGGCATCCTGTAGTCCGGCTCGGCTGCGACGAACTGCATCGGCAACGGCGGCAATGGCTTCGTCCTGTCCTACCACGCGCTTGTGCAACTCTTCCTCAAGGTGAAGTAGTTTTTCCCTTTCGCTCTGAAGCATTCGGCTAACTGGAATACCTGTCCACCGCGATACTACCTCGGCTATATCCTCGGCATCAACCTCCTCTTTAATTAAGGCAAAGTCGGCCTGAACCTTTTTGAGTTCTTCCTTAAGGTGCTCAATTTCAGCTTCGGCTTGCTTTATGCGCCCGTAGCGAATTTCGGCAACCTTACCGTAATCGCCATTTCGCTCTGCATCCTCAGCCTCATACTTCATGTGCTCAATACTTTGTTTGAGCTGCTGAATGCGGTCAATAACATTTTTTTCGCTTTCCCACTTAGCGCGTAGGCGCGTGCGTTCTTCGTTGAGTTCAGCCAATGTTCTCGATAGCTCTTCAAGCTTTGGCTTATCGCCCTCACGTTTAATGGCCTCGCGTTCAATTTCGAGCTGTTTGATTTTGCGTTCCAGTTCGTCAATTTCCTCGGGAACGGAGTTCATCTCGAGCCTTAGTTTCGATGCGGCCTCGTCAATTAGGTCGATAGCCTTATCGGGTAGGAAACGGTTGGTGATATACCTGTGCGATAGTTCCACTGCGGCAATAATGGCTTCGTCCTTAATACGTACCTTATGGTGATTCTCGTAGCGCTCCTTAAGCCCACGCAGTATCGATATAGCATCGGCGGGTTGGGGCTCATCCACAACAATACTTTGGAAACGGCGCTCAAGGGCCTTGTCCTTCTCAAAATACTTCTGGTATTCGTCGAAGGTGGTTGCGCCAATGGCGCGGAGTTCGCCTCGTGCCAGTGCCGGCTTGAGGATATTAGCGGCATCCATGGCGCCTTCGCTCTTTCCAGCGCCCACAAGGGTGTGGATCTCATCGATGAATAGTATTACCTCGCCTTCCGATGCAATTACCTCCTTAACCACCGATTTTAAGCGTTCCTCAAACTCGCCCTTATACTTGGCTCCGGCAATAAGTGCGCCCATGTCGAGCGAGAAAATCTGCTTCGACTTCAAATTTTCCGGCACATCGCCGTTAACTATACGGTGCGCTATACCCTCGGCAATTGCTGTTTTACCCACACCGGGCTCACCAATCAGAATGGGGTTGTTCTTGGTTCTGCGCGATAGGATTTGGAGCACCCGGCGGATCTCCTCGTCGCGTCCGATAACCGGATCGAGCTTGCCGCTCCTTGCCATTTCGTTTAGGTTGATGGCAAAGCGGTTCAGTGCATTGTATGTATCCTCGGCGGTTTGCGAGTTAACCTTAGCACCTTTTCGAAGTTCGGCAATGGCTTGTTTCAGCTCTTTTTCGGTTATACCGGCATCCTTCATCATTTGGCCAACCTGCTCGCCGGCAGCAACAAGACCCAAAAGGATATGTTCAACCGACACAAACTGATCGCCCATTGCCTTGCTATATTCAAGGGCTTTTTGAAGCACCCGGTTAGCTGTATTGCTAAGGTATTGATCGCCACCCGATACCTTAGGCATTGAATCGAGCATACGGGTCAGAACCGCATCGAAAGTGCCCGGATTAACACCCAACTTGCGAAGCAAAAACCCCGTAATGCTCTCACCCTCGTCCAGTATAGCTCTGAGCAGATGTGCAGGTTCCACAGCCTGGTGGCTATACCCCTGAGCAATCTCTACCGCTTTCTGGATTACCTCCTGCGATTTAATTGTAAAATTATTTAGATTCATACCAAATCTCCTTTCTTTTCTTTTTTGAATCGAAAGAAGAGCATCAAAAGGTTTGCCGTTGATTGAAATGTGTCAATGTGGCTGAATATGATAGGTTTGAAATGCCAAAATGGCGTTATATGTTATCTTTTACACTGGTGGCGGTTGTTTGGTAAGGGTAAGTTTTGTAGGAATAGGTTAGGTCTCGTTTTAAACGGGATTAGTCAATAGAGAATTAAAAAGCATTTTGTTCAATGCGTTGTGCATCGCCACTTAAGCCTGGGTCTTTGCGGATTATTACGGATAGATTTTATGAGGCCTTCTATATTAGGCATAATAATATTATAATTGTTTTGTAGTTCACCAATCCCGAAGGGATTGAATATTAATAGGATTGATTATTGGCTCAGATACGCGACCCCGCAGGGGTCGTATTTTCTTTTCTCCAATTATTCAATAAACATTAGTCCCTTTCAGGGTCTGCTATTCTTGGTAGTTCACCAATCCCAAAGGGATTGAATATTTATAGGATAGATTATTGGCTCAGATATGCGACCCCGCAGGGGTCGTATGTTCTTTTGTTTCATGGTTTCTAAAAATATTTGACCACTACGTGGTCTTATTAATCAATCCATTCAAACAAATATTCATCCTTGTATTCGATTTGAAATTTGCTTAAAAACTCTTTGTACTCATCTCTAAACGTTAGTTTTTTATGATGCTCCTTTTGGCTGTTGATGTAGGCTATTACATTATCCAATGCTGAATGACTGTATGAAAACGCTCCAAAACCTTCTTGCCAATGAAATTTTAATTTTGAAAACCCCTTATCATTAATAAACTGGTTGGATGACTTTTTGATTTCACGAACCAAATCCGATAAACAGCAACTTGGCCTCATACCAATTAAAAAATGGATGTGGTTGGGCATACCATTGATGGCAAGCATTTATTGGTCTTTATTTCTAATAATACCCGAAATGTATTTATACAGTTCTTCGTCCCATGATTCGTGAATTAAACTTTCTCTGCCTTTTACGGCAAAGACAATCTGAATATAAAATTGTGAAAATGTTCCTGGTGTGGTCATAACGATTGAAAAAAATGAATGAAATCCTGAATCGTGAAGAATGGATTTCTTTTTGCTATTGGTGTTCCGTCTGCTTCTGCTTGTTGCGTAATTGTATTTGCTCTATTCATTGCAGTTGCTAAATTTTGCGTCAACTTTTGAAAATGATTAACTTTTGTTTTGTGAAAGGGCTGATTAAAATTATTCTGCCACAATGTTTCAATACGTTGTAATGCTTGTTGAGCGTTTTGAAAGGCTTGCCGATTATCCTCTAAATGAATTATAAACCAATGCTCAATGCACATGCAACTATAAGCAATTTGAACCGTAGTATTTGTGAGCTTTTGAAAAAATTCTGTGAGATCTGGCTGATTGTCATTGTCAAAAAAAATCCAGACAGCATTGTAAGGGTTATTATCTTTTTTTGCATTCTTAATCCTTTTTTCTGCCTTATTCAAAAGTTGCAATGCACTATTCTCATTATTGGGTTTAGGCATTTCTACAGAAATACTTCTTTGTTTTTCTCTTGGCAGAGAATTTTTCAAGGCTTGAGCATAATTGTATTCACACCAGCCCTCGGGTAGAACTAAAATATGTTGCCCTGCTCTTCTCATTCCTCAATCCCCTCTTGCATTGCCACTACAAAATTGGTGTCGTTAATAATGGCAGTTCCTCCCAATCTTCCTGTTATATACCATTTATCAAGCGGAGCGTTTAATCGCAAACCTTTAATGTCGGAACAACGAATTAGTTCTGTTACGCCAAATTCATTTTTCTGTATAAACCAAACTTGGTCACGATTAAATAATTCTTCGTTTAGTTGAGTTACATCGTGTGTGGCAATTATGAGTTGTGCGTTTTTAGGATTGAATATTTTTTCATTGAACAACTTAATAAGATAGGAAGTGATGATGGGATGAAGGTTCTTTTCAAACTCATCAATTATCAATACAGAGCCTTTTTCCAAAGCATCAAGGATGATTCCTCCGATCGAAAGCAGGCTTCTTGTTCCTGTAGATTCTTCGTCAATATCAAAATCAATTATACCAGAACTTTTATTGTTCTCGTCAAACAATTCGTGGACAGTTCTAATCTCATATTTAAAATCCTCCTGAATCTTTTTTCGGATATTTTCAGGTATTTTATCAGGAAACTTAACCGAGTTCCAATCAGTCTCTTTTGCACTAATGGAATTAATACCTGTATCTAATGCACAAATAAGAGCGTTTAATTTTTTAGCAAACGGGGATTCAGGTTCATCAGCTAATCTTTTTGCATAAAATCGCTCTAAACCAGTTTCCTTGTATTGGTTTAAGAATGAATATACTCTAAGTTTGTTTTTAAAAAATTGAAAAACAGGCAAAATGCTTTCCGCATTGTTTTCTGCCGCCTTAGAAAGAAATAATTGATTCGGAAGTGTAATTCTTTCAATAGATTTTTTTTCGCCTTTGAAATATTCACCGAATTGAATTTCCCTTCCTTTAACACGGTTGAATAGATTAGCCTCTCTTCCCATTGGGAAAAAAAGTAACTTTTCTTGTTCAATAGAATTCTCATCAAAAGCAAGCGAATATTTGTATCTGATTTGGTCAATGAAAAATTCTAATTCAATTTTGACCAATTTTTTATCGAATCCTTTGGCTAATCTGAAAGGTTCAAAAGGTGCAATTTTGTCTTCGGGGGCAAATTTTGCAGAATTAAGTACAAGGAACTCCAATGCTTTAAATGCACGAAGTAAATTGCTTTTGCCTGATGCATTTGCCCCGTAGATCACGCTTGTGTTTGCTATTTCAGTATTTGATATTGAAATGTAATTTGATAAATCTCCTTTCTTTCGGTTTGATTTAGAAAAGTCAAGCGTGACCAAGTCTTTTATCGACCTGAAATTCTGTATTGAAATCGATTTAATCATCTTATTTGTATGTTTGATGCAAATATATAACACAAAACCCACTTAGGCAATTTTATATAGTTTTTTTTCTAAATCGCAAATTGTTTTCTCGTATTCTTCAAGACTATCAAAAGCTTTGATGGTTTTAGTTACCGTTACAAATTCATTTATTGGGGGAACAATTAGGATTTTAATGTTCTCAATGTTTTCAATGCCTTGGACAGCGTATTTGTCGAGCAATGCTTTCAATGTTTTACCGGCTTGGCCTCCATACTGGTAATATAGTGGAGTTTTTCAAATTCCTTGCCCGTTCCTTTTGGGTTATTGGCGGTTGATTATAAACATGATAGATTTAACTCTAGAACCAAGGATTTATAAACTCAAGCAGGCTAATTAAAATGGGGTTGCAGAAATGTCTTTAGAGGAAATACTTCTATTGAATTTTTCATTAGATGGGTTTGGGTTAAAGTGTCATTACCCGCAACAGCTGCAACCCTTTTGCCCTTTGCTCTCCTGCTCCTGAATGGGAGGGCATTTTACGCTACCGTACGAGCAGAATACACAGCAGTCGCCGGGTTTGGGTTTTAGCAGTTGCCCGCAGTTAGTGCATTCGTAAAAGTACTGACATGTATCGGTGGGCATAGTTTCCACCTTGCTGAATCCGCAATGCGGACAGGTTATGGTTGATTCCAGGATTATCATTCTCATTTATGGTTTAATTGTTGGTGTATTAGTCAATTTCATCGTCACCATCATTATTCTCGGTTCCATTGAATAAATCTTCAAGGGTGAAATGGTCCTCAACCCAACTACTAAAGCGATTGCTAAAATTTAATGCCAGGTTGTTGATGGTGTATTCATATGTTTCCGAATCAGAGTCGTAGTATTGCTCAAGAAAGTTGATTTCGTAAAACCTTCGGATTTCCAATTGTTCATCAGCAGGCATGCTATTAAAAATATCAACAGCAACCGATGCTATTAGTTCTTTATAGTATTCAGCCATAAAAGTATAATGCTGGCCACCCGCTTCGTACTGTGCAACCACATCGTAAAATCCGTTCTCATAATCGGACGATGCAAATGGGGGTTGTTTCTCAAAGTATGATTTAATGCCTTTGAAAATCTTTACTTCAAGTTTGGAGTAACTTGGGAAAAAGTATGTGTCCATAATTAAAATTTCAACAATTGGGTTTTTAAATTGAACATTTATAGAGTCAACTAACTATCATTTTTCAATGGAAACAAATTGATACAGCAAATTTAATTTTTTTGTTATTCCAAAGCCACACATGGGATTATTTTGCAAAAACTCGGAAACTCAAACAAATTTGACAATAGTACTGTTATATTACCATTACTTGCAAACCTTACCCGTTAAGACTATCTTTGAAAATTAAAATTTTTAATCATGAGGTGGTTTAATCGTTTACTAGTTAGCGCTTTACTATTGGTTGCTGCTCTTTCAGTTTTTGCACAGCAGCAGGTAACAATCAAAGTGCTTCAAACCAGCGATGTGCATGGTGCACTCTTCCCATACGATTTTATTCGCAATACTCCAACCGATGGTAGTTTGGCAAGGGTTTATACATACGTGAAGCAGGAGCGCAGCAATCCCAACCAGCATGTAATTCTACTTGATAATGGCGATATTCTTCAGGGTCAACCTACGGTTTACTACTCCAACTTTGTCGATAGCACTAGCCCCAACATTATTTCGCAGATGTTAAACTTCATGGGTTACGATGCTGCCACGGTTGGTAACCATGATATTGAAACTGGCCCTGCGGTTTACCGCAAGGTTGAGCGCGAATCGAAATTCCCATGGCTGGCAGCCAATGCGGTTAGTACCAAAACTGGCAAGCCTGTTTTTAAGCCCTACGTGGTGTTGGAACGTAATGGGGTTAGAATTGCCGTGTTGGGGCTCATTACTCCTGGCATTCCTAAATGGCTCCCCGGTATTCTATGGCCCAACATGCAGTTCAACGATATGGTTGAATCGGCCAAGTACTGGGTAAAATATATCCAGAAAAAGGAAAAACCTCAGATTGTTATAGGGTTGTTCCACTCCGGGCATGATACATCGTATGGCGGGGCCGATGCTACTGGGAGTCACAACGAGAATGCCTCGCTGCTGGTCGCGCAACAGGTGCCGGGTTTCGATGTTGTCCTCATTGGTCACGACCACGATCGGGTTGTCCGTAAGGTTGTCAACATCATGGGCGATTCGGTGCTCATTCTCGACCCTGGCGCCTCGGCACGTGTGCTTTCCGAGGCCATCATCACCTTAAGCTTGAGTAGGCGGGGAAAGGTTGAATCTAAAACAGTTTCAGGACGTCTGGTTGAGATGAAAAGCTATCAACCCGACCCGGAATTCATGGATCGTTTTGCCGAATTCTACCGGAAGGTAAGCGATTTTGTAAGCAGCCCCATCGGCAGGTTTACTAAGCCCATTTCGAGTGCAAATGCATACTTTGGGCCAACCGAGTTCATGGATTTTATTCACGATGTTCAGCTCAAGATTTCGGGTGCCGATATATCATTTGCTGCCCCGCTCTCATTTGTTTCAAATATCGATTCAGGTAAAATTACCATAAGTGATATGTTTAAGCTATACCGCTTCGAGAATTTCCTTTACACCATGGAACTGACAGGTAAGGAGATAGATGGTTTTCTGGAGCATTCGGCATCGCTTTGGTTTAACACCATGACCAGCCCCAGCGATAATCTAATCCGCTTTAAGGATGATAACGGACGCAAACGGTTATACGCCAACTACTACAACTTCGATTCCGCTGCGGGTATTTACTATACCATTGATGTTACCAAACCCGCAGGCAATCGGGTAACCATTACCCGCATGGCCGATGGCTCACCTTTCGATGAGAATAAAACTTACCGAGTTGCAATCAACTCGTATCGGGGCAATGGAGGGGGTGGTCATTTAACTGAGGGGGCTGGCATACCGCACCATCAGCTTACTAAACGTTTAATAAACTCTACCGATAAGGATTTAAGGCTATACATGATGAGGTATATCGAAGGGCAGGGAGTAATTGAGCCGCAGTGCCATCGTTACTGGACAATTATTCCTGAGGAGTTGGTAAAGAGTGCTATGGAACGCGACAGAAAGATACTTTTCAGTAACAGGCCAAACGATTAGTTCCCATGAACTTTTACGATACAGTTAATCAGTTTGATGATGGCCGGATGCTTCCGCTGGTGGAGGAGTTTTACACCCTGCAGGGCGAAGGCTATCAAACCGGCAGGGCGGCATACTTTATTCGATTAGGTGGCTGTGATGTGGGTTGTTCGTGGTGCGATTCTAAGCTATCGTGGAATCCCGAGGCTTTTCCACCTGTTAAGGTTGATGAGATTGTTGAACGGGCAGCCAGTTTCCCTGCCAAGGCAGTTGTGGTAACCGGGGGTGAACCAACCCTTTACCCACTCGATTATTTGTGCGCTGAGCTCAAAAAACGAGGGATTCAAACCTTCATAGAGACATCAGGGGCTTACGCTCTAACCGGCCAGTGGGACTGGATTTGCTTATCCCCCAAAAGGCAGCAACCCCCTGCCGAGGGCATTCACATGATGGCCGATGAACTGAAGGTAATAATTTCCTCTCCAGCTGATTTTGAGTGGGCTGAGGAGAATGCTGCTAGGGTAAAATCAACCTGCCAGCTATTCCTTCAGCCCGAATGGAGTGTTTACAATCAGATAATCCCTGCCATTGTTGAGTACATTATGCAGCATCCCAAGTGGAGGGTGTCGCTCCAGGCGCATAAGTTTATGAGGATACCATAGCTGGAAAAATGGTAAGATTTTGAGGATTCTTTGAAGTCTTTTTCAACCTTTTAGGCATGCTATTTTTACCCTGTCTGAAAAATTTATATTTTTGACTAAAAAGTCCAAATGAACGTTTCATTCACCATCCTTTCCATTGGAGCAATAATCTTTTTAGCTCACTGGTTTTCCGGGATTTTCGACCGAAAAGGGGTTCCCGATGTGCTACTTCTGATGCTTGTGGGCATCCTGTTTGGTCCTATCTTGAAATTGGTAAAGCCCGATGATTTTGGAATAGCCGGGCCCATGTTCACCTCGTTAACACTGGTCATAATCCTTTTTGAGGGCGGGATAGGTTTGAACATAAACGAGCTCAGGAAATCGCTGGGAGGTGCACTATCGCTTACGGCAATCAACTTTGTTGTAACTACCATTGCCGTTTCAATTCTATCATACATGCTGTTTCACCTATCTGTGTTAGAATCGCTAACACTTGGTGCAACTCTGGGTGGAACCTCATCGGCAGTGGTTATTCCCATGGTAAGGCAGATATCGATGCAGGAGATATCCAGAACCTATCTGGTATTGGAGTCGGCGCTGAGCGATGTGCTTTGCATTGTGTTTGCACTGGCTTTTATTGAGGGAATTGTTGGAGGCGAAGTTCAGCCAGGTTTAATAGCCGGAAAGATAATTTCATCGTTTGTTCTTGCATCGTTTGTTGGTTTTGTTTCAGCTGTGGTTTGGGCTGTTTTGCTAAACCGGATGCGCTCAATCAAAAATTCCATTTTTACAACCCCAGCATTTGTTTTTATTGTTTACGGAATAGCCGAGACCTTAGGGTATAGCGGAGCCATTTCATCGTTAGTTTTTGGAATAACTCTTGTTAATACTGAGCAGCTTAGGGGCACATTTTTAAACAAGTATTTGCCGCAAAATCCTGTTTCGCTCAACGAAACCGAAAAGGTTTTTTTCTCGGAGATTGTTTTTATACTAAAAACCTTCTTTTTCGTCTATATAGGCATATCAATTAGGTTTGATAATTTGATGATTCTGGGGCTAGGTTTGTTGGTTGCATTATCGCTTTACATACTCAGAATTCCTGTGGTTAAAATTTCTGCCCATAATGGAATTCAGGTTGCTGATAAGGTTACCATGTCGGTAATGATACCTAAAGGGTTAGCCGCTGCTGTACTGGCTGGAATACCGTTGCAAAAAGGGATTCCGGGAGGACAGGTAATCCAGGACTTAACTTACTCAATCATCCTAATTACAATTATACTTACTAGCGTGCTAATTCCTCTTTTAGGTCGATATAAAAGATTGAACGCTATTTACGGTTGGTTTTTTAGGATACGGTTTAATAAACGTTAAGTAACTCCCGTAGTCATTAAAATAATTCTTAGGTTTACAATCATTTTTTTACTTTTGCTTAATTTTTTATTTACAACATGGAACAGCGCGAATTTTATTTAGAGCTGCTACATAAGCATATTTCTAATCCCAAGATGATAGCGCATTGCTTGGCTTCGGAGGCAGTGTTACGTGAGTTGGCCCGGAAGTTTGGCGAGGATGAGGATGTTTGGGGTATTGCAGGGTTACTGCACGATTTGGATGTTGAAGTTACCAACGCCGATCCCAAGCGCCACGCTCTGGTAGCAGCCGAAATGCTTCAGGGTATATTACCGGTAGAGGCTGTTGATGCCATTAAGATGCACAACGAGGAGGCAACAGGCATGCCTCGCACTACCCGTTTTCAGCATGCACTTGCTGCCGGCGAAACCATTACCGGTTTAATTTTTGCCACCGCACTGGTTTACCCCGATAAGCGCATTGCAAGCGTTAAACCAAAGTCGGTGGTTAAACGCATGAAGGAGAAACAGTTTGCCGCATCGGTAAATCGCGATACAATCATGGAGTGCGAAAAGATTGGACTCTCACTCGATGAGTTTGTTCAGCTCTCATTAAACGCTTTAATTCCAATAGCACCGTCATTAGGTTTTTAATTTAGGTTGATAATGAATATCGATGCAATACTCCCGCAGGTAATTGATGCTGCCCAAAGGGCAGGCGAGTGGGCTTTATCGGAGCGGGTTAAGTTTACAGCCGATATGGTTGAGGTTAAGGGCAAGCACAACTTTGTTTCGTATGTCGATAAGCATTGCGAGGCCATGCTGGTTGAAGCGCTGGGTAAAACTCTGCCTGAGGCCGGTTTTATTGCCGAGGAGGGAACCGGAAGTAGCAATGCCGCAGGGCTAAACTGGATTATCGATCCCCTCGATGGCACCACAAACTACATCCATGGACTATCGCCCTTTGCTGTAAGCATTGCATTGATGGACAATGATAGGGTAGTACTTGGAGTGGTTTATGAGGCAAGCCTAAAGGAGTGTTTCTGGGCAACCGAAAACGGTGGTGCTTTCCTTAACGGAAACCCCATTAAAGTAACTGCCACACAAAAGGTAAATGACTCGCTTATTGCTACTGGTTTCCCGTATTACGATTACTCCCGAATCAGTCCTTTCTTCCAAACCATGGATTACTTCATGCGTAACTCGCACGGCTTACGCCGTCTTGGTTCTGCAGCCACCGATTTGGTTTACGTGGCCTGTGGCCGGTTCGATGCCTTTTACGAGTATGGCCTTAGCCCTTGGGATGTTGCAGCCGGAGCATTTATTGTCGAACGAGCTGGCGGTAAGGTTTGCGACTTCAGGGGAGGCGACAATTACATTTTCGGTGGCGAAATTGTAGCCACCAATGCACGTATCCATGAGGAGTTTACAGGTATAATCCGCAACATAATGTTTAGTTAGCCTATGAAACACCCACGTAAAGCAGCTTGCACAAACTTACTTGCGAGTTCACCCAAGGTAAACACCGATGAACAAACTATGGGTGTTCCATCCGCTCGATAAAGATTGTTAAAAGCAAGACAGTAACGTATTAGTAATTAATAATATAAATATTTTGTACGGATGAAAAAAGTTTTGCATGCCATATCGTTCTATTCATTCACGGTTTTAACCTTTCCCTTTAAGTTCATGCCATTACGTTGGCTTTATGTTATTTCGGATATAATGTATGTTTTTATCTATAAGGTTTTCAGGTATAGGGTTGATGTGGTAAGACAAAACTTGAAACGCTCGTTTCCTCAGAAAACGCAAAAAGAGCTCAAGGAGATTGAGCATAAGTTTTACAGTCACTTTTGCGATTTGTTTGTTGAGCAATTTTACATCCTGCATGCCAATGCTCAAAAAGCAGTAAAGTTATGTCGATTTAAGAATGTTGATCTACTGAATAGTTACTTTGATCGTGGAAAATCGATAGTAGTAGCCGGAGGACACTATGGCAACTGGGAACTTTATGGCATGTTCGGCATGTATTTAAAACACACCGCATTTGGGGTGTATAAACCACTTGCAAACAAGTATTTCGAGAAATTCATTAATGCATCGCGCGAGCGATTTGGAGCAGTTGCAATTCCAATGAAGGAAACGCCACGAATCGCTTTAAATTATGCCAAGGAGGGAAAACTATTCTTTTTAGGTTTAGTTGCCGACCAAACCCCTGCTAAGGGTGAAATTCGGTATTGGACTACTTTCTTAAACCAGGATACACCAGTTTTTTTGGGAACCGAAAAAATTGCCCGTAAGCTCAATCAGCCGGTTTTCTTCTGTAACATGCGCAAAATTAAACGGGGATTTTACGAGGTTGAGCTGGAATTACTAACCGAAAACCCTGTTGATACTAAACCCTACGAGATTACCGAGATGCATGTTAAGGCTTTGGAAAGGTTAATTAACGAGGCTCCCGAATACTGGCTTTGGTCGCACCGCCGTTGGAAACATTCTCGTAACCTAATCGAAAAGCCCAATGAGTAGCAAGGTTGCTGTGGTTATCCTGAACTGGAACGGGAAAGACTTTTTACAAAAGTTTCTGCCTACGCTTATCAATAATACCCCTTTAGTTGATGTTCAAATAGTTGTTGCCGATAATGGGTCGACCGATGGTTCATTGGAGGTACTGGAGGGTTTTCCATCTATTCGTACAATTTTACTCGATAAAAACTATGGCTACACCGGTGGTTACAACAGAGCCTTAAGCCAGATTGAAGCGCAGTACTACGTTCTTTTGAATTCCGATATCGAAACCCCTATGGGTTGGTTGGAACCTATGATTGCATTTATGGATAAAAATCCCCAAGTGGCCGCGTGCGCTCCTAAACTTATTGATTATAACCGCAGGCAATACTTTGAGTACGCAGGGGCAGCCGGAGGCTTTATCGATCTTTTTGGTTATCCATTCTGCAGGGGACGAATCCTTTCGGAAATTGAGGTTGATAATGGCCAGTACGATACTGCTATGCCTATATTCTGGGCAAGCGGTGCTTGCATGATGGTTCGATCATCCTGTTTCTGGGAAGTTGGTGGTTTCGACGATGACTTTTTTGCCCATATGGAGGAAATCGATTTATGTTGGCGTTTACAAAATCAGGGCTATTCTGTTTACTCTGTTCCACAGTCGGTGGTTTACCACGTTGGAGGGGGAACTCTACCTAACAACAATCCCTTTAAGCTTTACCTGAATTATAGAAACAACCTATCGATGCTGCATAAAAACCTATCAACAAGGGCTCTATACGTGGTCTTACCGATGCGTCTTTTTCTCGATGTACTCTCGGCAATCGTTTACTTAGTAAACGGTAAGGTTTTGTTCATGAAGGCTGTTTTTAAAGCTCACCGCCACTATTTCAAAAGTATATCAAGGCTAAATATGAAAAGAAAGTTGCTGAAGCCAAAAAAGCAAGCGTCACGCTATAGAGGAGTAATCATTGTTGATTTTTTTGTGTTTGGTCGCCGGAAATTTTCATATTTACCCATTTCCGCTAACAAATATTAACCTTGCCAAACGCCCAATTTCAAACGATTGTTCCAATAGTTTTGTCTTTTATCAATATTAAAAGTCAAACATTTCAATAGCCATTATCGTTAATAGATGTATATTTGTACCTTGGATTTCGATGCATTGCTTTTTAGTTTTCACGTAACACAATTTTATGGTTTCATTTAAGAAGTTAACAATCAGGGATATACTATTCCGTTCACGAATGGCGTATTCCAACCGACCATCATTAGCCTTTGTTGGTCAAGAGCCTGTAACCTATGCCGATATGGCAGTTATAGTTCGCAATGTTTCGGGTATGCTCAATACCCTTGGCATTGGTAAAGGCGATAAAGTGGCATTAATAGGTGAAAACAGCCCTAACTGGGGCATGGCTTACCTTGCCATTACCTCAATGGGTGCTGTTGTGGTTCCAATTCTCCCCGACTTTTCGGGTCATGAGATGGAAAGTATCATAAACCATAGCGAGGCCAAAGTGGTTTTTGTTTCGGCCAAGCTTTATGGCCAGCTCGATAGGAAAAACATTCCAGGCGTAATAGCCTATATTTTGCTCAATAACCTTCAGCCGTTCGATGAGAGTGTAACCACACCATCGGCCGGGATGCCTTACGAAACGCCAAAGGCTATAGTAAATGTTGATTACTGCGATACCGATCTGCCTCGCCCCAACGAGGATGATCTTGCAGCAATCATCTATACTTCGGGTACAACCGGACGCCCCAAAGGCGTTATGCTTACTCATAAAAATCTGGTTTCGAATGTATTGTCAACCCTGATGATACAAGAAGTAAACGAAAACGATAGGTTGCTATCCATCCTTCCGCTTTCGCACACCTACGAGTGTACTATTGGATTCCTAATACCTATGGCAACCGGGGCTTCGGTTTACTATTTGGATAAGCCTCCCACACCTGCTGTGCTTATTCCAGCCATGCAGGTAGTAAAGCCAACCATGATACTATCAGTACCTTTGGTTATTGAGAAAATCTACAAAAATAAAATTAAACCCGAACTTACATCAAGCCCGTTAAAGCGAAAGCTTTATGGTTTTGCCCCAACACGTAAGTTGCTTCACCGGATTGCAGCAAAAAAACTCCATAAAACATTTGGTGGGGAGCTTCACTTTTTTGGCATTGGAGGTGCAAAACTATCGTTTGAGGCTGAGCGTTTCCTGAAGGAAGGCCGTTTCCCGTATTCCATAGGGTATGGTATGACCGAAACGTCGCCATTGCTTACCGGAAGCTCGCCCAAGCTGGTTCGCTTCCGTACTGCTGGTTTTTGCCTTCCTGGCCAGGAGTTAAAGCTATATAACCCCAATCCACAAACCGGAGAGGGTGAAATTATTGTTCGAGGTGCCAATGTTATGGTTGGTTACTATAAGGATCCTGAACTTACCCAATCAATGTTTATTGATGGTTGGCTCAGAACAGGCGATTTAGGCTATATCGATAAGGATGGTTATGTTGAGTTACGAGGACGCTCAAAGAATATGATTCTTACCGCCTCAGGCGAAAATATCTATCCCGAAGAAATAGAGGATGTAATTAACAAGCATGAACTTGTAGTTGAATCGTTAGTTTATGAACTACGCGGTAAACTCGTAGCTCGTGTCCACCTGAATAAGGATGCGCTGGAAAAGTACTACGAGAGCCTAAAGCATTCCGCCAAGGATTGGCAGCATTCTGCCGAGGATTACACCAAGAGGGTGCTCGATGACATTATGGCTTACGTAAACTCCAAGGTTTCCAAGTTTTCCCGATTGAATCAGATAGTTGAACAACAGGAACCCTTTGTTAAAACCCCTACCCAAAAGATTAAACGATTCCTTTATAAGGATAAGGAGTAAAATAGTTTGATGTGTGGAACTATTAAAGGCTGCCCAAAGGGCAGCCTTTAACGTTTTTGTAGTGTGTTTCAAATCGTAGTTAATCGATTTTGGAGTGGATTCAACTTTTAAGGGACTGGAGATTTTTTTATTTATGCATTTTCTAATGTGTAATTCGGAATAAAAACACATTGAGGTCGTTCCCGTAGGTTATAATCCGATGCCATCGACTCAGCGTAGGCACCGCATGAGTGAATTACAAGCAAATCGCCACGTTCAGTGGTAGGGAGCAAAACCTCTTTGCCAAAGCTATCGGTTGTTTCGCATATCGGTCCTACCACTTCGTAGGTTTGGTTCACGGGCTGGCCTATCTTGCTAATGTTCTCAATACGGTGATAGGCACCATAGAGTGCAGGCCTGATAAGAGCATTCATGCCTGCATCAACCACAGCAAAACTTCGAGTCTGTGAAGTTTTGGTGTAAAGCACACGGGTATAGAGCTGACCGCATTGGCCAACAAGTGAACGCCCAAGTTCAAAGTGGATGCTTTGACCTTTACTGGGCTCAAGCCACTTGTGAATTATTCCGAAGTAATCTGAAAAGTTAGCCACGCGGTTTACGGTTGGGTTTAGGTAGTCGATACCTAGTCCACCCCCTAGGTTTAAGTATGGCAACAAATGGCTTTGGAGTTCCTCTTGTATGCGGTTTACTTCAAGGGCAAGGTTTTTAAACACTTCCATGTTCAGTATCTGTGAGCCAATGTGAAAGTGTAGTCCAATCAATTCGATATTATTATTTAGGGTTCTTGCATTGAGGATTGTACTGGCTTCCGACACGCTCATCCCAAACTTATTGTCCTTAAGTCCGGTAGTTATGGATTTATGGGTGTGGGCATCCACGTTGGGGTTAATCCGGAGTGCAACCCGAACTTTTTTGTTTAATTTCTGGGCTATCTGCTCAATTACATGGAATTCCTGAACCGATTCGCAATGGATGCAGTGAATGTTTTGTTCAATGGCATACTCAATTTCCCAATCGGTTTTGCCAACTCCAGCAAACACAATGCCCTGAGGGTAAAACCCGTTATCAAGAGCAACCTTAATCTCATTGCCGCTAACACAGTCGGCGCCATACCCTTTACTGGCTATGTTTTTTAATAGGGTAGGGTTGGCATTCGCCTTTACGGCGTAATGGATTGTATAGCCGTACCTGCTTGCCTGTGTCTTTGCAACGTCGAGGGTTTCGTGAAGCAAGGCCATATCGTACTGGTAGTATGGAGTTTGCATGGTCATAGGGTATCTATTTCGATGTTCTGATAGTTTGGTTTATCGATATTTACAGCTGGGAAAAGCTGCTGCAACATTCTAAGAGCTTGAACTTTATAGTGTGAGTCAACTAAAAACGATATGTTGTTTGGGCTTCCGCCATAAGAAATCATGCGAATTGGAATCTCACGTAAACATTCAAAAATCATAGCTACATAACCCTTATACGATGCAGGAAAATCGCCTACCACGCATATTATGGTTTGGTTTCGTTCCACTTCAACATGGGCAAACCTGCTTAAAGCATCCACAATTTCATTCAGCTGGCTGGCGTTGTCAATGGTTAGCGAAATTGATACTTCCGATGTGGTAATCATGTCAACCGGTGTTTTATAGGTATTGAAAATTTCAAAAACCTTTTGCAGAAAGCCATAGGCCAGCAGCATACGCGACGACTTGATGTTGATAGCCGTTATGCCATCTTTTGCAGCAACTGCCTTTATGCCCCTTAGGCTCTGAACCGATGAGATTATTGTACCGACATCGGTTGGGTTTAGGGTGTTTTTTAGAACTACCGGAATACCTTTAGCTCTACAGGGCTGTATGGTTTGTGGATGTAGTATTTTAGCGCCAAAGTATGCCAGTTCAGCAGCTTCGTCGTACGATAGCTGACGCAGGGGAAAGGTGTTTGTAACGTAGCGGGGGTCGTTATTGTGAACCCCATCAATATCAGTCCAAATCTGAACCTCGGTTGCATTCACTACATGCCCAATAATAGCGGCGGTAAAGTCGCTTCCGCCTCGGCCAAGGTTATCGACTAAACCGTTAACATCGCGGCAAATAAAACCTTCCGTTACATAGATACTGGCAAAGGGATTTGCATGCAGATACCGTTTAAGGTTTTGCTCAATGTAAAAGTAATCGGGTTCGCCATCCTTATCAACCCTCATATATTCTAATGCCGGAATGTAAGCGGCTTTCTTTCCCTGCTCCGTGAGCAGCATGTGAAATAGCCCAACCGAAAGTTGCTCGCCAAGCGCAACTATATTGCGCGCATCGACTTGGCTGAAGCCATCAATTAGCCTGGATAAAATTCGAAGGAATAGGCTGCTTATGAACTCTTCACCCCTTTTTCGATACATTTTGGTTCCAAATAGTTCTTCGGCGGTTTTGATATGTTTATCCTCAAGAGCTTTGGTTTTTTCAATAGCATCGAGCATCTTACCTGACTGGGCAAGTTCAGTAATTTCGATTAGACCGTTTGTAATGCCAGCCATGGCTGATAAAACCACAATGGTTGGCTCATTTTCAGGTAGCAGTGTGCTTACCGCTCTTAACCTCTCGGCATTGCCTACCGATGTGCCGCCAAATTTTAAAACTTTCATTCTCTTTTGTTTTTAGGGGTTCGACATAAAAAAAGGCCTGCAGGGTTCTGCAGGCCTAACACTTAATAGCTATGTAAAACTTTTAATCGGATTTAACTATAGTGTTTACGGCCTGCTTGGGGTTCTGTTTTTTCATGGTAATAACCATTTGTTTCATGCAAATGGTGTGCATGAAACGCTGTTTATTAAACATGGTATAGCAAGCCGAAAATTCCATTTTTGTCCTTTTGTGCTTTTGCAAAAGTACTTTTTTTCTGTTTTCAAATCAACTTTTAGGAAAAAATGTTTTGTTTTTTTGCAAAGCCCTTTTGCGGTTGAAGCCGATAAGTATTACTTTTGTTTGCTAAAATTGATTGATAACAAGTTGACTAAACCTTTTCTTTATGAAGATTTCGCATAGCTGGCTTACGCACTACCTTAATGTAAATAAAACGCCTGAGGAAATTTCGCAGATTTTAACATCAATTGGGTTGGAAGTTGAGAGCCTCGAAGCCAAGGAGGCCGTTAAAGGTGGCCTTGCCGGTGTGGTGGTGGGTGAGGTGTTAACCTGCGAAAAGCACCCCGACGCCGATAAGCTAAGCGTTACAACGGTTAACGTTGGCACTGGCGAGCCATTGAATATTGTTTGTGGTGCGCCCAATGTAGCTAAAGGACAAAAAGTACTGGTTGCAACAGTTGGTACAAGGCTTTACTTTAACGGCCAGGAGATAGTGATTAAAAAGGCAAAACTGCGTGGTCAACTTTCCGAAGGGATGATTTGTGCCGAAGATGAGTTGGGCTTAGGCAATTCGCACGATGGAATCATGGTATTGCCAAACGATGCACCCGTTGGTATGCCTGCAGCCGAGTACCTGAAAATTGAAAAGGATTACCAGTATGAGATAGGCTTAACTCCCAATCGTATCGATGCTGCATCGCATTACGGTGTGGCAAGGGATTTGGCAGCATACATTTCGTTTCACGAGAATCAGGTTAAGCCAATCTTACCTGATGTTTCCAATTTTAAGGTAGATAATAATACTCTACCTATACCCGTTGAGGTTCTTAACCCCGAGGCATGCCCTCGTTACTGTGGCGTAACTATTAGCGGTGTCAACGTTGCCCCTTCGCCTGAGTGGCTGCAGAAGCGCTTACGCGCCATTGGGCTTAACCCTATCAACAATGTGGTTGATATTACCAACTTTGTGCTGCACGAGGTTGGACAACCCCTTCATGCTTTTGATGCCGATGCCATTAAAGGCAATAAGGTAGTGGTAAGAACCATGCCCGAGGGAACCCCTTTTGTTACCCTCGACGGCGTTGAGCGTAAACTTTCGTCGGAGGATTTGATGATTTGCAACGAGAGCGAACCCATGTGTATTGCTGGGGTTTTTGGAGGATTGCATTCAGGGGTTACCGAAAAAACTACAAAGGTATTCATTGAGAGCGCTTGTTTTAACCCTGTTTATATTCGTAAAACCGCTCGTAGGCACGACCTGCATACCGATGCTTCGTTCAGGTTTGAACGTGGAACCGATCCAAACATTACCATTTGGGCACTAAAGCGCGCAGCCATTCTGATAAAGGAAATTGCAGGCGGTTCAATTTCTTCCGAAATAGTAGATGTTAACTACAATCCCATTCAGCATTACGAGGTTGAATTTAACATTGATAGGGCATGGAGCTTGATTGGCAAACAAATCCCTGAAGCTGATATTGATAGGTTACTTGATGGTCTTGAGATAAAGGTTTTGGCAAAGAATGGTAAGCTTTGGCTTTTGGGTGTTCCAACCTATCGGGTTGATGTCCGTCGTGAGGCCGATGTGGTTGAGGATATACTTCGAATTTATGGGTATAACAATGTTGAGATTGGCTCTAAGGTTAATGGCACACTAAGTTACACCCGAAAACCCGATAGCCTCCAGATGCAGAACATTGTCTCGGATTACCTTTCGTCGAACGGCTTTTCTGAAATCATGTGTAATTCGCTTACCAAAGGCGGTTACTATCAGAAGCTAACCACTTTCCCCGAGGCTAATTCGGTGAAAATTCTGAACCCATTAAGCAACGAGTTGAATGTTCTGCGCCAAACTTTGCTTTTTGGCGGGCTTGAAAGCATCCAGCGAAATACAAACTTCCGCAACCCTAACCTTAAACTCTATGAGTTTGGCAACTGCTATGTGTTTAAGCCTGAGGTAAAATCGCAGAAACCACTTGATAAGTATTCGGAACATTTTGCCATTGGCATTTGGTTGACCGGCGAGAATGTCAGGGAGCACTGGATGACCAAACCCGAAAGGCAAAACTTTTTTCACCTTAAAGGTTATGTTCATTCCGTATTGAAACGGTTTGGTTTTGACATCGATAGGATTGAAGTAATCGAGGCACCTGAAGATGTTTATGTATACGGATTAACCTACAAAGCACAAGGTAAGCATCTTGTTACTTTAGGAATGGTTAATCCTGAACTGCTGAAAGAATTCGATATCAAAGCAGATGTTTTCTACGCCGAAATTATGTGGAACCCGTTAATGGAGATGCTTGCAGGCACTAAGATACAGTACCAGGAGTTGCCAAAATTCCCGGAGGTTCGCCGCGATTTAGCTTTGCTTATCGATTCAACAGTTAAGTATGAGCAAATCCGAAAGTTGGCCTTTGAAACCGAACGGAAACTGCTAAAAAGCGTAAACCTTTTTGATGTTTACCAGGGCAAGAACATTCCCGAAGGGAAAAAATCGTATGCAATCAGTTACATTCTCCAGGATGAAGCCAAAACCCTTACCGATGAACAAATCGATAAGACGATGAAGCGCCTGATAGATGTTTACGTCAAGGAGTTGGGTGCACAACTTCGATAAGTTATGGACATGGCCACCATTGAATTAGTATTAGGCGATATAACCCAAATGGATGTTGATGCCATTGTAAATGCAGCTAATGAGTCGTTATTGGGTGGCGGTGGTGTTGATGGAGCTATTCATCGCGCCGCCGGTCCCCAGCTACTTGAGGAGTGCCGAACCATTGGCGGATGTCCTACTGGCGAAGCCCGAATTACTAAGGGTTACAACCTCAAAGCCAGGCATGTAATCCACACCGTAGGCCCTGTATGGCGTGGTGGTCAACATAACGAAACAGTGCTGTTGCGCAATGCATACGTTAACAGCTTAAAACTTGCCCAAAAACATGGGCTTAAAAGCATTGCTTTTCCTAACATCAGCACTGGTGTTTACCATTTTCCTAAGCAATCGGCTGCACAGATAGCCATTAGGGCAGTAGAGGAATTCACTGCCAAAAATCGTTTACCCGAAAGGGTGGTATTTGTATGCTTTGACCAGGAAAACTACAATATTTATAAGGAAATACTGGGTTGGCAAACGCTATAAATTGATATCGTATTTTTCCAGCCTACGGTCGAGCGCCTGTCGGGTTATGTTCAGCAGCTGTGCTGCTTCGGTTTTCTTGTAGCCAGTGCGTTCAAGCGCTTTCATAATAACAATCTTTTCAATAAGGTCGAGGTCAAATATATCCTCACCTATTATACCGGTTGTTGAGGTGCTATCGGCAGGAGCAATTAAACCGGTGAAATTTTTCATGGTTAACCTGCCACCCTCGGAGAGAATTATAGCTCGTTCAACCATGTTGCGCATTTCCCTGATGTTACCAGGAAAGTTGTAGTTCATCATGGCCTTCACAATGGTAGGGTCAACCTGGGTTATCTTTTTCCCCATTCGGGTTGATATATGCTTAACGTAATAATCGAAAAGTATAGGAATATCTTCCTTCCGCTCGCGGAGTGGCGGTATGTGGATTTGAAACGAATTTAAGCGGTAGTATAGGTCGCTGCGGAACTTGCCTTCGTCCATCAACTTGTTGATATCCTGATTTGTGGCAGCAATAATTCGTACGTCAACTGGTATGTCGACACTTGAACCTATTCTGCGGATTTTTCGGTCTTCCAGCACACGAAGGAGTTTACTTTGCATGGCTGGCTGCATTTCAACCACCTCGTCCAGGAAAAGTGTGCCGCCATTAGCCACTTCGAACCATCCGGCTTTATCTTCGTTAGCCCCTGTAAAAGAACCTTTTTTGTGACCAAAAAACTCGCTCTCGAAAAGGGTATCGGGTATTGCTGAACAGTTTACGGCGTAGAAATACGATTTCTTTCTGGAGCTAAGGTAGTGAATCCCACGTGCAACAAGCTCCTTACCGGTTCCGCTTTCGCCTGTGATTAACACCGATGTGTTATCGGTTTTTGCCACCTTGCCCATTAGGTCAACCACCTGCCTAATTCCAAAGGAGTTCCCTATGATTTCGGTACCAATGCTTTCAATCAAATCCTTTGACACCAGGGAGTAGGTCTGGCTTATTTCCTTTAGCTGCTCGTTTAGGGTGATATAGCGCTTAGTTCGCTGTATGGCAGCTCGCATATCGAGCAACCTGAAGGGTTTTGGGAAAAACTCAACAGCGCCAAGGCGCATGGCGTTTATTACGGCATCCATATCGCCATGGCCAGTTATCATTATAACCTCAATGTCTGGGTACTCTTCCTTAACCTTGGACAGCACCTGTAAGCCGTCCATTTCAGGTAGGCGGAGGTCGAGTATTAGTATGTCGATTCGGTTCTCACTGAGGATGTTGAATGCTTCCGATGGCCGCTCGGCGGTTAGTACGGTAAAGCCCTCGCCATCGAGAAACTCCTTAATCTCTTTACGAAAAACTTTTTCGTCGTCGAGAACCAAAATGCTAATCTCTTTCATCATTTTTCAATTGGTTTGGAACAACTATTCTCTAGGAATTGATATTTCAAAAAGGGTGTACTCATTTGGCTCACTTTCAACACGAATATCGCCTAAAAGGTCTTTGATAAATCCATAGGAGATGGATAAACCTAAACCAGTTCCTTTATCTTCGCTCTTGGTGGTAAAGAATGGGTCAAAGATTTTTTCTATTATCTTTTGGGGTATGCCGGTTCCATTATCCCATACGCTAAGGTAAACGTTCTGCTCGTCTTTGTGGGTGCTAATTTTAATCTTTTTTCGGTAAGCACTGTCGTTACCTTTCTTCTCTTTTTCATCAACAGCATACTTGGTGTTGGAGAGCAGGTTAAGCAAAACCTGCTCAAGCTTATACTTGTCGGCAGTAATGTGGGGCAGGTTTTCGTCGAGCGCGGTTTCAATGGTTACACCATGATTCTCAAATTGAGCCGATACCATGAAAAGCGCGCTTTTCACAACATCGTTTAGGTTAACCGATGAAAATGTAACGGGTTTTTGGGTTCGAGAAAAGTAACGGATATGATCGATAATCTTTTTAATGCGCTCAACGTTTTCAAATAGCGAGTTCAATTTTTCTTTCAGGTATTCTTCGTTACAATTCTTATCCTGAATTCGCATGAGGATATTGTCGAGCCCCATGGAAATACCTCCAAGTGGCTGATTGATTTCGTGAGCAATACCTGCTGCAAGCGTACCTAACGATTCGAGTTTCGACTTTTGTGATAGGAGTTGCTGTTGCTTTTCCTGTTTCTTAATCTCCTCAATCATTCGGCGTTCTAGCTCGCGGTTAATCTCAGTAATTCGTTGTTCGGTTTCCTTTTGCTTGGCTATCTCTTTCTGCTTGTTGCGGAAAAGTACAACAAGAAGTGAGAGCGCAATTGCAACTACAATTAGCATCGATATAAGGAAACGCATTTGGTATTTCGACTTGACTATCTGGAGCTTTTGGATTTCGGAGTTTTGCTTCAAAATCTCATTTTCTTTTTCTTTTTGCGATATTTCGTAAAGTATTTGCAGCTTTGCAAGCCGCTGTCCGGTTTCTTCGTACTGAAGTGAGTCGCGAAGTTCAACCCACATCTTGTGGTAGTCAAGGGCATCCTTATATCGTCCTTGAGCTTCATTAATTACCGAGAGGTATCGGTAAACATCGGCCTTGGACGATGTGAGGTTATTTTTTTGGGCAATGCTCAGCGCCTGGTTCAAGTAGCGCGACGAAGTGGGGTAATCGTCGAGCTGAAAATGACAACGTGAGATGTTAACCAAAGCGGCTATTGAAGTTGCTATATCGTTATGCCTTGCAGCCAAGTTGTGGCATTGGGTGTAGTAGTTAATGGCCTGATTGTAGTTCCCTTTTTCAAAGTAGTAATCGCCTAATCCTTGAAGGCTCTGAGTTATGCCAATTGTATCGGAGGCGTTTAGACTAATGGTGTATGCTAAATTAAAGTACTGGAAAGCGCTATCGTACTTTTGTGTAAGCATAAAAACTACTCCAATTTCGTTCAAAGAGTTGCTGTACGAAACGGTATCGGATTGTTTTATTGCTATTTCGCTCACCCTCTTAAAGTAATCGAGGCTGGTTTTTAAATCACCAGAATTTTTTGTAGCTTGACCCAGCAAGGTGTAAACATCAATAAGTGTTTTATTTTTATTATAAACATTTACCGCTTGGGAGGTTAGCAGGTTTAATGCTTCGATACCGTACTGTTTGGCTAGCTTGAAGTTTTTTTGGATTAAATGGAGGTTTCCAAGCTTAAGAAGTATTTCATGGTAAACGCTTTTATCGCGAATGTTTTTTAACGTTTTAATACCCGTTTCAAGTTGTTGTATTGCTAAATCGATGTTTTGGGTTGCCTCATATACCTTGGCCATACCAAGTAACGATTTTGCAGCAAACTCAGTTTTGTTCATTGAATTATAGAGGTTTGCAGCACGGCTAAAGTAACGGAGCGAGGTTTCAAATTCGCCAAGATTATAGTTGGCTTCGGCAAGCAAATCTAAAGCCATGGCTTCGGCAAATGAATCGCCATCCTTTTTTGCTGTTACCAAGGCCTGAAGGCCAATATCGAGACAGCGGTCGGGGTTACTTTTTAGTATGGCTTTACCTTGAACAATCAGGTCGGCAGCTTTTGAACTACCCTTTACTACAACCTCTTGGGTAATAGAATCTCCTTGGCTTAGAGCGGGTAGCGCTAAACCTGTTATGATTATTGTAAGCCAAAATATAAGGAGTAAATGTTTCATCTCATTTTGCTGTTGCTAATATAGCAATATTCCAAAAAATGGCTACTTTTATAGCCCTGAATAATTTATATGGTTATGTTTTTTAAAGTGAAAAACTACCTCTCTTTGGTGAAATTTAGCCATACAATATTTGCCATGCCTTTTGCCTTTATTGGGTACTTTTTTGCTTACTACAAGTTGCCTTTAACACCCGATTGGTGGCTTTTTCTTAAAGTTATACTTTGCATGATTT
This sequence comes from Bacteroidota bacterium, assembly GCA_040752515.1. Taxonomy (GTDB): domain Bacteria; phylum Bacteroidota; class Bacteroidia; order Bacteroidales; family Tenuifilaceae; genus Tenuifilum. The sequence goes on along the minus strand of JBFMGQ010000003.1, from coordinate 12,917 downwards.
TTGCCCGCAATGCAGCCATGAGTTTCAATAGGTTGGTTGACAGGCATTTCGATAGGTTAAACCCTCGTACTAGCGGACGTGAGATACCGCGGGGTATTATTTCACCTAAATCGGTACTGGCTTTCACCATTGCCAATGCAATTCTTTTCATCTTAACTACCTATTTTATTAACCCACTGGTGTTTTTCTTATCACCTATTGCATTGGGGGTAGTGCTTTTTTACAGTTACACCAAGCGGTTTACAGTGTTTAGCCACCTTGTTTTAGGGCTTGGTCTCTCGCTTGCTCCTATTGGTGCTTACCTTTCGGTTACCGGACAATTCAGCCTTGTTCCAATTCTATACTCGGTGGTAGTCCTTTTTTGGGTGGCAGGCTTTGATATTATCTATGCGCTTCAGGATGAGGAATTCGATCGGAATTCCAAATTGCATTCAATTCCTGCTGCTGTTGGTGCTCGTTGGGCGCTAGCCATTGCTTTAGCTTTGCATTTTGTTAGCGCGTTAATTGTGATAGCCATTGGAGTATTGGCTAGCTTTAATTTTTTCTATTGGATTGGCGCGCTTCTTTTTATATTATTAATGGTTTACCAGCATTACCTTGTTCGACCAACCGATATCTCCAAGGTAAATATGGCTTTTGCCACTACCAATGGCATGGCTAGTGTTCTGTTCGCCATTTTCAATATTATCTCCATTTTAACATATTCGCTGTAATGAAAACAAAGTTTTTACTTATAGGTATGGCACTGCTTATTTTTGGTTGTTCCGGTAACACCAAAAATGCTAATTCCGATGGTCGGCAGGCTGATCTAGCAATTTTTGAGGTTTCGCTTGATTCGTTGATTTTAAATGCTAAGAACTACGAAGATAAGATGGTTCGCGTGAGTGGCATTGTTGAGCATGTTTGTGTTCATACTGGCAAGAGGCTAACGCTAATGGGAAATTCACCCGATATGAAGTTACGTGTATCTGCATCGGAAACCATTCCGGAGTTCGATATATCCATTAAAGGCTCCAAGGTTTTGGTTACCGGTGTTTTCAAGAGGGTAGAGAGGTCGAATGAAATTTGTGAGGTCGAGTCGGCTCATCATCCCGGTGAACTATACTATATTGCATGCCAAAATATTAAAGTTAGGTAGATATGACCCTTTCAAAATTTTTACGCGTAATCCACAGGGATTTTAGTTACTTTTTTGCCGGAATGGTTTTACTGTATGCTGTAACCGGAATACTTTTAAACCATGGCCATCAGCTAAATCCTTACTACTATATCGATATTAAAACTGTTAGTGTTGATATTCCTAAGGATTCATCCCAGGTGACCGATCAGCTGCTTTTAAGCGTTTTCAGCGCCTACGGCGAGAATGAAATTAGGTCGCACTACTATCCCGATTCTGCAACCCTTAAGGTTTTCTTTAAAAATGGAACGGCTACGGTTAATCTTAATGCACAAACAGCCTTAATTGAGAACAGCATTCGCCGCCCAGTGCTATACCAGCTGAACATGATGCATCGTAACAGGCCAAAAGCATGGTGGACTTGGTTCAGCGATATCTTTGCATTAGGCTTAATAATTATCACTTTAACCGGGCTATTCCTCATAAAGGGCAAAAATGGAATTACACGTCGTGGGGCTATACTGGTTGCGGCAGGGCTTATCGTGCCAGTTCTGGCCATGTTTATTTTCTTCTGATAGTTACCCCAATAAATTATTTATGGGGGCAATACCTCCCTTTTTGTTCTGAAATCGTTTTCGATTAGCAGAATTTTTTATTTTTGCATTACCTGTTATCCTGCAATGTTGATATTTAAGGAAAACATACACCTCAAGTTTGCTGCAAAGTACGTGTTTCTGAATATCAAGAACCGCGATAGGTTTTAATTTTCGCTGTGCCATACTGGCCTATTCTTATTTTTCACTTCAAGTGAAGGTTTTACCATTTTTTTAAATAGATATCTGTTTAACAATCAAAATATTAAAGTATGGAACTACCATTTGCCGAATCGTATAAGATTAAGATGGTTGAACCCATTCGTCGTAGCACACGTCAGGAACGTGAGCAATGGATTAAGGAAGCAAAGTACAACCTATTTAACCTGCGTAGCGAACAGGTTTACATCGATTTACTGACCGATTCCGGAACCGGTGCCATGAGCGATCGCCAATGGAGCGCCATTATGCTTGGCGATGAGAGCTATGCTGGCGCTTCGTCGTACTTTAACCTCAAGAATGCCATCAAAAACATACTTGGTTTCGATTATGTGATGCCAACCCATCAGGGGCGCGCTGCCGAAAACGTTTTGTTCTCGGTGCTGGTTAAGGAGGGCGACTATATTCCCGGTAATTCGCATTTCGATACCACCAAGGGGCATATTGAGTTTCGCCATGCCCATGCGGTGGATTGCACTATTGACGAAGCTGCCGATACAGAGCTTATACACCCCTTCAAGGGTAATGTCGATCTCCAAAAGCTCGACGATTTTCTCAAGAAACATGCCGATAAGGTTCCCTTTGTGATTGTAACCATTACCAACAATACGGCAGGAGGTCAGCCGGTTTCAATGAAAAACCTACGTGAGGTAAGGGAGGTATGCAATCGTTACGGTAAGCTTTTGGTTTTTGATTCCGCACGTTTTGCCGAAAACGCATACTTTATCAAAACCCGCGAGGAGGGCTATGCCCATAAATCAATCAAGGAGATTGTAAAGGAGATGTTCTCATATGCCGATGCCATGACCATGAGCAGCAAGAAGGATGCCATTGTTAATATTGGAGGCTTTATTGCCATGCGCGACCAGGAGCTTTGGCGTCAGTGCTCAAAGTTTAATATCATGTTTGAGGGATATGTTACCTACGGTGGTATGTCGGGGCGCGATATGAATGCCCTTGCCGTTGGCCTTGACGAGGGAACCGAGTTCGATTACTTGGAAACCCGCATCAAACAGGTTGAGTACCTTGGCAAGCGCCTCGATGAGTTTGGTATTCCATACCAAAAACCTGCCGGTGGTCATGCCATTTTTGTTGATGCCAACAAGGTGCTGCCCAATATTCCCCGCGAGCAGTACAGGGCTCAAACTCTTGCCATTGAACTTTACCTTGAGGCTGGTGTCCGTGGCGTTGAGATTGGCACGTTGCTTGCTGATCGTGACCCGGAAACCCGAGAAAACCGATATCCTAAACTCGAACTCCTTCGTCTTGCTATACCCCGCCGTACCTACACCAACAATCACATGGATGTTGTGGCCGTAGCCCTTAAGAATGTATTTGATCGCCGTCACCAAATTACCACAGGATTGGAGATTGTTTGGGAAGCCCCAATTATGAGGCATTTTACGGTAGAGCTTAAGCCAGCGAAGTAATACCTTTATTCATTGATGCTTGAGCCGGACAATTAGGTCCGGCTCCTTTGTAATTTCATCAATGTTTTTTTTTCATTAACCCTGATTTATAGAATTACTAATCGTGGTTAAAAACAATACCAATTGCACTAAACACCAAACACTAAACACTAAACACTGCTTTTGTAGTTCTCATTTTTTTTAACCTACTTTGCGTAGCATTTTGCCAGCCATGAAAGATTTTACCACCGGCAACGAGGCCAAACACATTTTCCGGTTTGCGCTGCCAATGCTAATCGGAAATATATTCCAGCAACTTTACAATGTTGTGGACAGCATTATTGTAGGGCGTTACCTTGGCGATAAGGCATTGGCTGCCGTTGGAGCCTCGTTTCCTATTATCTTTATGGTTATTGCTCTCATTATTGGAATTGGCATTGGGTCGTCGGTTGTAATCTCGCAATATTTTGGTGCCAAGGATTACGATAAGGTGAAACGGGCAGCCGATACCACTTACATTTTCCTCTTTTTTGCAGGAATAGTAATAACCATCGTTGGTTTACTGAGCGGCGAATACATTTTTAGGCTGATGCGTTTGCCCGAGGAAATATTGCCTATGGCTAAAACCTACCTCGATATCTACATGTATGGTTTGGTTTTGATGTTTGGGTTTAACTCTGTGTCGAGTATCTTACGGGGCGTTGGCGATTCCAAAACACCTCTTTACTTTCTTATCATTTCAACCTTTCTAAATATTTTCCTCGATATCCTTTTTGTACTTGGGTTCAAATGGGGTATTGCTGGCGCTGCATGGGCTACAGTAATTGCACAGGCTTTTTCGTTTGTTATTGCCATTATTTACCTCGAAAGGCTCAGGCACATGCTGCGAATAACCTTTAATCGCCTGGTGTTCGATTGGGATATCTTTAAGCAAAGTGTTAGTATTGGGTTGCCTACCGGTATTCAGCAAACACTGGTTGCATTGGGTGGTATGGCATTAATGGGCATAGTTAACACTTTTGGAACCGAGGTTATAGCCGGTTTCTCAGCTGCCAGCCGAATCGACTCGTTGGCGGTAATACCAATCATGAACTTTTCCGCATCGCTTTCGGGGTTTGTGGGGCAGAACATTGGCGCAAACAAAATCGACAGGGTAAAGCGTGGCCTGTGGGCTACCATCAAAATGTCGGTAGCGTTCAGCATTATTATCAGCACAATCATACTTATTTGGGGCGATAAAATGATGGTTGTTTTTACCACTAACCCAAAGGTTGTGGATATTGGTTACCATTACCTTATGATTGTTAGCATTTTTTATGTGGCTTTTGCAGTGATGTTTTGCATTAATGGTTTGCTGCGAGGGGCTGGGGCTGCTATTATACCGATGTATATCACCTTACTGTCGCTATGGATTGTGCGCATCCCATTGGCATATTTGCTTAGCAGAACCTTTGGTATGGGCGAGGCCGGTATTTGGTGGTCTATCCCAGTAGGTTGGCTAATGGGTGCGGTAGCATCAACTTTATACTATAGGCTTGGGAACTGGAAGAATAAATCCGTTGTGAAACCCGCAACAACCGACGACGATGGCGTGGCTACCGATATGGTTTAGAAATCGCAATGTTGGCAAGACCACAAAAAGTATTACCTTTGCAAACAGATAAATAAAAATCAGCAATTATGGCAAGCAAAAGAGATCTTAAAAAGGATATCGATTACTTAGTGAGCGAGGTTATTAGCGATTGCTATACCTACATGTTAATTAATGGCGATAAAAAGCGCGACGACGCTATTGCCATCATCCAGTCGATACTCGATACTCGTTTCGATTTAATCCATCGGATTAAGCATCCGGCCAATAAGGGCGATCGTAAGGTTGTTAAGGCTCACTACCGCGAAATCCAAAAGGATGCCCTCAAAGCTATCGATGAGCATTTTACTAAGCTAAGTGAGCTCACAAAGTAGTTAATAGCTGCACTCCAATTTACCCGGCTAAGGCCGGGTTTTTCATTTACTGGGGTTTGACTCCAGGTTGATTTGCTGCGTGCATGTTAACCGTGTGTTAATATAATGTTAACTTTGCAGGTCGTAAATAAATCAAATTAACCATGATTAAGGAGTTTCGGGCATACTTTTCCGATATCCCCATTAAAGGGAATATCTACTTAATGTTGATTTGGCGTTTTACCCTGCTATTGCTTATCTTCACGGTTTGTAGGATACTATTCTACCTGTTTAATACCGATTTCTTTGCCAGCCTTTCCGCAGCAGGTTTCTTGCGAATTCTGGCTGGAGGCCTATGGTTCGATACCAGTGCCCTGATCTATACCAATATCTTGTACATCGTTTTATTTCTTTTGCCTTTTACCTTTAGGTATAATACCTGGTACCAAAATGTACTAAAGTACTTGTTTGTTGTTACAAATAGCATTGCTATTGGTGCCAATTGTGCCGATTTTATCTACTTCAGGTTCACCTTGCGCCGAACAACCGCCACGGTTTTCGACGAGTTTAAGCACGAAACCAATTTTGGCTCACTTATTCCTAAATTTATTACCGATTACTGGTATGTTTTTCTCATTTGGATAGCCCTTACCGTATTACTTGTTCTGCTATACGGGAGGGTTCGCCCAATACAAAAGGGAAAAGGATTCCGTTACCATTTGGTTTACGGCGTTAATGGATTTGTACTTTTACTGGTTTTTGCAACCCTCATGGTGGGTGGTATGCGTGGCGGTTTTCGCCATAGTACCCGCCCAATCACCCTAAGTAATGCCGGACAGTTTGTTAGCGAACCTCTTGAGGCTGCCATTGTGCTCAATACCCCTTTTGCCATATACCGTACCCTTGGGAAAAAATCGTTGGTTAAGGTTGATTACTATAAGACACCCGGGGAACTTGATGCCGCTTACTCACCCATACATAAACCTCAGGTTACCGATTCACTTAAACGAATGAATGTTGTTATTTTTATTCTCGAGAGTTTTGGTAGGGAGTACATTGGAGCGTACAATAAGCACTTGAGGGAAAAGTTTGGCTATACGGGGTTTACGCCATTCCTCGATTCACTGATTAACCATTCGCTATGGTATAGGTATTCCTATGGAAATGGCCGTAAGTCTATCGATGCAATGCCGTCGGTGTTGGCCAGCATACCCATGTTTGTAGAGCCCTACTTTTTAACAAGTTACTCAACCAATAAGATAAACAGCATAGCCTCAGTACTTCGTGCTGAGGGTTACCATACTGCCTTCTTTCACGGTGCCCCCAATGGATCCATGGGATTTCAGGCCTTTGCCAATGTGGCCGGATTTGAGGAATACTACGGCATGAACGAGTACCCCAATCCTGCCCATTTCGATGGTATGTGGGGAGTTTGGGACGAGGAGTTTTTCCAGTTCTTTGCGCAAACCCTAAACGGCTTCAAACAGCCATTTTGTGCGGCAATATTCTCCGTTTCGTCGCATCATCCCTTTAAAGTCCCTGATCGCTACGAGGGAAAATTCCCAAAGGGAACATTACCCATTCATCAGTGCGTTGCCTATACCGATTACTCGTTGAAGCGCTTTTTCGAAACTGTTTCAAAAATGGATTGGTACCCCAATACCCTTTTTGTTATTACGGCCGATCACAGCAATCAAACCTATTACCCTGAATATCAGACAAGTGTTGGAGCGTTCGCAGTACCTGTTGTGTTTTTTCGCCCCGATAACAGCCTTGAAGGCTGTAAGGATGAACTTGCGCAACAAATCGATATTATGCCTTCAGTATTGGGTTACCTCAGCTACAGCAAACCCTATATTGCCTTTGGTCGTAATCTTTTCGATTCCAGGGAGAAACCATTTGTGGTTAACTACACCAACAATTGCTACCAGCTTTATGTTGATGACTATGTTTTGATTTTTGACGGTTCAAAAACTTTAGGCTTGTATAATTATAAGGAAGATGTGATGCTTACCAAAAATCTTCAGGGTCAAATGCCCGAGAGGGAAATGGAAATGCAGCGTAGGCTTAAAGCTATTATTCAGCAGTATAATACCCGAATGATTGACGATAGCTTAGTGGTAAAGTAAATTTTAGTTGTATATCCTTACATAATCCCCACTACGGAGTACCTGATATCTTTTTAATGGATAGCCCTCTTTGGGGTAACCATAGTTTACGAGGTAGTAAACGGTACCACAGTGCGGGCAGGTAGCAGTTCCCGATCCATTTGCATCGAGGGTTACCGATGCATTAATGTCGATATGCTTTGGACAGGTGGCATCGAAAGCTAAAATCTCGTTATCGCTGAGCCTGAAAACAATTACGCCATTGTTCTTGTAGCCATAGCCGTCAATTTTAACGGCACCCATTACAACGTTGAGATTGCTAAATTGAGGCTCTTTTAGGTTAAACTCAATGTTCACAGGAACATCGGGAATTATATCGTCTATGTTATCGTCGCAAGCCGTATTGGCAAAAAATAGGCTTGAAAAAAGCAAAATATAGATTATCTTTGTTTGCATTAGGAAAACTAAATTTGTATCTTGGACAAAAGTATAAAAAAGATACGGTTTGCGCTTATTGTTCTTTTAATTCTGACCAGTTGCGGTAAACAGTTAGCCCCTTCGCCTGTTCCTGCAACCCCAGGGCGAAGCAAGTGGCAGGTAAAGCGCGAAGAGGTCCGAAGGGCGTGGATTGCTTATTGGCACAACCGGAAAACCGAAAGGATAACCCGACGAGCCAAAGCCAAATCGGTAAAAAGGGAAAGAGAGGCTGCAAAAGCAGAAAAAAAACTGGTTGATAGGCATGTCAAAAATCAACCAGCCGAAGTTCAGGAAAGGATGAAAGCATCGCAAAAAGAGGCAGAGAAAAACAGACCCAAGCGAAATTTAAGACAGAGGCTACGTTTTTGGAAATATAAATAGAAAAAAAGTTGAATATGGACGCTGGCGATTTTATATACATTCTAATAGCAATTGGTTTGGCTGTTCTAAATGCAGTTGCCAATAAAAAAAAGAAACAGGCAGCGGAGCAAAAGCGGCAAGCGCAAACCACTCTTCCTGTTGATGATGATCCAATTGCCAAAAAACTGCAGGAGTTGCTCGGGCAGGAAGTAATTGTTGATGCAGATGAGAAACCATCGGGGACAAGTAATGTTGACCAAGAGGAAGAGTACGTATATGATTACAAAAGAGAAACAGAAGGCAACGTTTTGGTCAAGGAAGTTGAATACGAAAAGGAACCGATTGATAAACCGTTAACCGAGGAGGAGCTTTATCCAGTTCTGGATCAGAAGCCTCTTGATGTGGCCGCACCGGTAGAGTATACTCCAGTTGACATTGCCGAGTCGAAAGTTGAAGGGCCAATTGGCGATTATTCCTACCAGGATTCGTTCACCGCAAGCATGCAAGCGGTTGATATGACCGCCCCGGAAACCGAGGAATTTGTGCACAATAAGGAGGAAGAGCCAATCGAACCATTCTTGGCCGATTTTGATCCCATGAAAGCTATTATTTACGCTGAGATTATTCGACCAAAATATTTTTAGCTGTAACTTTTAGTGGTGCATTTGAATTAAATTTTTTATATCTTTGCATCAAAGAGTTCCGATTCCCTGTCGGGATTCTTTTTTATTTCATATTTAGGAGGTAAAATGAGTAAAACAACCTATTTAACAGAGGAAGGGCTCCAGAAGTTACGTAAAGAACTTGAGCACCTTAAAACCGTTGAGCGCCCAGCAATTTCAAGGATGATTGCCGAAGCGCGCGACAAGGGCGACCTTTCGGAAAATGCCGAATACGATGCCGCTAAGGAAGCTCAGGGTATGCTTGAGCTGCGAATCTCAAAACTTGAGGATTTAATTGCCAATGCTCGCATTATTGATGAGTCAAAGATTGATACCGACCAGGTTCAGATTCTGAACAAGGTAAAACTTAAAAACCTTAAAACCAATGCGGTGGTTGAATATACCCTTGTGGCAGAATCCGAAGCGAACATCAAGGAAAACAAACTTTCCATCACAACTCCTATTGCTAAAGCACTTATTGGCAAAAAGGTTGGCGATGTGGTGAATGTTCAGGTACCATCAGGGTTAATGCAATTCGAGATTTTAGGAATATCACTTTAAAACATTCCGCTATGGCTTCAATATTCAGCCTGATAGTTAATGGCGAAATACCTTCGTATAAGGTTGCTGAGGATGATAGATTTTATGCATTCCTCGATATCAATCCATTGGCTAAGGGCCACACCCTGGTAATTCCCAAGGTTGAGGTTGATTACCTTTTCGATCTTGATCCCGAAACCCTTGCCGGGCTTACCCTTTTTGCCCAACGTGTGGCTAAAGCAATCGAAAAGGTTGTGCCCTGCAAGCGAATTGGCGTTGCTGTTCTTGGGCTTGAGGTACCCCACGCCCATATTCACTTAGTGCCCCTGAATAAAGAGTCCGATATCGATTTTCATAAACCAAAACTTAAACTAACCCCCGAAGAGTTTGACGAGCTGGCTAAGCGTATTGCCGCTGAGTTTAAATAGATAAGTTGATAAGTGTTTTCGAAGCCAGACCCAACGGTCTGGCTTCTTTATTAGACTATTAAACTCCTTTATAGACCATTAAACACTTCCTGGTATGCATTGAAGAAAGCCCAGGCATCGTTTTTGGTTTCGGGGATATTCTGCCCGGCTTGCTTAATGTATTTTTTCCCCACAAGATCGTAAACAATGGTGTCGGTTTGGTTCACATAACCAAAGCCCTCGTTGAATGCAAAGTAGGCAAATGGTGTTACCTTATCCGAAAGAATATTTTTTGATAGGGGGAATTGCCTATAGGGTAAATTTAGCTGAGCTAAAAGCGTTGCGGCTAAATCGATTTGTGAACAGGTGGTGTTTACAACCATGGGTTGTTTAACGGCACCGCCTAGCCATATCATGGGAATGCCATATTTTAGAGGTTCGTAATTGGGATAGTTTGCGGGATGTCGGTGACCGTGGTCGGCAATTAGAACGATTAAAGTGTTTTTGAACCATTCCCTTTGTTGTGCCTTAGCCAAAAAGTCGCCGAGGCAGCTATCGGTATAGTATGCTGAGCTAAGGAATTGCTCTGCCTCACTTTTGCCTTTGAACTTGGGTTTGGCAGGAATTTCAAAGGGCTCATGACTGCTGAGGGTGAAAAACATTTTAAAGAATGGTGCTTTGGCCGAATCGATATCGTTAAGTAGGTAATTAAAAACATGTTCGTCGTGAACGCCCCACTTGGAGTTACGGTAACTCTTTGGGAAGTCGTCTTGGGTTATCAACCTTTGAAACTTAGCATGGTAAAGAAACGAGCGAATATTGGCAAAATCCGGGTCGCCACCATAGTAAAAGGCTGTATTATAGCCTTGCCCGTATAGCGTTCCGCTTATGGTGGCCAACTTATGCGATTTTGTAGGGTATTTGATTACCGATTGGGTGGGTTGGGCTGGGAAGCCTGCCAATACCGCTATAATTCCTTTATCGCTTCTATCGCCACTGGCAGTTGCGCGATTGAATAGTATGCCTTGGGTTGATAAACGGTTTAGGTTTGGGGTAACGTTGGGGACTCCTCCGAGGGAACCAACCAGCTTTGCGCCAAAACTTTCCAGTAAAATGATAACTATATTGGGTTTATTGGTATTTAAAACATGGATTGTGCTATCGGTTTGCATGAGTTTAGCAAAGCGCTGGTGGGCTATATCTTTATCAATCTCAACCATGTATGTTTTATTCATGGAGCTGCTTTTACTAACGGAATACATCATATTCCAAACAGGGTTGAGGGCTGCATGGTTACAGAAACTTTTCTGGCTGAAGTAAACCTTGCCGGGGTTCATGGGGGCAATCCCAAATCCACCACGGATTGGGATTATCATGGTTGCTGCAACGAAAAGCATGATGGGGCTATGCCACCATTTAAGGGGTTTGGCTTGCTCAAACCCCCTTGCCACATATTTACGGTATGCAAGGTGAGTTAGGTAGGTAATTGCTGCAAGTAATACAATGAAAAGTATTAGCATTGGTGTTTTAACCGATGCCATGGCTTCCTTGGGGGTTTTTAGGTATAGTAAAGGTGTGGCATCGATGCGGAAACCCCAGTTGCGGTAAAGCTCCATATCGCTTATTACCACAATGTTTACTATGAATAAGAGTATTAGTGCTATGGCACTGAACAGTTTGCTTAACACCTTTGGTGAAACGAAAAAAAGCATGGCTTGCAGCAGCAAGGTTAGTAAAACAAAATAACCTGTAAGCGATGTATCCATCCATGCTCCTCGTATTAAAATATTTACCAACTCGTTAAACTTTAACGATTCAAGGTTTTCAAATTGGTAAAAGATGAAGGCTATACGATAGATAGCCATTAGTAAAATCCAAAACACGAAGTACTTTAAACTGAAAGTTAAATGTTTTTTCATTTCTTCAAATGATTTAACTTGCAAACCTAATAAATATGAACGTATAATAAACCAAGCTATGCGTAATAAATTTTACATCATTTTGCTTGTTTTAGGTTTCAGCCTAAGCAATGGCTTTTCTCAAACATGGAGCATTGCTGTGCACGGCGGTGCCGGAAATATGAAGCCTGAAAATTTCACAACGGAGCAACTTAATGAGTATGAGCGGGAAATGAACAAAGCCCTTAGCATTGGGGTTGAAATATTGAAATCGGGGGGAACAAGCTTTGATGCCGTTGAACAGGTAGTTCGCTACCTTGAGGATTGCCCTTTGTTTAATGCCGGGAAAGGGGCTGTTTTCACCCATGAAGGACGGAACGAACTTGATGCTGCCATTATGGATGGTAAAACCCTCAGTGCAGGTGCGGTTGCGGGTGTATCCAATGTTAAAAATCCCATTTCGCTCGCCCGCAAGGTCATGGAGAATTCCCCTCACGTAATGCTTACAGGTAAAGGTGCATCGGAGTTTGCTAAAGAAAATAGTATCGAACTGGTTGACAGCTCATACTTTTATACACCCCACCGTTGGAACGACCTGCAACGAGCGCTTTCAAAGGAAAAGATGGGTACTGTGGGTTGTGTTGCACTCGATGTGCATGGCAATTTGGCAGCAGCAACTTCTACAGGCGGAATGACCAATAAGCGATGGGGGCGAGTAGGTGATGCACCAATTATTGGTGCTGGAACCTATGCCAATAACTCTACCTGTGCCGTATCGGCAACCGGCCATGGCGAATATTTTATTCGATACACTGTAGCCCACGATATTTCGGCACTCATGGAGTACCAAAACCTTTCATTGAACGCTGCAGTGGAAAAAGTAGTTATGGGCAAATTACTCAGTGCTGGTGGCCGTGGCGGAGTAATTGCCGTTGACCGTTTAGGAAATGTTTGTATGATGATGAATACCACGGGGATGTTCCGTGCCTTTGCCCGTTCCAATGGAAGCACAGGATTTGCGATATTTTAAACTTTGCGTGAGTAAATACTATTTTTTATCACTATTGTCCGACTAAAATGCAAATATTGAGTCCTGCGCCAATAAATGCATGATAATCAGATATTAAAATTCATTACTAAAAAGAGACCTCCCCCCTCAAAACAATAGTTGAAGTTGTCCCTG
>JBFMGQ010000029.1:0-40158 GCA_040752515.1 Bacteroidota bacterium | reverse complement strand
CAACCAAAAAGAAACCCCGCTTAAGCGGGGTTCTTTAGCTTTATGAATTACGTTAAAGTTACTCCTTAACTAGTTTACGGAGAACCGATTCGCCATTACTGTTGTAGAAGCGTACCAGGTAAATACCGCGGTCAAGTGAGCTAACATCAACCGATTCAGTATTCTCAACCTGACGATCCATTACTACCTGACCAATTACCGAGGTAATGGTTACACGGGTAACCTCAGCTCCGGTGAAGTAGATACGATCAGTGAACGGGTTGGGGTAAACGCTTAGCTTAGCAATGGGGTTAGCAGGTATACCAGTTTGTATCAGGGTGATGTTAACAGCAAGGTCTGCACCACTTACAGTGAAGTTACCGTTCTTGGTATCAAATCCTGACTTAACAATCACGTAACTGTAGTTGCCATCGGGTAGCTGCATGGTGGCAACCCCGTTAGCATCGGTGGTCACATTGCCCTGGCCGGTAACGGTGATGGTAGCACCATCAACTGCAGTTGTTCCATCGGAACGTTTAACAGTGAAGGTAACAGTGTACTTAACCTGGGCGCTTTCCACATCGCTGGCGCTGCGTGGCAGAAGCTTGAATGCACCAAAGCTGTAATCAATTACACCGGTGATGTTGTAACGTGCACCCTGTGTTGGGGTATACTTGTACAGGAAGTCGTCAACATTAATGGTGTTTGTTCCATCGCTAACGGTAAACTCGCCATATCCTGCATCGGCTACGGTACACTCTACGTTGTTGAGCTTAACCAGAACCCCCTCGTATGCCTCGCTGGCTGCCTGTGCAGGCGTTACATCAACAGGGGTTGGCAGTGTGTTACCGCTATTAATCTTGTTCAGATAGCTTACGCTCTTAATCTCGGTAAGGTTATTGTACTCATCAACAGTACCAATAACTTCAACGCTATCGCCCTGAGCAATTGTTCCAAGGGAGTTGTTTACGCCGTAAACATACACTCCATTCCAGGCTTTAGCGCTATCCTGCAACCACATGTTGAAGGAAGTTGAACCCGTTTTAACGGCAGTTACAACACCCTTGGTACGAACCTGCTGTAGCTTGAGCGGTGAATCGCCGCTAGCATCGGTGGTGTACTGGATGCTGTAAATCTTAGTTAATGGAATATCCTGAACGGTAACGGTTACAGTCCAGGTCTTGGTGCTGTTATCCTGAGCGGTTACTGTGTAGGTAACAGGGTTAGTGAAGTCCTGAGCCACGCCGCTGGCGGGGTCGATGGTAGCGTACTGCGATATGGTAATGGTTGGGGTTAAGCTGGTAACGTTGGTGCCAAATGGCATAACCACGGTTACAGTTCCAGCAACAGCGTCAATGGTTGACGATACCTGACCGGCAATGGTGAAGGTAAGGATATCCTTCTCAGTGCTTGCAGCGGCTAGGTTAACGGTTACCACCCAATCCTGTGTTGAACCATCCTCGGCAGTTACGGTGTAGGTTACGGGGCTGGTAAAGTCGTTGGAAGTAGTTCCGCTCACCTGAACGGTTGCACCAACCTTAGCGGTAGCAGCAGCTGATAGGGTAAATGTAGCAACCAGGTTGCTCCTATCGGTGCCGTAGGGTAAGGTAAGGGTTACGGTGTGGTTAACTGGATCAATTGTACCGTTAACACCGTTGATACTGTAGCTGAGAATAGCCTTCTCGCTGCTCAGGGTGGTGTTCAGGGTAATGGTGTAGGTTTTCTTGGTTACTCCATCCTCGGCGGTACAGATCAGCTTGTAGCCGGTTTGCAGATCGGTGGCAACGGTGGTGCCGTCGGCCTGGTAAACCTCAAAGGTAGCACCTGCTGCAGGAGTGATGTTAGCCTTAAAGTTAGCCAGCGTTTCGGTTTGCGGAACGTTGGTAATGGTTCCGGCATTGCTGTCAACGGTGTAAACCGTTGAGGTAACGGTGGCGTCGTTGCTAAGAGCTCCCGCTGGTGTAACCTGTGCCCAGGTATCACCAATTCTAAGTTCATCGAGTTCAATTGCAGGTGTCTCAGTATCGGAATCCTGACGTATGAAAATTCTCTTCACTGATGTAAGATCAGTTCCGCCTGTATTGGTAATGCTTAGAGTTGATGCAGGCTCATTGGCGGCACCAAAATCTTGTGGAGCAGGATTAATCCATATTTTGGCTACGTCGTTTCCAGTACCATCGACTACTTCATACGATGCTACAATGAATACCTCTGCATCCTTAGCGTAGCTACTTGATGTGAACACAGTATTTGCTGTGTTGGTTCTGCTGTTAATACCAATCTGGTAGCTATTATCATCAACACGTTTAGTCCAAACAGTTGCACCAAAGTTAGTATTGTCATAGGCAAAACCTATAAAATATCCACCATTTACTTCGGTTGCAGCAGTTAAATCGGTCACTTTAAGGATAAATGAGTAGTAAACTTTTCCTGAAGTGATTCCGCTGGCGTTAAATTCATTATACGCATCTATACCACTACCAGCAAACGATAGCTTATTACCGGTTGACGGGGCTAGATCAGGATAGGAAAGATTACCAGTAGTAATTAAAAGATCATCTCCAGTATTAAGTGCAGTCCATCCACCCTGTCCTTGCAGTGCAGTACCAACAGTATAATCAAATGGTTCGTAAACTATTGGAGTTGCAGGAGCAGGGTTTAAAGTGATTGTGTAGGTCTTAGTGGTACTACCATCCTGAGCTGTACAAATCAGCTTGTACCCGGTTTGAAGGTCGGTAGCTATGGTTGTGCCATCGCTTTGGTAAACCTCAAAGGTTGCACCGGCAGCAGGTGTAATATTTGACTTAAAGGTTGCAAGTGTGGCATTGTATGGCACATTAGTAATAGTACCATCAACATTGCTTACGGTGTAAACGGTTGAGCTAACTGTTGCATCGTTGCTGGCAGGCTGAACCGTTACGGTTACAGTCCATGCCTTGGTGCTGTTATCCTGAGCGGTTACTGTGTAGGTAACAGGGTTAGTGAAGTCCTGAGCCACGCCGCTGGCGGGATCGATGGTTGCGTACTGCGATACCTCAATGGTTGGGGTTAGTGCAGTAACGTTAGTGCCGTAGGGCATAACCACTGCTACGGTTCCGGCAACGGCATCAATGGTTGACGATACCTGTCCGCTTATGGTGAACGAGGTGATGTCCTTTGCGTTGCTGGCAGGGGTAACGGTTACTGTTACTACCCAATCCTGAGTGCTTGTTCCATCCTCGGCGGTTACGGTATAGATAACGGGGTTGGTAAAGTCGTTAGGGGTTGTGCCGCTCACCTGATCAACACCACCCACCTTGGCTGTGGCATTAGTTGAGAGGGTAAATGTGGCAACCAGGTTGGTTACATTGGTGCCGTAGGGCAGCGTTACGCTAATGGTGTGGTCGCCAGAGTTGATAACACCGTTAACACCATTGATGCTGTATGCAGTGATATTGGCCTCGTGGCTGGGTTCGGCAGCCTTGGTAATGGTTACCACCCAATCCTGGGTTGTTGTACCATTCTGAGCGGTAACGGTATAGGTAACCGGGTTGGTGAAGTTGTTGGCGGTTACGCCGCTAACCTGATCCACTGCGCCCACCTTGGCGGTAGCACCATCGGATAGGGTAAAGGTGGCCACCAGGTTGGTGATATTAGTGGTGTAAGGAACGGTAGCGGTAATGGTGTGGTTAACATTATCAATGGTAGCATTAACACCTGCCACGGTATAGGTTAGGATGTTAGCCTCGGTGTTGGGTGCTGCAATGGTAAAGTTAATGGTATAGGTTTGGCTAACCAGGCCATCCTCAGCGGTAACCGCAACGGTGGTTGAGCCCGGAAGCGCAGCTGCATCGGTCTTGATGGCAGTAGCCTTGGCATCGTTCAGGGTGTAGGTTACGGTTGGAACAGTTATGGTACCATAGGGTAGCTCAACATCATAGGTTAGGGTTGCGGGGTTGAATCCGGTTACGGTTACGCCGTCAACCCTGAGGTCCGATAGGGTAGCATCGTTACCGTAAAGGTATATATCGGCTGCGCTGCGTGGATACAGCTGGTACAGGCTCGATGTGTTATACCAGCCCAGTACACCGGTAACATCGTACTTACGGTTAAGTTGCAGTTGCGGGTCGTACAACGATTTGAAGATTGCTAACGCACCCGAGCCATCGTTTACGGTGTAGTTGCCAGTGGTTGTATTGGATGCCGTGCAGGTTGCACCGGTTACCTTAATGAGAACGCTCTCGTAGTCCTCGGAGTTGGCTGCCGAAGTGGTAAGCGATGTAACTGCAGGTAAAGTATTTCCGGTGTTCACAACGGTAGCAGCCTTACTGGTGGTTAACTCGGTAAGGTTATTATATTCAACCACCTTACCCTTTACAATCAGGCTATCGCCTACCTGGTAGGTATGGGTGGTGTTGTAGTACACGTAGATACCACTAAACGCACCTGTTCCTGCTTGCAGGTAGTAGTTTTTAGAGTTTGATGTAACAGCGGTTACAATTCCGCCAATACGAACGCTATCGTTAGCCCAGTTTGAAAGGCCGCCGGTTTGCTGACTCTGTATGTCGAAAATTGTGGGAGTTGCAATAATTGTAAAGGTAGCATCGCTCTCATCGGTTGCGCCGCTGGTGTTGCCGGTAAGGCGAATCTTATACTGGGTGCCATACTTGGCATCGGCAGGGATGGTGAAATCCAGTGAACCGGTGTTGGGAATAGCGGAAGCAAGTTCCAGCCAGCTCCAGTTGGCAGTAAGCCCTTCCCTAACGTAGGCCTCGTACTTAAGGGTTTCGGAATCCATATTGGCCGAGGTCCAGGTAATGGTTACCTGGTCACCGGCAAAGAATGTTTCACCGCCGTTGGGGGAGGTAACGGTAATATGGGCGTTTAAGGTAATAGTGTATGTTTTTGTGGTAGTACCATCCTCTGCTGTACAGGTAAGCTTATAACCGGACTGGAGGTCGGTTGCAACTGTGGTGCCATCGGACTCGTAAACCTCAAAGGTTGCACCAGCTGCAGGTGTAATGTTTGATTTGAATGTTGCTAGGGTTTCGTTCCATGGAACGTTAGTGATGGTTTCGGCTACATTATCAACAGTATATACTGTTGAGCTAACGGTAGCATCGTTGCTGGCAGCAGTGTTAAGGGTTATGATGTATGTTTTCTTTGTAGTTCCATCCTCTGCTGTACATGTAAGCTTGTAACCGGTTTGTAAATCGGTGGCTACAGTTGAACCATCGGACTCGTAAACCTCAAATGTAGCACCGGCTGCGGGAGTGATGTTTGATTTGAATGTTGCAAGCGTTTCGCTTGAGGGTACGTTGGTTATGGTTTCGGCTACATTATCAACAGTGTATACCACCGATGAAACTGTTGCATCGGTGCTAGCAGTACGAGTAGTAAAAGTAATGCTTTGAACACTAGTAGCATTGTTCGATTCATCCTCAACTGGCGCAATGGCCAAGTAATAAACCTGGTTGAAACCAAGTAGTGAACTTGGAGTAATGGTTATTACCTTTTTATCGGCACTAATTGTTGCAGTAAAAGGAACATCGGCTCCTGAAGCATCGGTTTCCTTCAGTGTAAGTAACAATGCAACATTGGCATCGGTTATTTCGCTATCATCAATATTTCGGATGGCTTCGTCAAAGGTAATAGTAGGTGTAACATTAGGTTCAATATTTGTTGCTGCATCTAAAGGGTTGAAGGTGGCTTGGGGGGCTTGGGTGTCAGTACCTTTAATATCAATATCGTCAATTCCAGCCCCTATTGAGCCTGTAGCGTTTAAAGTTTCAAATTTTATTATTACTTGGGTTCCAGTAAAAGATGAAAGATCAAATTGAGTTACTGATGTAAGAGTTGTATTAGTTGGTGTTCTTGTTCCTAATAGAGTCCAGTTTGCACCATTATCTATTGAAATAGATACGGTTACAGTGTTTGCAGATGCATTTGTACCACCGTATGTTCTTAGTTTAAAATCTAATGTAGGATTAACATAAGCTGAAAAATCCATAACTGGAGTTTTTGCTACAGAGGTAATTTTAGTCATATAAAAATACCTATTAGTACTTGTTGATTGTACACAATCAATATAAGTCCAATCTGGGAAATTTGCCATATCCCCAGTATGAATTGGAATTATATTTACTTGCCCCCACCCGACTTTACCTGCGAGGAGCAGGGTAAGCGTAAGGGCCATGGTTGTGAGTAGATTTTTTGTTTTCATAGGCATATAGTTTAGTGTTTAGTGTTTAGTGTTTAAGGTTTAAGGTTCAAAGTTCAAGGTTTAAGGTTTAAGGATAAAAATTTCAGATTTCAGATTTCAGATTTCAGATTCATGATTAAAGGTGGTTTCTTAAACCATCAACTATCAACCATCAACTATCAATGAGCAAAGGTTAAAAAAAAGATTGAAAAGGGGTGTTAAGTTACAGTTATTTTTGGGGGTTGTCAATAAAAATGTTGGAATCGTTTGCGGATATTTTAGTTTTTGATACTTGTTTGGTGGTTTGTTCTATGTAGAGCAGGTTTTTATAGTTGTATTTTCTTTTTAATGAGTGTACAGTGTGCAGTGTGCAGAGGGGGGGTAAGGATAAAGGATAAAGGATAAAGGTTAAAGGTTAAATGTCAAAGGATAAAAATTTAAAATTTCAGATTTCAGATTCATGATTTAAGGTGGTTTCTTAAGCCATCAACCATCAACCAAATTGGTATCACAGTGTAAATCTCTCGTTAGCGCGCGTTTCATGACGCGTGCGTTCTTCCTCGTTAGCGCGCATATTCAGACGCGTGTGTTAATAGCCCTGTAAGGGCAAATCAGCTTAGCCCAGGGTTTTAACCCTGGGTGTACGAATCCCATTAGTTAAGCGATGCACGCAATGCCTAAACCTAAGAGCAAGGGGGAAAGGTTGCATCGCAAAAGAAAGGCAATGCAAAGAGCTATTGCCTGAAAACCAATCAAAAGGGGATGAAAGGGCAAAGAGATGCTTCGGCGGAGCTCAGCACGACATGAGGGACGGGTCATTCCCAAACTAACAACAATCAACCTTTGACTAAATAAGCACCACAGGGTTACACAGGGTTTACACGGTGTTTCACAGATTGTATGATGTGACACTCACGAACAATGAATAACGAGCAACGCTTCCAGCCCCGTAGGGGCGCAATATTTGTAACCCTATGGATACTCCCATATGTAAGGCGATGCACGCAATGGCATTCCAAAGCGCAAGGGTGAAACGTTGCATCGCAAAGGAAAAGCATGGCAAAGAGCTTTTTACACGTTCTTTCTTGTCTTGATACAAGAAAGAACCAAAGAAAATCAAGGCTGAAAAGCCCGACCCGATGGGTGCCCCGCGGGTGGAACTGCCACGCGACACTATTCGCCACGCCTGCGGCGTGACTCATGTGGTATCGCTTTTTTAGCCCACCCCAACGTTCCACCCCCGACCCATTGTCGGGTCAGGCTTTTATGCCACTGCTTATGCCATTCTTTGTTGGTTGAGGAATCCTATTTAATGAAGAGTTGAAGAAACAAAGAGATGCTTCGACAAACTCAGCATGACAAAGGTTTGAGGATGCTAAGGTTTTGTCATTCCGAGCAAATGCGAGGAATCTCATTATAGTGAAGGGTTAAAGGTAAAAGAGATGCTTCGGCGGTGCTCAGCATGACATGAGGGACGGGTCATTCCCAAGCTAACAACAATCAACCTTTGACTAAATAAGCACCACAGGGTTACACAGGGTTCACACGGAGTTTCACAGTGTAAATCAATCTAATCTGCGTCATCTGCGTTCCATTCCATCTCACGAACAACTATCAACGAACAACTAAATCACCTGCGTCATCAGCGTTCTATTTCATTTCACGAGCAACGCCTATCGTTTCTTTCCCTTTTTCCCCTCGGCGGGGGCGGGTTGGTCGGGGGCAAAGAGGCCCTCGCGGGAGAGGAGGTGCGGCAGGTTGGCCACGCCGTAAACCACCACGGCATTTACCACGGAGGCGTGGTTCATGTAATCGGGCGGGCATTTCTCGTAGGTGTCGCGCTCGGTATGCCATATCTCGCCGTAGCTGAAGTCAACGCCATCGGCATCGGAGGTGCCAAAGTTAAAGGCGGGTACGCCTGCCATCTGGAAGGGCGAGGAATCGGTGCCACCGGCATGCTTGGGCTTAGGGCGAGGTGTAGCCTCTATCACCTTAAACGGGTACCTTGGATTGGCATTGGCAAGCGGTTGGCAAATGGCATTGAAATCATCAATCATGGCTTTGGGCACCGAGATGTTCACGGGAACGGTTGGGCCGCCATCGCGGTTAAACATGGCCGATACCTTAGGTAGCAAGCTTTGGTACTTTTGCACCCATGCGGTTGAGCCCAGCAGGCCGAACTCCTCGCCAGCCCACAGGGCAACAATAATGGTACGCTTGGGTTTACCGCCAGCCTTCATGATGAGCCGTGCTGCCTCCATGGCCGGAACAGCGCCCGAGGCGTTATCGGATGCCCCGGTGGCCACATCAAAGGCATCGAGGTGACCGCCAACAATAACCAGCTCATCGGGTTTCTCGGTACCCTTTATTATACCGTAAACGTTATGGTATGGAACAGGTCCGGGACGGAAATGGTTTCGGATATCGAACTCCAGCACCACATACTGGCGCTCCTCCACCATCTTTTTGATGGTTGCATACTGGTGCTCATCGAGCTTGATATCGGGAACACGCGGTAGGTTTGCCCAGGTCATCTTTTCTAGATTCTTACGGTCGTATAGGGCGCGAATGGGTAGCTTTGACGACTGGATGATACCGAGAATGCCCGCCTCAACCATCTCGTGGTAAAAGAGTGCCGGCTCCTCAACAAGCGGTATAAGTTCCTTTTGCAGGTCTTTACGATCGCGGTTCTGCCAGTTGAACCGGCGGATAGAATCGTTCAGCACCTCAATGGAATCGTTCTTGGCAATTATCTTTGCCCTGCGGGCATCGCCCTCAGCCGACCAGTCGATGGGCCATCCCTCGTTTTCGCCACCAATCAGCACCCATGCCCCTTTGAGCTTGCCTTTCATCCGTTCCAACTCCTTTCTCGATTTGGGCTCAATGACCACATGACCGCGTTGCACACCCTTGGTGCCTGCTGTGTACGAGGGTGTGGCAAAGTGGAGAACCTCACCGTTATGCGAGAGCAAACGTCCGAACCAAGGCCCACGGTTAAAGCCAACGGGTAAAACCCCAACCTCCTCAACCAGTACATCCATGCCCCACTGCTCAAACTTAGAGGCTGCCCACTTCACGGCGTTATCGTAGGCATTAGAACCAATAAGCCGGCCACCAATGCGGTTGGTAAGCTCATCGAGCAGCACCATGGTTTGGTTATCGGTTTGCCCAAGGGCGATAATTCGGTTTACTACGCTATCGGTTTGAGCAAAAACAAACAGCTGCGCAAATGCAAGCAAAACAACAAGAGCGAACCTTTTCATGGCAATAGGTTTTATAGGGTGTTCATGCATTTGATGCATGGGAGGGGGAAAGGTTTATTCAAGGATAAAGGATAAAGGATAAAGGATAAAGAGACTGCTACGCTCTGCGGAGTTTAAGAGCCTGTCCCGCATTAGCGGGATTTAGGGTTCAAGAGCCTGCTCCGCTCTGCGGAGTTTAAGGTTCAAGATTCCAGAACCTGTCCCGCGTTAGCGGGATTCAAAATTCCAAATTCCAGATTAAAGGGAATTCTTTTCTATTAATCATCAAAAGTCAATCGTCAAGGCCACTTGTCATCCTGAGCGTAGCGAAGGATCTCATTCATTGAGGATTGAAGAGATGCTTCGGCGGAGCTCAGCATGACATGAGAGGACGGGTCATTCCGTCAACTATCAACTAAACCAGTATCACAGGGTTTCACAGTGTAAAACGGAGTTTCACAATGTAAATGAACTAATCTGAGTTATCTGCGTTCACTTCCGTTCCATTTTACGAACAACTATCAACGAACAACGAACAACCATCAACTACCTTTCATTCAGCATTCTATCGGCCACCTGCTTAACCTTTTCGAGGTCTTCCGGGGTGTCAACGGCAAGGGTTTCGAGGTCGGTTTCCACTACGCTGATGCGATATCCATTCTCAATCCAGCGTAGCTGCTCAAGCGATTCGGCTAGTTCCAGTGGCGTTTGCTGCAGGCGGGTTATGCGACGGAGTACATCAGCCCGGTAGGCGTATAGCCCAATATGCTTCAGATACCTGAACGAGTTCGGCCATTGCGATTGCTCTTTCCCACGTATAAATGGAATAACCGAGCGGCTAAAGTAGATGGCCTCGGAGTTTTGGTTCACGATTACCTTGGGGCTATTGGGGTTAAACACATCTTCGGTAGGGGCAAAGGGTTTTACCAGTGTGGCAATCTGCACATCGGGGTTTGTAAAACAGCTAACCACACGGCTGAGCTGCTGGGGCTGAATGAAAGGCTCATCGCCCTGGATATTAACTACCACATCGAATAGGATGTTCAGCTCCGACTGAAAAATATCGAGAGCCTCGGCGCAGCGGTCGGTACCGCTCCTGTGGAGCTCGGAGGTCATTACAACCTTACCCCCAAACGCCTCAACAGCGTGCTTAATCCTATCGTCGTCGGTAGCCACGTAACACCAATCAAAAACCTTCGATGCACGCTCGTAAACCCATTGAATCATGGGTTTCCCGGCAATAATGGCAAGTGGTTTACCCGGGAATCGGGTTGAAGCGTATCGGGCGGGAATAAGTCCGAGAATTTTCATTTTTAAGGAGGTTTTGGCAAAGGTAGGGAAAAATAGTTTACAGTGTGCAGAGTGCAGTTGAGGGGGGGGAGTGTTTAGGGTTTAGGATTTGGTGTATAAGGTTCAAGGTTCAAGGATTAAGGTTAAAGGATAAAGGTTAAAGGATAAAGATTAAAGGTTAAAGTTAAAGGTTTAAGGTTTAAAGCAAATTGTGATTGGGTTTTGGGGTTAGTTGATTGTTAATCAGCGTAAATCATCTCAATTTTTGCTATCTGTGTTCTATTGAATTTTCTATCAACTATCAACCAACAACCATTAACTAAGTAAATGTCACGGTGTTTCACAGGGTAAATCGGCCTAATCTGCCTTATCTGCGTTCCATTCCATTTCACGAACAACTATCAACGAACAACTATATCTTCTGTGTAATCAGCGTTCACTTACCAAACCCCAAACACTAAATCCACATAACTATAAAATTAAGCCACTAAACAATCTAACGATTTATCTGTTAAATAAAAATTTTGATGGTCAACCTCTTTTTTTTGTATATATATGCTTGGGCAAAAAATACACTTTGTATATTAGCTAAATGATAAAACGGGAAAAATA
Organism: Bacteroidota bacterium; assembly: GCA_040752515.1. Lineage (GTDB taxonomy): Bacteria > Bacteroidota > Bacteroidia > Bacteroidales > Tenuifilaceae > Tenuifilum. Next base: position 28,854 of record JBFMGQ010000029.1, on the reverse strand, counting down.
CCTATCTAAATATATCGCTAATAACATATATCACTAATAACCTAAACTAAAAAGCCTATGATTATTGACAATTTATTCTGGATTGTGCCGATTGCATCGGTCATTGCCTTGGCGTTTGCCTATCACTTTTTTAGGCAGATGATGAAGGAAGATGAGGGTACTGACCTTATGAAAAAGATTGCGCAGCATGTCCGCACAGGCGCCATGTCGTACCTAAAACAGCAGTACAAGGTTGTATTTATTGTTTTCATTGTGTTGATGTTACTGTTTGTTTACCTGGCTTTTGGGCTGGGCGTACAAAACACATGGACACCCTTTGCTTTCCTAACCGGTGGTTTCTTCTCGGGGTTGGCAGGATTTTTTGGGATGAAAACCGCTACCTACGCCTCGGCTCGTACTGCCAATGCTGCCAAAAACTCCCTTAACCATGGTTTGAGGGTGGCTTTTAGGTCGGGTGCAGTAATGGGTTTGGTTGTGGTTGGTTTGGCTGTGCTCGATATTTCGTTATGGTACCTTATTCTCAACTACTTTATCGATGAGCCCGATCAATCGCATAAGCTAATTATCATAACTACCACCATGCTTACCTTTGGTATGGGGGCATCAACACAAGCCCTGTTTGCCCGTGTGGGCGGTGGTATTTACACCAAAGCCGCCGATGTTGGCGCTGACCTTGTAGGTAAGGTTGAAGCTGGAATACCCGAGGACGACCCACGTAACCCTGCCACCATAGCCGATAACGTAGGCGATAACGTAGGCGACGTAGCCGGTATGGGCGCTGACCTTTACGAGTCGTATGCAGGATCAATACTTGCAACTACTGCTCTGGGTGCTTCGGCATTCGTTGTTGCCGGGGTTCAAATGCAGTACAAAGCAATTCTTGCCCCAATGCTTATTGCAGCAGTTGGTATAATACTATCTATTTTAGGTATCTACATTGTTCGGACTAAAGAAGGGGCCACCATGCGCGATTTACTCCGGTCGCTTGGTATGGGTGTTAATGTTAGCTCAGTTCTAATAGCCATTCTTACCTTTGTAATTCTTTATTTACTTGGCTTAGAGAATTGGCTTGGAATATCATTTTCGGTTGTGGCTGGCCTTTTTGCAGGTATAATTATTGGTCAATCCACTGAGTATTTCACCTCGCATTCATATAAACCCACCCAGAGGATTTCGGAGAGTTCGCAAACCGGCCCAGCAACAGTAATAATTTCGGGTGTAGGTTTAGGAATGGTTTCAACGGCCATACCGGTTATTACCATTGCCATTGCCATACTTATTGCATTCCTATCGGCCATCAACTTTGATGTTAAGCACATGCTCGACCCGCACAACATTCAGTTAGGCCTTTACGGTATTGGTATCGCTGCTGTGGGGATGCTCTCAACCCTTGGTATTACCCTGGCAACCGATGCCTATGGCCCAATAGCCGACAATGCCGGTGGTAATGCCGAAATGAGCCACTTAGGTCCTGAGGTTCGTAAACGTACCGATGCCCTCGATGCCCTAGGAAACACTACGGCTGCAACCGGTAAAGGTTTTGCTATTGGTTCGGCAGCGCTAACCGCACTGGCACTTTTGGCTTCATACATTGAGGAAATTAAAATTGGCTTAATTCGAATTGGTGAGAATGTAATAACGCTAGCCAATGGCGATACCGTTGAAACCGCAAAGGCAACCATAGTTGACTTTATGAACTACTATCAGGTTAACCTGATGAACCCCGTTGTGCTAGTTGGTATTTTTATTGGTGCCATGATGGCCTTCCTTTTCAGCGGATTAACCATGAATGCCGTGGGTCGTGCTGCACAAAAGATGGTAGAGGAGGTTCGCCGTCAATTCCGTGAGATTAAGGGCATAATGGAAGGCGAAGCCGAGCCCGATTATGCTCGCTGCGTGGCCATTTCAACTCGCGGTGCACAAATCGAGATGATTTTGCCATCGCTTTTGGCAATAATTATACCCATTGTAACCGGCTTGGTTCTTGGTGTAGCAGGCGTACTGGGATTGCTTGCCGGTGGTCTGGCAGCAGGATTTGTACTTGCAATTTTTATGGCAAACTCAGGTGGTGCTTGGGACAATGCTAAGAAATACATTGAGGAGGGTAACTTTGGCGGTAAGGGTTCAACCAATCACAAAGCCGCAGTTGTTGGTGATACTGTAGGCGATCCATTCAAGGATACCTCGGGTCCCAGCCTCAATATCCTCATCAAGCTCATGAGCATGGTATCAATAGTAATGGCAGGTTTAACCGCTGCGTATAGCTTACTATAACTCCCCATACTTTTCCTAACCAAAAAGCCCGACGAAAGTCGGGTTTTTTGTTGGAATTAAACAAACAAATAATATACCTTTGTCAATTAACATAGCATAATTAATCAGCTTAATGGTACAGATTTCCGCAGTTATTATTACACTCAACGAAGAAAACAATATTGAGCGTTGCATACGTTCGGTTCAGCGTGTAGCCGACGAGATTTTGGTGGTTGATAGTTTCTCGACCGATAGAACTGAGCAGATATGCAAGGAGCTAGGGGCTCGTTTTATTCAACATAAATTCGAGGGTTTTAGGGATCAAAAGAATTATGCCATATCGCAAGCCAGCTTTGATTACATTCTGGCCCTCGATGCCGACGAAGCGCTATCGGTGGAGCTGGAAAAGGAAGTACTTGAAGTAAAAAATAATTGGAAATTTGATGGCTATAGGTTTATCCGCCTCAATAATTATTGCGGTAAATGGATATTCTATACCGATTGGTACCCCGAAAAACGAATACGACTTTTCGATAGGCGAAAAGGTGCATGGCATGGGGCTAATATTCATGAAATAGTCAAAATGAACCCTGGAGCAAAGGTAGCAACCCTGAAAGGGCACCTGCTACATTGGCGTTACCAGTCGTACGAAGAGCATATCGACGAAATAAACCGATACTCAACCATTTCGGCTCAAGAGTATTACAAAATGGGAGTAAGGGCCGGATACCTCAAAATACTTTTTCATACCACCTGGCGCTTTATCCATTCATACTTTATCCGTCGTGGTTTCTCATCTGGATTTAACGGCCTGCTTATTAGCTTTCTGCTGGCAAAGCATTGCTTTATTAAATATGCAAAGCTTCGCAAGCTATACAAAATTAACCGTAAAAGGCAACCCTATCCCTTTATTAACATTTTAAATATGCCGGTAAGCAATAAACCCTTGGCCTCAGTAATAGTAACCACCTATAACCAACCCGAATGGCTAAGGAAAACCCTATGGGGTTTTGAGCACCAAACCGAAAAACGGTTTGAGGTTTTGATTGCCGACGATGGATCAGGCGATGAAACCAAGCAGGTTATTGATGAATTTAAAAGTAGGGGTTTGCTTAATATAATTCATGTTTGGCATCCCGACAATGGATTTCAGAAATGCCAGATACTCAACAAGGCAATTCTAAAAACAAGCTCCGATTATTTAATTTTTACCGATGGCGATTGTATACCCCGTAACGATTTTGTTGAGGTTCATGTAAAGAACGCCAGGCGAGGCATGTTCCTTAGTGGGGGTTATCTGAAGTTGGTTAAATCGGTTTCCGATAAGATTTCACTTAGCGATGTTAAAGAGGGGCTACCTTTTAGAGCATCGTGGTTACGGAAGAGTGGGCAACCATTTACCTATAAGTTTTTAAAGCTTACACAAAGACCCTTTTTACAGATGCTGTTAAACACCATCACAACAACCAAGCCCACCTGGAATGGACACAATGTTAGCGGTTGGAAGGATGATATAATAGCTGTAAATGGATATAATGAGGATATGCAGTATGGCGGACTCGACCGGGAACTGGGCGAAAGGTTAATGAATTTTGGTATTAAAGGGAAACAAATCCGATATAGCGCTGTTTGCGTCCACCTGGACCATCCTCGTCCCTATCGCACAAAAAGCACATGGGATAAGAATTATCAAATTCGAAGGGAAGTAAAGCAGAAAAAGTTGAAGTGGACCCCAAACGGCATTGATAAATACTTATAGCTGTGAAAAAGGAATTATTAGCATCACTAATAATTTCAACCTATAAAAATACCGAGTTCTTAAAAGTTGTATTGAACTCAGTATTTGCCCAAAGCGAAATGCGTTTTGAGATTATTATTTCCGAAGATGCCGAGCATGAACATGTTAAGGCGTTTGTTGAACAGCTTAAATCACCAGTTCCGCTTTACCACCTCACGCAACCGGATATTGGCTGGCGCAAGAACCTCGCATTAAACAGAGCAATTGCAGCATCCAACACCGATTACCTTGTTTTTATTGATGAGGATTGTGTGCTTCATCCTCGATTTATGGAATTCCATATAAAGTGGGCTAATGAAAAGGCAATACTGGCTGGTAAAAGGGTTAAACTTGATGCTTACTCATCAAAGCTCATCTTAGATGGAAAATTATCGGCCGATCGTATGAATACCTATTTGCTTTCGAATTACTTTGCCATAAAAAGAAATGGCGCATGCTTTATTGAGGAGGGATTTTTTATTAACCCAAATGGTCCACTGGGGTTTATACCTCGGATTAGAACCATGCATTGGCTTAAGGGTTGTAACATGTCGTTCCCTAAAAGTGCCATATATGCAATAAACGGCTTTGATGAGGATTATACTCGCCCGGCTATAGGTGAGGATATCGATCTTACCTGGCGCTTTGCAAAAGCTGGCTATAAATTAAAATCAGTGCGAAATGTTGCCGTGCAATATCACCTGTATCATAATCAGAATTGGAGCAATCAGGATGAAAATATCAGAATGATGCTTGAAAAGCAAAATAGGAATGAGTTTATTTGTAAAAACGGTTTGGTAAAACATTAAATGATGGAAAATAAGGCAATTATTGACGAAGCATTTAAAGCGATACGATCGGGTGGTATTATTCTTTACCCAACCGATACCATTTGGGGTTTGGGCTGCGATGCCACCAACGAAGAGGCTGTGAAAAAACTTATGGCATTAAAGGGAAGAACTGGAGGTAAAGGTTTTGTTGTTCTTGTTGATTTACCCGCTCGTTTGCCATCGTATGTAGTGGATATCCCCGAAATAGCCTGGGATTTAATTGAACTTGCCGATAAGCCCTTAACCATCGTTTTTGATAAAGGGAAGAACCTAGCCCCATCGGTTTACGGTGAAAATGGTAGTGTAGCTCTTCGGGTAACCCAAAGTAAGTTTTGTCAACAGCTCATTTCCAGGTTTGGCCGGCCAATTGTATCAACCTCGGCCAATTTTTGCGGAAAACCATTCCCAAAAAACTTCAGTGAAATAGCGCAAGAGCTGATAGGTAAGGTTGACTATGTGGTTCCTGTAGCCCTCGATATCCATTCTACCGGCAAACCTTCGTCGATAATTGCCCTTGGTAAAGGGAACCAAATTAAGATTATCAGGGAGTAATGGATTCACACGATTAAGATTGGTGAATTGCATACCTCCCAATATTTATCGCGAATTGTAAATCGTATTTAACATTTCTTTCATTTTTTCGTAAACTGTTTTATGTTTGCATGGTAAAGGTCTATAATGCAAAACCGAAATTATACTCATAAAACTTCATTTCTTTTTTCGGTAGCTTTTATTTTGCTATTCGTAAACTCATTTTATGCCCAGTCGCAATCCGATAGCATTGTTGTAAAAACATTAATCGATTCCGCGGCCAATGCAAAATCGCCACAGCTGCGAATAAAACTTGCACAGGAGGCCTACCAAATAGCATTACGTTCCAATAAAAAATACCTACTGGCTAATGCCACGCATGCCATGGGCAATGCTCTTTTCAGGTTAAACAGCTACGATGCTGCTATCGATAGCCTTCAGAAAGCTTTAGTTCTATTCAACCTGATTAACGATAGTGCTGGAGTAGCTAAAACCTACTATACCCTTGGGGCGTGTTACATCCGGAAATCGAACTACATCAAAGCAATACAGCTAATTGAGGAAAGTGTTAAGATGGCTACACGCCTAAACGATAGCGCATTGCTTGCCAATAGTTTTAACTCGCTGGGAATTGTTTATTATACCCTTGAAAACTACAATCTTTCAGCCGATTTCTTCGAGAAAGCAGCAAGGTATTACGAAAAAGTTCATAGCTTCAAAAATTACATAAGGGTAAAAGGAAATATTGGATTATGCCTTGTAAAGACAGGCGAAAAAGATAGAGCAAAGAAAACCCTTTTCAGCACGCTTAACGATTATGGCAAGTACATGGATTCGCTCATGCTTGCATCGTTTTACGATAATATTGGAGTTCTGTATGAGGGCTTAGGCAGAATCGACTCGGCTTTGCATTTTCACAACCATTCGTTAAATCTAAGTAAAAAACTTAAATCATCCCGAGGTATTGCATTGAGCAGCTTGGCCATTGGCCGATGCCATAACATTCAAGGCAAATATGGTGTTGCCAAAAAATACCTACTTGAGGCCAAGCAATTATCCCAAAAAAATGGAGAAGAGGATATTACTGCTCAGACCAACCGACAACTCGCCATTTGTTACGAGGAACTTGGCGATTTTAGGAATTCGCAAAGATGCCTAAAGGAGTTTTTGGAGTATAACGATAAAACATTCACCAAGCAGTTTGTGAGTCAGATTGCCCAGTTGCACTCAATGTTGCAGCTTGAAAAGCAGGAGAAGGAGAACCAGCAGCTACAGCTGCAGCTTGAGCTGAAATCGTTAAATGAACAAAAGGATGAAAAGATTATTAGGCTATACACCATCTTTTCCATCCTTTTACTTATAACCCTTAGTGTGATTGTTTACTTTGCCATTCAGCTATCCCATAGGAAAAAACTTTTGGAGCACACAAACTCTCAGCTATTCAAGTTCAACAACGAACTCGATTCCCTTGTAAAGCATCGAACCCAAGAGCTAAACATTGCTATTGATAGGATAAGAGAGCTCGAGAGAATAAAGTCGGCATTCCTGGCTAATATCAGCCACGAAATCAGAACCCCCTTAAATGGGATACTTGGGCTAACCTATTACCTTTCCAATCCTGAAGTTACCAATGAGGAACGCATTCAACTTGGTGAACAGGTTAAGAAACTTGGCAACAAGCTCATAAGGATAGTTGACGATATCCTGGAGCTCTCAAAAATTGAAACCAATCAGGTTAACCTTTTGCTCTCAGAGGTAAACCTAAATCAACTCTTGGATGATGTTTACAATGAGTTTAGGAGTAATGACGATTTCAAGAAGGATTTATTTTTTAAGGTGAACAAGTCGCTCCCCGACGATAAATCGATTATTATTTGCGATTATAACCGTTTGCGCAGTATTATTGTAAATCTACTTGAAAACGCTTTCAAGTTTACCCATCAGGGGGGAGTTGAAGTTGGTTATTCCATAAACGAGAATTCAATGCTTCATCTCTACGTTAAAGACACTGGGATGGGGATCCCTTACGATATTCAGAAAAAGGTATTTGAGCGTTTCTATAAACACATGGATGAAGCTAATCCTATTTTTTACGATGGCCTTGGTATTGGGCTAACCATAGCCATGGGCTATGCTATTGCCCTAGGTGGTAGCATCAAACTTCAGTCAACACCTGGCTATGGGTCAACCTTTACTCTGGTAATACCAATTACCATTCCCAACCCCAATAACAAGAAGGAAATGGTAAACTTTTCGGGTAAGAGAATACTGGTTGTTGAGGATGATCTTATTAGCTACCAATACTTACATGCCTTACTCAGTAAAACGGGGGCTACGGTAATCCATGTAAAAAATGCCGAAGATGCCATAGAGGCAACAATTATTGACCGAACCATAAATTTGATATTACTCGATATCCAGTTACCATTCAAAAGCGGCATTGAGGCGGCGATTGAGATCAGAAAGATGAACCAGGAAGTTCCCATTATTGCCCAAACGGCAACCGATGGCGAGAATGCAAAAGCCTGCCGCGAAGCTGGCTGCAATGCGTTTATCACAAAACCGGTTGATCCCGATGAACTCCTGAACCTAATTAAACGATTTATATAAATCCTAAAAAGAATCTATTGAGAGTTAAACTTGCCGAACAGTAGTTGATTTAAATTCTACATTTACTACGTTATTAGCAATAAAATAAAAAACCCCAGCAAGAGTTGGGGTTTTCAAGTTTTAGCTATTATACATTGAAGCGGATATGCAGTATATCGCCATCCTCAACAATGTAGTTTTTCCCTTCAATAAAGAGTTTCCCTTTTTCGCGGCAGGCATGCTCAGAACCAAGTGTAACAAAGTCGTTATATTTCATGACCTCGGCGCGGATAAAGCCTCGTTCAAGGTCGGAATGGATTACCCCTGCGGCTTGCGGAGCGGTCATTCCCTTTTTGATGGTCCAAGCCCTAATTTCCTTGGGCCCAACAGTGAAAAAGGTTTCGAGATTTAGCAATGAGTATGCTGCCCTGATGAGTTTGTTAACGCCGGGCTCGGTAAGGCCCACATCGGCCAAAAAGGCTTTGCGATCGTCCTCGCTTTCAAGCTCCGAGATCTCCGCTTCAACCTTACCGGCAATTATTAGTATTTCGGTTTTTTCATCCTTGAGGTATTCCTTAACCCTATCGGAGTATTGATTCCCCCTCACAGCCGATTTCTCATCAACATTGCAAACGTATATTACGGGTTTGGTGGTGAGCAGGAAGAGATCATCAACATACTTCTTGTCCTGTTCATCAACCGGAACGGTTGAGGCATTTATGAACGATTCCAAATGATTTTTATAGACCGATAGAACCTCAAAGGCCTTTTTGGCTTCCTTGTCGCCTACCTTTGCGGCTTTTTCAACTTTTTGCAGCTTCTTTTCAACCGATTCAAGGTCGCGCACCTGCAGCTCAAAGTTTACGGTTTCAATATCGCGAACAGGATCAATTGAGCCATCGATGTGGGGCAGCGAGGGATCGTCGAAGCAGCGGAGAACGTGAATTAACGCATCGCAGTTGCGAACATCGGCCAGGAACTTATTCCCTTCGCCCTTACCGGTTGTTTTTGATAGCCCTGGTATATCAACTATCTCAACTGTGGTATGAACAATACGCTCAGTGGGCTGGAACTTTTCAAGCTCATACAGCCGGTTATCGGGAACGTTTATTGTGCTGATATTCGATTTACCGGTGCCGGTAGCCACATTGCTGGTTAACGCTTTTGTGCTCGACATGCAGTTGAAAATGGTGGTTTTGCCCACGTTGGCAAGACCAATAATTCCACATTTTAGACCCATCGTTATTCAGATTATTAGCTCACAAAATTACTTCAATTCGGTTAGATAACAAAAAAGCGGCAAAGGCCGCTTTCAGTTTAGTTCGATTCAAGTAGCTGAAGTATTTCGTCCATTTTGGGAGTTAGAATAATCTCGGTACGCCTGTTTTTCTGCCTGGCTTCGGGAGTTTTAGCCCTATCGATTGGCAGATACTGACTACGTCCGGCGGCTGTTACCCGAACGGGATCAATTTTTGAGCCGTTGAGCAATAGACGAACAATGGTGGTAGCCCGTTTAACGCTTAAATCCCAGTTATCCTGTAAACCACCTGTTCCACGGTAAGGAACATCATCGGTATGACCCTCAACCATAATGTTGATGTCAGTGTTCTGCTCAAGAACAGGAATAAGTTGCTTAATGGCAGCGGCTCCTTTTGAGTCGATTTCGTAGCTACCCGACTTAAACATCAATTTTTCCTCAAGCGATACGTAAACCTTGCCATTCTGAATGGAAACGGTTAGACCTTTTCCCTCAAAACCGAAAAGCGCATCGGCAACCTTTTTGCGGAGTGCCCTCATAACCGAATCCTTGGCATTAAGCATACGTTCAAGTTCAACAAGCCTTGCATTGCGTGCATCAAGCTCTCGCTTCATGCTGTCGAGGTTGGCTTGCACTTTATCGAGCCCCAGCTTGCGTTGGTATAGCTTTCGCTCAAGCTCCTTTAAAGCATCTTCCTTTTCCTGGAGTTCTTCCTGTGTTTTCTGTATTTGCCTTAATAGTTTTTTGGTCTCATCCTTGCTCCCGGAAATCACTCCATCCTGCAGGTTCTGCAGTTCAGCGTAACGTTCTTTGAGCGAGGCCAATTCCTCGGTAATTCGATTGAACGTTACTGCCCTAGCTATACTATCGCTGGTTAATGCATCAACTTTAGCCTGTAGGATACGAGTTTTACTGTCGAGTTCCGAGTTTTTGGTTGTCAGAGCTTCATTCTCTACCGATAGCTTTTCACGCTCCTCCTCGCACTTTGCGTTTTTATCCTGCAATGCTTGAAATTCCTTGGCAGGCACACATGCTGCAAGAATGGCTAACCCAAATATCAGGGTTTTAATGTATTTTTGGTCTTTCTTCATGTTCCTATTATTTTGAACAAATATAAAAATTAAATTGCACCTTCGCAGTTTGAAACATTTTTAAAATATCAACATATAAGCATTATTTAGACATAAAAGATTTGGAGAAATATATAACAAAGTGCTAAATTAGCTGTTAAGGAATTATTGAGGGGAAGGTGTATATGGATAAAAAGTACGCATTGCTAAGTTCTATCGATTCACCCGACGATATCAAAAAACTTAAACCCGAGCAACTGGTTGATTTAAGTGCCGAGCTCAGGCAGTTCATAATTGATATAGTCTCGGAGAACCCAGGGCATTTTGCCTCAAGCCTTGGGGTGGTAGAGTTAACCGTTGCCCTCCACTATGTGTACAATACACCTTTCGACCGAATAATTTGGGACGTTGGCCATCAGGCCTACGGCCACAAGATATTAACGGGACGGCGCGATGTTTTTCACACCAACAGGAAGTACAAGGGGATAAGCGGTTTCCCTAAACGTTCCGAGAGCCCCTACGATGCTTTTGGTGTTGGACACTCTTCCACCTCCATATCGGCTGCTTTAGGGATGTCAGTGGCATCTAAGCTCAAACTCGAGAATCGCAAGGTGGTTGCCGTAATTGGCGATGGTGCGCTTACAGGGGGCATGGCATTCGAAGCGCTTAACCATGGAGGAAGCATCAACCCGAACATGCTGGTTATCCTTAACGACAACAACATCTCCATAGACCCAAGCGTTGGCGCTTTAAAGGAGTACCTGCTCGATATTACCACCTCAAAAACCTACAACAGACTTAAGGATGAGGTTTGGGATATTCTGGGCCGACTTGATAGGGTTGGCCCCAAAACCCGCAGCCTAATCCAAAAAATTGAAAATGCAGTTAAAGCTGCATTGCTTAAGCAAAGTAACCTTTTCGAATCGATGGGTTTCAGGTATTTTGGGCCCATTGATGGACATGATGTGGTTTACCTTACCCGAGTGCTTCAGGATTTAAAAGATATTCCCGGCCCTAAATTGCTCCATATTGTTACAGTTAAGGGCAAGGGCTATGCTCCTGCCGAGAATAACCAAACAGTTTTTCATGCCCCCGGTTTATTTAACAAGGAAACCGGCGAGAGAATTAAAGTGAATGCCGATAAGCCAACACCTCCCCGATATCAGGATGTTTTTGGCGAAACCTTGGTGGAGCTTGCTGAGCAAAACCCAAAGATTGTTGGAATAACCCCTGCAATGGCAAGCGGTTGTTCCCTCAATATTATGATGCAGAAGATGCCCGATAGGGCTTTTGACGTGGGCATTGCCGAGCAACATGCTGTAACGTTCTCGGCCGGCTTGGCCGCTGAGGGGCTAATCCCTTTCTGCAACATTTACTCCACTTTTATGCAACGTGCCTACGACCAAGTAATACACGATGTTGCTTTGCAAAACCTCCCTGTAGTTTTTTGTCTCGACCGCGGTGGCCTGGTTGGCGATGATGGCGCCACCCATCATGGTGCATTCGACCTGGCTTACATGCGGAGTGTACCCAACATGACCGTTGCGGCTCCTATGAACGAGGAAGAGCTACGCAACTTAATGTATACGGCACAGCTGGAACCCAAGGGGCCAATCTCAATCCGTTATCCGCGTGGTAATGGCGTAACTATCGATTGGCGAAAACCTTTTAAAAAGATTGAAATTGGCAAAGGCAGGGTGCTACGCACAGGTAGCGATATTGCCTTACTTACCATAGGTCACATTGGTAACCTCGCCTCCAAGGCCGCCGATATGCTTGAAGCCGATGGATACAGTATTTTTCATGCCGATATGCGGTTTGTAAAACCTTTAGATACCGATATTCTTGCCTCCGTTGGTAAAGAGTTTAAAACTGTTATTACCATTGAAGATGGTTGCTTACCGGGAGGTTTCGGTAGTGCAATCCTTGAATGGTTCAACGATAATGGTTACAGTGTAAAAGTTGTTCGCTTAGGTATTCCTGATGCATTTATTGAGCAGGGTAGCCAACAAGAACTATATGCAGAGTGCGGCTACGATTTGGAAAATATCTACAACACCGCCAAGCGATATGTTACCAGAAAGGTAAAGCTACGTGCCGGTTAACTTAGTGCAAAATCCGTTTTGCCAAATTAAATAAACTTATTATCTTCGCACCGATTTTCTACCATGCCCGGGTGGCGGAATTGGTAGACGCGCTGGTCTCAAACACCAGTGGTAGCAATACCATGCCGGTTCGACCCCGGCCCCGGGTACTAAAGCCTCGAAATACCGAGGCTTTTTGTTTTTTACGCATTTCTTGATAGCATTTGAACAATCATTTCATTAACATTTCCGAATTCATTAATTTTGAAGGTTGAACTGATAATAAAACATTAACCAATGGCAGAAAAATTTATTCCTTTTGAGGTTATAGAAAACTTCATGGTTGAGGTTCTGGTAAAGGCCGGTGTACCTGAGAACGATGCAAAAATTGTTACCGATGTTCTTGTTCAAGCCGATAAATTGGGTTTCGATTCACATGGTGTGAACAGGCTAAAACCCATATACCTCGATCGCATAAAGGACGGTATTCTGAACCCGGTGACCAATTATAAAATTGTTAAGGAAGGGCCTACCACTGCCGTTATTGATGGACAAAATGGAATGGGGCATGTTATATCCTATAATGCCATGAAGTTGGCTATTGAAAAGGCCAAAAAATATGGTATGGGAATGGTTGCAGTTCGCAACTCAACCCACTATGGTTTTGCTGGCTACTGGGCATTGATGGCTGTTAAAGAGAATTTAATAGGCATAACTGGCACAAATGCTCGCCCCTCCATTGCACCCACCTTTGGTGTTGAAAATATGTTAGGCACTAATCCGCTTACCTTTGGCATGCCTACCGATGAACCTTTTCCTTTCCTTTTAGATTGTGCTACCTCAGTTACACAGCGTGGTAAAATTGAACTATATGCCCGACAGGGAAAAACTCTCCCTAAGGGTTGGGTAATTGATGAGAACGGTGAGAGCAAAACCGATCCCAATGAGGTTCTAGACGATTTAAATAAAGGTAGAGCAGCATTAACACCCCTCGGTGGAATTGGTGAAGAAACCGCAGGCTACAAGGGTTATGGTTATGCAACTGTTGTCGAAATTCTATCGGCCGCACTTCAGCAGGGTGCATACCTGAAGATGCTTACCGGAATTAAGGATGGTAAAAAGGTACCTTACAACCTTGGGCATTTCTTTATAGCCATTGATATTAGTGCATTCACTGAGGTTGACGATTTTAAGCATACTGCAGGAAATATCCTACGTGAGCTAAGAGCATCGAAAAAAATGCCTAATCAAACCCGTATTTATACAGCAGGTGAAAAGGAGTATGAGGTTTGGAAAGCCAGAAAGGATAAAGGTATTCCCTTTGGTGAAGAACTTCTCAAAGAATTTCAGGGACTTTGCAAAGAATATGACCTAAAGGAATATCTGCCGAATTTTGAGTAAAGGCTGTGTTCTGAAAGATTCCAGATTCAAGTACCTGTCCCGCATTAGCGGGATTCCAGATTAAATGTGAATTCTTTTCTATCACCCATCAACAGTCAACCGTCAAGGCCGCTTGTCATCCTGAGCGTAGCGAAGGATCTAACTCATTAAGGATTGAAGAGATGCTTCGGCGGAGTTCAGCATGACAAAGGTTTGAGGATGCTAAGGTTTTGTCATTCCGAGCAAATGCGAGGAATCTCTTTATTAAAAGGGTTAAAGGCAAAAGAGATGCCTCGGCGGAGCTCAGCATGCCATGAGAGGACGGGTCAGGTCATTTTTTCAAACTATCAACCAACAACCGTCAACTGTCAACTAAATAAGCACCACAGGGTTTCACAGTGTAATACGGAGTTTCTCAGTGAAAATCCGCCTAATCCGTGTTGTCTGTGTTCCTTTCCATCTCACGAACAACGAGCAATGAACAACGCGCCCGACTCATCTAAATCACCCCTATCCTCTCAGGAGAGAGGCTGGGGGAGAGGTCAGCTTTCTATCTCTTTCCAATCATTTTGCAGTCACCTTTTTCGCAGAGTTCAATGGCCTTGATTAGGGTTTCGTCAATGTAGCGAATATAGGGATAAAAGCCTTCGTTATCGATTATATTCCTCGCTATAGTTGCCTTTAGTTGAGTCTCGATTATCAGTTTTGATTTGGCAATTTGCTCAGCCTCGGGGTTTACCCCATTCGATTTGGCAAAGGCAATAAAATCGTTCATGATGTTGAACTTTTTAAGGTAACGGTCAACCTCGTCAAAAGTTTTTAGGTTACGGGTTTGCTTTCTGTGCTCATCGGCAAACTTAAAGGCGAAGCGATAGATGAGGTTTCGACGCGAAACCTGCTGGTAGTAAGGTGTAATACCAATGGTATCGAGAGGCACAAAGAAATCGGGCATTATTCCGCCACCTCCGTAAACCAAACGACCCCCAACGGTGTAGTATTTGAGCGAATCGGCAAACTGAATGCTGTCGGCATTCTGGAATTCGCCATGCAGGTAACGATTGCCAATCTCATAGAAATACTCCTCATCGCCAGGCTTGTAAGGTTTTTGAATACTGCGCCCCGAAGGGGTGTAATAACGGGCAATGGTTAGCCTTAGGGCAGAGCCATCGGAAAAGTAAACCTGCTCCTGCACCAATCCTTTTCCAAAGGAACGGCGACCAATAATAGCACCACGATCGTTATCCTGAATTGCACCGGCAAGAATTTCGCTGGCCGATGCGGAAAACTCATCGATCAGTATTGCGAGGGGAAGGTCTTGGAAGAAACCCTTCCCGTTCGATTTTGCTTCCTGACGCGGACGATTTTTACCCTGAGTATAAACAATCAACCTATTGGCTGGTAAAAATTCATTGGCTATGTTAATGGCTGCATCCATATAGCCTCCGCTATTGCTGCGCAGGTCGAGGATTAGTTTGGTCATGCCTTTTTCGGTAAGCTTAACCATGGCCTCAAGGAACTCCTTGTATGTAGTTTTGGCAAAGGTGTTAATCTTGATATAGCCAATATCCCGGGTGGGCATGTAGGCTACATCTACGCTGTAAATTGGAATTTTATCACGAACTATATCAAAATCGATAAGCTCGGGAACATCGGCACGCTTGATACTAACCTTCACCCTTGTGCCAGTTGGCCCTTTCAGCAACCTGGGAACACTATCCATGGGGAATTTTACTCCCGCAATGTTCCTCCCGTTTACTTTTACAATTCTATCGCCTGCCAAAATTCCTAGCTTTTCCGAAGGTCCACCAGGGATTGTGTTTATCACCACAACCGTATCGTTGTTCATGTTAAACTGGATGCCTATGCCATCGAAACCGCCCTCCAATGGCTCATTTACCGTTTGTAAATCCTTAGCAGGAATGTAAACCGAGTGTGGATCGAGGTTTTTCAGCACGGCAGGTATAGTATTCTCAACAAGGGTTTCGACCGAAATGGTATCGACATACTCATCGACAATGTACCGAATAACATTGCTAAGCTTATCGGTGCGGGGGTAAACCAGTAGGTTAGGTTTTTCAACCCTTCCGCCTAAAATCAGCCCAATAACAACACCAATAATAAGCACAAAGGCAATAACTATTGGGTAAACAATGTCTTTTTTAGAGTTTCGATAGTTCATGCTACTGCTTGTTATTAAAAATCTTCAACATCCTCAATCTCAATTTTTACCACTTCAATTCCGGCACGCTTTAACAGGTCGATACCATCTAGATTGTGGTATTCATCGCAGTAAACCACTCTTCGGATACCAGCCTGAATAATTAGTTTGGAGCATTCCATGCAAGGCGATGAGGTAACGTAAAGGGTAGCTCCCTCGGAGCTGTTGCTCGACTTTGCCACTTTGGTTATGGCATTTGCCTCGGCATGCAAAACGTAGGGTTTAGTTTTGCCACTCTCGTCCTCGCAGATATTTTCGAAACCGGCGGGCGTACCGTTGTAGCCATCGGAAATAATCATTCGCTCCTTAACAATAAGTGCACCTACCTGCCTGCGTTTGCAGTAAGAGTTTTTTGCCCAAATTTTTGCCATTTGTAGGTAACGCTTATCGAATTGGGGTTGCTTAGCTCCGTATGGATACTTACTTTTTTCCATGTGGTAAAGATAGCTTATTTTAAAATCGATTTAAAAACCGATGCCGTTCTTTCGGGTTCCTCAATAAAACCCATGTGACCTGAATTTTCAAGGTATATGGTTTTTGCTCTTTTATGTCGCTCCTCCAACGCTTGGGCAACCTCCATCGATATTAAATTATCGTATTTCCCAAAGATCATAGTAACAGGGAATAGCGCCTGTTCAATTACGTGGTTGCGATCGGGGCGTTGGGCCATTCCGTTTAGTGCGCCAATAATGCCAGCATCACTTGTATTTCGGGCAATTGATTTCATGTGCTCGATTTCGCCCGAAAGCCTATCGTGATTTTGGTTGGCAAACAATCGCGGAATATTGGCTTGCACAATTTGTTCCTTTTTCCCTTCCCTAACCAGCTTAATGTCGGCCATACGGGTAGCACGTTTCTCGTGTGAATCGGCATTTGGGGTGGAATGGAACAGGCATAATCCGGTAAGCCAGTTAGGGTAACGTTCAGCAAAGGCTAAGCTGGCATATCCACCCATTGAATGCCCAATAAGATATGCCTTAGTGATTGATGCAAAGCGCAAAACTGCGCTTACGCAGTCGGCCATGAAATCCATGCCAATTACCTCCTCCTTGCAAATTGATTTGCCATGTCCGGGCAGGTCAACCGTGAGCACGGTATAGTCGGTTTCGAGCTCCATGGTTAGCTCATCCCAAATGGTAAGATTTTCCAAATAGCCATGCAAAAGCACCACAGCTGGCCCACTGCCGGTTATCCGGTAACGCAATGTGCACTTGGGTAGTTCAATATAACCTTCCATATCAAATTGCTTTTGTCAAAAGTATAAAATATCAACATTATGCCTAAAAAAATCTAAAGAAAACTCTAAATTTGTATGAAGATTATATTTTTCATGACTAAGAAAAGGGATTATAGAACCGAGATAGAAAATGATTCAAGGGTTGAAGATCTTTTCAACCCAAAGCAATTTGAAGCAAAACCCTTTCTGAAATGGGCAGGGGGTAAAACACAGCTATTGCCTTTGTTTAAAAATTTATATCCCAGCGATTTGAAACAAAAAAAGATAAAAAACTATTACGAACCGTTTCTCGGAAGTGGTGCTGTGTTTTTTGATATAGCACAAAACTATGATATTGAAAGTGCATTTCTTTACGACATAAACGAAGAACTTGTTTTGACTTATAGAGTAATTCAAAAAGATGTATCTAAATTGCTAGACTTTCTCTATAGGTATCAAAAAACATATCGCAGTCTTGATAAAAAAGACAGAGAAGAATACTTTTATGAACAGAGAACCAATTATAATCTTCAAAGATTTAATGTTGACTACAATAAGTATTCTGAAAGTTGGATTCCACGTGCCGCTCAGTTGATCTTTTTAAATCGAACCTGTTTTAACGGTTTATTTAGGGTTAACTCCAAGGGTGAATTTAATTCCCCCATGGGTGATTATGAAAATCCGACAATTTGCGATGAGCAAAATTTGCTGGCTGTTCATAAGGTGCTTCAAATAGCCGAAATTAGAAAAGCAGATTTTTATTCAGTTATACAGGATCTTAAATCGAACGCATTCATATACTTTGATCCTCCTTACCGGCCTATAAGCAAAACCGCCAATTTCAAACATTACAGTAAAAATGATTTTTCCGATTCTGAACAAATCAGGCTTTCAAAACTATTTAACACACTGAATGAACGGGGCGTACTGCAAATGTTAAGCAATTCCGATCCTAAAAATGTAGATCCTAATGATGATTTTTTTGATACCATTTATCAGAAGTTTAATATTATTAGAGTTCCTGCCAAAAGAATGATTAATTCCAATGCTCAAAAGCGTGGTTTAATCAACGAAATAGTTGTAACCAATTACTCTATAGCATGATGGAAAAAGGAAGTAAAAGTAATGAAACAGGAAATCAACTAGAAAGAGCCGTAGTATCTGTTTTTAGGGGAAAGCGGTTTGAGATAGTAAAATATAGGGACTGGGAAAAAAACAAAGAAAAATACGGAAATGAGTTGTTACTGGTGAATGTTCCATTTACAACAATATACAAACACAATGGTAATACCGAATTCTTATTGCTATCGGAAAGATATAATATTTGTGCACGAATTGAGTGTAAATGGCAACAAGTGTCAGGTTCTGTTGATGAAAAACTACCCTACTTATATCTTAATGCAATTGAAGCAATGCCTGAAAATACAATTATCATTCTAATTGATGGACAGGGTTGGAAACAAGGTGCGATTCAATGGCTAAAAGATGCTGTTTCCTCAAAAAAATATTCTAACGAATCTAATAGTTCAAAGCAAATCTTTGTCTTCAACTTAACTGAATTTTTTACTTGGGCTAACAATACGTTTCAATAAATTCTACCTGTATCCAACTACACAGGTTTTCTTTTCGCGGTTAACCTTGCCCGAGAGGTTGAAGTATTCAATGTAAACGATGTAAATACCTGAATTAACTCGTCGGTTTTGGGTGTCGGTTCCATCCCACCTCAGCTGACCCGATGTTCCCATGGTTAAGTTGTTGGCAATCCGATAGATTTCAACGCCGTTGGCATTGAAAACCCTGATATTGGCCACATAACCGGGATCGGGTAATTGGTAGGTTATGAGCAGGTAATCATCGCGACCGTCGCCATCGGGCGAGAAGGTCTCAGGCGTTAGGGTAAACCTGCTATTTCCTGCCGTTAAATCGACATATTGCGAGTTTCGGTAAGTTGGGGTAGCAAACCCGGCTGCCTGTGCAGCCGATTGCCACGAGCTTGCCTGATTGCTCGGCATGTTGGGGTTTATGCGCTCAAGCGATACCCCTTTAACATCGCTAAGCAGCCGGTTATGCATCTTTTCGGTGTAGCGCAATTCATCTACTATGTCGTTGTTGGAGTTTAGTAATACAACATAGCCCTTGTCGGTATTAAAAGCTGCCATTTTCGAAACCTTGACAAAAGCAGAGGGATTGAGGCAGGAATAGAACTGTTGAACCTGACTAGGATTTAGAGTGATTACGGCAAACTCGTTGGGAAACAAAAGTTGTGGCAATGGCGAAGAGGGATTAACATCTTTTAGGGTAAGGTCGGTCTCATTCCGATTTGCAAGTTTTAGCTGCGCAAGGTCGAAGCATTTACCGGTTGGATTATAAAGCTCTACAAAATCGGTTCCGCCCACATAGGGGTTGAAAAGAACCTCGTTTATAACTACATCACCCAGATTGGCCATTTGGGGCAGTCCAACTCGGATAACCGTGTCGGGCATGATATTCCCAGCAAAATCCGATAAACCTGAAATTGTGACTTCATAAATACTTTCGGGGGCAAGGGGTTCCGATAGCTGAATGGTAACCAGGGTGAAAAGTTGGCTAACGCTTATCTCAACGATACTTAGACTGATTTTATAGTTTTCGCGAAGCGTTACGGAAAGGCTATCCATTGGTTCATTGAAAACTAACCGAATGGTTTCGGCATTGGGAACTTCAAGGTAATGCAATCTCGGTGATGTAACATCGGGGTTTGTTGACGATACCGAATTGACTGCACAGGGCGTTCCACCCTCAGAACCTATGCATGCCCGCCAGTTGTTTTTGCCCTCGGCCAAGTTGGTGTAGTCAATACATTCCAATGAGTATCCACCTCCATTTCGTGTCGAATCGTTATACCATTCGGCTGTGTAGTTAGCAAAGCTAATAAGATTTCCCTGCGGGTCGAAGAGTTTGAGCAACATACCTTCGTTTAGTAACGAGGGGAACGATGTTACTGCAATGGCCTTTCCGAAAGGTTTAAAGTTGTTCATGGCTGTAGTGCCTCCAATAAGCGCAAACGACTTTGGCGCAATGGTATCGGCAGGAAGAGTAACCGTTTTATCGTTCAGCGTAAGCCTCCAGCCCGATGTAAACACCGTGTCGGTTCCTGGGTTAAAAAGTTCAATGTATTCATATTCAGGCAAACCGTTCGATGGAATAGGGTTGGCCATTATCTCGTTAATAATCAGCTGACCCAAATTACCTTGGGTGCTCAAACCAAACTCAATACTATCGGGCAAACTGTAACCGTTACTATCGGTAATATTTTTAATGCTTAAAATCAATTTATCAAATGGTAGTTTTTGGGTAATAAGTGTAACAGTGTTCGGTTCGCTAATTTTTATTTCCAAAATATCGATATTTTGCTTGCTGCTCGATTTTAAAAGGTAATTCTCAATGTTTTTAGCCGATTGTGCAGTAATGGATTTTGAGAAATTGACTCTAATGGTATTCAGGTTTACAATTTTTGCACTGCATATAACCGGTGGGTAGTCGGTAGCACAGAATTCAAGGTCATCAATCCAGAGCTGACCTGCACGGCTCGATGTATATGCAAAAACAAAAGCCATAAAACCACCAATTGCATTTGCAATTTTAGCTTCGCCACCATAGGTTTTCAAACCAGTCGATTTTGGGGTAAACCATAATTTTAGTAAGCCATTGGGCGACAGGGTAACGGTTATTTTGACTTCGTCGTTTTCGTTCCAGTCGAAGTCCGATTGAATAATACTACTTCGTTTCCCTTTAGCGAATTGCCAAACGGAGATATAATTGTTTCCGCTCGAGGGGTTTATGCCTACGGCAAAACCTTCGGCTTCGGTATCTGCTGGATTTTCGTGGGTTGATGAAAATGCCAGGTAAAAGTAGTTCTCCGACGAGGGATTCCAATTGCCGTTTCTAATGGTTATGCTCCACTCCAAGGCTTTACCGGTTAAGCTGTTTTCTATGGGTATGCTTATAACCGATTGCTTTGCTGCTGGGTCGCCAGCATGGGCAAGCGAGAACTCTCCGCCTATAGGCTCTACCCTCGATGCTATCCAATTCTCTATTCCGTTCCAACTTGGCAGTTGGCCCTCAAAGTTCTCATTTATTTGGCAGGCATGGTTATATCCGCAGTAAATGTTATCCGATACGGCATCGGCTAACCATCCAAAATACGATTTAAGCCGATATACTCCGGTTGATGCTAGTTTTACATCGTTCCAAGTGGCAATCCCTCTATCGAGCGGTTGAAGTATTGGGTCAACGGTTAGATTACCTGTGCCGCTATGTAATTCAAGAGCTGCATAGGCCTGAAATTCGCGGTCAACATTTCCGCGAGCATCGCAGGCCATTACACTCACGCAAAATGGCTCATTGGGGTTGACCGCAAAGGGTTGGTTCACAAACTTTAGCCTGTCGGCTTGGATTTCTATTCGGCAGGGTCGGCCGAATATGGTTGATGGAAATACGCTGTTAAAAGCGCTGCTGTTATCAAATGTGCTCCATCCATGATTGCTTGCAGGTATGTAGAATTGAAAACGGAAAGCATCTACAAGGTTTCTGTCCCTTAAAAAGACTTTGAGAATAAAGTTGCCCGAATCGGCATCGTTTACCAAAACATCATCTTCGTTAAAACTGATTTGAAGGGCATTTCCACTATACGAGAAAGATTTAGGTGTAATAACCGATGTCCCATTGTCCAAAACAAAACCTTGCACCATTCGCTCCAGCAATGGCAGGTCGTTTGGATTAAAGGCAAGTAATTTAATTTGGCTAACGTTCAGCGGTAAACCATCGGTGCTGCCAGGGTCTTTAAGCTTAAACCGAATAATTTCAAGGGCTGCCGATGCGTAGCTGTTGTTAGGTGTAAAAACAACCGTATCGGTCGGCTGGATTAGTGGTGTTGCTATACCGTCGGCATCGCCGCAGGTGATATTACCCGACACGGCATCGCTAAGGTTTGGATTACGTGCTATAAGCGTGAAAACACCTGGTTCTGAATAGTAGGCACCAAACTGCACCTCGCCGTTTACAATTGGTGCAGGATTTTCCGTTTGCAAAGCAAGTTCACCATTGCCTGTGGCAAGCAATAATGCAACATTTGCGTTGAAGTTGGCATCGGGATTACCGTTTGCATCGGTTGGCTTTACCTTTACATTGAATTCTTCGTTAACGCCAACGCGGGCAGGAACACTTGTAAACATCAACCTTGTAGCATTTACCCTAATGGTGGTAGTTGCTGAGTTTATGTTGCTTGGGAAGTTGGAGGCAAAGCGGCTACCAATATCATAGGCCTCAAACATTGGGTTTTGTTTATCGATATAGAGTTGAATGGTTTGATTATCGATAATACCGCTACTTTTTAGGTATATCCATATACTCAACTCTTTACTTTGGCCATCGGCAATGGTTAAAGCCCCTTGTGGGAAGTTGATATCAATGGTTGAGGTTTTAATATCCACGCTCGAAGTTGCTATATAGCTTGTTCCCTGCTTTACCAAAATGCCTTCAATTGTCTTGTTTAGCGTTGCTGCATTTATCGTGGTTGCCCTGTTCAATCGAATTTTCATCAGGAAGGTTGGTGCACCGTCGCTACCAGAATCGGTAATGCGGAATCGCATTATTTCGTTGGCTTGCGCCGGACTGGTTGCCATTGAACTGATATCGAACGATTGCACCTGTGTGCCTGGAATTTCCGCAATCGAGCTTGTGTCGTATCCAATTACTATTTCATTGCTTATGGCCATATTGAGGTTATCGCTGGTGGCCTTAATCTGAATTGTTCCAAAGCTATCGTAAACTAAACTATCCCATTTTGCAATACCTTGCACAGCTATTCGGCTTAAACCATTTGCTGAACTTAGGTTTCCATTTCCCCTAGCAAGGCTCAAAGCGATTTGACCTGTATAGTCGTTATCTATATTGCCATTAGTATCGGTGGCTGCCACTTCAAGACCAAAAGGCTTACCAATAATGGCAATTGGCGAGATGTTGCGGAACAGGGCCTGTGTAGCGTCAACCCGTATGGTGAATATGCCCGATTGCACTTTAGCGGGAAAGGTTTGCGCAAATCCAGAGCCCCAAAGGCTCGATAGAAAACCATGGTTCTCATTGTCAATCTCAAACCTCAGGCTTATATTATCGGAAATATTGTTTTGTTTAAGATAGATGCCAAAGGTGAACTCTACACTTTGACCGTCGGGAACGGTACCATACGTGCTATCTATATCAATAGTTAACTGTTGGTCGCTAATGCTCACGTTTTGGGCTGGAACTGTTTGCCCTTCCTTTTTAAGGGTAATGCCACCAAGCAGATTGCCCCACGATGTGCTTTCAGGATCAGGATTTTTAATGGTTATTCGTTTGACATAGGTTGGCAGACCGTCGCCCGAACCCGCATCGGCGATACGAAACCTAAAAACGTCAACACTATTTTCAACTGATGTTGAGGTAGATTCAATATTGGCGGGTGGTACTTGCTGGGTTGGTTCCAAAACACTTGTGGTTCGGTCGTTTGGATTTAAAGGTTGGTACGTGAACGATATTTCATCAACCCAAAGCTTCAAATCCTGTGCCGACGAGTAACGGTATCCAATACCAAAATAAGCAAAGCTTATGTAGCTGTTATCGGTTATTGTTCCGTAGTTTATCAGTGAGTTAAAACTACCGTTCACCGATGCTCTTAGAGTAAAATTGCCATCCGAAGTTCTTGTAACTTCAATTGCGCCTGCTTTGCCTGTCCCAATCTGGGTTTGCCAGTTTAAAGTTGATGCAAGGACAACTTGGGCGGTTCCATTATCAATGCGCCATAGCTTTAACAGGTCATCACTACCGGTTAAGTTAACCCCTATGGCGTATCCCGATTGGCTGCCGTTAGCAATATTGGTATCGGCCATTAGGTAAAACCACCAGCTGTTCGAAGCCGAAGGGTCGTAGCCGTGACGTATCAGAAATCGCCAGGTAACATCACCCTTTTCGATATCCCAGTCGGGCAAAGCCCTATAAATGGTATCGGTGTAGGCTACGCTGTTGTCGTAGATTTGCCTGAGCGAGGCACTTCCCGATAGGGGGCTGCTTGTGCTAATAGCCCATCGGTTTTCGGGTTTTTGTGTCCATCCCGATAGGTCGCCTGTTTCAAAATCGTAGCTTACAACTTGCTGACCAATACTCAGCTTTACCAGTAGTGTTAAAATAAGTAAGACCAGCGCTCGCATTTAAACTATTGTATAATTTTACAATCAAAATTTACGAAAAATTTCAATTAATCACCTGAAAAATATTTCTTTATGCGAGTGGCAGTAGTTGGGGCAACAGGCCTCGTAGGTAGTGTTATGCTTCGCGTTCTTGAAGAGCGCAACTTTCCCGTAGATGAATTAATTCCGGCTGCATCGGAGAAATCGGTGGGTAAAACCGTAAAATTTAAGGGTGCCGATGTTAAGGTTTACTCCGTTGCCGATGCCGTTAAGCAGAAACCTGCCGTAGCAATTTTTTCAGCCGGTTCAGCTGCATCAAAGGAATGGGCTCCTAGGTTTGCCGAAGTAGGCACTACAGTCATCGATAACTCATCGTGCTGGCGAATGTATCCCGAAATCCCACTCATTGTTCCCGAGGTTAATGCCGGGGTTCTTACCCCCAACCATAAAATCATAGCTAACCCAAACTGCTCGACCATTCAGCTGGTGGTGGCAATCAATCCGTTGCATCAAAAATATCGTATTAGACGAATAGTTATCTCAACTTACCAATCGGTTACCGGGACAGGAGTTAAAGCTGTAAATCAGCTTTTTGGCGAGCGCCAGGGTCACAACGTAGATATGGCCTATCCGCACCCTATCGACCTAAACTGCTTTCCGCACGGCGGAACATTTCTTGATAACGGTTACACCACCGAAGAGCAAAAACTCATTGACGAAACCCGCAAGATTATTGGCGACCAGAGCATCATGGTTTCGCCAACGGTTGTTCGTATACCTGTTATCGGTGGCCATTCCGAATCGGTAAATCTTGAGTTTGAGCACGATTTCGATATAAACGATGTGTTTAAAATTCTTAGCAATGCTCCAGGTGTTGTGGTTCAGGACAATCCCGCTACAAACCATTACCCCATGCCACGCTTTGCCGAGGGAAAGGATGATGTATTTGTTGGACGTATTCGACGTGATGTTTCCCAGCCGCGAAGCCTTAATCTATGGGTGGTAGCCGATAACCTTCGTAAAGGTGCAGCTACCAACGCCATTCAAATAGCCGAGTATTTGAACGCTAAAGGTTGGCTTCGGTAATATCGGGGTAGAGGAAATTATCGTACGGATAACGTGTTACATGTATTTCCCTTACCGTTGCGTAAAGCAAAGCACGGAATTCATCAATGTTGATTTTCTGCTTGGCAGAGATAAAAATCGTATGGGTTCCCTTTTTACTTATCCATGTTCTTTTTAGCTCTTCAAGGCTAATGTTTTCGCGGGTCGATGGGCTGAAGTCGTCCTCAGCCTTTCGGGTCCAGGTATAGGCATCAATCTTGTTAAAAACAAGAATGGTTGGTTTATTGCCTCCTCCAATCTCGTGCAGCGTTTGGTTAACTATATTGATTTGCTCCTCAAAGTTGGGGTGCGAAATATCAACCACATGCAGCAGCAAGTCGGCTTCACGCACCTCATCGAGTGTCGATTTGAATGACTCCACAAGTTGGTGAGGTAATTTTCGAATAAAACCAACGGTATCGGATAACAGGAAAGGTAAATTGCCAATCACAACCTTTCGCACGGTAGTATCGAGCGTGGCAAAAAGCTTATTCTCGGCAAACACATCCGACTTGCTGATAAGGTTCATGATTGTCGATTTGCCCACGTTGGTGTAGCCAACAAGCGCAACACGAACCACACTCCCACGATTTTTACGCTGGGTGGCCATTTGACGGTCAATCTTACTTAGTTCCTCTTTCAGCTTAGCAATGCGGTCGCGAATAATACGGCGGTCGGTTTCAATTTCGCGCTCACCTGGGCCGCGAAGTCCAATACCTCCTCGCTGTCGCTCAAGGTGTGTCCACATTCTCTTAAGCCTGGGAAGAAGGAATTGGTATTGGGCAAGTTCAACCTGAGTTTTGGCGTATGCGGTTTTTGCCCGTTGGGCAAATACGTCGAGTATAAGATTGGTTCGGTCGAGTACCTTCCGTTTAAATTCATGTTCAAGGTTGCGGAGCTGGGTGGGGGTGAGTTCATCGTCGAATATTACCATGTCAACATCGTTCTCTTCAATATACTCCGCAATCTCTTTCACTTTTCCAGTGCCAATAAAGGTTCGGGGGTTAGGCTCATCTATCTTCTGAATGTAGCGTTTTAAAGTGATAGCCCCTGCTGTTTCAGTAAGAAACTCAAGCTCATCAAGGTAATCGGTAATATCTTGCTCATTCTGGAATGGAAGTATCACGCCTACCAGAACAGCCCTTTCCTGCTTTTTTGCTGTTGAAATTGGATTTATCATCTGCCTGATTCAATAAAAAACCCTGAATAATCAGGGTTTTCTTTAACGATAATATCAACGTTAAGGTTTAGTTATTGAGCACAAATTTAATAGGAATTACGAATTTAACCCTAACCTTAACCCCATTATTCAAACCAGGTTCCCAAAGAGGCGAACTCGACACAACCCTTATAGCTTCCCTTTCGAGGCTTTTATCAATTTTGTTTATAACCCTCACGTTCGATACTTTACCATCGCGCTCAATAACAAACTCTACAATAGCCACTCCTGTTACACCGTTATCAACAGCATCCTTTGGGTAACGTATATTAGGGATTACATAGGTGTTGCGAAAATGGTTTGCATCGCCACCATTAAAGGTAGGCATTATCTCTACGGAATTAAAAGGTTCGTCAATCAATTCCTCTTCAACTCTATTGATAATTGGGGGAACATAACCTTCTTTTGGTTCTTCAAAAATATCGGTATTGTAATTGGGTTCAATATTGTTTTCAATCACAACAATTCTATCGGTTATAATCACTTTGGGTGGTGCAGGTTTAACCATATCCTTGGGGTCGGTGGTGATGGGCGGCAACTCAATGGTTCCATTGCTGTTACCAAACTCTGATATCAGGGTGGTATTAATCCCCACTGGAGTTTTCCATTCAAAGGCCAGGATAGCCAGCAATATCGATACCGATAAACCTATCTCAAAGAATAAGGTTCGCTTGCTTTCCAGGTCGGCTTTTTTTGATTTTTTAGTTTCCATAACTTTAGGTTTTAAGGGGTTTCCTATAAAATATAACGGTTTAGGTAGAATTTCTATTATATTTTTAATTAAAAAAATTAACCCCGCTTTTGGCGGGGTTAACTGTACCTATACTTATTAATAAATTACTGTAGAACGAAGATGATAGGAATGGTAAACTGAACACGAACAGCTTTGCCGCGCTGTGAACCTGGTTTCCATATGGGTGATGACGAAACCACGCGAATAGCTTCTTTATCGAGTGAGGGGTCAACACCGCGTACTACCTTAACGTTGGTTACCTTACCACTGGGTTCAACTACAAAGTTGATAATAACACGTCCCTGGATACCGTTTTCAGCAGCCACATCGGGATATTTTAGGTTTTGCTGAACCCAAACGCGGAAGTTGTTGATATCACCACCCTGGAACGATGGCATGTCCTCAACAATAACAAATGGGGTGTACTCTTCCTCTTCTTCTTCCTGATCCTTAAAAGCCATTACAGTAACAGCCTTATCTTCGGAAAATTCGCTGTCGAAGATGTCGGTGTTATCGTTAACGTTAACGTTATCATCTACAACTTTGATAACATCCGAAACTGTGATTTGCTTGGGAGGTTCAGGGGGTTTTACCTCGTCGCGGTTGGTAATGGGAATAATTTCCTGTTCAACCTTTACCTCAGTGGTTTGGGCAAGGTCAACATTTACGGTGTCAGTGGATGTCCATTCAAAGGCCAGCAAAACAATACCCAGCGATACAGCAAGTCCTATTTCAAAGAATAGGAGTTTCTTGTTTTGCAGGTCAGCCTTGGGATTTTTCTTTAGTTCCATATTTTTGCGTATTTGGCTCTTGGTATAACGTTTAATTTCTAAATTTATTTTGAGCTACAAAGCAATAAAAATTTTATTTATCTTCCAATGATTATACGTAGTTTTTTAAATCATGTTAAAAAAAATTGCGTGAAATTGGCAGTATAATTAAAAAGTTTTTATTTTTGCAACGTCAAAACATGGGGGTATAGCTCAGTTGGCTAGAGCGCTTGCATGGCATGCAAGAGGTCAGGGGTTCGACTCCCCTTACCTCCACGGAGTAAGGGAGACGCAGTTAAGCGTGTCCCTTTTTTCTTTTCCACGCAGCCCAGCTGGCAAGAGCGTCCCGCAGGAATCGGGAAGGTCAGGGGTTCGACTCCCCTTACCTCCACGGAGTAAGGGAGACGCAGTTAAGCGTGTCCCTTTTTTCTTTTCCACGCAGCCCAGCTGGCTAGAGCGTCCCGCAGGAATCGGGAAGGTCAGGGGTTCGACACCCTTACCTCCACGGAGTAAGGGAGACGCAGTTAAGCGTGTCCCTTTTTTTATTTTCCACCCGGCCCAGCTGGCAAGAGCGTCCCGCAGGAAGCGGGAAGGTCAGGGGTTCGACTCCCCTTACCTCC
>JBFMGQ010000028.1:0-42811 GCA_040752515.1 Bacteroidota bacterium | reverse complement strand
GGGACAACTTCAACTATTGTTTTGAGGGGGGAGGTCTCTTTTTAGTAATGAATTTTAATATCTGATTATCATGCATTTATTGGCGCAAGACCCAATATTTGCATTTTAGTCGGACAATAGTGAAAAAGAATTATAAATCGATTTTGGTGGTTTTGCGCGATGTTACCGATGAAGAAATTAACAAAGTGCTGCAAAAGGCTGTTTACGATATTGCCCGAATGACCAGCACCAGCTTCTCATTAAACCGTATATTCACCATAATCCACAAAATCATTTCAGATTTAATCAATATCGATAACTTTTACATTGCCCTGTTCGATGAGGAAAGGCAAGAAGTTTCGTTTCCTTACTTTGTTGATTCGGCTGATAATCAAACCCCAAAACCAAGAAAGGACGGACATGGGCTAACCGAGTATGTATTACGCAACGGGAAAACCCTGTTGTGCCAGCCACACTGCTTTGATGAACTAATTTACAAGAACGAGATAGATATTATTGGAACAAAGCCCAAGGTATGGTTGGGCGTGCCACTTAAATTCCATGGTAAAGTTATAGGTATTATGGCTATTCAGCATTACTCTAATGCCGAAGCCTTTGGTGAGCGCGAGCAGTATATCCTGGAGTACTTCTCGGAGCAGGTGGCCCGAACAATCGATTTTAAACGCAAAGCCGATACGGTTAAAATGCTTTCAACTGCGGTTGAACAGAGCCCTGTTTCGGTGGTAATAACAACCCTGAAGCCTGAGATTGTCTATGTAAACTCAGCCTTTACAAGGGTTACCGGCTATGAGCCTAGCGAGGTGCTTGGGAAAAATCCGCGTTTTCTTCAATCGGAGCAAACACCCAAGAAACATTACCTTGAGCTTTGGGATGCCATCACTACAGGAAAAACATGGAGCGGTGAATTTATTAATAAACGTAAGAATGGCGAAATCTTTTACGAGGAGTCCATTATTGTACCTATTTCCGATGAACTGGGAAAGCCAGCCTACTACCTTGCAATTAAATTAGATGTCACCGAAAAGAAAAAACTCATTAATGACCTAATTAAAGCTAAGGAAAAGGCCGAGGAAAGCGATAGGCTTAAAACAGCCTTCCTGCAAAACATTAGCCACGAGATACGCACCCCCATGAATGCTATTGTGGGCTTTGCCGAAATTCTTGAGACCGACCACGATGACGAAGAAAAAATCGCCTACTATACAGGGGTAATCAAGCAGCGCTCGTACGACTTGCTCGATATTGTTAATGAGCTGTTGGATATTTCCCGAATTGAATCGGGGCAACTAAAAGCCGAGTTAAAGCCCTTTGAGCTAAAAGGTATATTTGACGATTTAATGCAAATTTTTGAGGGTTATAAATCACGAATGGAAAGACAAGGAGTGGAATTAAGGCTTTTGCCACTCTCCGGTAATGTTTCCAAAGTAATTAATAGCGACGAGGCTAAACTCCGTCAAGTATTTGTAAATCTTATCCATAATGCCATGAAGTTTACCCAAAAAGGGTATGTTGAGTTTGGTTTTCACGAATTAATCAATGGCGATATCGTATTTAGGGTTACCGATACCGGTATTGGTATTCCTGCCGGTATGCAGGATAAAATCTTTGAAAGATTCCATAAATCGAGCCCCCAGGGTGTTATTTACGATGGATTAGGTCTTGGTTTAACCATAGTTAGGAGCCTAATCAATCTACTCAATGGTAAAATTTGGCTCCAATCGGAACCTGGCAAGGGCACTACATTTTACTTCACTATACCCTACATGCCACAAAAAGAGTTGGAGGCAGTTGAGCAAGTTGCTGTCAACCACCAAGCCATTCAGAATTTTAATCTACTGGTGGTTGAGGACGATGCCTATAATGTTGCCTATTTCAATGAGCTATTCGGCAGTTTGGGCGTAAACTACCATATCGAGAGTACTGGAACCGATGCCATTGAGCACTTCCGATACAACCAGAACTACGACATGGTTCTGATGGACATAAAGCTGCCCGATATGACAGGTTATGAGGTGATTGAAGAATTTAAACGCATCAACCCAAATGTCCCCATCATTGCACAAACAGCCTATGCTGCCGAAAGCGATAAGCAAAAAGCCCTGCAGGTTGGTTGCATCGATTATATTGCAAAACCTATATTCCGCGATAAGCTCATCGGTATGCTTCAGAAGCATCTGGTAAAAGGGTAAGATTGCGTTATGGATATTGAATTTAAACCATTCTTTGCGCGCGTCTCCTGACGCGTGCAGCTGTTGCTACCCCGTAAAAACCCTTGTTTGCGCGCGTCTCTAGACGTGTGCAACTGTTGCTACCCCGTAAAAATTATTTAAGTAAATTAGTAAAAATTTGACCGTATGTCCGAAAAGTACAAAGCAATTGGCAAGGGGTATTCGTACTTTATTACAATTACCCTGATTGAATGGCAAAAACTTTTTAACATACCCCATTATGCCAACATTATTATTGACTCCATCCGTTACAGCCAAAAATGTAAAGGTTTGGAGTTGTTTGGCTATGTTATTATGCCCAGTCACCTACACCTGATTGTACGCACAGATATGCTTCCACTGGGCGAAGTAATTCGCGATTTTAAAAAATTTACTGCAGTTAGGATTGCCGATGAACTGTGCAAGGATTTGGAACGCCGGCCAATACTTGATGTATTTGCCATTGCAGCAAAAAGAATAAAGCGGAACAAAAACTATAAAGTGTGGCAGGACGGCTACCACCCCGAAGCAATAACCAGTAATCAGCTTTTCTACCAAAAGCTCAAGTACATACACCATAACCCGGTTAAAGCAGGATTGGTTGAACTACCAGAGCAACACCCTTACAGTTCCGCAAGGAATTATGCAGGCTTAGACTATGTGCTGGAGATAGTGTTTGAGATACCCCAGCGAATTACTTACTGCTAAGAACGCACGCGTCCAAATACGCGCGCGAAGTGGAGACGATGGCAAAGAAGAGTATGCACGCGTCCAAAGGCGCGCAAAGGAGATAAAGAAGGGCAGCAAAAAAAGAGTACGCACGCGTCCAAAGACGCGCGCGAAGAGGAGACGCGTGCCGCTGTTCGCACTCGTCCCTTGTTCGAGCGTGTCTCCTGACGCGTGCAACTGTTGCATTTGGTTAAAGGAAGATATTTTTTTTTCACAGATCAATCCCTTAACCTTTGTCCTTTATCCTTTATCCTTTGTCCTTTATCCTTTATCCTTTATCCTTTATCCTTTATTCCCGCTCCGCGGGACAGGCTCTTTAACCTTTATCCTTCAACGGTAAATACACAACAAACTCAGCTCCCTTGTTCGGGGTGCTACTTACCTCAATTCGCCCACCGTGCCCTTCAACAATTTTCTTTACTATCGAAAGGCCTAAGCCTGTGCACTTTTCACCAGCAGTGCCTTCGGCTACAATTCGAGTGAAAGGCTTAAACAGCTTATCGAGTTGCTCAGGACTCATGCCAATACCCTGATCCTTTACACTTAAAATTGCATAGTTTTCGTTCACTGCTATTGAAACTGAAATCTCACTTTTGGGAAATGAGAATTTAATAGCGTTGGATATAAGGTTATTAAATACCTGCTCCAGCTTGCGAACATCGGCCTCAATAATAATATCAACATCGGGAGCAATCAATGTTAAACCAATGCCCTTCCGTTTAGCTAAATCGGATTGAATTGCAATCCAGCGTTCTACCGTTGTTGTCAGGCTTATGGTGCTCTTAAACAGTTCTAGTTTACCCGACTCAATTTTATTGTAGTCGAGCAAATCCTCAACCAAACCAAGCATGAACTGTGCCGATTTCTGGATTACTTCAAGCATCCAGCGTTGATTTTCGGTAAGATTATCGTATGCTTGCTCAGCAAGAAATTCGGCGTAGTTCTGGATTACTCCAAGCGGATTTCGCAAATCGTGGGCTGCCATACCAATAAAGCTGTTTTTTATGCTATTTAGACGCTCAAGCTCCACATTTTTTTGGGTAAGCTCGCGTTGGAGGTTTACCAGCTCGTTATTTATTCGGGTAATCTCATTGAAGAGTGCCTGCATCTCCTTATCATCGCTAGGGGGTGAAACAACTTTTTCCTTCACCAATCTACGGATAACATTTGTCTGTTCGTTATTGATCTTTTGCATCTCCTCAATTAGTATAAAAGCCTCCTGATGGTTCTCGGAGCCAACCAATAGGATATCATCATCAAGTTTTAATCCAATAAAGTAAAGGCGAACACTTTGGTTATTAACTTTGAAATTTAGGTAATAGTCGAATGAGTATTGCTTTGTATTGATATCGTGAATAAAACTTAAGCCTTTGGGTATATCATCGGGCTCAAGCAGGGCAGGGAAACTTTTCCCAATGAGATTTTTGCTATAGGCAAAGAGTTCGTTATGGATTACGCTTTTAATAAGCCCAACGGGATTACAGTTGAGTACAATTCCTTTAATGTTTTTCTTTGACATATCAGGCTGCAAATGAATTTCCTACCTCAACTGCTTTAAGTGCATTGGGGGCATAGGCATGAGCACCAAACCATTCAACATTTACGCTCGATTGGTTTAGGGCATAACCTCCTATAATGATTTTGGTTTTTGGGGGTAGTTGAGGTTTTATCTGTTCAATCACCGAACGGAGCAGGCTGCGGTGTATGGGCAGTGCAATGGAAAGTCCTACCAAATCGGCATGGCGTTCGTTAGCAGCCTTAATAATGCTATCGGCTGGTGTATTTGCGCCAAGGTAGTAGGTATCCCAGCCATCCATCTCAAAAAAGTCGGCAACCATTCTTACTCCTATTTCGTGGAGCTCATTGCCCACGCAGGCTGCCACAAAGGTTAAGCCTTTACGTTCTGTAGTGAATATTTTAGGGTAAAGCAACGACATGGCCTGCTGGGTAACGGCTGTGCAGTAATGCTCCTTTGCAACGCTTATCTCATTCTTAAGCCATAACTGTCCAATTTGATACTGTGCTGGTTGAAAGATATCGAGGTAGATATCTTTTACCGATACTCCCTGGTTCGATAGCTGTTCGATAAGTTTCAGTGCCTCATGCCTATCGCCATTAAGCAGCATATCAATATAAGCCTTGGCTTGCATGCTAAGCATGGAACTGGATAATTCCGGTTGGGTTAATTTCTGATTCTGCCTAAGTGCATCTATGGCTTGATCAATGTATTGATTGGAAATAGGCTGTAAATAACTGTATTCCTTGGCAATTATTACCTTGAGGCAATCAAGGGTTTCGAGCATGGTGTTTTCCGGCAGGTTTAAACCCTTAAAAAGCTGATCGGCCCACAACGCATAGCTAATTAGTATTTGAGGTTCGTTGGCCACTATGGCTTCGTAGAGGTAATCCAAAAGGTAACGCGCATCGCGAAGGCTGGCATCAATGCCCTTTTTGCCGTAGTGGCTCCACTCATCGGGCATGAGCTGAAACTGGTAGGTAACCAAACTAATGGCTATAACCTCCGATTTTTCTTTTATGCTCTCAATTATTTCCATTGTTTATAGTTGATTTAAGTTGATATAAGAATTCACGGGGCAGAAAACCCTTGTTTGCGCGCGTCTCCAGACGCCTGCAACTGTTGCATTTGGTTAATGAATGATATTTTTATCACAAATCAATCCTTTATCCTTTGACTTTTATCCTTTATCCTTTATCCTTTATCCTTTATCCTTTATCCTTTATCCTTTAACTCCCTCTTCACCTTTTCGCTTACAATACTCAGTAGTTCCTCTTTCCTAATGGGTTTGCGTATATAGCCATCAAAACCATACGATTTGATTTTTTGTATATCCTCACCGAGTGCGTATGCTGTTTGAGCTACAATGGGTAAATGGGGGTTGAAACTTCTTATCTGCAAAAACGCCTGGTAGCCATCCATAATGGGCATTTTGAGGTCCATTAGTATAAGCCTAATGTTACTATTCCTTTGCGCTAATTCAACAGCCTCCTGCCCATTGGCTGCCCTAAGACATGTATATTTGAACTGCTTAAGTATCTCATTGATATACATAAAATTGTATTCGTCATCCTCGGCTACAAGTATTAACTCATTTTCGCCTTGCAGATTTTCGGGGGGTATTTCAACAAACATTTCGGTTTGGGGCTCTCCCTTTATGTATGGAAGCGAGATGGTAACCGATGTGCCTCGGCCTAATTCCGATTCCAGCTCAATGGTTCCACCCAAAAGTTCGGTGTAGGCCTTGGCAATGGACAGCCCCAGTCCAATTCCGCTAACCTTCATGGTTAAAGGGTTGTCAACCCGGTAAAAACGTTTGAAAACTAGTTCCCTATTTTTCCGTTCGATGCCAATCCCGGTATCCTTTACTTTGAAAATTACACGGTTATTCTTAATCTCATAGCCAAAAGCTACAGCACCACGTGGGGTATATTTTAGGCCATTTGTAATTAGGTTGGTTAGTATTTGCTGCAGCTTAACGCGATCGGTATAAAGAGTAGTTTCGGTGTTGGATTCATGGGGCAAATAGATGAGTTCAAGTTCCTTGTTCCCGGCAACCTTAATCTTAAGTTCGTTGTAAATATCCTGCATCAGCTGGTCGAGGTTGAAGGTTTCAGGGTTGGTTTTAATCAGGCCGGTATCGAGCTTAGCAATTTCGATGGTTTCGGAAATGATGTCGAGTAAGCGGAATCCACTCTTTTGGATAATTTCAACGTATTCGTTACGTTTCTTTCCATCAACGGGTAATTTGAGCAAATCGGCAAAGCCCATTATAGCGTTCATGGGGGTGCGTATCTCGTGGGAGAGGTTGGCAAGGAAAGCTGATTTTAACCGGTCGCTTTCTTCAGCTTTTTCCTTAGCTTTTACCAAATCGTCTTCAAACTTTTTGCGTTGGGTAATGTCGCGAATAACGGCAAGATCGCGTTCGGCTCCCCCAATTGTGGTACGCCTAAGGGTAACCTCAATCCAAAAATGCATACCATTCTTTCGTTTGGCTAGCCAATCGAATCGCTGGGGGCCTTCTTCGGCTGCCATTTTAGAATAGATACCAATTCTTTCGTTCTTGTAGGGTTCAACATTAGCGCTTAAAGTGCTGGCATCGCATTTAAGGAACTCATCTTTACTTGGGTAGCCATACATTTTAATAGCCATATCGTTACAATCGGCAATACTATTATCATGGGGATTGTAAATAATAATTGCCTCGCTGGTTGAATTAAAGATTTCACGAAACTCGCGTTCGCGTTGATTTATCTTCTCTTGGTATGCTTTACGTTCCGTAACATCGCGGACAACAGCAATAAAGCGCTTTTCGCCTGCAATGGTTGCGGTTTTTAACGAAATTTCAATCCAAAATAGTTCTCCGTTTTTCTTTTTTCCTTGCCACAAATAGGTTTGAGGGCCTTCGGCAATCACCTTTTTTACAATCTTCTCGGCTTCCTCAGTTGTGTATGGGGGATAAAATGAACTCAAGTAACCAAATGGCTTACCCAGTAGTTCCTCGCGACAATATCCATATAGGTTTTGGGTGGCAAGGTTGCAATCGGTTATGGTTTGGGATTTGAAATCGTAAATCAGAATTGCCTCCTGGGTTGAGTTAAATATCTCAGTGAATTCATGCTCTCGTTTTTCTAACTCTAACAAATATTTTTTTCTTTGGCTTATATCCAAAATAATTGCAACATATACATCTATATCATATACCTTCATTTTATCTATATAAACCTCAACAGGATACTCTGTTCCATCTTTCCTGCGATGAATTGTTTCAAAAAACACTTTGTTTGATGAGCCGTCATGAAGTGGTTTTAGCAAATCTTCAAATTTTTCTTTTACAAGGTAAGGTTTTAAATTAAAGGGTGTTAATTTTAACATTTCATCAGGTGAATAGCCTATATTTTTTAGCGCTGTTTTGTTAAATTCGATGAATCTATAGTTATCGCACCGGAAAATATAAACTTCGTTTATGCTCTCGTCTAAAATTTTTATAAGTCTATCAATGCGTTCTTGTCTGATTTTTTGTACTGAAATATCTCTCCAAACAGCGTAAACCATTCTTTTACCATTAAAAATAATAGGAGTTAGCGACACATCAGCCCAAAAATTCTCACCACTTTTCTTTTTATGCAACCACTCAAACTTGTTTGAACCCTGTTCTAAGGCAACTTGAATCATTCGATTTGCTATATCTATAGAGTATTCACCGCTGGGCTGTTTCAATGGGCTTAGGTCGGAGGGATGAGGTTTCAATTTAAGTAATTCGTTTCGGGAACTGTATCCATGTAATCGTGCTGCCACATCGTTGCATTCAATAAACTTAAAATTCTCATCAAGTATGCCAATTGCATCCTTTGAAAAGTGCATTACCCTTAAAAACCTTTGCTCGCTTTCAATTAATGTTTGTTCGGCCTTTTTTTTATCGGAAATATCTCTCACAATTGCCATAATTCTTTTTTTACCACCTATATCAACCAGCTTCAAGCGAACATTAACCCAAAAGGTCTCGCCGTTTTTCCTTCGGGCAAGCCATTCAAAATCCTGTGGTTTCCCTTCAATCGTTTTTTTAATATACTTTTGAGCATACTCTTCGTCATACGGTGGTATATTGGCACTTAAATTTCCAATATTTCCATTAAGTATTTCATCTTTGGTGTAACCATACATTTTTGTGGTAATATCATTGCAATCGATAATTTTACCGGTTTCAATATCGTTAATTTGTATGGAATCGAAAACCGAATTAAAGATTTCCCTAAACTCTTTTTCCTTTTGACTTATAACTTGATGGGATTCTATCAAGTCAGTTACATTGTTTACAATTACATGCCTGGCTGATCGTCCGTTAAACTTGGTTTCATGCGAGGCAATTTGAACATAAATAATATCGCCATTCTTTTTCAAGTGCCTCCAGTTTCCAGAGTTTTGATATATATCACCGTGGATTTCAATATTTTCTAGTAATTTTGGAACATCTTCGTCGGGTCTTATATCTTTAAGGTTCATGGTAAGAAATTCCTCACGGGTATAGCCGTAATGTTCAATGGCCGCCCTATTTACCTCCAAGAACTTTAAGGTTTCCAAATCGTAAATCCACATGGGGTTAGGGTTGTTCTCAAAAAGCAACCGGTATTTTTCTTCGCTCTCGGAAAGTTTTTCTTTGTTAATCCAGTTCTCTTCGCGGTTAAATAGCAACTTGGCAATCAATGTTGTGGCTATTGGGTAAATTAATAATACCGGCCACCAAATAACGTTCAGGGTATCTGTTCGGATTTCTTTTGGCAGTAAAATGGTGCATGCCAGCATCACCAGATGAACAATAAAACTTACAAGGTAAACCTCGCCAATTCTTTTTTCTTTAATAATTTCGGGATGAAGTTTACGCCACACCAGCCCAATTAGCGCCGATGTAACTATTACTGCAACTCCCATTAATGCACCAGCTCCGCCCAAATTGAATCTATAAAAAATCATTATCGCCATAGCGATAACCGTAGTTATACCCCCAAAAAATAAACCCGAAATGGTTAGCAGAATAGAGCGGGTATCGAACACAATGCCATCAACTAAAGTCCATGGGCTTTTCATCAGTATTATACCAATTCCGCCTACGAGTATGCCAAGCAGTGCCTGCAAGGGTAGTTTACGGCTTTTATCGGCCTTTAGCCATATAAAATCGTAAAGTACTGCAACAGCTATTAGTATTGCAGCATTCTCGAGTAAGCCTATGTAAAAAGGGTTTTCCATAAATAAAAGATATTTAAATGCAATAGCCCTAAATTTACCCAAAATTTCTAATAAAGTCAAATGCCAGCGATTTTAGTTATTTATGGATTTTCTTAAAACCCTTTTTAATTGCTAATTTTGCAGCAGTTAATTTGAGAAGCATGAATTTTGAGGACGAAGTTAAACGCCGCCGCACTTTTGCCATTGTTAGCCACCCCGATGCCGGTAAAACCACTCTTACCGAAAAGCTATTACTATTTGGGGGCGCCATTCACGTGGCGGGTGCGGTTAAAAGTAATAAGATAAAAAAGACTGCCACATCCGACTTCATGGAGATTGAGCGCCAACGTGGTATTTCGGTTTCCACATCGGTAATGGAGTTTGAGTATAACGGCTATAAGATTAATATTCTTGATACACCCGGTCACCAGGATTTTGCCGAGGATACTTACCGCACGCTAACCGCTGTTGATAGCGTAATCATTGTTATTGACCACGCCAAGGGTGTCGAGAGTCAAACCCGCAAGCTCATGGAGGTATGCCGTATGCGCAAAACCCCGGTTATCATCTTCATAAATAAGCTCGATAGGCCCGGTAACGACCCCTTCGATTTACTCGATGAGATTGAGAAGGAACTCCAAATAAAGGTGCGACCTCTTAGTTGGCCTATTAGCCAAGGCCCATCCTTTAAAGGTGTTTACAACCTATTTGAGCAAAGGCTTTTTCTTTTCTCCGGTGAAAGTAAGCAAACCGTAGCTGAGGATATTGTTGAGATAACCGATCTGAACTCTCCTGAGCTCGATGGTTACATCAAACCTTTCACCAAAAAGTTTTTGGAGGAAATAGAGATTGTAAACGAGGTTTACCCGCAGTTCGACCATGGCACATATTTGAGTGGCGAGGTGGCACCCGTATTTTTTGGTAGTGCCTTAAACAATTTTGGTGTAAAAGAGCTACTCGATTGCTTTGTACAAATTGCCCCACATCCTGGGTCTACTATCACCGATACCCGAACTGTTTCGCCCTTTGAGCAAAAGTTCAGTGGATTTGTGTTTAAGATTTTTGCCAACATGGATCCTAATCATCGCAATCGAATAGCATTCCTTAAAATTTGTTCAGGCCGATTTGAACGGAATGTCCCTTACTATCACGTTCGATTGGGTAAATCGTTCCGTTTTTCTAGCCCAAATGCCTTTCTTGCCGATAAAAAGTCGATAGTTGAGTTTGCTTTCCCTGGCGATATTATCGGTTTACCCGATTCGGGTAACTTTAAAATAGGGGATACCCTGACCGAGGGCGAAGTCATGAACTTTAAGGGAATACCCAACTTTGCTCCCGAGTTGTTCCGGTATATTGAGAATGCCGACCCCCTAAAGTACAAGCAATTGGCGAAGGGTGTTGAGCAGCTAACCGACGAGGGGGTTGCGCAACTATTTACCCAAAAATCCAATGGGCGTAAAATCATTGGTACTGTTGGTGCCCTTCAGTTCGATGTTATTCAGTTCCGCTTGGAGCATGAGTACGGGGCCAAGTGCCGCTATGAGCCAATAAATTTATACAAGGCTTGCTGGATCGAGAGTTCCAATAAGTCTCAACTCGATGATTTCCGTATTCGTAAGTACAACAATCTTGCCCTCGATAAGCATGGTCGCGAGGTATTCCTGGCCGATTCACCTTACTCCCTGCAAATGGCCATCGAAAAGTTTCCCGATATCAAATTCCATTTTACATCGGAGTTTTAGTATGGATAATGGATAGATTGATGGTTGTTTGTTGATGTTTGATTGTGAATTCAAAGGATTTAACACTGTACAAGGCTGTGATACCCTGTGTTACTCTGTGTGACACTGTGTACCCGGCTATACTATGTCGAGGAAGTTTTCTCAGGTTTACCGCGAATAGCCCCGTAAGGGCTAAACATTTAAAACCCCATTGTCATTCCGAGCTAGTTGAGGAATCTCATTATATAAGGGATGAAGGTACTCCTTCTTTGCGCGCGTCTTTTGACGCGTGCGTTCCTTGTAAAACTTCTTCGCGCGGGTCTTGTGACCCGTGCGTTATTAGTTCCATTTAAACTCTCTATCAACGTACACCCATCGCTAATTCTTCCGCAAACGTTTACGGTAGATTTTATGGGCTTTTCCTGAGGTTTTATTCTTGTTGTACACAAAATTTTTGAAAACCCATTTTGGTTTATCGTAAACGATTGAAATGCCACTTTCATATCCTGAATCCCTTATTTCATAAGGGTTTTAACTTTATGTTATGTTTTTTTTAAGATTTTTTTACTTTAATTTTGGACACCTTGAAAACTAAAAACAGCTTTATGGCAAAGAAACCTAAACTCAGCTTTTGGCAGATATGGAACCTAAGCTTTGGCTTTTTAGGGGTTCAGGCAGGTTTTGCCCTGCAAAATGCCAATGTTTCGCGAATACTATCAAACTATGGTGCCGACCTGCACCACCTTTCGTTTTTCTGGCTAGTTGCGCCTATCATGGGCCTTATAATTCAACCATGGGTAGGGGCGGCCAGCGATAGAACATGGACCCGCATGGGGCGCCGTAAACCATTTATTTTTGGTGGAGCCATTGCTGCCTCAATCGGAATGTTCTTCATGCCCAATTCCCAGATAGCAATTGCCATTTTACCCCCGGTTGTTTTTGGAGCAATGATGTTAGCGTTGATGGATGCCTCGTTCAACGTAACATTCCAACCGTTCCGTTCTTTGGTGGCCGACATGACACCCGACGAGCAGACCAATACAGGCTATTCGGTTCAAACCCTGCTCATCAACTTGGGAGCCGTAATTGGTTCTTTCTTGCCATTTGTTCTTACTAACGTTCTAGGTGTTGGAAATACTGCTCCCGAAGGACATGTACCACCCTCAGTAATTTGGTCGTTTTATATTGGCGGTTCTATATTGCTGATATCGGTACTGTGGACTGTATTTACCACTAAAGAGTATAGCCCCGAAGAGTTTAAGCAGTACAACCAATCCGATGATACTGTTGTAGAAACCGAAAAGAAGAGTTTTTGGCAAACACTAACATCAATGCCCGGCATAATGGGAAAACTGGCTATTGTTCAGTTCTTCTCGTGGTTTGCATTGTTTGCCATGTGGGTTTATACAACACCAGCCGTTGCCCAGCATATCTGGGGTACGGCTATTGGCGATTCTTCCTCACCTGAATACAACGAAGCAGCTAACTGGGTTGGTGTTTTATTTGGTTTATATAGCGTTTTTGCAGCCATTTTTGCCATTTTCCTCGACAAGATAGCTAATCGCTTGGGTAGAGTAAAAACTTACTCCATTTCGCTTCTTTTAGGCGCATTGGGCTACTTATCTATGTATATCTTCACCGGACAGTATGCACTTATTTTTTCAATGATTGGTGTTGGTATTGCATGGGCTGCTATACTTGCCATGCCCTACGCTATCTTGGCTCGCTCGTTACCTGCCGATAGAATGGGGGTATATATGGGTATTTTCAATATCACTGTGGTAGTTCCTCAAATTGTTAGCGGTTTGCTACTTGGAACTATCCTTAAATTCGTTTTCAATGAAAAGGCTATTTACATGATTGTTCTTGCCGGGATCTCAATGCTTTTGGCATCGGCAAGTGCTATTCTTTTTGTAAAAGAGAAAAAGGCTTAACCCAATGAAAAACATTAAAGCTTGTATTTTCGATTTGGATGGGGTAGTGGTCGATACCGCAAAGTATCACTACTTGGCCTGGAAACGCCTTGCAAATGAGTTGGGCTTTGAGTTTACGGAGCAGCACAACGAGCGCTTGAAAGGCGTTAGCCGCATGCGCTCGCTGGAAATACTCCTTGAGGTGGGCGGTTTATCCTTCCCCCAAGAGGAAATGGAGCGAATGGCAGCCAAGAAAAACGCTTGGTATGTGGAGTATATCCAAAGGATGACACCCGATGAAATTCTTCCGGGAGCAAAGGAATTGCTTGAGGACCTTAGGGCTAACGGGGTAAAACTTTCGCTGGGTTCGGCCAGTAAAAACTCGCCCCTGATCCTTGAGCGTATTGGTTTAAAAAAACATTTTGATGCCATAATCGACGGCAATTCGGTTACAGTAGCCAAACCCGCCCCCGATATTTTCCTTACAGCAGCAAATGCGCTTGGGGTTAATCCTGAATTCTGTATTGTATTTGAGGACGCTGAAGCTGGTATTGAGGCTGCTATTAATGCCGGTATGCGCACTGTTGGAATTGGTAATCCGCAAATTCTAAACCGCGCCAATGTGGTTGTTCCTAATCTTAAAGGCTTTACATATAACAAATTAGTTGAACTATTTTTAAAAAAGTAAATCGATATGAACCCTTATCTTAAACACGACGAGTGGTGCATCATTGAAGAGGGCTTTGTTCCTGAGAATACACGCGCTTCGGAAAGTATTTTCAGTATTGGCAATGGTGCAATGGGACAGCGTGCTAACTTCGAAGAAAAATTCACCGGTAGCACACTCCAGGGTAGCTACATTGGTGGCGTTTACTATCCCGACAAAACCCGAGTGGGCTGGTGGAAAAACGGTTATCCTGAATACTTTGCTAAGGTTATTAACTCTACCAACTGGATTGGCATTAACGTGATTGTGAATGGCGAGGAACTTGATCTGGCTAAGTGCAAGATCCAGGATTTCCGTCGAGTTTTGAACATGAAGGAGGGCTACCTTGAACGTTCGTTCATTGCCGAGATGCAGAATGGCATCAAGTTGGCCGTGAAATCAACCCGCTTCCTTAGTATGGTCGACACCGAGCTTGGTGCTATCCGGTATTCGGTTAAACCCCTTAACGCCGATGCCACAGTTGAACTTCGCCCATACCTCGATGCCGATGTTCACAACGAGGATTCAAATTACGGCGAAAAGTTCTGGGAAGTGGTTGACATCAAAGGAACACCTACTTTAAGTTACATTGTAAGCCGCACTAAAAAACTCGATTTCCATGTTGGGCATGCCATGCGTAACTTTGTTTACGTTAATGGTCAACACCAAAATGCTCAGCCTCAGGTAAACACTTCAACTATGTATGTCGATAACAGGTTTACCCTTAACGCTAAGGCTGGCGATGAGATTGCTCTTTACAAGTATGCCGCAGTTATTTCGAGTTTAAATCATGAGAAAGGCACATTCCCTAAGGTTCTTGAAAAACTCATCGATACAGCTGTGTCGAAAGGTTTCGATAAAATGCTCGAGGAACAACGAGCTGCTTGGGCTGAGATTTGGCAGCACAGCGATATAACTATCGAGGGCGATGTTGCCGCCCAGCAGGGCATTCGCTTTAACATCTTCCAGCTCAGCCAAACCTACACCGGTAAAGACGAACGCCTGAATATTGGCCCCAAAGGCTTTACTGGCGAAAAGTACGGTGGTTCAACCTACTGGGATACCGAAGCATACTGCTTGCCTTTCTACATGGTTACTCACGGGCAAAAGGTTGCTCGTCAGCTTTTGCTTTACCGCTACAAGCAGCTTGGCAAGGCTATTGAAAATGCCCAAAAACTTGGATTTACCGATGGTGCTGCCCTTTACCCCATGGTTACCATGAATGGCGAGGAATGCCACAACGAGTGGGAAATTACTTTTGAGGAGATTCACCGTAATGGAGCTATCGCTTTTGCTATCTACAACTATGTTCGCTACACAGGCGATAAGAACTATTTGATAAACTTTGGCCTTGAGGTTCTCATTGCCATTGCTCGTTTCT
The DNA here is from genome assembly GCA_040752515.1 of Bacteroidota bacterium. Taxonomy (GTDB): domain Bacteria; phylum Bacteroidota; class Bacteroidia; order Bacteroidales; family Tenuifilaceae; genus Tenuifilum. The sequence goes on along the minus strand of JBFMGQ010000028.1, from coordinate 27,415 downwards.
GGGCTCAGCGCGTTAACTTCTCACAGGAGAAGGGTAAATATGTTATGCTTGGCGTTACCGGCCCCAACGAGTACGAAAACAACGTTAACAATAACTGGTACACCAGCACTATCGCATGCTGGTGCATGGAGTATGCCGAAGAGGTTGCTGGTTATGTAAAATCATCCGACCCAGCTAAGTATGCAGAATTAGTCAAATCCATCAATTTCGATGAATCTAAGGAAATGGCTAAGTGGCGCGAGATTCGCAATAACATGTTCTTCCCTGTTGATGAAAAATTGGGTATATTCTTACAGCAGGAGGGCTACATGGATAAGGAGCAAATTCTGGTAAAGGATCTCGACCCCAAAGAGCGTCCTCTAAACCAGAAATGGAGTTGGGATCGCATTCTACGTTCATGCTTCATTAAACAGGCCGATGTCCTTCAGGGTCTATACTTCCTTGAGGATCGTTACGATACCGATACCATTAAACGTAATTACGAGTTTTACGAAGCTCGTACCGTTCACGAATCGTCGCTTTCCCCTTGTGTTCATAGTGTTCTGGCTTCTCGCATTGGCAACGTCGAAAAGGCTTACGAACTTTACCTGCGCACTGCCCGTTTAGACCTCGACGATTATAACCGCGAGGTTAGGGAAGGGCTTCACATTACCAGCATGGCAGGTACCTGGATCTCTATTGTTGAGGGATTTGGTGGTATGCGTGTACGTAACAGTATGCTCACTTTCAACCCGTTGATTCCCGATAAATGGAAATCCTACAGCTTTAAGGTTTGGTTCCGCGACAATGTTCTCAAAATCATGGTAACTAATTCTCAAATTACCATTAATAACGAGAGCGGAAGTTCTATTATTCTTAAAGTTTACGGGGTTGAGCATACCGTTCCCGCTTCAGGTTCCATTAACGTTCCGGTTCAAAAACAGATTTTCTAAGCCTCAACTAAAAAGATTACCTTTGCATTGGATTTATAAAACTACACTAACATGAAACGATTTAAACCAGGCGTAATAACCGGAAAAGAGTTACAGGATCTGTTTGCAATTGCTAAAGCTGAGCAATTTGCGCTTCCGGCTGTAAATGTTACAGGGACTAACACAATGAATGCCGTGCTGGAGACCGCTCGCGAGGTAGGCTCACCGGTTATTATTCAATTCTCTAACAGTGGGGCATCGTTTATTGCAGGTAAATCGTTATCGAACGATGGCCAGCAGGCAAGCATTTTTGGAGCTATTAGTGGAGCCAAGCATGTTCATCTGCTTGCCGAAGCCTATGGCGTTCCCGTTGTGCTTCATACTGACCATGCCGCTAAAAAGCTCCTTCCATGGATTGATGGGTTGCTCGATGCTGGCGAAAAACATTTCCGTGAAACCGGAAAACCACTGTTTAGCTCCCATATGCTTGATCTTTCCGAAGAACCCCTTCACGAAAACATCGATATCTGTAAACGTTACCTTGAACGCATGGCCAAAATGGGCATGACCCTCGAAATTGAACTTGGTGTTACCGGTGGCGAAGAGGATGGTGTTGACAACACCGGTGTTGATAGCTCCAGACTATACACTCAGCCCGAAGAAGTGGCTTACGCTTACGAGGAGCTAATGAAGATTAGCCCTAACTTTACCATTGCTGCTTCGTTTGGTAATGTGCATGGCGTGTACAAGCCCGGTAATGTGGTTCTTAATCCAATTATCCTTAAGAATTCGCAGGAGTTGATTAAGAAAAAATTTGCAACTGCCGATAAGCCAGTAAACTTTGTATTCCATGGCGGCAGTGGTTCAGAAAAGGAAAAGATTGCCGAGGCTATCAGCTATGGCGTTATCAAGATGAACATCGATACCGATTTGCAGTGGGCTTTCTGGGAGGGTATCAAGAACTACTACGAGGCTAAGAAAGGTTACCTGCAGGGCCAAATAGGAAATCCCGAGGGCGAAGATGCACCCAATAAGAAGTATTACGACCCTCGCGTTTGGCTTCGTAAAGGCGAAGAGTCTATCGTTGCCCGTTTGAAGGAAGCATTTGCCGATCTTAATGCCTTAGGTCGTGGATAATGAATAGCTTGTTCCATATTCCGGATTTTTGTCCAGCTGGTAGCATAAGTATTCATTTCCCAATAGATATTTATTAGTTTTTTTGGGCTGTTGGGGTTTCCCTGACAGCCCTTTTTGTTTTTCAAAAATCAGTCTAAAACCAATAACCATGAACAAAATCCGTTTATCTTTACTGATGTCTTTAACGTTTATGGCGATGACATCACTTGCTCAAAAACCAATTGAGCGTATCGAACCGCCTTGCTGGTGGGTTGGTATGAAAAATTCCAGCCTTCAACTCCTGGTTTACGGGAAAAATATTGCCTCGGCTCAGGTTTCAATTAGCAATCCCCATGTCGATTTTTTAGGGGTCGATAAAGTTGAAAACCCTAACTACCTATTCATTAACCTGGCCATTAAACCCGATGCCAAGCCCGGAAATATCGATATTAAGTTTACTTTTCCCAAAGGTAAGCCAGTTACTTACCCCTACGAGCTTAAAGCTCGTCAAAATGGCTCAGCCGACCGAAAGGGCTTTGACAATTCCGATGTGGTTTACCTGGTTTACCCCGATAGGTTTTCCGATGGTGACCCAACCAGCGATCAGGTAAAAGGTTATACCGATAAGGTTGACCGCAACGAACCTTACGCCCGTCACGGCGGCGACATTCAGGGTATTGCTAATCATCTCGATTACTTTAAGCAACTTGGCGTTACTGCCCTTTGGCTTAATCCTGTACTCGAGAGCAATCAACCATCATGGTCATATCATGGCTATGCCATAACTGATTTTTACAGGGTCGATCCACGCTTGGGGAGCAATGAGCTTTATAAAGATTTTATCGATAAAGCTCATGCTATGGGCTTAAAGGTGATAAAAGACATGGTTTTCAACCATTGCGGAGGTGAACACTGGTGGATGAAGGATGTGCCCATGAAGAGCTGGTTCAACCTTTACCCCGATTTCAAGCGCACAAATTACCGCATACCTACCACATTTGATCCTCATGCATCCGTTGCCGATAGCAGCCTTATGGCCGATGGTTGGTTCGATGGCCACATGCCCGACTTAAACCAACGCAATCCTTACCTTGCCAATTACCTCATTCAAAACAGTATCTGGTGGATTGAGTATGCCGGATTAGACGGTATTCGCATGGATACCCATCCGTACTGCGATAAGTACTTCATGTCGCGCTGGTGCGCTGCTGTTCAAAATGAGTACCCCAATTTCAGTATTGTTGGTGAAACCTGGGTAAACTATCCGGCATGGGTGGCTTACTGGCAAAAGGATGCCAATAACCGCGATGGCTACAATTCAAACCTGAAGATTGTAATGGATTTCCCCTTAATGTTTGCTATGCATAGAGCATTTGATGAGCAGGAAGGATGGGATACAGGATTAGCTCGCCTTTATGAGATTATTGCTCACGATTTTGTTTATCCTAATCCCAATAATCTCTTTATTTTTGCCGATAACCACGATATTGGCCGCTTTCAGCGCGATTCCTCACAGGCCTTAGGCCGCCTAAAACTGGCCATGGCATTCCTGCTCACAACACGTGGCATCCCTCAAATTTATTACGGAACCGAAATTTTGCTGCCCGGCGACGATGCAAAGGGCCATGGCGATATTCGCCGCGATTTTCCCGGCGGTTGGGCAACCGACACCAAGTCGGCTTTTACCCCTGAGGGTAGAACAAAACGTCAGAATGAGATTTGGAACTACATGTCAACCATCCTAAACTGGCGTAAAACAGCCTCTGCCATTCACAATGGCAAGTTAACCCATTTTATTCCCGAAAACGAGGTGTATGTTTACTTCCGCCACAATGCAGAGCATACCGTAATGGTTATCCTGCATAACGGCTATCAACCTAAGGTGCTTGAAACTAATCGCTTTGCAGAGTTTCTGGCAAACAAAACCGAAGGTATCGATATCATTACAGGGAAAAAACTTGATAGTCTTTCAAAAATCCAGCTCTCACCTCGCTCTGCCATGATTATCGAGTTAAAGTAAAAATATTATAATGATATGAAATACAATTTATTACCAGTTATTATTGCAACCTTTTTGCTAAGCTCATGCCAAAAAGGTTTACAAATCGATTACGCCACAACCAATCCGGTTGTTAGCAATCCTCTATCAGCAATTCAGCTTACTGGCGATAGCACATTGGTTTACCTAACCGATTATTTCCCCGATCCTTCGGTAATTGATTCCTTGTCAATACCTTCACCTTTTCAGTATCGCCTCTCTGGTGATAAGGCTTTCCTCACGCTTAAAGTCAATAACCAATCACTACCCTCATTATCAACCATAGCTGTATGGTCTAAGGGTGATAGGTATTGCCTATTGGTTCGAAAAAACAGAAAACTGCCAGTAACTTTCACTTACGACCCTCAGGGCAAAAAGGTAAATACCGTTCAGCTGGCTGGTCAAATTAACGATTGGAATCCAAAGGCAACTAACCTATTATTCGATGGCAAGGTCTACAAGACTACCATGCTCTTAAATCCCGGTAAGTACCACTACCAGGTTGTTGTCGATGGCAAATGGATGCTCGACCCTGCTAACCCTGTTTTTGAGGATAACGGGATGGGCGGATACAACTCTGTGCTTGTTGTTGGCAACACTAACCCCGACTTGCTTCCAAAACTAATTCCTTTTTCCGCAAAAGGGAATAAATTAACAATTAAAGCCATAGGTGATATAAATAGGTTTATTGTATTGTGGCAGAACTACTTGTTGGATGATGAATTTATTAATGCTAAGGACAGGTATTACGAAATCACCATCCCCGATAATGCTCGTAACCACAAGCGTTCTCATTTAAGAATTTGGGCTTACAACCAGCAAGGCGAATCGAATAACCTTCTGATTCCCCTGGAGGGGAACAGGGTTATTACCAATCCCACGCAACTTGCCCGCAGCGATAAGCATGCTCAGATCATGTACTTCCTAATGGTTGACCGTTTCTGTAATGGCAACCCCGCTAACGATTTTAAGGTTAACGATCCCGAAATTCACCCTAAAGCTAACTACTTTGGTGGCGATATTGCCGGTGTTACAAAAAAGGTAAAGGAGGGATACTTTACCAAACTGGGAATTAACACTATATGGCTTTCACCAATAACACAAAACCCCTTGGGGGCCTGGGGATTATACCCTGAACCTCGCACCAAGTTCTCGGGTTACCATGGTTATTGGCCAGTTTCATCTTCTAAGGTCGATTTTAGGTTTGGAACCGAGGCAGAGCTTAAGGAGTTAATTGCCGAAGCCCATAAACGAAACATGAACGTTATTCTCGATTATGTTGCCAACCACGTTCATCAGGAACATCCCCTCTATAAGAACCATCCCGATTGGGCTACCTCGCTATACCTGCCCGATGGTTCACTGAATACCGAGCGATGGGACGAGTATCGTTTAACAACATGGTTCGACACGTTCCTACCAACCCTGGACCTCGAACGCCCCGAGGTTTATGAACCCATGACCGACTCTGCTCTGTTTTGGGTTACCCATTACGACCTCGATGGATTTCGACACGATGCTACTAAGCATATCCACGAGAACTTTTGGCGCAGGCTAACCCAAAAAATTAAGTTAACAATACCCAATAAATCGGTTTACCAAATAGGCGAAACCTACGGTAGTTATGAGTTAATTGCAAGCTACATCGGCAGCGGCATGCTCGATGCCCAGTTCGATTTTAACATCTACGATGCCTCGGTTGCCGCTTTCGCTCGCACCGATTACCCCTTTACCAAACTCAATGGCGCATTGCTCCAAACATTCAATTACTTTGGCTGGATCAACCTCATGGGTTACATCTCCGGTAATCAGGATAGAGCCCGATTCATTTCCTATGCTGGCGGCGCTCTTCGTTTCGATGAGGATGCCAAAAAAGCCGGATGGACTCGCGAAATTGGCGTTGGCGATAGCACGGCCTATGCTAAGCTTTGCATGCTTAACGCTTTCAACATGACTATCCCTGGCGTTCCAACCATTTACTACGGCGACGAATTTGGCATGCCCGGTGGCAACGACCCCGATAACCGCCGTATGATGAAGTTTGATGGGTTATCAGTTCACGAACAGCAAACCCTTGAAACCGTAACCAAATTGGTAAATATCCGCAGAGATAATCTGGCAATGGTTTACGGTGCATTCCAAACTCTTGTCGCTACCGATAATACCTACGCCTACCTACGTAAATATTTCAGTAATGCTGCAGTCATTATCTTCAACAAATCGAACCTAGAGCAAACTGTTGAAATACAACTACCAGATTATCTTTTCGATAGCGCCTTGTATCCAAACTTCAATTCACCATATTCCAATCGGAATGGAATTCTTAAAGTTACACTTAAACCTTTTAGTTTCGAAATACTAACCTCCAAACCAAAATAATTGACTACCCCTATCAATAAAAAAGGTCGGATAACTATCCGACCTTTTTTATGGGTTCATTCCCTGAATAGCTTGTTTAAAAAGTACTATAGAAAACACAAAAAACATATAAACAACTTGTTTATATTGACCTATCGGGGTAATTCATTCTCATTCCGAATCTTTCCGCCCCATTATCGTTAGGTTTAACCGCTCACTTCTCAATATTCCTTCAATTCCCTTTAACTCCATCTTATTAGTCTAATCCGACTCATTCCTCTAACTTCCTTTATATCAATCATATTCTCAATTATTCCGTTTAACTTTTTATTACTAAATAAAAAAGCCCGATGTTTCCATCGGGCTTTGCTGGTGATTCAGCTGGGATTCGAACCCAGGACCCCATCCTTAAAAGGGATGTGCTCTACCTGCTGAGCTACTGAATCGACCTAGTGTATTGAGAACTTCTTTCTTTTTTTGCGTCGCAAAGGTAGATTCTTTCTTCAAAAAATACAAATTTTTCTTTCATTTCATCTCTAAAAAATAGATTACCAATTGAATATCAAAATAATGAAGTTTGTTAAAAATATTAAAAATCACTCTTTAACAATAATTCAAACTTTTATAATCCATTATTTGGTAGATTAGCTCTAGAAAAATTCAAAAGCCATGTCAAAAGCATTAAAAAAACTATCAGGGAAAGTAGTGGTAATAACCGGTGCTTCATCGGGTATTGGTAAAGCACTTGCATATGAGTTTTCAAAGTTTAACACCAGGTTGGTTATTGGCGCACGTAATATCGATGAGCTCAATGCCATTGCAAATGATATAGCCAGAAAAGGCATTGAGGTGATTGCTGTAAAAACCGATGTTACCAGCGAGACCGATTGTAAAAATTTAATCGATCAGGCAGCTAGAAAATTTGGCCATATTGATATTCTCGTAAACAATGCCGGTGTTTCGATGCGCGCCCTTTTTAAGGATGTTGACCTTAAAGTTATTCGCCATTTAATGGATGTGAACTTTTGGGGAACGGTTTACTGCACCAAATTTGCCTTCCCGTACCTGCTCGAATCAAAGGGTTCAGTTGTAGGGGTAAGTTCCATAGCCGGTTTCCATGGATTACCAGGTAGGTGCGGGTATTCAGCATCAAAATTTGCCATGCATGGTTTTTTGGAAACGTTGCGTATCGAAAACCTTAAAAACGGCCTGCATGTAATGATAGCAGCACCCGGTTTCACAGCTACCAACGTTAGATTTTCGGCTTTAACAGCCGATGGTACCCCTCAGGGTATGTCGCCACGCGACGAAAAAAGTATGATGACCCCCGAAGAGGTAGCAAAAATCATTGTTAAAGGAATTGTTAATCGCCGTAGGAATATTATTATGGGAACCGAGGGTAAAATATCGGTACTAGCTCAGCGGATACTCCCAAAAGTAATTGATAGGCTACTATACGGATACATGGCCAAGGAGCCCAACTCACCCTTTAAGTAGCTGCATTTGCATATTTTCCTGAATTTTTCTTACTTAGAGAAAAATTTGGGTATGGTTACCTTGAATATCTTAACCGATACTTTCCTTAATCATTTAACCACCTTACTGTGGGCGATCTACATCTTTACCGTTCTCACAACGGCGGCAATGATTATACACGAGAAACGCGACCCTGCCAAAACATCAACTTGGGTTTTACTTCTCATTACTTTACCAATCTTGGGCTTATTGCTTTACATATTTTTTGGTCAAAATCGAAGAAAAGAAAAGCTTTTTAGCCGGAAGGAAATTCAAGATATTGAACAAATTGAGTATTTAAGCCACAAGCAGGTAATTCGTTTTTCAAGCAAAACTGACATTCACGACAAGTTATCTGATCATTCAAGCATTATCACTCTTTTGCTTAATAACAGTAAGGCATTACTTACAGAACTGAATAAGGTTGAAATTTTTCAGACCGGTACCAATGCTTTTGATTCTATTATCGAATCGCTTTATTCTGCCACTACCAGCATTCATATAGAATTTTACATAATCAATAACGATAAGTTGGGAAACAGGATAAAGAATATCCTGATAACCAAAGCTAAAGAAGGTGTAAAGGTAAGGGTACTTTTCGATGATGTTGGTAGTTGGAGCCTTCCCAAAAAGTTTGTTCAGGAATTGCGCGATGCCGGGGTTGAAATATATCCATTCATGGAGGTCCGATTTCCCTTGCTCACCAGCAGGGTAAACTACAGAAACCACCGTAAAGTTGTAGTGGTTGATGGTAGAATTGGTTACCTTGGAGGCATGAACATTGCCGACCGTTACATCGAAGGGACTCGAAGGTTAGGGCAATGGTTCGACACCATGCTGAAAATTGAGGGTGAGGCGGTTCATTCACTTCAGGTTATCTTCCTAATCGACTGGTACTTTGTAACGGGAAATATCCTAAAGGAACGCCAAATTTATTTCCCTCAACCCACAATTACCGAATATCATCCCTTACAAATTGTTACCAGTGGTCCCGATTCCGATTGGGCAAGCATCATGCAAGCTTTTTTTCATGCCATAACTCGCGCCAACAAGCATATTTACATATCAACACCATACTTTATCCCCAACGAGAGCATTCTCACCGCACTTAAAACTGCTTCATTGAGTGGGGTTGATGTTCGTTTAGTTTTACCCGGCAAATCTGACTCCACCATTGTTTACTGGAGTTCACTTTCCTACGTCTCGGAACTGCTCGATGCTGGCATTAAAGTTTACCTTTACCAGAATGGTTTTAACCATTCAAAGGTTATGACCATTGATAGTAAATTGGCGATGGTAGGTTCTGCAAACATGGATATCCGCAGTTTTGAGGATAATTTTGAGGTAGCTGCATTTATTTATGATAACCAAATTACTGAGAGGCTTGAGGATAACTACCTTTCAAATCTCGTTCAAAGCCAAGTCATTACACCGCAAAGCTGGAGTAAACGTCCCTTAAAAAACAGCTACAAGGAAGCCTTGGCTCGTTTAATAAGCCCACTTTTCTAAAGTTTTGCATACTATTTGATATGTTTATTCAATGAACCTAAAATTGTAATAGCTATGAAAAGAACACTTTTAATTCTGGCATTTATTGGTCTTGCCCTATGTTCTAATGCCCAGTTCTTTAGAATGGGGCTTAAGGGTGGTGTTAGCTCTACCAACGTTAAGTTTGATAAAACAACCATTACTAGTGGCGCTAACCAGTATATCGTGGAACAAGGTGATTCCAAACTGGGATTTCACGTTGGTCTTTTTGCTCGAGTACAAATTATGGGCTTTTACATGCAGCCTGAATTGCTTTTCTCGCGTTCCCAGGGCGAGGTTATGCTTAAAGATGTTGCCTTAAACAAGGTTTACAGTGAAGTTCAAAAGTTCAACAAGTTCGATATTCCTGTTATTGTTGGTTGGAAATTTGGCCCTGCCCGTGTGGGATTTGGACCGGTTGCTACAATACTGGTTTCCGAAAACGATGGTCTCAAAGACAAACTAGCCGATTTGACTGATCAAACGGTTAAAAATAATTTCAAGTCGGCAACCTTTGGTTATCAGGTTGGAGTAGGGCTCGATATTCTTAAAACCCTCACGCTTGATCTAAAATATGAAGGGAATCTCAGTAAGCTTGGTTCGGGTATCACTTTAGGTAATACTGACTACTCGTTTGATCAGCGAAACCCTCAACTCATTATGAGCGTTGGCTTTTTCTTCTAATTTACAAATTTTTCACGGAAGGTTTCTTTAGAACGTAACTAAAGAAACCTTTTGTCATTTAATAATAGCCGTTTATTTCTATAAAAATACAATTCAAGGAATTCTTAATTCATTTGCTCAAACAATTATTGGATATTTTATCTAAAAGTTGAATCTTTGAGATATAGTTGTTAAAGATTATGCCTGTTTTACTGGGAATTGTAGCAATTGTTTTTGTGGCAATGGTAACCTCTACCATTACCTATTTTATTACCCGAAATTCGTTAAAAAAATCATCCCAGCGGACGAATACCTCCTCAGACATTATCATAATCGAGCAGCTTAGGGCTGAAATTCAGAATCTAAAAGTTTACTGCAAGGAATTGCAGATTGAAAATGATGAACAGGCCGAAGTGCTCGCCAAAGCACATTTGGAACTCCAACGACTCGAAACCGCTTTACAAAATGCCAAAATAAGGGCTGAGGAAGCCGATATTCTCAAATCGAACTTTCTGGCCAACATGAGCCATGAGATTCGTACCCCAATGAATGGCATATTGGGCTTTGCCCAACTGCTCAAAAATGAAGAATCGCAAGAAAAACGCGATAGGTATATCGATATCATTTACCACAACGGCATGATGCTGGTAAATCTTATAGATGATATCATCGATTTATCGAAGATCGACGCAGGTCAGTTGACTGTTAACCCAACTGATTGTAATCTCGATAACCTGATGTTTGAGGTTTACACATTTTTCAATGAAATAAAGTTCAAACAGGAAAAGGAGCATATCAATATACGTTTACTAAATCTTAACGACGACGAATCGAACATCCTTTATACCGATGCCCAACGTTTACGTCAGGTTTTGGTTAATCTAATTGGCAATGCTTTGAAGTTTACCGAAAAGGGAAGCGTAGAGTTTGGATATGTTATCAATGAGGATAAAAGTAACATCGAATTTTTTGTAAGGGATACAGGTATAGGGATTCCTAAGGATAAGCAGGATATCATTTTTGATAGATTCCGGCAGGTACAGGAGGGTACCACCCGAAAATATGGCGGAACAGGCATTGGTCTTTACATCTCAAAGCATATCATTGAGTTACTTGGTGGTGAAATTTGGTTCGAATCGGAAGTTGGGCAGGGAACCACTTTCCATTTCACACTCCCATATCATGAATCAAAAAGCGTAAGCAATGGTTCGGTAATTTTTAAAACAAAAGCTCCCGAGTATAACTGGAAAGGAAAGACCCTCCTAATTGCCGAAGATATCGAGACCAACTACAAGTACCTCGCCACAATTCTATCCGATACAAAAGCAAAAATTCTATGGGCAAGGAATGGCGAAGTTGCAATAAATCTGGTTATGAATGGTACTCCTATCGATATTATTCTAATGGATATTCAAATGCCCATTATTGATGGGTATGAAGCTACTCTGAAAATTCGAGAAAAATTTCCGGATTTACCAATTATTGCTCAAACCGCTTACGCATTACCTCATGATAATCTAAAATGTTTCGAGGTGGGCTGTAACGACTATATTTCAAAGCCCATTAATGCCCACCTCCTGAAGAAAAAGATCGACGATTTACTTAACGTTTACGTTAAAAGTTCCTAACAACCTGTCTGATTTTAACTAGGCGTTCAAGTAACCCCTCCAAATACTTCAAATCTAACATATTAGCACCGTCCGATAGTGCTTCGGCTGGATTAAAATGGGTTTCCATAAACAAACCATCGGCTCCCGTGGCAATAGCAGCACGTGCAATGGTTTCAATCATATCGGGTCGTCCACCGGTTACACCCGATGTTTGATTGGGTTGCTGTAGCGAGTGGGTAACATCAACCACAACGGGATACCCAAAAGCCCGCATGGTGGGTATAGCCCTGAAATCTACTATTAAATCATGGTATCCAAACATTGTTCCCCTGTCCGTCAAAATAACATTGTCGTTGCCCGAGTCCACAACCTTTTGCGCCGCAAACCTCATGGAATCGGGCGATACAAATTGCCCCTTTTTAATGTTTACAAACTTACCGGTTTGGGCTGCCGCTATAAGGAGGTCGGTTTGCCGACAAAGAAATGCAGGTATCTGAAGTACATCAACATACTCTGCGGCCATAGCGGCTTCAGGGGCGCTATGGATATCGGTTACTATGGGTAAACCAAACCGTTCCCGAACCTCACCCAAAATTTTTAGAGCCTTTTCATCGCCAATTCCTGCAAACGAATCGATTCTTGAGCGGTTTGCTTTCCGGTACGATGCCTTGAAAATGTAAGGTATTTTTAACTTTTCGGTGATGTTTGCCACGGTTTCGGCTATCCGCATTACATTTTCACGACTCTCAACAACGCATGGACCAGCTATTAGGAAAAAGTTTCCCGTTTCCAAATGTTTAATCCCTTTAATCTTTTCGATTGTGCTCATGTACTAGTAATATTTACTTGTTATACTTGTTTTTCCACATTGCTTTTAACCTTGCTGCAATCTCTTGCTCCCGACTATTGTTCTGGGGTGTGTAAATATCTGTCCCTGATAGTTTTTCAGGCAGAAATTCCTGTTCAACAAAGTTACCCTGATAGCTGTGAGCATACTTGTAGTCAACTCCATAGCCTATATCCTTCATCAGCTTGGTTGGGGCATTCCTTAAATGAAGGGGTACAGGCAAATCACCAGTTTCTTTAACAATTCCTTGCGCTTTACCAATGGCTTCATAGGCCGAGTTGCTTTTAGGGCTTGTGGCCAGGTAAATGGTTGCCTCCGAGAGAATAATTCGCGATTCGGGCATGCCAATCATCTGAACAGCTTGAAAGCAACTGGTAGCCATGAGTAGTGCATTGGGATTGGCCAAGCCAATATCCTCTGCAGCTAAAATCACCAAGCGACGCGCGATAAACTCAGGGTCTTCGCCTCCCTCAATCATTCGTGCCAACCAGTAAACAGCTGCATTGGGATCGCTTCCTCTAACCGATTTGATAAAGGCCGATATGATATCGTAATGTTGCTCACCATTTTTATCATAAACAGCCAAATTGTGTTGTAATACATCAATTACAGCTTGATTTGTAATTACAACTTCATTATTATTGTTTCGGGTTGATGTTACGAGTTCAATTATATTATAGAGTTTTCGGGCATCACCCCCCGCAAACCTAAAAAGTGCTTCCTTTTCCTTCAATTCGTAACGATACTTTTTGAGTTCGGCATCGGTGGTGATTGCCCTAGTAAAAAGAAGTTCAAGCTCCTCATTTGACAGAGGTTTAAGAATGTAAACCTGACATCGCGACAGCAATGGTGTAATCACCTCAAACGATGGGTTTTCTGTTGTAGCGCCAATGAGAGTAAATACACCCTGTTCAACTGCACCCAGCAGAGAATCCTGCTGCGATTTGCTAAATCGGTGTATTTCGTCAATAAATAGGATGGGCGAGGGCGTATTGAAAAACTTTTGGTTCTTTGCCTTTTCTATTACATCTCTAACGTCTTTAACCCCTGAACTTATTGCACTCAATGTATAAAAAGGGCGGTTTAGTTCATTTGCTATTACCCTAGCCAAAGTTGTTTTACCAACACCTGGTGGGCCCCACATAATAAATGAGGAAAGGGTACCCCGACTAACCATTTCCCGAATAACTCCTTTATTACCCACTAAATGCTCCTGCCCAACGTAATCGCTAAGATTACGAGGCCTCATTCTTTCAGCTAAAGGGATACTCGACATGGTAAAATCTTTACCACAAAATTAGCCAATTATGGCCTTTTTAGCGTTGATTTTTTAATAATTATTGACAATGAACTCTTTTTATGCTTAATTTGTTTAAAATTAAACCAATAAATAAATAGCTATGAAATCGCTAAGAAAATTTATTTCCCTGCTTTTCATGCTAATAGCAGGAACTGTTTACGCTCAAGAAGATGTAGTTGCTTTTCTGAAAAACAATCTGAATGATGCACAAAAGCTTAGCCAAGCTTATCTTGAACCTTTTGGAAAGAGTTTGGGCACAAGTTTAAACTCCGGTTGGTATAACACCGCAAATCCTCACGGTATTTTAGGTTTCGATATCACTTTTACTGTACCCATCACTATTCCTCCAAGTTCCGATAAAACTTTTGATGTGTCAAAGTTGAATTTGGAGTATTGGAAAGTTAAAACAGGCTCCAACGCTATGGCTCCCAGTGTTACTGGAGGTAATTCTAATACTGTGCTGAACGATAAAGCAACAAGTTTAGTGGAATTAAATATGCCCGACGGTGCTAATCTTAAATTTGTTCCTGCACCTTTGATTCAGGTCGCAAAGGGTTTGCCTTTCCACACCGAAATAATTGGTAGGTTTTTACCTACCGTTAACATTTCCAGTGTTGGAAACTTCGGCTTGTGGGGTGTTGGAATAAAAAATGAGTTTAAGGAGTTTATCCCCTTTGTAAAACGTTTGCCTTTCAGTATGTCATTCCTATTTGGTTATACCCATTTTACCTCCTCGTTCGATATCAATAAGGCGCAAAAGCAAAAGCTGAATTTCAAATCTTCGGGTTACACGGCGCGCCTTCTGGTGTCAAAATCTATTCCTGTTCTAACCGTTTATGGTGGTGTGGGTTATAACCATTCAACTACCAATGTTGCCCTCAAGGGGACATACAATATTGATAATGTTGGAACAAAAACCGATCCTGTAGCCTTCGATTTTTCCAACAATGGCTTTACGACAAACCTTGGGTTACGGCTCAAGCTTGCCATCCTTGCTTTCCATTTTGATTACTCCATAGGAGACTATGGGATATTCAATGCCGGGGTTGGAATAAATTTCCGTTAATCTAAATATCTTCTAAACAAAAAGGCCGGGGAAACCCGGCCTTTGCTATTTCTTTTTAGGTTTACCCTCAGAACTTTCATCAATGAAATCGGTAATGTTATGGGCTATTTTAAGAATCTTTACAACTCTCCGATTTTCATCAAGTATTGGCGAGTAGGTTTCAATAAAGGTGTAGGTTTTACCCCCAATCTTTACCTTTGAAGTTTCCTTTTTAATCATCCCATTACGCAAATCTTGCCAGAATCTTTGGTAGGCATTCTTTTGCTCCGAGGTCATTTCCAAATTATCGGCATGGTGAGTTCCCACAATATCCTTTTCGGTTTGTCCGGTTAAGTTAAGGTATGCCTCGTTAACGCTGATGATGTTCCCATTCAAATCGTACTCTATAACATAGCTCGACGAGTGCAAGGCATTGATTAGACTTTCCATTTCGGCCGATTTACGTGCCGATTCCTCTTGAGTTGCCTGCAACTCTTCCATGTTTTGACGCATCTCTTCCTCTTGCGAGGCAAGTTCTTCCGATTTAATTCTAGATTCTTCAAGGAGTTTTGCTGTTCGAATATTAATCTTAACGCTCGAAATGGTTGCAGCAAAGTTTTCACCTATCTTTTCAATAAATTTAATTTTGTAATCCTCAATAGGCTCAAATGACGCTATTTCAATAACACCATGTACCTCATCATTAATCTTCATGGGCACCAAAAGCAGTACTGTTGGTTCATCTTCTCCAAGCCCCGATGCAATTTTTACATACCCTTTTGGTATTTCGGTCATGTAAATGGTTTCGGCTTCCTGGGCACAGCGCCCTACAAGCCCTTCGCCCATTCGAACAATCTTTTCTTCGTACTTGCGGCGCTCATAGGCATACGTTGCCATTAGCTCAAGGTAGATATCGTTTGGATTATCGTTATTTACCAGAAAAACTGCGCCAATGGTAGCATCAACATACTTGGTTAGGTTGCGTATTGCTTCGTATGCAAAATCGTTAAGGTTGCTGGTGTTATGCCTTAATATTTCGGCAAACTTGGCCATACCCTCATTGTACCATTTGTTCTTACTTTCCTCCTGTTTCCTTTCTTCATCAATCTTTTTAGCATATTCCAAGCTTTTACGCATTTCCATGAGTGCATCACCTAAAACGTCTTCGTCCGATAGCTTTGAGTACTTAGCCTGCAGGTTACCTTTGCCAATTTCCTTGGCAAACTGAGATGTTTTGTATAAACTGTCGATAAGAATATTTATTGATGATGCAATATCTTCTATCTCATCGCCTGTCTTTATGTCAATCTTTTTAGCAGGGTCTATTTTCCCAAGAGAGAGGTCCCCAAGTATTTTTGTTGCCTTAACCAATGGATTTGTTATGCTGAAGGCAATAATCCAAATGACTATGGCTAGCACAATAAGTCCAATTATCATTACAACTCTTACCTGGCCTGTAATAGCGGCAATCTGTTGGTTGATAATACTATCTGGAACTAATATCCCTAAACTCCATTTTTCGCTGGCCTTACCAGCTGAAAACGAGTTAAAAGTCGTATAGTATTTCTCTTTCTCAAGTTGAACTATTTCAGAATATTTACCTTTAGAAGCTATGCCTTCAAGGATTTGTTTCCCATTCACCAAAACAGTATCTGCTAAAGCGCCAAGCAAAGTAGAGTCGGGGTGAGCAACAATAGTACCATTATTGGAAATCAGTATAGCATAACTACCTTCATAGGGCTTAAGCTTACGAATCATTTCCTGGTAAACGGATAGCTCAATATCAAAACCGAAAAGCGCAGCAAATTTGTTGTTTACCACTAATGGAACGCAAACACTGGTTTCTAAAACCTTTTTTTGACCACCCGTGTATGTGTACCAGTATGGATCAACCAGCGCTTCCCTTTTTTCCGTTTTAAGTTTGAAGTATAGACTACTTGTATTGTCGCCTGTCTCATTTAATCGTTCTACTATTTGTTTTAGTTCATTGTTATCCCTCAAATAAGTATATCTTTCTCTACCAAATGGCTTATCCCATTTTTTTTCTATCGCCCATAATTCCCAACTTGTCCAAACAGAAAGAAAATCGGGGGTACTCTCAGCGGTGTTCTTTAAAAGCCTGGTAGTATTTAATTTGATATCCTCGGAGTTCCTTTGGTCAATATCGTAAAAATTATAGGTCATGGCTCTGGCAAGGGAAAACTGCTTATCAAACTCTCCTTTTATCTGGTTCGTATAAGCCTTTGAGGTGGCGTCGATGTATTCATAAATATTGGTTCGCGTGAACCTCTCGACTCTCTTGTTCAAAAAAGCAACGCTTGCCCAAAAAACAATTGCTGTAACCGCTAGTACTGCAATTATTAGTTTAATCCTAATGTGAATTTTCACTTTCATGTGCTATTTAATTTTTTGAAAGTAAACCAATCAAATTATTAAGGTGTGAATATAGCTCTTTTGAAATAAACAAGCAATAATAGGAACAATTAGTATGCTTAGGTTCATAAAACAGGAGTTTAATTGTCAATATTTATTACATTTGCCTTTGATATAAATTTTAAAAATCTAACCTATGAAGTTACTTGAAGGAAAAACCGGTTTAGTAACAGGCGCAGCACGTGGAATAGGCCGTGCTATTGCCATTGCATTTGCTCAACATGGTGCTAATGTGGCATTTACCGACATTGCTTACGACGATAACATGAAATCGCTTGAGCAGGAACTTACAGCTTTAGGTGTGAAAGCTAAAGGCTATGCATCTGATGCCAGTGATTATGAAAATTCTCAAAAGATTGTTGATGAAATTGCCAAAGATTTTGGCCAAATCGATATTTTGGTGAACAATGCCGGTATCACTCGCGACACACTGCTAATGCGAATGACCGAAGAGCAATGGGACTTGGTGATTAAGGTTAACCTTAAATCGGTATTCAACCTCACCAAGGCCGTTCAAAAGTATATGCTAAAGCAGAAAAATGGCTCAATCATTAATATGAGTTCTGTGGTTGGCGTTTCGGGTAATGCCGGACAAGCTAACTATGCCGCTTCTAAAGCAGGTATTATTGGTTTTACCAAGGCCATTGCTCGTGAGCTGGGTTCACGCAATATCCGTTGCAATGCAATTGCTCCTGGCTTTATTATTACCGAAATGACACACAAACTACCCGACGAGTTTCGCGAGGAGTGGATCAAGAAAATCCCCCTACAGCGCGGCGGTACACCCGAAGATGTTGCTAACGTATGTGTATTCTTGGGTTCCGACTTATCGTCATATGTGAGTGGACAGGTTATCAACGTTTGCGGTGCAATGAATACCTAATTAGTACTAAGCATTCTTTAAAGCAAGTTGAAAACGGGCTTTGCAAAGTTCTTCGCGGCTTGTTTTCAACTTTTTTATGCTTCGCCTGGTTATACTTAAGTTTTCTTTTATGCAAATGAAAAAGTTTAAATTATTAGTATTGCTGATTTCTTTAAATTCTTGTATTTCATATAAGTATATAGATATTGAATTTTACGATCCTCCCCAAAAAAGCTTTAGCGTTCAGGGGAACAAGCTACTTGTGTTGGAAAATTTACATTTACGAAATACTGATTCTCCCGTTCAAAAACTCGATTGGGCGGTTGATAGTGTCGCTTCATTTGAAGCAGCCAACGCATTGCTAAGTCTTTTGCAAACCTCTCCATGGTTTTCGGGTTTAAGCTTTTCAAAGCAAACGTATTATCGCAACGATTCTTCAAGGGTTGTTTTGCCGCTCACTTGGCAGATTATTGATAGCTTGAGCAGTGCATACGATTGCCAAACCATAGTTTCGCTCGAATACTTAAAAGTTCGCCCTTATTATGATACATATCCCATTTGGCGCGGTGAATACAAGGAATACTATGGATTTATTAAGGTATCGAGTTACGCGTACTGGCGAGTTTACAATGTAGTATCCAAGAAAATTGAGTTTGGGCAACTTTTAACCGATACCCTAATCTGGGAGAAAAACGATTGGGCTGATGTCACCCCCGGAAACCAATTGCCTGGTGTATTCGAAGCATGTGCATATGCCGGCGCCGATGCGGGCGAACGATTTGCCCAGCTAATAGCCCCGCAATGGCAAAAGGATACCCGAACAATTTATGTCCCCTCGGCCAACAAGGACATGAACAGGGCACACCAACTTGCAATACAAGGAAATTGGTTAGATGCAGCTTCTATATGGCAAAGATTATCTTCATCAAACGATAAAAAATTAGCTGCCCAGGCCGCTTTTAACATGGCTTTAGCCAATGAAATGCTAAACAAATTTGATGTGTCCATGGAGTGGCTCGCCTTTGCTAAAACAAAATACCCTCATCTAAAGTTTTTGAAGGAGTATGCTGAGGTTCTGAAACAGCGAATAGACAACAACTCATTGATAAGTAAATAGAGTAATCCTATATTGTTAGTAAAATAATAGCACTTAAATCATTTAATATCAATATTTTATTAAATATTTACTTTCAAGTTTCATGTTGGCTTTGCGAATTGTTTTCTTATTTGATATTTTTGCAGCGGTTATATTGCCTCTTTAGCTCAGTTGGTTAGAGCGGCGGTTTCGTAAACCGCAGGTCGCGGGTTCAAGTCCCGTGAGAGGCTCCAAAGGGACAGGGTTACCTGTCCTATTTAGTTTAGGAGGGTAAGCTTAATGAAAGCATCAATTCTAACCATTGGCGATGAGCTTCTTATTGGTCAGGTCATTGATACCAACTCGGCCTGGTTAGCCGATAAGCTTACCACTTTAGGATTCGAGGTTACCAAAATCTTAAGTATCTCCGATAATCCCGAAGCAATAGCCACGTCGGTAAACGAACTTATGGCTCAATCCAATTTAACTATTTCTACCGGAGGCCTTGGCCCTACCAGCGACGACAGAACTAAACAAACCCTCTGCGACCTTTTTGGTGGAGAACTAAAGCTTCACTTACCCTCGCTCAATTTAATTGAACAACTTTTTCAAAAAAGGGGGTTACCCCTCACAGAAACCAATAGAGGCCAAGCACTTATTCCTTCATCCTGCACTCCAATTCTGAATTACCACGGAACTGCCCCCGGAATGATTTTTCAAAAGGGTGACAATTACCTTATCTCTTTACCCGGGGTTCCATTTGAAATGAAAAGTTTATTCACTGAAAGTGTTGAACCATTCATCAAACAAAAATTCAGTCTTCCGGCAATAGTTCGAGTCACCGTTAATACCTTCGGGATACCCGAATCATTTCTCTCCGATAAGCTTACAGCTTTTGAGGAGTTCCTTAAAAGTAATGATATCGCCTTGGCATACCTTCCAAGCCCATCGGGTATAAGATTGCGCCTTACGGCAAAGGGAAAAGCAATCGATAAGGAAAAGTTAGAGAATACACTCGATTTGGCCATCAGGGAACTTAATGGACTAATTGGCGAAAACATTATCGGCTTTAACGATGAGTTATTGCCCGTTGTGGTGTCAAATGCTTTGAGGGGAAAACAGGCAACACTGGCATTGGCCGAAAGCTGCACTGGCGGTTACATTTCGCATATAATTACACAAGTTCCCGGCAGTTCCGATATATTTAAAGGCGGAGTAGTTGCCTACTCTAACGTGATAAAACAAACCGTTCTGGGTGTAAATCAGGAACTACTTGCCAATTATGGTGCCGTTAGCCGGCAAGTGGTCGATGCCATGCTCGATGGTGCATTAAAGGTTTTCCAGAGCGACTATGCCATTGCCGTATCGGGTATTGCTGGTCCCACCGGAGATAGCCCCGATAAACCTGTTGGTACTACATGGATTGGTGTAGCATCCAAAAGCCAGCGTAATATTGAGCTATTCACATTTGGCAACCTCAGGGACATTAATATTCAGCGAGCCGCTAACACGGCTCTCCACCAGCTACTTAAACTCATGAAGCAGGAATAATTCGATAATTTAAATAGAATAACACATTTATTTGATATACAAATAAATATAATATTAAAAAATTTCTAATAAAATTAAGGGCTACCTAAATAAAGCTAATTTTTCAGTATTTTTTTGGCAAAATATTTGAATAATTCACAAATTATGACGTAATTTGCGTCCTGTTTCGAAAAAAGTAAAAACGGTAAAATATACAGCGATGTCAAGAGTTTGTCAGTTAACCGGAAAAAGAGTAATGGTGGGAAACAACGTTTCGCACTCAAAGAGAAGGACTAAACGCAGATTCCTGCCTAACCTTAAAACCAAAAGGTTGTTCCTTGAAAGTGAAAACCGTTGGATTACCCTTAGGCTTAGCACTTCAGCTATGAGAACCATCGATAAGGTTGGTTTAGATAACGCCCTGAAGAAATTCGCTAAGAAAGGTCACATTTAATCTTTTAAAAAAGTAAAACAATGGCAAAAAAAGGTAATAGAGTTCAGGTTATTCTGGAATGTACCGAACATAAGGAAAGTGGTTTACCTGGCACTTCAAGGTACATTACCACCAAGAATAAGAAGAATACGCCCGATAGGCTTGAGCGTCGTAAATACAACCCGATCCTCAAGAGGGTAACACTTCATCGTGAAATTAAATAACACTTTTTAGATATGGCAAAGAAAGTAGTTGCTTCGCTTCAAAAAGCCACGAAAGATCGTGTGAAGTGCATTAAGATGGTACGTTCCCCTAAAACCGGTGCGTACATGTTCAAGGAAGAAACCATGGATAAATCTGAATCAGCCGAGTTCTTCAAACAGAAATAGTTTTCTGCATTATATCAGACAAATAAAAGCTTTTCGGTTATTCGGAAAGCTTTTATTGTTATTTTAGCGCCTGAAAAATAGTATTTGTATGGGTATTCTTAATATTTTTAGCTCTGACAACAAGGACGAATCAAATAGTTCGCTCGACCAGGGATTGGCTAAAACAAAGGAAAATCTTTTCAAAAGGATTTCCAGGGCTGTAGCAGGTAAGTCGAAGGTTGATGATGAAGTTCTTGATGAACTGGAGGAGAGCCTTATTGCTGCCGACGTTGGTGTCGAAACAACCCTGCGCATAATTGAGCGTATCCAAAAACGGGCAGCAGAGGAAAAGTATTTAAATACATCGGAATTGAACAACATCCTGAAATCCGAGATACTTGGACTACTCGCTGAAAATACTCCCAAAAACCAGGCTAACCTCAATAACATTCCTAAACCCTATGTGATTATGGTGGTTGGCGTCAACGGTGTAGGGAAAACAACTACCATTGGCAAGCTAGCCTACTTGTTCAAGAGTCAGGGTAAAAAGGTGCTTTTAGGTGCTGCCGATACCTTCAGGGCA
Source organism: Bacteroidota bacterium (assembly GCA_040752515.1). GTDB lineage: Bacteria > Bacteroidota > Bacteroidia > Bacteroidales > Tenuifilaceae > Tenuifilum. Next base: position 5,201 of record JBFMGQ010000028.1, on the reverse strand, counting down.
GCAGCCGTAGAGCAACTTTCCATTTGGGCCGATAGGGTTGATGTTCCTATTGTAAAACAGCAAATGGGAGCCGACCCCGCCGCAGTTGCTTTCGATACCCTTAGCTCGGCCAAATCGAACGACGTTGATGTTGTAATTATCGATACTGCCGGACGCCTCCATAATAAGGTGAATTTAATGAATGAACTTTCCAAAATCCGTAGGGTAATGCAGAAGGTCATCCCCGATGCCCCACACGAGGTGCTACTTGTTCTCGATGGCTCAACCGGACAGAATGCCTTTGCTCAAGCCCGTGAGTTTACCTCGGCTACCGAAGTTACCGCCATTGCCCTTACAAAGCTCGATGGAACCGCAAAGGGTGGTGTTGTGCTTGGCATTTCCGACCAATTTAAAATACCCGTAAAGTACATTGGGGTAGGTGAAAAAATGACTGATTTACAGATTTTCGATCGGGTAGCTTTTGTCGAATCGCTTTTCCGTAACGTTTAACTTTAGATGGCAAAAAAAATCAATGTGGTTACTTTGGGGTGCTCAAAAAACGTTGTAGACTCCGAAGTACTGATGCATCAACTCGATAAAGGGGGATGGGAGATTGTTCACAACTCAAACGATCCATCGGCAAAGGTTGTTGTAATTAACACCTGCGGTTTTATTGGCGATGCCAAAGAGGAATCGGTGGAAACCATTCTTGGCTTTGTTGATGCCAAAAGTAAAGGATTAATCGATAAGGTTTACGTAATGGGGTGCCTTTCGCAACGGTACCGCAATGAACTGGAAACAGAAATTCCCGAGGTCGATGGCTTTTTTGGGGTATCCGATTTACCTCGGATTGTTTCCGAACTCAATGTAACCTATAATGAATCGGAAGTAAACAGGCGTTGGCTAACAACCCCAAAACACTATGCATTCCTAAAAATTTCAGAGGGATGTAACTGGGGCTGTTCCTTTTGTGCCATTCCGCTTATTAGGGGTAAACATATTTCCCGACCTATCGAATCGCTGATCGATGAAGCAAAGGAACTTGCTAAACAGGGTGTTAAGGAGTTGATTGTTATAGCGCAGGACACAACATACTACGGCTTTGACTTATATGGAGAGCGCAGAATTGCCCAGCTATTAAACAGCCTAAGCAAAGTTGATGGCATTGAATGGATTCGACTTCACTATGCCTATCCATCGGCATTCCCTGATGATCTTATTGACGAGATTAAATCGAACCCAAAGGTCTGCAAGTATATCGACATTCCCTTGCAACACATTAATAATCAGGTGTTAAAAATGATGCGTAGAGGGATTGACAGGGAGCAAACCATCGACTTTGTTAATAAAATCCGGAGCAGCATCCCTGAAATAGCAATCCGAACCACCTTTTTAGTTGGCCATCCGGGTGAAACGCCGGAGGCTTTTAACGAACTGGCTAACTTTATTCAGGAATACCGTTTCGACAGGGTAGGAGTTTTTGAGTATTCCGAGGAAGAGGGCACCTTTGCCGCTCAAAACTATCCCGATATAGTTCCTGCCGAAGAAAAAGCCCGCAGAGCTGAACTGCTGATGAAGTTACAGCAAAACATATCATTGGAACTTAACCAGCAGAGGGTTGGGCAAACATACAACGTTATTGTTGACAGATTTGAAGGTAATTACGCAGTATGCCGAACTGAATTCGATTCGCCCGAGGTAGATCAGGAGGTTCTGGTAAGACGTAAAGGTAAAACTTTAAAGCCCGGCGAATTCCACAAAGTTCGGATTATTGAAGCTCAGGAATACGATTTGATTGGTGAGTTCATATAGAAAAAGACCGTTAAAAAACGGCCTTTTATCATTTTAAATACGAGCCTTTTTTATACCAATTGCTTTAAGGCTTTAATAGCGGCATCGTAATTGGGTTCCTGGGCAATTTCAGGGACGTATTCAACATACCGAATAACATCATTCTTGTCAATAACAACAACACCACGAGCTAAAAGCCTTAACTCCTTAATCAAAAATCCATAGTTAGTGCCAAATTCAAGGTCGCGATGATCCGATAGTGTTATTAAATTGTTAATCCCCTCAGCCCCGCAGAATCGCTTTAAAGCAAAGGGTAAATCGTTCGATATGGCAATAAATGCAACCTTATCGCCAAATTCCGCCGCGGCTTTGTTGAATTTGTGGTTCTGAACGGAACATACGCTGGTATCGATGGAAGGAAAAACTGAAATCAATTTAACTTTCCCTTTAAAATCGCTCATTTTTACAGGTTTTAGCGATGTGTCGAGAGCGGTGAATTCTAAGGCGTTATCACCTGGTATAACCTGATCACCTGCAAGTGTTACTGGATTTCCTCCAAATGTTAGTGTTTTCATATTTCAACTTGGTTAGTTTGTTACTGATATAACAGGTTTGCCATTAAAATGTTTAAAAAAAACGACGCATTGATTAAAATGCGTCGCTTTGTTTTAAATATTAACAAAATTATTCTTCATCGGCATTGGCAACTTCCTCTTCGGCCTTTGCGGTGCGAATGGTAATTTCATCGTTCTTCTTGCTGTAGCCAACAAGGAAAATTGTTCCTGGTTTAGCATCACTTTTTATTAGGGCTTCGGCAAGAGGATCCTCAAGGTATTTCTGTATGGCTCGCTTAAGAGGGCGGGCACCATACTGAACATCATATCCTTTTTCTGTGATGAAATCCTTGGCAGCAGTCGATATCTTAATGGTATAGCCTAAACCGGAAACTCTATCGAAAAGGCCTTTGAGTTCAATATCGATAATCTTATGTATATCACTTTTGGTGAGTGAGTTAAACATGACTATATCATCAATACGGTTTAGGAATTCTGGGGCAAAGGCTTTTTTTAATGCCTTTTGAATAATGCTCTTTTCGTAATCGCTCTTAGCCTCAGTTTTAGATTTTGTGGCAAATCCTACACCTTGGCCAAACTCCTTTAAATCGCGAGTACCAATATTTGAGGTCATTATGATGATGGTGTTTTTGAAATCAACCCTACGCCCTAAGCTATCGGTTAACTGCCCCTCGTCCAGAACCTGCAGAAGGATATGGAACACATCGGGGTGGGCCTTTTCAACCTCGTCGAGCAAAACAACCGAGTAGGGTTTACGGCGAACCTTCTCTGTGAGCTGTCCTCCCTCCTCGTAGCCAATATATCCTGGAGGAGCACCAACAAGGCGAGATACAGAGAACTTTTCCATGTACTCACTCATGTCGATACGGATGAGGTTATCGGTAGTATCGAAAAGGTACTTTGCTAAAACCTTGGCTAATTGTGTCTTACCAACGCCTGTTGGCCCAAGGAAGATAAACGAACCAATTGGGCGATTAGGGTCTTTAAGCCCGGCACGATTACGCTGAATTGCTTTTACAATCTTCTCAATAGCCTCATCCTGTCCAATAACCGAACGCTTTAATTCATCGGCCATTTTCAGAAGACGAGCACCTTCGGCTTGAGCGATTCGCTGAACGGGTACGCCTGTCATCATCGCTACGACCTCTGCCACCTTTTCGGCATCTACAATTTCACGATGCTTACTTAGCTCTTTTTCCCAGCGTGCTTGCTCAGCCTCGAGCTGCTCAATGAGTTTCTTCTCGTTATCGCGATACTTGGCAGCCAACTCAAACATTTGGTTTTTTACAGCCTTAATCTTTTCCTTTTTGGTCTCCTCAATGAGTTTTTCCAGTTTGATAATGCTATCGGGAACCTTGATGTTTGATATGTGTACACGCGAACCTGCTTCGTCAAGGGCATCAATTGCCTTATCGGGTAAATGCCTGTCGCTTATATATCGCATGGTGAGCTTAACACATGCTTCAATGGCATCGTCGGTATAGGTAACATTGTGGTGCTCTTCGTACCTTTCCTTGATGTTATTGAGAATCTCAATTGTCTCCTCGGGCGTTGTCGGTTCAATCATAACCTTTTGGAATCGACGTTCCAGAGCACCATCCTTTTCAATATGCTCACGGTACTCGTCAAGGGTAGTGGCTCCAATACACTGGAGTTCACCACGGGCAAGTGCAGGTTTTAGCATGTTGGCCGCATCGAGCGATCCAGTAGCTCCACCAGCACCAACAATTGTATGTATCTCGTCAATAAAAAGGATGATATTAGGGCTACGGGTAAGCTCGTTCAGAATGGCTTTCATTCGTTCCTCGAACTGCCCACGGTATTTGGTTCCCGCTACAATTGAAGCCAAATCGAGAGCAATAACGCGCTTATTGAAAAGTACACGCGATACTTTCTTTTTAACTATGCGCAATGCCAAGCCCTCGGCTATTGCCGATTTGCCAACACCCGGTTCTCCTATTAGAATGGGGTTATTCTTTTTACGACGACTTAGAATCTGAGCAATACGCTCAATTTCCCTATCGCGTCCAATTATAGGATCTAATCGACCTTCCTCTGCTGCTTTGGTTAGGTCGATGCCAAAATTGTCGAGCACAGGTGTATCGGACGACTTAGATGACGATTGACCTGAACGTCCCATATTACCAAAAATGCCGCTGTCGCCTTCGTCATCCTCACTTCCTCCTCCCGAGAAATCATCTTTATCTCCTGAATCCTCTATCACTAAATGTTTACGAACCGTTTCGTAGTCAATGTTATGCTCTAACAGCATTTGGGTGACATAGCTGGTATCGTCCTTAAGGATTGCTAAAAGCAAGTGAGCAGTGTTGATGGTATCACTCTTTAGCGATCGGGCTTCGAGTATTACAATTTTTAGAACTCTTTCGGTGGTCTTGAAAATGCTTATTTCCTCAGGGTCATCAATACTTACGCCGTTATCGGCAAACTGAAGCAAGCGGTTGTCAATTGATTTCTTTAAATCGCTTAAATCTAAACCTTCGGAAAGCAAAATGTTAATAGCCTCGCCTTCACCGTCGCGAAGAATACCTAAAAAAAGGTGGTCGGGGGTAATTGCACTATTCCCCAAGCGAATAGCCTCCTCGCGACTGTAGGCTATTACGTCTTTAATCTTTTGCGAAAACTTTTGTTCCATATATTATCTCCAAAAACTTTTACTAAAGTAATAGAGATAAACGTAACAACAATGTTTTTGTTAATAAATTTAGTATTTTTTTCAGTAGTGTCCGACTAAATTTTTGAATAAAAAGAGGGCTACTCCCATAAAGGTTTCGCCCGATGTTGTAGATTTGTTTTGCACACAAAATCACAACATGAGCAAAAATAAGGAAATAAAAT
>JBFMGQ010000027.1:0-46666 GCA_040752515.1 Bacteroidota bacterium | reverse complement strand
GGGACAACTTCAACTATTGTTTTGAGGGGGGAGGTCTCTTTTTAGTAATGAATTTTAATATCTGATTATCATGCATTTATTGGCGCAAGACCCAATATTTGCATTTTAGTCGGACAATAGTGAAAAAAAACTATTACACCCAGCATTAAAAAGGTGAATACATAATCCTTACGATAGGTGCGAGGGTAGTATAGGTAACGAACAGCAATCCAAAGCACAACAGTGTTGAGGATAAAGCGAAGCAGCAGAGTGTAAAAATCGTTTGTGTTAATAATATCAATTCCAAATATTTGGAACGATTCAGCTTGAAGCATCAACCAAAGCGCTTTCATTTTTATACTGGTTTAGTTGGTGGATTAATGGCTTAAAATTATTAGCCTTTACATTATAAATAAGTGCACATCCAATTGAATACTTGCTAAAGCTGTTTTGCCTGAAGCCGGAATGTTTTAAAAGGTTTATCAGGTGGCTTGATGAGTGATACTTATCCCTTTTCGATTCTATCACACAGATGCTTGAAAGATTAATGGTTTGGCTCGAATTTTTTAGCAGTATGTTGAAATCCATGGTTACCCGTTCATTAAAATCGAACGATACCAAGGTAATTCGATTAAAAATGGTTTCCAACGTTTTGGTTAATTCATCTAACCTGTAGGGAACGGTCTTTTTAATAAAGGTATCAACTGCTGGGCTATTAAGAGTATTGTTATGGATTTCGATTCGTTTTTTAAGCGTTTCACCGGACGGAGTTCTTGCTTTAACTTCCAGAAAAGCATCGCCGCTTGCCATGTAATGCCTTACTCTTACCTTGTAACGCTTAGGTCTTTTGTTGTGATGGGCAAGGTACATGGACAAATCATTTGTGTCGAAATATTCAGAGAAGTACTCTGGCATTAATAACGAGTTATTCTCAACAATATAGTAATGCTGTTTTAAACTTGAAAGGAATTCGGTAGCCCTTTGCACAGGTATCAAATACTTGCTGTCAATCCTTCGCATGAATTGGGCTTTACCCACATCGTTAAGGCCTATACACTTAAAATTTAAACTTCTAATACCTATTTCGTTCAGGGGTTGGGTCATGTTACTTGTATTCGAATACTTTTCGGCTTTTAAGTTTACCAGCTGGGCCATATACCTTCTTTTCCACTTTCAAACCACTGCTATAGTTGGTTTCCACCTTTTCAATTACTTCGCCTTTACTATTAAAAGTAGTTTGTAATATTTCGTTCCCTTCGTTATCGTACTTGTATTCAATGTGTTTGATGGTATTCCCCTTTTCATCGTATGTTTTTTCCAATAAAATATTACCCTGTTTGTCGAATTGCGCTTCGTATTCCTTATACTTGATTTCCCTATCGTTTTCGTATATGTAACGCCATTCTATTTTTTGCTTGATGCCTGCTTGACGAATTTCCTTTTTCTTTTGGGCAAATGAGAAGGTAGGGTAGGCTATCAATATAACAAATGCAAAAATAATCAGTTGGTATTTAGTTTTCATTTCAGTAAATTTGATGAAATTTTTTGCAATTTAATCAAAATAGATTGATTATGTATAAGTGTAAAGTTTGTGGGTATATTTACGATGAAAATATTGGTGACCCCGATCATGGGATACCTGCTGGAACTCCTTTTGAGGAATTGCCAGATAATTGGCATTGTCCCGTATGTAATGTAACCAAGGATTACTTTGAGGAGTTCCAGTAGCACTCTGTGCTAGTGAATACAAGTAACCTGTTTACTTGGAGTTAATCGGTTAAAAAAGAAAAGAACCTTATAGGGGTTCTTTTCTTTTTCAGTCTATTTTAGTTTTCAGGGATATTCTTAAGGACGTCTAATAGTAATTCCCAGAATTTTTGGGTTGAGGGGATATGCAACCTTTCATCGGGTGAATGAGCGCCTTTGATTGTTGGGCCAAACGATATCATATCGAGGTATGGGTATTTTTCCAAAAATAGCCCACACTCCAAGCCCGCATGGATAGCCCTGACCACAGGTTCTACCTTGAATAGTTTGGAGTACGAGGCTTTGGTAATTTCCAGAATTCGGGAATTTGTATTGGGAGCCCAGCCAGGATAACCATCGGAATGCTGGATGTTTGCATTGGCAAGCCTGAAAACGCTTTCAACCATGTTCGAGATGTCGTACTTAGCCGATTCAACTGCACTGCGCTGGCTTGTTGTAACAAGTATTTGGTTGTCTTGGATGAATTTAACTGAAGCCAAGTTGGTTGATGTTTCAACCAGCCCCTTAAGTTGGCGACTCATGGCAATAACGCCATGTGGACAAGCATAAAGGGAGTTTAGCAGGTCGAAATGTGTTGGCTCATCAATCACAAAGTCGGGTAGGGTTGTATCGTCAATGGTAATTTCAAGGTTGGGTTCAGCATCGTGCCATTCATTGTAGATTTGGCTTCGTATGCTTTCAAAGGTAAGTATTAGCTGAGCCTTATCGTCCTTGTGGATAGTGAATATGGCTGTGGCTTCGCGGGGAATAGCGTTTCGCAGGTTACCGCCATCGAGGTTGGCTAAACGAAGATCGTATAGCTGTGTGCCTTTCCAAAGGAAACGGTTAATAAGTTTTATGGAATTGGCGCGGTGCTTATCGATATCATCGCCTGAGTGGCCACCAAGTAAACCTTTAACGGTTAGCTTCATGGCAACCGAATCGCTGGGAACTTTATCGGGTTCATAGGCAAAAGTTGCCACCGTATCAATTCCCCCGGCACACCCTATAAATAGTTCACCTTCGTCTTCGGAATCTAGGTTTAGGAGAATTTTAGAGTTGAAGAATCCGCTTTTCATCTCAAAGGCACCGGTCAGACCAGTTTCTTCATCAACCGTGAAAAGGCACTCAAGCGGTCCATGATCAATGTTGTTCGAGGCTAGTATAGCTAGCTGTGCAGCAATTCCAATGCCATCGTCAGCCCCAAGGGTTGTACCCTTGGCTCTGAGCCATTCCCCGTCAACATAGGTTTGTATCGGATCGTTGTTAAAATCGTGGTTTACATCGCTATTCTTTTCGCAAACCATATCGAGGTGGCTTTGAAGCACAACCGATTGCTTATTCTCATTGCCTTTTGTAGCTGGTTTTCTTACTACCAAATTGCCAGCATCGTCTTTTTGGTATTCAAGATTATGCTTGCGAGCAAATTCCTCGATGTATGCAATAATTTTTCCTTCTTTCTTTGACGGACGTGGAATCTTACAAATTTCATCGAAATAGTGGAAAACTAGTTCGGGCTTTAATTGATTGATGCTCATTGGTAACTTTTTTTTTCGGCATAAACATAATACTTTTTCAAATACAAAATTCAATATTAAAGAGGTTTAAAAGCATGTTTCGGTAAGGTTGCTTGGTATATTAAATTGGTTTAATTTTGCAACCAAAACTACTCAACAGGAATGATTGAAACGCCAGAACTTCAAAACCTGCTTTCTACCGCAATAAGCGCTGCAGTTAGGGCAGGTTACAAAATAATGGAAGTATATAACTCCGACGACTTTCAGGTAAATCTTAAATCCGATCGAACCCCATTAACCCTTGCCGATAGGCTTGCGCATGAGGAGATAAAGAATTCCCTAACCAAAACCTTTATCCCGGTTCTCAGTGAGGAAGGACGAGATATTGTTTATGAAGAGCGCAAAGGATGGGATTACTTTTGGGTTGTTGATCCGCTCGATGGAACTAAGGAGTTTATTAAGCGCAATGGCGAGTTTACGGTGAATATTGCTCTGATACTTGAACAATACCCGGTACTAGGAGTAATTTATGTACCTGTAACCGGCAAACTTTACTATTCAATCAAGGACGAAGGCTCATTTATGGTTTCATCGATTTCGGCTTCACCCAGCTTTGATACATCTTTTAAAGATTTACAATCGCTATCATTAAAGCTACCATTACCGATTGAGCGTGAAGGTATAGTGGTTGTTGAAAGCCGTTCGCATAGCACACCCGAAACCATTCAGTATATAAACAATTTGTCGGAGCAATACTCTAAATTGGAATTGCTTCCAATAGGTTCATCGCTAAAAATGTGTATGATTGCCGAAGGCAAAGCCGATTTGTACCCCCGCTTATCGCTTTCGAGCGAGTGGGATACTGCTGCCGGCCAGGCAATAGTTGAAGGTGCCGGGTTTAAGGTAATAACCTATGAAACAGGCGAAAGGCTTTCGTATAACAAGGAAGACCTTGTTAATCCTTGGTTTGTTGTAACTAATGGCAGGGTAAAGTAGCTTAAATCTCTATTCCCAGCACCAAGGCATCATCAACTTGTTCATAGGAGCCTTTCCATTTTTCCATGAAACGTTCAAGTTGCTCAATCTGCTCATCAATCGGTTTATCGATGGTTTGGCTCAGTAATCTGATAAATTCGGACTTACCTAATTTTTTGCGCTTTGTTTCGCTAATTTGGTCACTGTATCCATCGGTGTAGAAAAAGAGTTTTCCCTTTGCCGAAATATCTAAGGTTTCGGTTTTAAATTCGATTAAGCCAGATTGGCGATTAATGAAACGCTTTGGGCGGAGGGATATATGGTTCTTGTTTGAATCGAAGTAATCAAATGAGATCTTGTGCCCTGAGTATTCCATATGCCTTGAACCTTTTGTGTACTTGCAAATAATAAAATCGATTCCTAGTAATAGGTTAGAATCAAAAGGCTTAGCATTGCTTTTAATAAGTTCTGTATAAAGATGCGATGCAATTTCGCTTGGATTGTCAAGTTTAAATATGGTTACAGCATCCTTCAGAATGCTTATTGCCATAATGCTCATGAAGGCGCCAGCCACACCATGACCTGTACAGTCGGCAATCGAAAATACTATTCCATTATCAATCTCATGATGCCAGTAAATATCGCCTCCAACATAGTCCTTGGGCTTGTAAAGCATGGCCTGTTTTTGGAAGAATTTTTCGAGTTCGATTGTATTCGACAGTAGTGAACGTTGAATTAGTGAGGCGTATTCTAACCCTTCGGTTATTCTGTGGTTAGCGTATTCCAACAACCTGTTCTGTCTTTCAATTTTTTCGGCTTGTAGCGCAAGTTCAACTCTATGCTGGTTTAACTCGTTTATGTTGATTTCCAGCATATCGCGTTGGGTTTCAATTTCCTCCTTTTGGATTAGAATTTCGGCATTCATTTCCTGGAGAAGTTGCTTATCCTTTTTCAGTTTTCGAAGGTAGATATATGAAAGAGCCACAATAACTATACCCGATAAAACAATTGATATAAGAAATAGATTGATTGCTTTTTGCCTTTTAATGTTTATCTGATTAAGTTCGTTGTCCTTTTGGAGCAATGCTATTTCATGCTCTTTCTTCTCGGTTTCATACTCAATTCTCAACTTATCAAGGTTATTCAAATTTGATAAATTGTTTAGCGTATCGCTAAGCATTTTATACATTTCCAGGTGTTCAATGGCGCTCTTATAGTTGCCCTGGTGCTTTAGAACCAAATAAATTCCTTTATGGGCATCGCGTTGCCATTCCGTTGATTTCAGTTTGTTAGCTAGTTCAAGAGCTTGAGTATAAAATATTTTTGAGGTGTTGTAATTTTTGGTTAGCAAGTTTGCTCGTCCCAGATTTAGTAATATTGCTGCAAGTCCATTCTCATTCTGGCTTTGTTCAAAAGCCGATTTCGCTTTTAAAAAGTAGTTAATGCCTTCCTTTAGATTCCCTATTTCCAAGTATAATTGTCCGATGTTGTTGAGCGTTTTCCCTTGATCGTCAATATTGTTTCTTTTCACATCTATTTCATACGATTTTAGAAACATATCGAGACTCTCAGTATACTTTTTTTGATCTTTGAGAATGATGGCTATGTTATTGCTCGTCCTTCCTATTCCTAGGCTATTGTTTAGTTTTTGGTATATGGAAAGAGCTTTATAGTACATTTCTAGCGCATCATTTTGTTTTCTTTGCGTATCGTAAATCAATCCGATGTTATTGTAGGCATGTGCCACACCAAGTGAGTCGCCTATCTTTTCCCTTAGCTTAAGGGCATGGTAAAGCTTTTCGGAGGCAAGGTCAAGTTTCCCAAGATTCCAGTATATACCGCCCAGCAAGTTTATAGTTTTGGCTAAGCCTAGCGTGTCGCTTGCAAGTTGGTATAAGTCAATAGCTTTATTGGCTCTTTCGATGGCATCTTCTGCCTTACCTGTATTGAACAGAATTCCTGCAAGCATTTTATAGGCATTGGCAAGGTAGTTAACCGGGACTTTTTCTTTTTTTGAAAGGGTTATGATGTTTTCAAAGTATGATTGTGCTGCGTTAAAGTTGCCCCTGTTGTATAACCTGCTACCTGCAAGTTCGTTGCCTTTGGCAATCCCAACAGTCCAGTTGTGTGAGTAAGATACTGCAATAAATTCCTTTACTACATCGTCGTATACTGAGTCCTGGTAGTCCTTTGATTTGGCCAGTTGATTATAAATTTTGTTCAGTAGTGTTGAATCCTTTGGGCTGCTTTTTATAGCTTGCAGCAAGCTGTCGGGGTTGGGCCATGCCAATTCTGGTGCTGAAATGGCAATGGTAAAAAAGAGGTACCTAAATACTTTTAACATGGCTTACTAAAGTATACGTTGCTAGCTAATTCTATGATTGAAGTATTTGAAAAACTTTAAAAATCAATGCATTTTTCTTTATGTATTTGCTATCTAAGGCTATCTATGGTATAAAACACCATTTAACTTAATGCAAATATTTTGGCATAAAATTAACTTCTTTGAGGTTTAGTTCTAAATAAATAACCCAAGTAATTGACATTTTATCTGTTTTTATTGATTAAACGACTCCAATAAATGAGAAAGGAGGGAAATTATTTTCCCTCCTTTGTATATGTCCTAAAACTTTAGCTATGCGTTATACTTGAGTTTTTTTTGAATGTCTTCAACCTGAGCTTTGAACCTCTTATCGGTTTCCATTAGGTTGTTCACCGTTTTGCATGCGTGTAAAACAGTTGCGTGATCTTTATTTCCAATTACGCTGCCAATGGTCGATAGGGAGGCTTTGGTCAAATTCTTAGAGAAGTACATGGCTATTTGACGGGCTTGAACTATCTCGCGTTTACGCGTTTTTGCGCTGAGCACATCAACCGGTAACCCAAAGTATTCGCAAACCACCTTTTGAATGTAGTCGATTGTAATATCCTTCTTGGTGTTTTTAACAAGTTTTTCTATCATCTCCGAGGCAAGTTCAACACTGAGTTGCTTGCCATTAAGGGTCGATTGTGCCAACATGGATATAAGCGCACCCTCGAGTTCGCGAATGTTTTGGGTGATATTTGAAGCAATGTACTCCAGCACATCGTTAGGAACGACAATCCCATCGTTGTAAACTTTCTTTTTAAGAATGGCAACTCGGGTTTCAAAGTCGGGTGTTGAAAGCTCTGCCGATAAGCCCCATTTGAAACGAGAAAGAAGCCGTTTTTCAAGCCCTTGCAGATCGGCTGGTGCTTGATCCGAAGTTAGAATAAGCTGCTTGCCCGTTTGGTGCAGGTGATTGAAAATATGGAAAAAGGCATCCTGGGTCTTCTCCTTACCGGCAAATTCATGAACATCATCAAGTATAAGCAGATCGATGCTTTGGTAGAAATGGAGAAAGTCGTTTATGTTGTTGTGCTTAAAGTAAGCGTCCACAAACTGGGTCTGGAACTTAACGGCATTTACATAAAGCACAATCTTCTCAGGGAAAAGTCTTTTTACCTCTATACCAATGGCTTGGGCCAGATGTGTTTTCCCTAAACCCGAACCCCCGTATATAAACAAGGGGTTAAATGCGGTTTTCCCGGGAGCTTGGCTAATGGTTATACCTGCTGAGCGAGCCAAACGATTGCAGGTGCCCTCTACAAAGTTTGTGAAGTTGTATTCAGGGTTAAGCTGAGGATCAACATTCAGCTTTTTAATTCCAGGAATGATGAAAGGATTCTTAATGGGTGTTTCCTGAACGGTTTGGACTGAAACGGGCTTGTTTTTCAGCTCCGTCTTATTCTGTGTAGGGAACTTAACAGTATAAGGTGTTCCACCGTTATACCCGCTATGCTCCATAATAACGCTGTACTCAAGCTTTGCATCGGCACCCAACTCCTTTCTCAACGTTTTACGCAGTATGTCAATATACTGCTCTTCAAGGTATTCGTAAAAGAAAGGACTTGGCACCTGAATGGTGAGTACATTCTTTTCCAACTTAATGGGCACAATGGGCTCGAACCATGTTTTAAAACTTACGGGCGTAACATTGTCCTTAATGATTCTTAAACAGTTTTCCCAAACTACCTTATAATCAACTGCCATAGACATGTAAAAATGTTTGAGTGTATTTTTTTCAACCTGTTATCAACATCAACAAAATTGTAATGAATTTTTTTAAAAAAAAATAGGCTTTCAGGTTGATTTTTGCATTAACAGTATAACCGCCTAATTATCATCTTAATATTTTTTTTACGTTCGTCAAAATTTTTTAATTTGCTGATATACAATGTGTTAAATTGTTGATAACACAAATATTTGATAGTTAACTTATTGTTAAGGAAACCTAAATTTAAAGATTACATGAAACTTTTGTATGGTGTTGAATACCAATAGCGAATAGATAACTAATTATATATTAGGCAATTGCAAAATTAACTATTTACTTTTTTTCTCTTCGATGTATTTGGTTCTACTTAAGTCAATTATCGAGAAATTAACATACCTTTTGGGGTTTGTTTTCATATCCTTTATAAGCAATTCAAGCTGTAGGGATGCAGATTCCAGATTACGATATAACGAGTCGTTATTGACAAGTTTACCCAGTGTGCCTTCGCCTGAGTTTACCTTGGTTAAGGTTTGCTTAAGTTGTGTTATTGATGAATCGAGCTTAACAAGTGTACTATATAGATTAGCTTTTGACAATGAGTCACTTAGCCTTGATAGGTTTTTGATGGTATTTGATATATCGGCATTATTCTTTCTGATATTGGAAGATATTGATTCGATATTGTTTAGCGATTGTCGGATTGAACCCTTAGGACTGTTAACCATAGTGTCGAGTCCGGCGCTTAAACTGGCAATGCTGTGAAGGGTTTTGTTGAGGTTTTCAATGCCTTCGGCAAGGTTTTTTTTATTATCGTCATTAAGCACTTCCTGAAGCACCACAAGCGTTTTGGAAATCTCGGTCATCATTACCTCCGCTTTCTCTTTTACAGGCGACATCTGGTAGGCAAGTTGATCTAAAAGGCCAACCTCAATGGATGTTGGCAACGTATCACCTGGCTCGTAGTACATGCTGTCGGGGGCAACTTCAAGCTTAATGGCCTTTCCGCCCATAATATCGGTACTTACTAGTTTTGCAGTGGTGTTGCGTGGCAGGCTATACTTTTTGTTAACAAGGAGAACTACTCGGAACCTTCCCGATTTCAAATCTTGAAACTCTATATTTTTAACCAGCCCTACTTTAAAGCCATTGATTAGCACGGCATCGGTATTTTTTAACCCGTCTACCGACTTAAAAATGGCGTAGTAAACATGGTTTGGGCTAAAGATATTTTTCCCCTTAAGGAAATTTACTCCCCAGAACATGACAACAAGAACGGTTAGGGCAAATAGGCCAATTTTTGTTTCACGGGTTAACTTAACTTTCATGGCTGGTTTTATTGATTTTGTTTTTCAAAGTTATGCAATAATAGGCAAAATTAGCCTATTGGTTTGAGCTAATCTTTTCTAAAGCTTTTTTGATCGGAATAATTTCTCCGTTTTCTAGAGCCACAACAAAAGCATCGGGAAACTTTTGCTTAACGGTTTTGCAGTAATCAAGAGCCTCAGAATACGACAGTGCACTCCCTACCAAATACTTGTAAACTCCGTTTACTTTGATGGTATCTATCCTGTCAATACCCTTAAGCTGAGCACTTTTATTGGTTAAGGGAGTTTGCGATGAGGCAATTTGAATCTTAAACTCAATATTCTGTCGCTTGTTGGTTTCCGCTGCATTCTTATCGGTGCTTTCTGATTTTGTAGAGTCAGGTTTTAAGGTCTTTTGGTTGGCCATAGAAATTGCATCAACTTTTTGCTTGTAGGTTTTAATGGCTCTGAAAATGGATGAGGCTATTAGGTCTTGCCCCTCGGTGGAATTCAAAAAAACTTCCTCTTTAGGGTTGCTAAGGTATCCAACCTCGACCAGAACACTGGGCATTGAGGTTTTCCATAGCACAAGGAACCCTGCCTGACGAACACCTCTATCGGAACGGCGGGCCCGTTCCTTTAAATCGCCTTGTATGATTGAGGCAAAATCGAGGCTTTGTTCCAAAAAGGCGTTCTGTAACATGGTAAATATTATGAACGATTCGGCAGAGTTCGGATCGTACCCTTCATACTTTTCATGGTATTCATCCTCGTAGGTAATAACAGCATTTTCGCGCATGGCCACATCGAGGTTCTCATTGCTCCGATGCAATCCCATAACGTAGGTTTCTGTTCCACTGATGCTCTTATTGGGGGCAGCATTGCAGTGGATTGATATAAACAAATCGGCACCTTCCTTATTGGCTATTCTACTTCGTTCGTCAAGCGGGATGAATGTGTCGTCGCTTCGGGTATATACAATCTTTACATCTTCCAGATTTTGTGAAATTAAATTGCCAACCTTCTTGGCAATGGCAAGGGTTACGTCTTTCTCCTGACTAATTTTGCCAATTGTTCCGGGATCTTTTCCCCCATGTCCTGCGTCAATAACTATCTTTGAAACCCTATACGCGCTGATGTGCTGCGATTTAATAGTAGTAGCTGATAGTAGGAATAAAATGACAAATGATAGACTAACGTTAAATGTTGATAAAAATTTATATCCCTGCCTCATACCCTTAGCGTAACCTTTTATTTTTTTAAGTAGTTTTGAGCTCAATTTGTTTACAAAAATAGGATTAAAGTTGAGATTTAAGATTACCTTATTGCTTTTACTTATAAACCAGTTGGCATTACTTGCTAACAGGATCAACCATTTCCCTTACCGGCAAGCAATGGCTTATGCCATGCCCGATACAATTTCTAAGCCCGATAGTGCTAAAAACAAAAAGAATGCCATTGACGATCCGGTGTTTACCAATGCCGACGATTCAATAGTTTACTCGCTTGATGGCAAAATTGCTTACCTATACGGTAATGGTGTAGTTACCTATCAAAACCTTGAACTTAAGGCAAATTACATTGAGTTTGACATGGACACCAAGCAGGTTTACGCCAGTGGCTTGCCCGATAGTACTGGTAATATAAGGGGAAAGCCTAAGTTTAAGGAGGGAAGCCAGTCGTTTGAGATGGAGAAGATATACTACAACTTTGATACACGAAGGGCAAAAATCATTGGAGTTGTCACCGAGCAATCTGGGGGCTATATGCATAGCGCCATAACCAAGAAGATGGAAGACGATGTGGTGAATTTGCAGAGTGGTAAATACACTACCTGCGATTTAGATCATCCTCACTTCTACATTGCCATAAAAAAGGGGAAAATGATACCCGATAAGAAAATTGTTGCAGGCCCTGCATACCTTGTAATTGAAGACGTTCCTTTCCCTTTAGTTATACCATTCGGTTTCTTCCCAAACACCCGGAAGCGAGCGGCAGGGGTTTTGATTCCTGAGTATGGTGAAGAAAACAATAGGGGTTTGTTTCTTCGTGGTGGTGGTTTTTACTTTGGAATGGGTGACTACATGGACCAACGTATAACTTTTGATGTATATTCACGGGGTTCGTGGGGGGTTAGGGGCCAAACAACTTACAAGGTTCGATATAAATTTTCCGGTTCACTCAACTTGGAAACATCAACCATTGTAACAAGTGAAAAGGGGTTACCCGATTACCAGAAGCAAAACTCATACTGGATTCGCTGGTCGCACAACCAGGATCCCAAAGCGTCTCCCAACTCAACCTTTCAGGCTAACGTTAACTTTGGGTCCTCCAACTATAACAGGTATAATGCCAGAAATTTAAATACAGCACTTTCCAATACATTTAACTCAAGTATTTCCTACACTAAGACTTGGCCGGGGACTCCTTTTAGCTTATCATCGTCGCTAAATCATTCTCAAAACACTATAAACAAATCGGTCGACTTAAATTTTCCAAGGGTGGCCTTTAACATGAGTCGGATTTACCCTTTTAAACGAAAGAATGCCATTGGTACTCCAAAATGGTACGAGAAAGTTGGTGTTAGCCTAAGCACTAGTTTGGAAAATAGGGTTCAGGTCAAGGAAGATAACCTGTTTAAACGTAGCGTGTTAGATAGCCTCCAAAATGGCATGAAGCATTCCATACCAGTTTCTACATCCTTCAACCTTTTAAAATTTATAACCCTTAGCCCTGGGATTAACTACAATGAGTTTTGGTATTTGCAAACCATTGAAAAGCATTGGAATGCCGATTCCAACAGGGTTGAGGTAGATACAATCCGAGGATTTAAGAGAGGGTATGAGTATAGCTCATCGGTATCGATGAGTACTAAAATCTATGGGATGTTTCAGTTCCCCAAGAAATCGAAAGTTCAGGCTATAAGGCATGTGATTACCCCATCAGTATCGTTGGGCTATCGCCCCGATTTTTCTGATCCTAGTTATGGCTTTTATAGACTAGTTCAAACCGATTCCACCGGCAGAACATCTAAGTATTCTATCTTTGAAAAGGGTATTTATGGCGGGCCAGGTGGAGGAAAATCGGGTGTGGTTTCGTTTTCGCTTTCCAACTTACTGGAAATGAAGGTTCGCTCGGCTCAGGATACTGCTAATCCAGTTAAAAAGGTCAAAATAATTGATGGGCTATCGATGAATGCCTCATATAATCTTTTAGCCGATTCGTTGAACTGGTCTGAAATTTCCGTAAGCGGCAGGAATAGTTTCTTTGAGGGGAAAGTTAATATCAATTACTCCGGGGGTTTTAACCTATACGCCTTAAATGAGCGAGGAACTATATATAACAGGTACGTTTGGAACGAGAACCTAAAACTAGCAAGGTTTACACGGGGGAACATTGGTATCGATTTTTCGCTGAACAGTAAAAAGGAAGGTCAGGCCAATTCATCAACATCAGGTAGGGTAGGGGGTGTTGGGGAAATCCCTCCCGGTACTGCGCCCGATGGGTCAAATTTTGGGGAATCGCTTGGAACCATGTATGGACTCGATTACGTTGATTTCTCAGTTCCATGGAATGTAAGGTTTAGCTATAACCTCAGCTATAGTAAACCCGGATACCAATCGTCGCTAGTGCAAACATTAAGCTTTTCCGGTAGCCTCAACCTAACACCAAAGTGGAAAATAGGATTTAGCTCGGGTTACGATTTTAAGAACCAAAAGTTGACCACAACATCGCTAAACTTCTACCGCGATTTACATTGCTGGGAAATGCGTTTAACGGTTATTCCTATTGGGTATTACAAGAGTTTTAGTTTCCAGATAAATGTTAAATCGTCTATATTACAAGACTTGAAGTTTACCAAGCGCGATCACTACCTCGACAACCAATAACCTAAACCAAATAACCATGGAAAAGAAAATAATTTGTACCGAAAAGGCTCCCAAAGCGGTAGGCCCTTATAGCCAAGCTGTTGAGGCCAACGGCTTCATTTTTATTTCAGGGCAAATACCCATCGATCCCTCAACTGGCAAGGTGGTTGAAGGGGGAATAAAAGAGCAAACCGAACAGGTTTTGAAGAATATTGGAGCAATCCTTAAGGAGGCAGGACTCGACTATAAGAATGTTGTTAAAACCACATGCTTGCTAAGCGATATGGATAACTTTGCTGCCATGAACGAGGTTTACTCTCGGTACTTCACATCTGAAATGCCTGCTAGGGCTGCTTATGGCGTAGTTCGATTACCCTTAGGTGTGATGATTGAAATTGAATGTATTGCTGTTCGCTAACGCAAAAATCAAAAAACAAAAGGCTGCTTATAATAGCAGCCTTTTAGTTATTTGGTTCATTTAGTTTACTCAGAAACAACCTCGAACTCAATGCTAACCTTAACGTCGCGGTGAAGCTTGATTTCGGCCTTATAGGTACCAACTTCTTTAACCTGATCTTCGGATAGCGTAATGCTCTTGCGATCGATTTCGAAGCCCTTTTCTGCTAAAGCCTCAGCAATTTGGATGTTATTGACAGAGCCAAAAATCTTACCGGTTGAGCTTGTCTTGGCACCAATGGTGAGCTTAACGCCTTCAAGTTTCTTGGCAAGTTGTTCGGCTTCGGCTTTAATTTTAGCTTCTTTGTGGGCTTGCTGCTTGATGTTTTCAGCAATTACCTTCTTGGCCGATTCGGTAGCGGTTATAGCCATCCCTCTTGGGATCAGGTAGTTGCGAGCGTAACCATTTCGTACGGTAACAACATCGTTCTTATTACCCAAATTGGGAACATCCTGAAGTAGTATGATTTCCATGTGCTTATCCTCCTACCTGTTACTTTAATAAATCGGTTACAAATGGAAGCAATGCCAGGTGGCGTGCCCTTTTAACGGCAGTTGCTACCTTACGCTGATACTTCTGCGAAGTTCCGGTAATACGACGAGGTAGAATTCTTCCCTGTTCGTTCAAGAACTTTTTAAGGAACTCAGGATCCTTGTAATCAATGTACTTGATGTTGTTCTTGCGGAAACGGCAATACTTTTTCTTTTTAATCTCAACACTTGGGGGAGTGAGATATCTGATTTCTGATTGATTCTGGCTCATAGTTTAACCCTCCATAGTTTTTGGTTCAACCTTGGTGTTACGTCTTTTTTGAGCGTACTCAACATGGTGCTTATCCATCTTCACGGTAAGGAAGCGGATTATACGCTCATCACGACGATACTGGGTTTCCAGCTTATCAATCAATGCTCCATCGGCTTTAAACTCAATTAGGTGGTAAAAACCGGTGGTCTTTTTCTGGATGGGGTAGGCCAATTTTCTTAATCCCCAACTCTCTTCATGGACAATTTCACCACCATTCTCAGTGATGAAATCCCTGAACTTGGTAACCGTTTCCTTCATCTGGGCCTCAGACAAAACGGGAGTAGCAATGAAAACGGTTTCGTACTGATTTAACATAGTTAATTGATTTTATTTAAATTAGCGCGCAAATTTAAACCTTTTACTTGTAACTGCAAAACATTTTAATTCATTCCCGTGAAAAAAAACAAAAAAATCATTTGCCATTGTAATGGCGTTTCGGAGCAGGCTATTGTTAAAACAATTCATCAAAAGGGCGCATTTGGGATGTATGATATACAAAGACTAACTTTAGCTGCAACCGGCTGCCGAAGATGTTTTGCCCAGGTTGAAGAAATTCTTGTTTCCGAATTAGATAAACTCAAGGTAAATGGAGTACAGCTAAAAATCAACCTTTTTAAGGAAGGCTCATAAAGTTCCTAATCTGTATCTTTGCCAGCTAGTAAATCGTGAATTCTATTGAAAAGAATGGCTTTGTTCTGTCGGTTTGAACGTTGCAGGGCTACCGATGCATTATAGATTAGCTGCAGGATTGATTCCTTATTGCTGCATGGCAGGAAGAAACTTAGCTCTTCATCAATCTTTTGTTGCTTTAGAAACAGTTCAATCTCTTTTGCACCGAAAAGCGACCCTTGGTTAAACGGGTTGATGTAAAAGAGAATACTTCTTTTTTCCTCAGCCGGGTCGTCGCTGGTTTTTTGGTAATACCTATCCTTATACCCAAGCACAAAATTGTGGGGAAGGTTAACACAGTAAATGGGTAAACCAAGTTTTTGGGCAATGATTGCGTAGAATAGCGAGAGTATTATTGGGCCTCCCTGCTTTGTTTCTATTAGGTTGTTGATAAAATAATTCTTTGGGGCAAAATAGTTCGATGTATCGGGTTTGTAACCATGCAAGGTAAATAGCACGTGATTAATGATTTTTACTTTCTCAAGTGCGGTTAGACTGCTGTTCAGTTCAAGCCAAATATCGCGCCTTATCTTTTCTATTTCATCGTAAATGGGCTTGGTATTCAGATCGGGGAAATGAATCTTGGCAACTAGGATTGTACCCTGGAGTAAATCCATTTCGGGCGATTGAGCCCATTTCTGAAATTCTTCAGCCAGGTAATTGTACTGAATTGAATCGATTATGTTTTCAATTCTATTTTGCAATAGAGGATCGGTCGATTTTTCCCAAACGTTTTCAAGTATAGGAATAACCTCATTCCCCTCCTTGATGATCTTATCGGCCACCGTGGTAAACACGTTAGTGTCGGGATCATCTAGGAGGGTGATGAGTGATTTTATGTACTTGGCATCCAATTCCTACTATTCTAAAGTTGATAGTTTATCGAGGGTTTTCTCAATAAGTGAGCTAATATAAGGTTTGTAATCCTTTGTGGCATCCTTAATTACACGGTTTGCTATAATGGTACAAATGGTAACTGCATCGTGACCCAGCAATAGCGATAAACCGTTTATCGCAGAGCTTTCCATTTCAAAGTTAGTAATCTTTCGGCCCTTATAGTTAAAATCTACAATTTTGTCGTTTAGCTTAGGATCGGCAAGCGGAAGGCGGAGAACACGCCCCTGCGGGCCGTAGAATCCCGGAGCCGATATGGTTACCCCAGGAATAGTAAAATCGGAGAACAGCGCTACAAGCTTAGGCGATGATTTGCAGAAGTAAGGCTTTGCGCATTGCGGGTTCCAATTGGTGTGCTTTAGGAATGCTTCTTCCATTTCAAGATCGCTTACCTTGTTTCGATTGGCGTAAAAGTTAAGTAAACCATCGAATCCAATACTGATTTCGGTCATTACAAAACTCCCCAAATCTATTTCGGGTTGCAGCGCCCCCGAAGTGCCTAGTCGCACTAAAGTTAATTTCTTTTTTTCTGTCTTTTCGGTTCTGGTTTTGAGGTCGATGTTAACCAGTGCATCGAGTTCGTTAACCACAATGTCGATATTATCAGTTCCTATACCGGTCGAAAGCACGGTTATTCGTTTCCCTTTGTATGTTCCGGTAATAGTTTTGAACTCACGATTCGATACTGACAACTCTTTAGTGTCAAAAAAGGCTGCTACGGTATCAACTCTACCCGGATCACCTACCAGTATCACTTTGTCAGCCAGTTCTTCGGGCTTTAGATGTAGATGGAATACACTTCCATCAGGGTTGATAATTAGTTCTGATGATTCTATAACTCTCATGATTTTTATATTTTACTTTTGCAATTATAGCAAAGGTTTAGTTTAAATCAACATTATTTAAAAAAGTTTTAGCTTAAGTACTCCTATTATTTGGTAAATTTGCAAAAAAACAAACAACCATGATTCAACGTATCCAAAGCCTGTTCTTGCTTTTCACTGTAATACTACTTGCAATATTGATATCAAATCCGTTTGCAACATTCATAGTTGAACCCCAACTGGCAAAATATTCATTAAGTGTTTTTGGGCTTAGTAAGGTTGATGGTTCTTCAATCGAAAAAGTTCAAAGTTTGTGGTTTTTACTTGGTTTTATGGTTGTTGTCCTGTTAATCAGTTTTGTAGCTATTTTTTTGTACCGTAAGCGCATATTGCAAATTCGTCTTTGCATTTTTACAATAGTGATGTTGATAGGTGGTCAAGGAGTAATGTACTATGTTGTGTATGCATTTGGTAAGAATTTAAATTCGAGCCCGCATTACAACATTGTTTTCATATTTCCGCTTGTTGCGGCCATATTAAATTTTCTTGCCCTTAGGGCAATTGCTCGCGACGAGGCGCTTATTCGTTCTCTGGATAGGTTACGCTAGTTCTTGTAAATATAAAAAGGTATGTCCCTGCAAGGGCAGCACCTACTGCACTTATTACAAAAACAATACTTGACCCGCCTATAACCCAAATTAAGCCTGCCATGCTGCTTGCAATTAGCGTGGCAACGCTTTGCAAACTATTATAAAGGCCAATTCCTGTTGCGGTTTTAGTTTTTGGTAGGTTATTTGCAAGCCATGCCTTTAATACTCCTTCGGTTGATGCTGCATAAAGCGAGTAAAGCCCGAATAGAAAAATGAACACACTCCACCTTGTAGTTAAGGCAAAACCCAGGTAGGTGATTGAATATAGGGTGATGCCAAAAATCACCATTCTTTTCATGCCCAGCTTGTCCGATATCCAACCCATGGGGTATGAAAGCAAAGCGTAAGTCAGGTTATAGAAGATGTACAAGCCAATAACCATGGTATCCGAGGCACCACTTTCTTTTACCTTTAGCAGAAGGAATGCATCGGAACTATTGATTAGGGTAAAGATGATAAGCCCAATTACAATATGCCTATAGTTTACTGGTGATTGGTTCCAGTATTTTAGGAACGAGAAAGGCGAAACGATACCTTTACTATCGGTATGGATATGCTCCTTAGCCTTTTCTCTCAGCAAAAAAGTTAGTAAAACGGCTGCAAGTCCAGGGATAATTGTAATCAGAAAAATAAAAGTATAGTTGCTGGGATAAAGCCAGAGTAAAAGCAAAGCAATGGCAGGGCCAACGGCTGCCCCAAGGGTGTCCATGCCCCTATGGAAACCAAAAACTTTACCCCGAGTTTCAGGTGTCGACTCATCGCTTAGGAGGGCATCACGGGCACTGGTTCGTAGTCCCTTCCCCATACGGTCGGTAGTTCGGGCTATAAAAATCCATACCGGCCACTTGCTAATAGCCATGGCAGGTTTGGAAAGGGCGCTCAAAAAATACCCCCATCGTATGAAAATAACCCGCTTCCCTAATCTATCCGATAGTTCTCCAAAGTAACCCTTGCTTAATCCGGCGGTTGCCTCGGCAATTCCTTCAAGTATCCCAATTAGCAACGCTGTAAAACCAATCGATTTTAGGTAGATAGGCATTACTGGATATAGCATTTCGCTGGCTATATCGGTAAAGAAGCTAACAAGGGACAGGGTAATGACAACCCGAGAAAAAATCCTTTTCATAAATTAAACCTTATACTTACAAAAGTATCCTAAGGTTACGAATTTATGTTAAAACCTTTAATATTTCTTTGGGTTTTTTAATAAATGTATAATTTTGACTTTGATTTTATTAACAAATTCATATTAAATTTTAAAAGTTATGACGAATAAAAAAGGTTTTTTGTTTATGCTAACGATGCTTGTATTAGCAGGCATTCAGGCTTTTAGTCAAGCCGGTTGGAATACTCCCGTGCCGGTAGATCCAAATGTTCGCTATGGTAAGTTGGAAAATGGACTAACTTATTACATTCGCAAGAACACTGAGCCCAAGCAACGTGCTGAGTTTTACATTGCTCAAAACGTTGGAGCAATTTTGGAAGAGGATAGTCAAAATGGTTTGGCTCACTTCCTGGAACATATGGCATTCAACGGAACCAAGAATTTTCCTGGCAAAGGCATCATAAACTATTTCGAAACCGTTGGCGTAAAGTTTGGATTTAATATCAACGCCTTTACTTCAGTTGATGAGACAGTTTACAACCTTTCCGATGTGCCTACTACCCGTGAAGGTATTATCGATAGTGCATTATTGGTATTACACGATTGGTCGCATTTCATTTCATTACTTCCCGAAGAAATTGAGTCGGAACGGGGCGTAATCCGTGAGGAATGGCGAACCGGCCGTAATGCTGAGCGCAGAATGTACAAGCAACTTATGCCAGTAATGTACAAGGGTTCAAAGTATGCCGAACGCGATGTTATTGGCGATATCAATGTAATTAATAATTTTAAGCACCAAGAACTGGTTGACTACTACAATAAATGGTATCGACCCGATTTGCAATCAATAGTTGTTGTGGGCGATGTTGATGTTGATCAGGTTGAGGCAAAGATTAAATCGATGTTTGCCGATATTCCTGCTCCTGTTAATCCTACCACGCGCCCTTTCTACGAGTTACCCGATAACGATGAACCCCTTGTGGGGGTTGCTACCGACCCTGAGGCTCGCAATGCCATCATGTACCTATACTTTAAGGCTCCTGCTATCCCTAAAGAGGCTAAAACCATTGGTTACCTTCGTACCGATATGGTAAGAGAGCTCATCTCTTCTATGGTATCATCGCGTCTTAATGAGCTTGTGCAGAAACCGAATCCCCCATTTGTGTTTGGAGCTTCGGGCTATTTCAATTTAGTACGAACCAAGGATGCTATGGCATTCTATGCTGCCCTTCGCCCCGACAACATGATTGACGGCGTAAAGGGACTTATTCGCGAGTCGGAGCGCGTTAAACGCTTTGGTTTCAATGCTTCCGAGCTCGATAGGGCTAAATCCGATTACCTACGTTCATTAGAAAATCAGCTTAAGGAAAAGGATAAGCAGAAAAACGAAAAGTATGTATGGGAATGTGTTGATCATTTCCTTAAGGGTGAACCTATGCCAGGCATCGAGTTTGAGTACATGTTTGCATCACAGCTTTTGCCAACCGTTACAATTGATGAGGTTAATGCTGTGGCAAAACAGCTCATCACCGATAAAAACGTTATTATCAGCCTAATGGCTCCCCAAAAGGAGGGCATCGTTGTTCCCAGTCAGGATCAGATACTTGCTGCTTTACAGGAAGTTAAGGCCGAAAATGTTGAGGCATATGTTGATAAGGTAATAACCAAGCCTTTGGTTGAGAAAATTGCTAAACCCGGAAAAGTTAAGAAAGAGAATGCCAAGAATGTTTTTGGCACAACCGAATGGGTGCTCTCCAATGGTGTAAAGGTTGTTATTAAGTCAACCGATTTTAAGGAAGATCAGGTAATTGTTGAAGCTTTTAGCGCTGGCGGCACCTCGCTTGCCTCTAACGATGAATTGCCTTCGGCAAGTATGGCTACACAAATTGTTACAAATGCAGGAGTGGGTGAGTTTACAAGTACCGACCTGGAGAAGATGCTTGCCGGTAAGATGGTTAATGTTCGTCCTGTTATTGCTGAAGATTATGAGGGCATTAGCGGCGAGGCTTCACCAAAGGATTTCGAAACCTTGCTTCAGCTCATTTACCTCTACATGACCTCACCACGTGCCGATGAGGAAAACTTCAATACCTACATGGGTCGTATGAAAGCCTTTATGGCCAATGCTGCTTCCGATCCTCGCATGGCTTTCCGCGATAGTATTACCGTAACGTTAGCCAACCATAACCCACGCGTAATGCCAATGAATCTTGAATACCTTAACAAGGTTGACTTTAGCAAGAGTATCAACTTCTACAGGAATCGTTTTGCCGATGCTTCAGACTTTACCTTTATTTTTACTGGTAATGTAAGCCCCATTGAGATTAAGCCTATGGTTGAGAAATATTTAGGCGCATTACCTACTGTTAAACGAAAAGATGTTGCTAAGGATAATGGTGTTAGACCTCCAAAAGGTAAAGTTCAGAACTACTTCACTAAACCAATGCAAACTACAAAGTCATCTGTATTTGTAGGTTTTACAGGCGAAGTTGAGTATAATGTGATGAACGATATCCTGGCCGATTACTTAACCTCAATCCTTCGTACCCGTTACTTGGAAGAAATTCGCGAGAAAGAGGGTGGCACTTACGGTGTTGGTGTAAGGGTTGCCCTACGTAATTTCCCAATAAATTCATATGTTGTTCAAATCCAGTTTGATACCGATCCTAAACTTCGCGATAAGCTCATTGGTATTGTTTACTCTGAAATTGAAAAGATTAAGAACGAAGGCCCATTGGCTGATGATCTTAACAAAACTAAGGAGTTCATGCTTAAGGAGTACGAGCAAAATCAGCGTGAAAATAATTACTGGACCAATGTGATTAGGGCAAAATACGAAGATGGGCTTGATTTCGATACAAAGTATGCCGAAATGGTTAAGGCGGTTGATGTGAATACGGTTAAGGAATTTGCCAATAAGATTTTTGGACAGGGCAACGTTGTAGAAGTGGTAATGACCTCGGAAGAACAGAAATAAATAAATCACACATTGATTTAAAGGGGTATCCTTTATGGGTATCCCTTTATTTTTTTGTAGGTATCCAAGTTTTTCCTATCATTGTAAAAACTCATGATGCTATGAGAACCTTACTTTTTGCTATCCTTATATTCCTTGGTAGTTTGGGCTTTGCCCAAAACGATAGCACTATACGTTTGATTTTCATTGGTGATGTTATGGGGCATGTCCCCCAAATCCTATCGGCATACGATAGTGCAACCGGAGAATACGATTATACTGATGTTTTTTCGGAATTTAAGGGATTGCTCTCTAAAGCCGATTATGCCATTGCAAACCTCGAGGTTACTTTGGGGGGGGAGCCCTATACCGGATACCCGCAATTCAGTTCCCCCGATGCCCTTGTCGATGGTTTGACCTCTGCGGGGGTTAACGTGCTTGTTACTGCCAATAACCATTCGGTTGATAGAAGAGGGCAGGGTATCCGAAGAACAATTGAGGTGCTTACGGCTAAAAACTTGCTTTTTACTGGGACATTTCTCGACTCTGCCGACAAGGCAATGCGCAACCCATTATTGCTTAGTAAAAATGGTTTTAGGCTTGCCTTGTTAAACTACACATACGGAACCAATGGCATAGCGGTGCCAAGCCCTTACTTGGTTAATTTGATCGATACACTTGGCATGGCAATGGACATTTCAAAAGCTCAAGGTTTAGGGGTTGATGATATAGTTGTTTTTATACATTGGGGTAATGAGTATGAGCGTTTACCCAACAAACAGCAGCAGACCCTGGCAAAGTGGCTTCAAGGAAAGGGCGTACGAGTTATTATTGGTTCACACCCCCATGTGGTTCAGCCCGCTGAACTAATACTGTCCGATAACGATTTTAGAATGGTTGTTTACTCCCTTGGTAATTTTGTTTCCAATCAGCGCCGCAGGTACTGCGATGGTGGAATAATTACTCTTATCGATTTAAAAAAGAGTAATAGTAAACTCGATGTGGCGAGTGCAGGCTATATTCCTGTTTGGGTTGATACCTACTTTTTGAATGGCAAGCGTAAATTTAGGGTTCTCCCAGTGGGAATGTATGAGGGTAAAAGTAATGGATTGCTTTCGGCAGCAAGCGATTCTGCTTTCAATGTTTTTATTGATGATACTCGAAGTTTGCTTAATGCAAACAATATCAATTTTCCTGAAATTAGGTTTGTTGATGGAGAGTGGGTAATACCTTCGGTTAATCGTTCAGTAAATCCCTGATCACTACCGAGGCAATCATGCATCCGAAAAGTGGGGGCATGTACGAGATGGTTCCAATGGTGGTTTTCTTATTGGGTTCACCCTCGCAGGGTCTTGTAGCGTTTGCCGGTACTTCCTCCGGCGAGTAAACCACCTTGATGCCCTGCCTAATTCCTAAACGGTGAAGGCGTTTACGGAGAATACGGGCAAGCGGGCATCCGTATGACTCGGAAATATCGGATATTCTTACCATCGTTGGGTCGAGCTTTCCCCCGCTCCCCATGGAGCTAACTACCCGATGTCCATGCCTTACGGCATCATGGATAAGGAAAACCTTTGGCGAGAGGGTGTCGATTGCATCGACAACGTAATCGTATTTGTGGCTAAGGACTGAAGTTAAACGCTCATCACGGAGGTATTCCTGTATCACAGTTAGTTTTAGGTTTGGATTGATGTCGAGGAGCCTTTTTCCAAGGTATTCCGCCTTGGGTAAATCAATGGTGCTATGCAGGGCTGGTAGTTGGCGGTTGATGTTCGAATAGTGTATTGTATCGCCATCGGCTATGGTAAGCGCACCAACCCCTGCCCGGCAAATCTGTTCGGCAGCATATGCACCAACACCACCAAGTCCAATAATCAGCACATGCTTTTGCGACAGTTTTTCAACTGCAGCGCTTCCAAGGAGTAGTTCGGTTCGTTCGAGCCAGCTGGGGACCATAATAAACAATTTGTGCGGCAAAGGTCGCAATCAAAATCAATAAATCCAACATTTTTTAATGGTTTGGCTCTGAAATAGCTGCGCCAAAAAACGAAACCAGGTTTTGGTTTGTGATGGTAACCAGTTCCTCGACGGTGGTGTCAAGTATATCGGCAGCGGCATCGTAAACCTCAAAAATGGGGGTTTCAGTGTCATCGGTTTCAAGGAATAGCCTGTTTTTAGGAACCAATGTAAGCGCCTCGGCCAGCTCAGGGGAAGAGTGGGTTAATGCCGACCCAAACGAGAGATAGAAGTTATTATCAACCAGTTGCTTAGCCACTTCGGGCTTTGCCCTAAATCCATGTATTGCCTTTGGTATTTTTTGGTATTTTGCCTTTGATAGTATAGCTATTACCTCCACCCAGCATCGAACGCAGTGAATGATAACAGGTTTATTGCATTCAGCAGCAATATCTAGTTGACTCTCAAAGATTCTGATCTGACGAACCAGAGGGGCTCCTTTTAACCGGTCAAGTCCAATTTCACCTATTCCGATTATTTTATCCTGATTTGCTATTGTTTTTAGTTTTTCAATCCATGAAAGCACATCGCTATGTTCGGTATTCCATGGGTGAATGCCAATTGTGCTGTAATTTATGTTTGATTTGATGGTTGCGTAATCTTCAACCTCAAACGGAACTATGCAAATACTATTGGCACTAAACTGCGGTTTGTGTGTGTGAAAGTTAATCAGCTTCATGGATGTAATTTTATATTAACATATTATAGTATCACCCTACTATTTGAAACCCTTGGAAATGGGTAGGATGTTCTATGTTTTCAACCAGAACGCTTTCCACCTTGGAGTGTGAAGGTCCTTTATGACAATGTAAAATTAAGTTTTCCAGTTGACTGCTGTTACCGCTTGCCTGAATGTAAACATCGCCATTGGGTAAGTTTTTAACATATCCGTATACACCAATTTCATTGGCGTGGCGCATTACAAAGTATCTGAAACCTACTCCTTGAACTTTACCTTTTACGGTTATCGAAATAGTTTTCATGCTAAAAATGATATATTTACCAAAGTTATTTAATAAGAACGAAAAAGCAAATGCTGATTGACTACTTTTTGCTTTCATTAGCCATTGCACTCATAATTTTGGGGTTGATTGGGTGCATTTTGCCTGTAATTCCAGGACCACCGTTAGCATGGGCAGGGCTTTTTCTCGCAAAGTTTACAGCATTATGTTCTTTAAGCTGGACAACAATTACGGTAATGGCGATAATAACATTAGTGGTGACAATACTCGATTATTTGTTTCCAGCATGGATATCGAGAAAAATGGGTGGCACTAATTGGGGCGCTTGGGGAACTATAGTAGGACTAATTGCCAGTATTGCACTATTTGGGCCAATTGGTATAATTATTGGCCCATTTTTGGGTGCATTGGTTGGTGAAATGCTAAAACGTAAAAGCAATAATACCCATAATACCTATCCTTGGTTATCAGCAATAGGGTCGTTACTTGGTTTTACTTTGGGAGTAGGAGTAAAACTTTTAACGGTTGGGTTAATAATATATTTTTTTGTGGTAAGCCTATAAAGCCTATGCTTTAGGATTCGATTCCTCTTCCTTTCCCTTATCTGCTTGGTTTTGATCGGCTTTACGGAAGGCACTGTTAACTTTGATGTTTCGGCCTTTAACCTGACTATCGTTGAGCTCTTTTATGGCTTTTAAAGCCGACTCCTCATTGTCGAACTCAACGAATCCGTAGCCCTTTGATTTTCCTGTAGCACGATCGGTAATGATTTTGGCTGAAACCACGTTTCCAAAAGGCATGCAAAGCTCTTTTAACTCATCGGCGGTCATAGAATACGCGATGTTTCCAATGTAAATCATCATAATGGCATAAGTTTTAAAATCCAAATAAATTTATGACTTAGTATTAAAAAATGCAAAAAAAAAGCAGCTTTTTTCAAAGCTGCTTTAAAAGTTTTGGTTCTACATCTACTGGCCTAGCGTAGCAACCATTACTGCTTTTATAGTATGTACGCGGTTTTCGGCCTCGTCGAATACAATTGAGGCTTCCGATTCAAAAACATCCTCGGTTACTTCCATGGCCTCAAGTCCAAACTTCTTGTAAATTTCTTCGCCAACAACTGTTTCACGGTTATGGAAAGCAGGTAAGCAATGCATAAACTTGCAGTTGGGATTACCAGTCATTTCCATAACCTTACGGTTAACCTGGTAGGGTTTTAGCAGCTTTATACGTTCTTCCCAAACGGAATCGGGTTCACCCATCGATACCCATACATCGGTGTAAAGGAAGTCGCAGCCCTTAACGCCTTCTTCGATGTTTTCGGTTAGGGTAATCTTGGCTCCAGTGGTTTTGGCTATTTCGCGGCAGGTATTAACAAGTTCATCGTTTGGCCAGCATGCCTTGGGGGCGCAAGCCCTGAAATCCATACCCATTTTGGCAGCACCAACCATCAGGGAGTTGCCCATGTTGTTGCGAGCATCGCCAAGATAGCAGAACTTAACTTCGCTAAGGGGTTTTGTGCTATGCTCACGCATGGTAAGGAAGTCGGCAAGGATTTGGGTGGGATGGAACTCATTGGTTAATCCGTTCCATACGGGCACACCCGAATACTTTGCAAGAGTTTCAACAATTTCCTGGGAGTATCCACGGTACTCAATGCCATCGTACATGCGGCCGAGGACGCGGGCTGTATCTTTCATGGATTCCTTTTTGCCCATTTGCGAGCCCGATGGTCCAATGTAGGTAACGTTTGCACCCTGATCGAATGCGGCTACCTCAAATGCACAACGGGTACGGGTTGAATCCTTCTCAAAAAGGATAACAATGTTTTTCCCTTTTAACCTTTGCTGCTCAGTTCCGGCATACTTTGCCTTTTTTAAATCGGCTGCAAGGTCAAGCAAAAATTGGATTTCCTTTGGTGTGAAATCGAGCAGCTTTAAAAAGCTGCGGTTACGCAAATTGAACGACATAGCTTTATAGTTTTAGGTTTACACAATTCTTAATCTTCGTATTCCATGGTGATTTTTGTGCCATACGACATATCCTCAAGTTTGGTAGCTTCAGTGATTACACTCATTTTACCACCTCGCTCAATGAAGTTTAAGCAGGCGCGAATTTTAGGTGCCATGTTACCTTCGCCAAACATGCCCTGCTCAAGGTATTTCATAGTATCGGCATAGTTCAGGAACTCGAGCTTTTGCTCGTTAGGCTTCTTGTAGTTAAGGTAAACAAATGGTACATCAGTTAAGATGTAGAACTCATCGGCTTTGATTTCGGCAGCCATGAGCGACGAGGCTAAGTCTTTATCGATTACTGCCTCGGCGGGTCGAATATCCTTCTTTTCATCAATATAAACGGGTACCCCGCCGCCACCGGAGGCAATAACTATAATCCCTTGGCGAACAAGTTGGTCTATAACTTTGATATTAAGAATTCCCATGGGTTTTGGCGATGGCACAACACGACGCCAACCGCTACCGGTATCTTTAACCTCTTCCTTGAAAATCCATCCCTTTTCGGCGGCAAGCGCATCGGCTTGAGCCTTGTCGTAAATACGGCCTACACGTTTGGTGGGGTTTTTAAAGGCAGGGTCATTGTGATCGACAATAACCGGGGTTACCAAGCAGCATACTTCGCGGTCGATACCATGCTTACGGAGCACATTCCGGAGCATACGTTCAATCATATAGCCAATGCCACCCTGCGAATCGGCAACACAGATATCGAGGGGCATTTGGGGAATGCCATAGAGTTGCTCACCAGCATCGTTACGCATAAGTATGTTTCCTACCTGTGGGCCATTTCCATGGCTAATAACCAGGTTATACCCTTCCTTTATAAGGTAAACCAGATTTTCCAAGGTGTCGGTGGTGTTTTGTTCTTGCTCATCGATGGTGCCCACCTGATTTCCACGCAAGAGGGCGTTTCCGCCTAACGCTACAACTGCTAATTTGCTCATAAACAGTAAATTAAATTTTTCAA
This sequence comes from Bacteroidota bacterium, assembly GCA_040752515.1. GTDB lineage: Bacteria > Bacteroidota > Bacteroidia > Bacteroidales > Tenuifilaceae > Tenuifilum. The sequence continues at coordinate 18,881 of JBFMGQ010000027.1, read as the reverse complement.
CTTTGAAGTTACAAAACTAACTAATTTTTGCAATCCTAATAAAAATACACATAATGTAATACTATCACTCAACGGTTTATGTGTATGTTTAATAACATGTTTGGGTTTAGTTTCTGATTTTGCTTATCCTATATTGCTTGCCAACTTTTGCAAAACACAAAAACATTTTCTATTTTTATAAGTTAATAATTTGAACTAAAGTGTTGATGAGCAGACGTGTAAACCAACTTGTTGGCTTGGCTGTTTTTTTCATTCTGATGAGCAGCTGTGAACCCAAACGCCCAAAAGAAATTAGGGAAGGACAAATTGAATATAGTATTGAATACGATACCTTAACCCTAAGTAGAATCGACAAAAAGATACTGCCAAGTTCACTTATTGTCCGTTTTTGCAATAATAATACCATTAACACCATTGATGCGCTATCTGGTGCCGTTACCATTTCAATTATAAGCCAGCCATCCAAAAAGGAATTTGCCACCCTGCTCAAAGTTTTTAATAAGAAACTCTACCATAGTGAGCCCTATACCAATGGACAGTACCCAGCTCTTTATGCCCGGATACCCAAGGTTATTATCGATTCATTAGTAAATGATTGTAACTACTTAGGCTACCAGTGTAAAAGCGTAATGGGATATTTTGCCGATAATCCTGATAACAAGTTTGAGATCATTTATACAAAACAAATTGGTATTGATAAACCCAATTTGAATACACCTTTCGAAAACATTGATGGAGTAATGCTCGGTTTCAACTTACGCTTCAACAAGATTGATATGAGGCTTAGGGCAAGGTCGGTTACCAAAACTAAAGTCAACGCCGATGCTTTCAGCATCCCTTCTGATTATAAGAAGGTTGACTTTCAAACTATGACCGATTTGATCTACTTGCTGCAGCAGTAAGTGTTTTTACAATATCTTTACATCGTTTTTTATTGATCTTACAATATGGCTAAAAAAGAAAAGGATACTGACGTTGAGGAATCAGGTGGAAAAAATGTTGGTACCGATTCGCTTTTTAAGGATGAAAGGATTAGGTTTACAATAGGCCTGTTCTTAATCCTTTTAGGCTTCTATTTTTTTCTTTCGTTTTTTTCGTTCCTGTTCACCTGGAAGGTCGATCAAAGTATCGAATGGGTTTCCATATTCTCGTCAGCCGATCAGAAAATTGGCAACTGGGGTGGAAAATTGGGCGCATCGCTTTCAAATCAATTTATAAATCATTGGTTTGGGATTTCGGTTTTGGCATTCCCCCTTATTTTTATGGTTTTGGGGCTTAAACTGCTTAAATTCATCAGGGGCAGAATAACTAAGTTTGTTTTTAAAGTACTGCTTGGTATACTGGTTGGTTCGCTTTCGCTGGGGTTTTTATTCAAGGATCTTGGCGGATATCTGGGGAGTGGTTTAGGTGGAGCTCATGGTTTGTTTGTTTCCGAATGGTTATCGTCCATTATAGGTAAAATTGGGGCGGCGTTTATTGTACTTATAGTGCTTGTAGCTTATATTATTTACGTACTTCCAAAGTCGCTTTACCACTTTCAGAGAGGTACCTATTACCTATTTAATGCAATTAAAAACCTCGTAGCATCGGGTAAGTCGAAGGAGAAAAATCCCGAAAAACAGGATATAGTTAATGTTGACAAGGTTGAAGTTGAAAAAGGGTCAGTGCTTGTTTCAAATGGCATTCATATTGATGAATTCGACGATGATTATGATGAAACGGACAATGCTAATGAATCTGATATTGAACTGGATATAGATAAGCCCATAGATTTTCAGGAGAGCGTTACAAAGACAATCACTGAATCGGAAATAGAGGATAACTTTACCATTGAACGCAATGAGGAAAAGGAACTGGCTATTTCCGAGATCAATGAGCAGGAACTATACGATCCAACCCTTGAACTTTCAAATTACCAAAAGCCATTAATTGAATTGCTGGAGGATTATAAGAATACAGAGTCGCCAGTAACCAACGAAATGCTTGTTGAGAACAAGAACAAGATTGTTGAAACTCTATCGCACTATAAGATACAGATTGATAAGATTAAGGCTACCATTGGCCCAACCGTCACCCTGTACGAAATTGTTCCTGCACCCGGTGTAAGAATAAGTAAAATAAAAAGCCTGGAAGATGATATTGCGCTTAGCCTTTCAGCCTTGGGCATACGAATAATTGCGCCAATTCCCGGCAAAGGAACTATTGGGATTGAGGTGCCAAACCAATATCCCGAGGTGGTGTCGATGCATTCTATCATTAAGTCGCAAAAGTTTCAGGAGTGTAAGTACGATTTGGCAATAGCATTGGGCAAAACCATCTCGAACGAAATTTACATTCTCGATCTTGCTAAACTCCCTCACTTGCTCGTTGCCGGTGCTACAGGGCAAGGTAAGTCGGTAGGCCTTAACGCCATTATCACCTCTTTACTTTACAAAAAACATCCCTCCGAAATTAAGTTTGTGCTGGTTGACCCCAAAATGGTAGAGTTGACCCTATACAACAAGTTGGAGCGTCATTTTTTGGCAAAGCTGCCCGATGCAGAGGAGGCCATTATTACCGATACCCAAAAGGTTATTTATACTCTGAATTCGCTTAGTGTTGAAATGGAAGAGCGCTACAAGCTATTAAACCTGGCAAAGGTTCGCACAATAAAGGAATACAACCAGAAGTTTGTAGCGCGAAGGCTTAACCCCAACAACGGGCATAGGTATTTACCTTACATAGTGGTAATTATCGATGAGTTTGCTGATTTGATAATGACTGCGGGTCGAGAAATTGAAATGCCGCTGGGGCGACTTGCACAGAAGGCCCGAGCCATTGGTATTCACCTTATCATAGCCACCCAGCGACCCTCAACCAATATTATTACCGGGGTGATTAAGGCAAACTTTCCAGCCCGTATAGCTTTCAGGGTTTCATCAATGGTTGATTCCCGAACCATTCTCGATACCCCGGGTGCTAACAACCTAATCGGTAGGGGCGATATGTTGGTTTCGGCCGGTGGCGATTTGGTACGTGTGCAGTGTGCTTTTGTTGATATCCCAGAGATTGAACGCATTACCGATTTCATTGGCAATCAGCCCGGTTATCCGCATGCCTATGAGCTGCCCGAATATGTCCCCGAAGGGCAGGATGGCCCAATTGAGATCGATCTGAAAAGGCGCGATGAACTTTTTGAGGATGCTGCCCGTCTTGTTGTGCAAACCCAGTCGGGGTCAACCTCGCTTATTCAGCGTAAATTTTCCATAGGCTATAACCGCGCCGGGCGAATTATGGACCAACTTGAGGCTGCTGGTATTGTTGGACCTGCCGATGGTGGCAAACCCCGTCAGGTTTTAATTGTCGATGAGGTTTCTTTGGAACGTATTTTGAACACATTATCGGTAGATTAGTTTCTTATTTTGTATTTTTGCAGGTATAAATATTTAGTTCAATGAGACGAATTTTGAGTTTACTGATTTTTTCATCATCGTTTACCGCACTTGGTCAGCAGGTAAATCCTGAGGAAATAGTTAAGAGTTTTAGCAACAAGATGCAGGAGATAAAGTCGCTTTCGGCAACTTTTAACTTTACACTTGAAAACCTACAGGAGCGAATTACCGACACCCACCAGGGTAAAATTCTGGCCAAAGGAAAAATGTTTTACCTCGACCTAATGGGTATGGAAGTGTATTCCGATGGGCAAACCAAATGGCAATACATTAAGGAAGCCAAAGAGGTCACCATCTCGAAGATGAATGTTAAGGAGAATAGCTTTCTGGATGACCCCATGAAGCTTTTTAAGGATTACGATAAAAATTTTAAGTATAAGTATGTTGGGCAGCAAAATATTAAGAATAGGGTAATACACGAGGTTGACTTTTTCCCTCGCGATTTGAACTTGCCATACTCTTCGGTTAAGCTGCAGTTCGATGCCAACACCCTTGAACCCTATCTTATTCGTTATCAGGGTAAGGATGGTAACAACTACATCATTCAAATTAAGAACTTCAAGTCAAACGTTCCTTTGCGCGACGATCGATTCAAATTTGAGGTGGAGAAACACAAAGGAGTTGAAGTGGTTGATATGAGGTAGTTTTTCATGAACTTTACAAAGCCTATTACAATTTGGATTACCGGTTTACCCGCTTCGGGTAAGACAACCTTGGGTAAAGCCTTACAAAATCGAATCCGTAAACTAAGCATCCCCGTTGTATTGCTCGATGGTGACGAAGTGCGAAAGGGATTATGTGCCGATTTGGGATTCAGCGAGGCCGATAGAACTGAAAACATTCGCCGTGTAGCCCACTTGGCAGCCCTACTTAACTCTCAGGGTGTGGTGTCAATATGTTGCTTTGTCTCTCCTTTACAGTCTATGCGCCAAATGGCCAGTTCGATTATCGGACAGGATACCTTTTTTGATGTTTTCGCCGATGCGCCTGTGGAAGTCTGCCAGGTACGCGATATTAAGGGGAATTATAGTAGAGCTATCAGCGGTTCGCTATCAAATTTTACTGGAATTTCCGACAGGTACGAAAACCCAGTTAACCCCAAATTACACCTGAATACTGCAAAACTGACTGAGGATGAAGCAATTGAAGTTCTTTATGCCCATTTCTTAAAGTGGGTTGATATTTAACAATCACAATATACCCCGGTTAGGAGTATATTTGTCACACTGAACTTTTTCCCAAAAATGCGAAATGGCTTTAAATCTCCTTAAAGGATCAATCAAAATAGTCTATTTTGTAATAGTTAGTTCAGAAGAAATTAGGAATAGGTTTTAGCTATACCCAGTTGAAGCTTTTTTAATATAGATGAATTCGTTATGAGCAAAAAAGTGCCACTAAATCACCTACGCGAACTTGAGTCGGAGGCAGTATACGTTATTCGCGAGGTGGTTGCCCAGTTCGAAAACCCGGTTATGCTGTTCAGCGGTGGGAAGGATTCAATAGTGATGTTTCATTTAGCCCGAAAGGCTTTTTATCCGGCCAAGGTTCCCTTCCCATTGATGCACATCGATACTGGCCATAACTTTCAGGAAACCCTTGATTTCCGTGACTGGCTTGTGGAGGAAACCGGCGTGCAGCTAATTGTAAGGTATGTTCAGGATTCCATCGATAAGGGTAGGGTGGTGGAGGAAACAGGCTACAATGCCAGCCGAAACAAGTTGCAAACCGTAACCCTGCTCGATGCCATTGAGGAGCTTAAAATTGATTGCGCCATGGGCGGTGGCCGACGCGATGAGGAAAAGGCAAGGGCAAAGGAACGTTTCTTCTCGCATCGCGACGAATTTGGCCAGTGGGATCCCAAAAACCAACGACCAGAGCTTTGGAATCTGTTTAACGGTCGAAAGAACTTAGGGGAGCATTTCAGGGTTTTCCCGATCAGTAATTGGACCGAAATGGATGTATGGCAGTATATTTTGCTTGAGAATATTGCAATACCTTCGTTATACTTCTCCCATGAGCGTGAGGTTTTTGAGCGCGACGGTGTTTTGTATGCCAAAACACCATTCCTAAAGATGAAGGAAACCGAAAAAGCGGAAAAACGTATTGTGCGTTTCCGAACCATAGGCGATGCTACCTGCACAGGCGCCATTGAGTCGGTGGCCAGTAGCGTTGAGGATATTATTCGCGAGGTGGCTGCCACCCGTATTACAGAGCGTGGTGGCCGAGCCGATGATAAGCGCTCCGAGGCCGCTATGGAGGATAGGAAGATTGAAGGTTACTTTTAGTTTTTTAAATTCTTTTTTGACCATGGAAGACAAAACAATTGAACGCTCGTACCTGGATATGGAACTTTTACGCTTTACCACAGCCGGAAGCGTTGATGATGGTAAGAGCACTCTGATTGGACGACTACTATACGATTCAAAGGCTATTTTTCAGGATCAGCTTGAGGCGATTGAGCGAGCAAGCATAAAGAAGGGCGAAGAGTATATCAACCTTGCCCTTTTAACCGATGGTTTGCGTGCTGAACGTGAACAGGGCATCACTATTGATGTGGCTTACAGGTATTTCCATACGCCTAAGCGTAAATTTATCATTGCTGATACCCCCGGCCATGTACAGTATACCCGTAACATGGTAACCGGCGCCTCAACTGCCAATGCAGCAGTTATCCTTGTTGATGCCCGCCATGGAGTTATTGAGCAAACCATCAGGCATGCCTATATAGCCTCGCTGCTGCGTATTCCTCACGTGATAGTTTGTGTAAACAAGATGGATTTAGTCGATTTTAAGCAGGAGGTTTTTGACGCCATTCAACAAAAATTCCATGAATTTGCCACCCACCTCGATTTGCACGACGTGAGGTTTATTCCCATTAGCGCCCTGTTAGGCGATAATGTGGTTGATAGGTCGAAGAACATGGATTGGTATCAGGGACCTACACTAATGTATTTGCTTGAAAATCTATATATATCTAACGATTACAACCAGCTCGATGCCCGTTTCCCAGTTCAGTATGTCATTCGTCCACAATCAATAGAGTTTCACGATTACCGGGGCTACGCAGGCCGTATGGCTAGTGGAACTTTCAGGGTGGGCGATAGGGTTAAGGTTCTTCCTTCCGGCTTCACTACTACCATCAAAGCCATAGATTTTTGGACCGATCATCTCGATTCAATTACCGCTCCTCAATCAGGAACTATTATTTTAGAAGATGATCTTGATGTATCGCGTGGCTGCATGATTATTCCCGAAGAGAATGGTGTAAAGCAAGGCCAGGATATAGAGCTGATGATATGCTGGTTGGGCGATAAGCCCATGGTGCCAGGCGGAAAGTATGCCCTTAAACACACCACCAACGATTTGCGGTGCATGATTAAGGAGGTGAAGTACAAGGTAAATATCAACACCCTTGAAAAGGATTACGCCGATAAATCGATAGGCATGAACGATATTGCCTGCATATCGATTCGCACTACCAAACCGCTATTTTACGATTCATACCGTCAGAACAGGGTTACCGGAAGTTTGATACTTATTGACGAGGCAACCAATGTAACCGTTGGAGCGGGCATGATAGTATAGTTCCGCTAATGTTCCGATAACCAGTGTGCAAGGCAGCCAAGAGCTGCCTTTACTATTTTGGCATGGTCAAATGCCAGGGGTGGAAGCTGTTCAATGGGAAACCATTGTGCTTTTGCGGCATCGTCGCCAGCAATTGGCGCAACCTGACAATCGCTCACTGCTCCCCAGAACGCTATGGCTATATTCCTGTCGCGAGGGTCCCGGTCGATGTCGTCGAATGCGCCAAGCTGATGCAGCTCAACACCAGTTATCCCGGTCTCTTCCATAAGTTCCCTTGCAGCTGCCTCTACAAGCAATTCGCTCATTTCTGGGAAACCGCCCGGCAGGGCATAACTTCCTTTGTAGGGATCATTTCCTCGCTCTATTAATAGCAAATGGGTTGCCTGCTTGTTCCTGTCAATCTTGAAAATAGCAGCATCAACTGTAACGAGCATGCGAGGGTATTTGTAGCAATACATGCAGAGCTATTCGTTTTCAGGGTTCTCGTCGTTATCCGATTTTCTGCGATCGCGTATTTTGAAAGCTATCCATATTGCAAACGCAATAATGGCGAGTGTTATTAGGATTTGGTGCTTTAACATATGGTTAGGTTTAAAAGGATTTTGAAAGATACCAAAAATTGGACTTAAAGTCAAGCGAATGGGCTGTTTGTTAACTGATAGCTATCCGTTAATTTTAGTAGAATACAGAAAATAGAAATTAAAAATCAATGTCGTTTAGTTAATGTTATTTGTCATGTTGAGCTAAGCAAAACATCTCAGAACAAACGATACATAGAGATCCTTCGATTCCCTCAGGATGACAGAAGGAGTCACTGTTTTCTATCTAAACGACATTGAATTAGAAATCAAAGCCTATATGCCTAAAGAACCCTCTTTATAATCCTTAGTTTATGTGTGTAAATGCCAAGTTGCTGGTTGTAAATGCCTTGGTGGTCGAACTTATCGATTCGAACGTAACCGGAGCTGTGAATAATTTCGTTGGAATTAATAAGGATACCAACATGGATAATGCGTCCTTCCTCATTATCAAAGAAAGCAATATCGCCAGGTTGAGCATGGTTAACAAACTCAACTGTTTGTCCGGCATGAACCTGTTGCCATGCATCGCGGGGTAGGAATACCCCGGCAGTTCTGAAGCAAACCTGAACCAACCCTGAACAATCGATTCCAAAAATCGATTTGCCGCCCCATAGGTAAGGAACATTTATAAAGCCTTTGGCTGTAGCTATTACAGTTGTTAACGATTGTGGATTATTTGATGGTGCTTGGCCTATAATTTCGAAATTAGTACCATTAAGGCGAAATCTTTTACCTGATAATCCGTAAAGCAACGAACCCGGGCTAAGCAAATACTTTGTGTTGTTGGCAAGATTTAGGGCCTCCGTTAAAATGGCCGTGGTTGTAAAACTTTTAAGTTCCTTTTCAGTATTAGCATTATCAATTTCAATGAGCCGTGAATCGACCCAGCCGGGATAGCTATCAATAACGCTTTCAATTCTATACCATTGCTTGTAACTTTCCAAAACATTTACCTGCTCGCCAAAAAGTAGTTGGTTAACCATTTCGGTGGTTTCATTTGGTTCTTTGCGGACAGGAACCAAACTTTTAGCAGCCAATCCCAGCATAATTGCTAATTTTTTGTGTAAATATAGCAATTATCAGGTTTCAGTAATCACCTTTGATGAACTATTCCCACATGGCGGTAATGCGAGCCGTGAGGTTTTTACCATTTACAATATTCTGAACATCAACTTTTAAAGGTGATTTTAGGGTAATTTCTAGGGTATGTTCAATCCACCCTGCAATACGCTCCATGATAAGCTTTTCATCGATATGAAACTTTTCCAGCTGAAGAACCGCCTTCTTATCGGCACTTTCAACCACTTTAATTTCAGCTGGTTGATAATAGGTTTGGAATATGCTCGATGCCCTACTTAATACGAATTGCGGAGAACTTATCCTAACGAATATCTTGTAAATGCCCTTAAGGGCAATGTCGGCGCTAAACCGGCCAATTTCACGGGCAGCCTTTGGGTAATCGCCCTCATAGAAAAGGTCGGCTACCTTTTGGGTAGGTATTATTACTGATTCAATCAACGGATACCAAGTGGTTGCATAAATGGGTTTTTCAATAATTTCGCGTGATGCTTGGGGCAACGACTTAACCCATTCCGAGTACCTATTTATAAAGTTAGCCTTTACAAAATCGGGGGTTGCTTTTACAGCGGTTCCTTTTATTTCCATATTTTTTTCATTTTCAACAATTTTAAACAAACTTTTGATTACAAGCAAGTTTTTTTTGATTCAAATTCGTCGAAAGATTTTTTTCAATTGACGGATTTGATTAAATGTTTTTTTGTTTCTGTGGCTAATCTTGGCTTAATTTTAAACTTAGTGCAGCTGATAACTGATATTTAATACATTGGCAATTACCGTTTACAGGTGTTGAAATGTAAGTTTTGGGCATCGATACTTCCTAAACTGCCCGATATGGAAAAACATCTACAGGCTTCGTCATGCTCACCGATTTTTAGTAAGGCCTGCCCTTTTAGAAGATACGATTCGGATATTTTGTAGTTAAGCGCAATGGTCTTATCAAAGTCAATGATAGCCTGCCGGGGTTGCTCGGTCTTAAGGTAAATTTTCCCTCGCAGCAGAATCAGTTCAGGATTATCGGGTGTAAACTTAAGCATTTTGGCTATTGCCAGTAAGGCATCGGTGTAAAATCCTGCATTATAGGCATTTGTGACTAATTGCAAATTAGCATCAAAATTATTGGGAAAGAATTCGAGGTATTTTTTTGTGGTTTCGTAGCCCTCAGTCCATCGGTTTAATTTTGCAAGGATTTGGGCTTTAAGCAACAAGTATTCGGGCTTTTCGCCACCCTTTTCAATTGCTTGCCCAATCAATTTTAATGCATTTTCGTGCTGGTTTAGGTAGTAAAGCGCTTGCGACTGTAAAACCAGATAACTATGGTTCTTTTTGCTTCGCTTATAGGCACTTTCAAAATCCTTTAGTGCCAATGAGTAATTACCTGCGCCCAAATGTGCAAGACCACGTAATTCAAAAAGTTCTGTTTTTGACTTTGAACTTTTTATCCTTTTATTCAGCAATTCAATGGCTTCGTCGTAGTTTTGGTTTTGGTTTAAGTACTTGGCGTAAAAGATATCCTTTTCAATAGGCGAGTACCATTCGTTTAACCAAAGGTTTTGCCATTCCTTGAGCGATTGGGCAAATTTAAAATCGCTATTGAGCTGATATTTACTTTCAGGCTCCCTAAAAACCGATTGCAGGTTACGGCGAGTCCATTCAATACAATTCAGGGTATCGCCTGTAAGGCAATAGGCTCTGGCTAACTGGTAGGATGCAACGCCAGCTCGCTGTTTTTCGGCTTGCAGAAAGTTTTCGATGGCCTCCTTGAAAAGGTTAGCCTTTAGCTGTGCCTGACCTTTAATTAGGTAATACTGGTATCGGAATGGTTTAGCGGTAAAGCATGAGTCGGCCCAGCGGAGAGCGTTTTGAGTGTCGTTTTGTTCAAGGGCAGCCTCAGCCCGATAATAGGCCTCAGGCATTTTCTGTGAATAGCCAGCTACAAAGGCAAGTTGTAAAGCAAAGAATGCAATTCTGAAGGGTGTTGTTTGGCTAAATGCACCGGGCATTATTTACTTTTTGCTAACTATATTCTTCACCTTGCTAATTTCCATAAACGATGCGCCATTGCTTGGCCCAAAGCTACCGCCAATGATTAGCACCATATCTTCCGAGGCAATTTTGCGGCGTTCGAGCATGGTGCCAATAGCATCGGTTAGGAAATGGTCACGTGAGGTACGGGGTTCCATATACACCGCCTCAACACCATACGAAAGTGCCAATTCACGCATAACATGCTGCTTATAGCAAATGGCGTAAATGGGAATTCGCCCGCGGAAAGCGGCAAGGTAACGGCCAGTACGACCGGTTAGGGTATCAACAATAATTGCTTTTATGGGAAGCGATGAACAAGCCCTAACAGCAGCTTTGGCTAGGGTTGCGGTTACCTCGTTGTTTATCCTTACCAAATTTACCGATAGGTCGGCTTCTTGTGCCTCTTCCACTTCGCGTGCCACACGGGTCATTACCTCAACGGCTTCAACAGGGTATTGTCCGTATGCGGTTTCACCGCTAAGCATAATGGCATCGGTACGTTGGTAGATTGCATTGGCAATATCGCTAATTTCAGCACGGGTGGGGCGTGGATGCTCAATCATGGTGTGCAGCATCTGAGTGGCAATAATAACGGGCTTTTTGCTCTCAATACACTTACGTACAATTCGGCGTTGGATTATTGGAAGCTTTTCGGCTGGGATTTCAATTCCCAAATCGCCGCGGGCTACCATTACGCCGTAGGCGTGGTCAAGTATCTCGTCTATATTGTCAACCCCTTGTTGATTCTCAATTTTGGCAATGATTTTAATTGGGCTGTTGTGCTTATGGAGTATCTCTTTAATTTCAAGCACATCGTGCTTGTTACGGACAAAGCTGTGAGCAATAAAATCGATGTTGTTTTCAATGGCAAACTGAACAAATGCTTTATCTTTCTCGGTTAGCGATGGTAGGTTAATGTGAACATTGGGGATATTGACGCTTTTGCGCAATTTAATGGTGCCGCAGTTTGTAGCCTCACATATTAGGGTGTTATTGTTCTTGTCAATAACTTTTAGCTCAATTTCCCCATCGTCAATAAGTATGGTGTTGTCAATGGGAACCTCGGCGGCAATATTGGGGTAGCTAACATAAACAGTATCGTTGCCTGAGGCACCTTCGGGGTTTCCAATCACCTTGATACGATTTCCGGTTTCCACCCTTACCTCTTCACCAAGTGAGGATGTTCTAATCTCAGGGCCTTTGGTATCGACTAAAATGGCAATATTCTCGGAAACCTTACGGATGTTGGCAATAAGATTTTTTGCCGATTCGGGGTTCATGTGTGCGGTGTTCAACCGGGCTACATTCATTCCCGCTTGGTATAGGGTTTTTATGAAATCAACATCGCAACGCTTATCGGATATAGTGGCAACAATTTTAGTACGTTTAAGCATAACTCGGAATTTTATGCAAAAATACTCAAGTTTTTGTTAAGCTTTGTGAAAAAGTAAAGGGCTATCATAATTCGATAGCCCTTTCACCTATTTAACTTTAATAATTATTCGGGAAGTACTTGTTCCTTAGGAAGTTTTGATGGTCTGAAAATTTCAATAATTCCTTTAATTCCAATAGTAAGGACAAGGTTAAAGAAGTAAGACAGATATGCAATCAAAAGAGCGGCACCTGCCAAAGCTGCCAAAACCATAAAGATATCAAACTCACCATTGTAGTATATAGTTCTACGAAGCATTCCCTTAAGTCCGGCCATGCCCATGAAAGCGCCCATTCCTATACCTCCAAGCAGGTGTAACCAGAAATGCCATGATGTTAGTTTAACACTATAAATGTTTAAGCCATTGGTTAATACCGGTAGTAGTTTGTAAACAACAGCATAAAGGGTCATGGTTAGCCCAATTAGAACGGCAACATGTACATGAGGCCCAACAATCCATTGGGTGTTATGTAGTATTCGGTTCATTCCCATGTCGGCTTGAATGATGCCTGCTGCTACCGCAAGGGCAAAACCAAGTAAACCTCCCAGGAAGAATTTTAGTTCAGGAGTCCATTTTAGCGGTCGGGCATTCCAAAGGGTTACCAAGCTTATGAAAAGCGCCAACCCTTGTGTTATAAGTTCAAAGGCTGTTACAAACTGACCTGATACAAGTTTTAGCATTAGGGGCTGTGCCTGATCGGAAAGCAGGTGATGCGACCATACGGTCCAGGATACCACCAATTCGAGCAGCAGTAGTGCCCGAGCTACATTCTCCATGTAAACGTTCTTAACGCCGGTAATTAGCATAGCTAAGAGGTACCATGTACCTGCAACAAAAATTAAAACTAAACCGTCGGCAATTAGGTCGAGCCCCCACCAAAACATGTTTTTATAAAGAAGTGCATCAACCCAGGAGTTTTGAAGGTTGAATCCTAAGATATGTCCAACTAGGTAAACCAGAATAAGCACTCCTGTAAACGTGATAATACCTGCATTTAAAAATACGTCAACTGACCCTCGAGCAATAGCTGCAACAGGCAAAGGTACTTGATGCTGCTTGCGATTTTCCTTTTTACGGAAAAGGTTTACTAGTCCACTTACGCCTAAGGCCGACGCCAATAGCGACCCACCGGGTTGCTTTTCCCACCCCTTGGGAGTATAGGTAATAGTTTTAAAGACAATAACTACAAAAATAATTGAGGCTACCATCACCAGGGCAATACCCAGGATAAAAAACGTTCCTCCCCATGGCCCAAACTGGTTAAAGTCCGCAGGAAGCGGCCAGTATAGAGTATAAAGGGGTCCGTAATGAGAAAGGAAACCTGCAAACCAGAAAACAAAAACCCCAACCGTAATTAACCAAAACGACCAGTTTGCGGCTTTAAATCCCCATAGTGGTTTTTTGAGCAGAAAAGGTAAGGCAAAGTAGAATGCCCCAAAAACAAGAGTATAGGTGGCTCCAAAAATTCCAACTAAAGGATGTGCTGTTAAGATTGCAAAGTACTGATGTTCGGGAATTAAGCCTACCATCGAGTTAGGTGATGCGAGAATTAATCGCATTATCATTCCTTCAATTACAGCAAATCCATAGTAAAGGAGCGATACTACGGCAAACCTTAGTGTTAATTTTTGTAATGGGGTAAGACCTGCTAAACGTCCGTTTACCTCATTACCATTTATCAGTGTATCGATTAGCTTTTTCATACCACATCATTTTTATTCAACTGTAATAAAGTTTGGAATAATCATTCGGGTGCTTTTAGGCCCCGCGTACTCGGTTGAGCGCAAAGTAAAAGTTCCTTTCTCGGTAAATTTCCAGATAATTTTATTACTGTAGAGCGGTAGAACTTGCATTTGCAATACCATAGTGTTGTTGGGTCTGAACAACCCAAATCCATAGGTAAGGTCTTTGGAGTACACATCGAACATTACCGTTTCTCCCTCTTTAACCTTTATGGGTTCAGCAGTGGGTAATTCCTGACGGATTGAATCGGTGAGAAGGTAGAATTTAAAACTATCTACCTCCATTTTAATCAATCTATCCGGGTTGATTTTTGAAGCATCCATCTCTAGCTTAACCCATGGGATGGTGTGCATGGTTGTTAGGTGGAGCGAAACGCCAATAATAATAAGCAATGTGGTAAATGAGTAGAATAGCACAGGTTTTATCACTGGCTTCTTAGTTGGTTTTGTTATTCGGTAAGCAAACCAACCAAATAGGCTAATTGCCACCAAGCTGTAAATGGTGTATGCAACAATTAGCCCTGTTGCAACTAAATCGGAGTTTACCATGGTTTTTTTGTTTTGGTTTACATGCACAATTTACATAATTTTAACACTAGTTAGCATTGATATATATCATTTAAATATTTCGATAAAATCATTAATGCCAAATGCATATATTTGTGGAAATATAAGGCTAAGCAATGGGATGGAGTAATGCCATAAATGACTACATCAACTTTTTACGGCTCGAGAAATCGCTCTCCGAAAATTCCATTGCGGCATACCGAACCGATATGGAGAAGCTTCGCCTATTTGGCGAAGGGAAAGGGATTGAACCGGAATCGTTAGGGCGAACCGATTTGGAGGAGTTCCTTGCTCAGCTGCACGATATGGGGCTTAATAAACGATCACAGTCTCGTATTCTTTCGGGTGTCAGGGGATTTTTTAAGTATTTACTTTTGGAGGAAGTGATTAGTAACGACCCTACAGAACTTATCGATTCGCCTAAGATTGGCCGTAAACTTCCCGAAGTTCTTAGCGTGGCCGAAATTGATGCCATGGAGTCGGCCATCGACCTTAGTAAGCCCGATGGGCACAGGAATAAGGCCATTATTGAAACGCTATATAGCTGTGGGCTACGCGTATCCGAGTTGGTGTCGCTTAGGCTTACCGATTTGTTTTTTACCGATGGATTTATCAGGGTGATTGGTAAAGGCGATAAGGAAAGGCTGGTTCCCATTGGCACAAAGGCCATTACCGACATCAACATGTATCTTTCGCAACGCAATAGCATTGATGCCCGCATTGATTCGGAATCGCGTAATATTGTTTTTCTTAACCGCTGGGGCCGAAAGCTTACCCGCGAAATGGTTTTTACCATCATTAAAAAGTATGCGGCTTTGGCCGGAATCAATAAGAACATTAGCCCGCATACGCTCCGGCATTCCTTTGCCACCCATTTGATTGAGGGTGGAGCCGATTTGAGAGCGGTTCAGGAAATGCTTGGGCATGAATCAATTCAAACTACGGAGATTTATACACACCTCGATAACCAGTATCTACGGGAAACAATCATGATGTTCCATCCCCATAAGTAATTGTATCACCTAAAATTAAATTTGCTATGGATGCCAACGAAAAAGTAATCCAAACCCTGAAATCGGCAGGTAAGCCGATGAAAGCCGGTGAGATTGCCGAAGCCTCCGGCGTTGAAAAGAAAGAGGTAGAAAAGGCCATCAAGAAATTGGTTGCCGAGGGTAAACTTCACTCCCCGCAACGGTGTTTCTACGACATTAAGAGGTAAAAGAAACGGGTTGATTTTCAACCCGTTTCTTTTACCATTTTACTTTGATCTATCAGGTGCTTGCGGTATTTGCGGGAGAGGCTTGTAATCCTTAAGCATTAGTTTAATCTGTTCAATGGCTTTATCAAGTTGATCATCCTGTCCCAGGTATTCGCGGTAAGGATCGTTGTCAATCTCAATATCGGGGTCAACCCCATGACCCTCGATAATCCATTCGCCGGTATCGGAGCTAAAACTGGTAAATTCGGGTTTACGTAGATCGCCGCCATCAACAAAGGGAAGCGAGCCGGAAATACCTACTACGCCACCCCAACTCCTAACGCCAATAAGAGGGCCAAGGCCCAGTTTTTTGAACCCGTAAGGGAACAGGTCGCCATCGGAAGCGGAGTAGCGGTCAATTAGCACAACCTTAGGCCCGTAATGGGTCTCCGAAGGGATGGTTGATGGTTGGTCGAATCCGCGGCGCATGGTCATGCGGTAAACCACACGGCTTAGGCGTTCCAGTATCATGGGCGATACATTTCCACCACCATTACCTCTATCGTCGATTATCAAAGCCTTTTTGGTGAGTTGGGGATAGAAATACTTCACAAACTCATTTAGACCGGCAACTCCCATATCGGGAATGTGGATGTAGCCCACTTCGCCATTGGTGGCCTCGTTTACCTTGCGTATGTTGTTCTGCACCCAGGTGTAGTAGTAGAGCTCCGACTCATCGGCTATGGGTTTTACAAGTACCTTTCGGCCTCCGGTAGCCTGTGGTGAACTGTTTACAACCAGCGCAACAGTTTTATCGGCCTTGTTAACCAGCGTGGTATAAATATCGGGTATATCCTTAAGGTCAACGCCATCGACCGAAATGATAAAATCGCCCTCCTTCACATTGACGCCAATCTCGTTGAGGGGCGACCGAAGCGCATCGCTCCAATTTGCTCCTGCCAGAATTTTATCGACCCTGAAGTAACCACTGCTATGCTTGCTTAGCTTTGCACCAAGTAATCCGGTTTTAATCCTTTCAGGTTCAGGCTTATCGCCGCTATTCACGTATGCGTGACCAACGTTTAGCTCACCTATCATTTCGCCAATGATATAGGTTAGGTCGTTACGGTGGTTCACGTAAGGTAGCAACACTGCGTACTTGTCGTGAATAGCCTTCCAGTCAACTCCATGCATGTTCTCCACGTAGAAGAAATCGCGCATCTGGCGCCAACTCTCGTCGAATATTTGTTTCCATTCCTTGTGGTAATCAACCCAAACCTTCATATCACTTAAATCAACAGTCTTTTCCATGTTGATTTTCCCAGTAGGCAAATCAATAACAGCGTAGGTTTTGTTTTTTGATACCAACATTTTTTTGCCACTGGCTGATATAGTAAACCTTAACGACTCACCCAGTTCGGTTTCCTTCTGTTTTTTCAGGTCATACATAAAGGCAGTAGGTTGACGTTCCTTGGAGCTGGAGTAGTTATAGAAAACTTTACCATCAACACAGTAAATGTTGTAGTATCTACCTGCTTTACCAGGTAGTTCAACGGTACGGTTTTCAATCCCGTCAAAATCGATTTTTACGGGTTGAACTTCTGGTTTGGGTTTCTCTTCGGTTTTGGCAGGTTTTTTGGCCGAATCTTTGTCTTTGGGTTGTTCAGCTTTGGTATCGGGCTTAACCTCGTTGTTTTCCAGAGCAAATGGCGATGGGGTGTCCTTTGCAAGCATCACCATGTATATATTGCTCATGTCCACGTATGCATGGTTCCATTCGGTATTGCTGTATATGGGATTAAACTCCCTATCGGAAACGTAAAGCAAGTACTTGCCGTCGTTTGAGAATACCGGACCGTATGATGAGAACCATCCATTGGTAATTGGATTGATGGTTTTTGAATCGGTGTTGTAGATATAAACCACCGAGAATCGGTTTGCATCGGTGGTGGAGAAGGCTATCCATTTGCTGTCGGGCGACCAGCTGTAGCTGTTAATCAACCCGTACTTGCCCTTGGTTACCATGCTTATGGCTTTAGTTTCGATATCAACATACTGTAACCGGCCTAAACGGTCGCTAAAAAGTATCTTCTTGCTATCGGGCGACCATTTAATGCCGAAAATGTAGTTGTTTATACCCGATGTTATCTGAGTGGCAGGTGCGCTACCATCCTGGGGTTGGATGTATATTTCATACTCTCCGGTTTTATCGGAAAGGTAGGCAATCCAATTACCGTCGGGCGACCAGGTGGCCTCGCGCTCATGGGCATCGGAAGTGGCTGTAAGGTTATAGGTGATGCCCTTCTCCGATGGTAGTGTGAAAACATCGCCACGCGCGCTTAACACTACGCGCTCCCCATTTGGCGAAAGATCGGCATTGGTGATTCGATTGCTGGCGTCAACCATTGCAGAGCGTGAGTAGTTCTGGTCGTCGGCAATGGTTATGTTGATTTTTCGGGTGGTTCGGGTTTTAACATCAAAGGCGTAAAGGTAACCGCCCTTCTCAAAAACAATGGTATTCTGGTCAAACGACGGGAATTTGATGTCGTAATCGGTGTAATTGGTAACCTTTTCGATGTTCTTTGTTTTTGTGTTATACACAAAAAGGTTCATGGTTCTGTCGCGATCCGACAGGAAGAAGATTTCATCGCCAATCCACATGGGAAAGATATCCTGTGCGGGGTTTTTGGTTACGTTAATAACCTCTTTCGAGTCGTAATCAAAAATCCAGATATCGTCGGCCATACCACCCTTGTAGTATTTCCATGTGCGGAATTCGCGGAAAACCCTGTTGAAAGCAAGCTTTTTCCCATCGGGCGAGAAAGAGCAAAATCCACCAGTTGAAAGGGGAACCTCCTCGCTCATGCCACCGCTGGCAGGAACCATGAAAAGTTGTCCTTTAAAATCGTTAAAGCTTTGCTTGCGTGACCGGTAAACAATCTTGCTGCCATCGGGAGTCCATGCCATAACAATATTATTAGGCCCCATACGGTCCGAGATGTCGTCGCGTTTTAGGGTTGCCGTATAGGTTAAACGTTTAGGCGTGCCTCCCTCGGCGGGAATGCTGAAAACCTCGGTGTTGCCATCGTATTGACCCGTAAAGGCAATGGTTTTGCCATCGGGCGAAAAATGGGGGAACATCTCGTAACCCACATGGGTGGTTAGCTTGCGGGCAATACCACCGCTTAGCGGAACGGAATACAAATCGCCGGCATAGCTAAAAACAACCTGGTTGTCAT
>JBFMGQ010000026.1:0-47411 GCA_040752515.1 Bacteroidota bacterium | reverse complement strand
CTACAGGGACAACTTCAACTATTGTTTTGAGGGGGGAGGTCTCTTTTTAGTAATGAATTTTAATATCTGATTATCATGCATTTATTGGCGCAGGACTCAATATTTGCATTTTAGTCGGACAATAGTGTATTTTTTTAATAAATAATGAACAACATCGCAATCCATTCTTTTTTTTGCGCTGAAATAGCTATCTTAGCACGTTATTTATGGAGTAAAAACTGACTTTTTAAGCTTTTATTATATGTCTGAGGGTGAAAGGATTATACAGATAAACATTGAGGAAGAAATGAAGTCATCGTACATTGATTATTCAATGTCGGTGATAGTATCGAGAGCATTACCTGATGTGCGCGACGGATTAAAGCCCGTTCACAGGAGGGTTCTTTACGGAATGGCCGATTTAGGGCTAAATGCTGGCAAACCTTACAAGAAGTCGGCACGTATTGTGGGAGAGGTTTTAGGTAAGTACCACCCTCATGGCGACTCTTCGGTTTACGAAGCAATGGTTCGTATGGCTCAGGATTGGTCCATGCGATACCCTCTGGTCGATGGTCAGGGTAACTTTGGTTCGGTTGACGGCGATAGCCCGGCAGCTATGCGTTACACAGAGGCCAGGCTTACTAAGATTGCAGAGGAAACCCTCGCCGATATCGATAAAAATACGGTTGACTTTAAGCTGAACTTCGACGATACACTCGAAGAGCCCACGGTGCTACCAACCAAAATACCCCTGCTACTGGTCAACGGTTCCTCAGGTATTGCCGTAGGTATGGCTACTAACATGCCACCGCACAACCTTAGAGAAATTGTTGATGCCATTTGCGCTACTGTTGATAATCCCGAAATAACAATCGATGAACTGCTTAAGTATGTTAAAGGACCTGATTTTCCAACAGGCGGTATTATATATGGTTATCAAGGAGTTAAGGAAGCATACTTATCAGGGAAGGGTAGGGTAGTTATCCGTTCAAAAACCGAAGTGGAGCAAACCGAATCGGGTCGTTCAAAGATTATTGTTACGGAAATACCATACATGGTTAATAAGGCCGAAATGATTAAAAAAATTGCCGACCTTATTAATGAGAAAAAGATTGAAGGCATCAGCTACATCAACGATGAATCGGACAGGCAAGGAACTCGTGTTGTAATAATTCTTAAGAAAGAAGCTGTTGCAAATGTTGTACTAAACAACTTGTTTAAGCACACCCAGCTGCAATCCACTTTTGCCATCAATAACATAGCCCTTGTTGATGGTCGTCCCAAACAGCTAAATTTAAAGGATTTAATAGTTCAATTCATTAAGCATAGGCATAGTATTATTCTTCGCCGAACTCGCTTTGAATTAGATGAGGCTCAGAAACGTGCCCATATACTGGAGGGATTACTCATAGCCATTGACCATATCGACGAGGTAATAAACCTCATACGTGCTGCTGCATCGCCCAACGAGGCTAAGGAAAAGTTAATGGAACGGTTCGGCCTTAGCGATGTTCAAGCGCAAGCCATTATCGACATGCGATTGCGCAGCTTAACCGGATTGGAACGCGATAAGGTTAAACAGGAGTATGAGGAGTTGCTAAAGCAAATTGCTTACCTAAAGCAGGTTCTGGAGGATGAGACGCTTCAGAGGAAAATCATCAAGGATGAGATGATTGAAATGAAGGAAAAATATGGTGATGATCGTAAAACCGAGATAGTTCCTGATGCCGAGGAGTTCAATCCGGAAGATTTCTTTGCAGATGAAGAAGTAGTTATAACCATTTCGCACTTGGGGTATATCAAACGAACCCCTTTGTATGAGTATAAACTTCAATCCAGAGGTGGTGTAGGCTCAAAAGGCAGTGCAACTCGCGATGAAGATTTCGTTGAGCATATCTATGTGGCCTCGATGCACAATACCATGTTGTTCTTTACCGAGAAAGGAAAGTGTTACTGGCTAAAGGTATACGAAATTCCCGAGGGGAATAAGGCATCAAAAGGTAGAGCCATTCAAAATCTCATCAACATTGAGAACGACGATGTGATACGTGCTTATATAAATGTTAAAACCTTAAATGACCCCGAATACCTTCAGAGTAACTATATTGTGCTTTGCACCAAGAATGGTATAATCAAAAAGACATCGCTTGAGGCTTATAGCCGTCCCCGACAAAGTGGAGTAATGGCCATTACCATTAAAGAAGGCGACCGGCTTATTGAGGCATGCCTCACCAATGGTAATAAACAAATTGTTCTTGCTGCCCGCGAAGGTAAGGCTATTCGCTTCCACGAAAAACTTGTTCGTCCCATTGGACGAACCGGCAGTGGCGTTAGGGGAATGAACCTCTCACCTGGCGATTCAATCGTTGGCATGATTTGTGTTGAAGAAAACGATAACAAGGATATTTTGGTTGTATCAGAGAATGGTTACGGCAAGCGCTCAAAACTGGAGGATTACCGCGTTACCGGTCGCGGTGGAAAGGGTGTTAAAACCATAACCATTACACCCAAAACCGGAAAACTTATTAGCATAAAGGCAGTTGATGACAGCAATGACATAATGATAATCAATAAGAGTGGCTTAACCATACGATTGAGTGTTAAGGAGTTACGTGTGATAGGAAGAACTGCTCAGGGTGTAAAGCTGATAAACCTTCGGAAAAACGATTCCATTGCTGCCATTGCCAACGTAGAGGCAAGTGATGAGCAAGAAATGGAACAAAACGAAACCATAAATAACGACGAATCCACAAACGAGTAACTAAATTTTAACAATTATCTTATGAAACGACTAACAATTTTAATTTCAATGCTTTTTGTTGCTGTTACGGTGACAGCTCAAACCAGCAAGGAAATCAACTTCGACCAGTATGCCAAAAAGGTTGAGAAAAGTAACGCCGAAATACAGGATCCCAAGAAGAATATCAAGGATGCTGTATGGATTAAAAGAGGCGAGCTGATGATGGACCTTTTTGATGCTCAAATCCTAAGGGCATACATTGGAATGGATCCGAATACATTCATGCTTGTTGTTGGTAAGCCTATTCAACAAGAAAAGGTTGAAATTGATGGCGTAACGCTCGACAAGTTTGTAATGGAAAGGGTAAACTTTTACTTCAGCAACGGCCAACTTGAACGCTGGGAGGTAACTAAGCCTATTATCGAAAAGCCTTTAGATATTGCTTTTGAAAGTTTCCTAAAGGCAATTGAAATTGATACCAAGGGCAAAAGCGCTAAAAAACTCCAAGAAGACCTCAGTAAGCTTAAGGGTCTTTATGTAAACGAGGGTTCCAACCAGTACACCCTAAAAGATTATAAGGGCGCTTTCGAATCCTTTAAAAAGGTTATTGAGATCGGTAAACTTCCAATTCTTAATCAAAGCGATACCGCTATTTACTACTATGCCGGCTTATCGGCTCAACTTGCTGGTATGCTTGAAGAGGCTATCCCTTACTATCAGAAATCAATTGAACTTGGATTTACCAATGAGGGGTCTGTTTACTTTAACATTTTCGATGCATACAAAAATCTTAATAAAGCCGATGAGGGTTTAAAATACCTTGAGGAAGGATTCTTGAAATACCCCAAAAATACTAACGTTTTATTCTCGCTCATCTCATATTACATCGATAAACAGGAAGATCCTACCAAGATCCTTGTATACATCGATAAAGCCATTGAAACTGAACCTAACAACTCCTCGTTATACTTTGCAAAAGGAACATTGTACGATAGGTTAGGTGATTCCGAAAATGCCCTTACTGCATACAAAAAGGCTATTGAGATTGATCCAAACTTCTTTGATGCCTACTATAACATTGGTGCCCTTTACTTCAACAAGGGTGTAAAATACATTGAGGAAGCCAATAAAGTACCTGCAAGAGAACTTGATAAGTATGATGCTTTAATGGAAAAAGCCAATGCAGAATTTAAGAACTCTATGCCTTACATGGAGCAAGCTTATAAAGTAAACCCCAATAGCAAGGAAGCCGTTGAAGCGTTGAAAAATATTTATTTCCGTTTCCGCAACGAAAGCCAGGAAATGATGGATAAGTACAACGAGTTTAACGAGAAATCAAAACAGATGTAATTTACCGCAATAAAGTAAAGCCCCATAGTGGGGCTTTACCTTAGCAAAATATATTTAACATAATATTAATTATATGACATTTATTTCAGCGCTTCGGGGGTCCAATTCTTTAGGAAGTTTAGAACCTTCTTGCGGTCATATCCATCACCTGATTCAAGAAGTCCAGAATCTTTTCATGGCGCTTATTTTAGTTTTGGTCAAAGTTAGATTTTTGTCTAATCCTATTAAAATATTGGGTGAAATTATAATTTAAGTTGAAATTAATGCATTGATTTCCTGTATGATGATATTTTTTAAAAAAAATATTGCCAACTCCCCTTGCATTTTCTTTTTTTACACTATTATTGCGGAAAATTTTGAGCGATTTATGAGTAAGAAAAGAGCAGCAGTAAGTCTTAGCAATTTATCTCCTGAGCTTTTGAAAATCTTCAAGGAAAGGTATCCCCATGGATATCAAGATTTTGTTTTCAAGGTTGATAAGCCAAACGGTGATTTTTTCCACGCTGTAACCCTTGAAACCGAAGATGCTATTTACCTGGTAAAGGTTCCGGTAAAAATAGACACCAAAATTAAGGATGAGGATGAGGAGAAAGACTTTTTCGGCAGCTTAACCGAGGAAACAATTGGAACCGAAGGCGATGAGTTCCCTGATGATATAAGCGACGAGGAGCCTGCCGAGGAAATTGCAGATGAATAGTATTTATCAAATTCCGCGAGGGACGATTTCGAGCAGAGGTCGTCCTTTTTTGTATCCCAAAACCTTACAAGTAATAATATCGCCAATCATAAATGATTGATCATTCTCAATTTTAACTCCGCATTTCATCCCAAACCTGTCGAATACTACGGCAACCTTTCCCATACCATTCTCGCTACTGAAATCCTCTTCCATTGCCGAAATTTGGAAAGTGTATAAACCTCCCTCCTTGTAATACGGATGTTCTGGATCAATTAGCAGTATGCCCTTGTCATCAATTCCTCTATACTTAGCCAAAACTGGTCTATCACTATTAAATCCATAATGCTTATAATGCTTAACCTTAAGCAGAGCGATACAGTTCGTTTTAGTCTTTAGCAAGTAGTAATCCTCACCTTGAAAAGCTATTGTGCTATGAAGGTAAAGTTCAATGTTCTGGCCAATTTCAAAACATTCAGCGCATTGGCTCCATTGCCTTGGTGCGGTAAGTACAGGAATGCCTTTTTTTATAGCAATAACCTTCATATCTATTGAGTCTTCCCCTACATCAACGCTTCCTTTGGGTACTAAAATTTCAATATCGTTACCAAACACATCGGAAACCTTTACTGTGTCGGCCTCGCTAAAAACCGACGGTAATATTTGTATAATCCTGAAAGAATATGTTTTGCCCATTCTGTAAACGGGATGTTCGGGCTCGATAAAAACTTGGCCTGTACAATTTACCTTATCTACCCTACAGCGAATTTGAGTGTTTTCAATGATATTGTACTTATCATAATACTTTGCTGGTAAAAGAATTTTCTTTCCGGATTCATGGGTAAGGATGAAATGTTTACCTCCTCCAGGCACATCAATTACCTTTGTAACATGAAATGTATACCACTCCCCCTCCCTAAACATATAAAACCCTCATTAGAAACAAAATTAAATATGCATATTGATGCAATAAATAAATTAATAAAAGTTAAGCCTTAAAATTGAGCTGAAAAATATCTTGCTACTAACCATCTATCTAGTTATCAATATTTTTTCACCCTGAAAAACCTCCCCTACCACCACCGAATAGCTTAAACCATGACCATGTAAAAGTTTCAATGCCTCATCTACTTTCTCCGGTCTGACGCCCATGAGAATTCCACCTGACGTTTGTGCGTCACACAACAGCATCTTTGCACTGTAGTCAACCCCAGATTCAACGTGCAAATGGTTTCCGATATACTCAAGGTTACGGAAGGCAGCTCCAGGAATACACCCTTCATCGGCAAGTTTATAAGCCTCGGGTAGGAAAGGAATCTTACCGGAGTATAGTTTTATGCCAACATTGCTTGCCTTTGCCATTTTGTGGGCATGGCCAATAAGACCAAAGCCTGTAATATCGGTTGCTCCAGTAACTCCAATGGTTTGCATAGCCTGGGCGGCAGTGTTGTTCAACTGCTTCATCCAGAAAAGAGCCTCGCTATAAGCGGTATCCGACAATAGCCCTAGTCGTTTTCCGGCAACAATTACACCGGTACCCAAGGGTTTGGTCAGAATCAATATATCACCGGGTTTTAAACCAGCATTGGTAATTACTTTATCAGGATGAACTCGGCCTATCACGGCTAAACCAAACTTTGGCGGATAGTCGTCGATAGTGTGGCCTCCAATTATAATTGTGTTGGCTTTTTGAGCCACACTTGCCGCTCCCTCAAGTATTTGTTTGTAGGCATCTAAAGGAATATTTTTGGAAGGGAACATGGCTATGTTTAATGCAAGAAACGGCTCGCCCCCCATGGCATAAACATCACTCAACGAATTAGTTGCAGCAATTTGGCCAAACTCATAGGGATTACTACATATAGGAGGGAAAAAATCGGTGGTTAGGATTAGCGCCAAATCGTCTCTAATCCTGTAAACCCCAGCATCGTCGTGGGTGTCAATATCAACTAAAACATTTGGATCATTCACCTTGGGCAGATTTAGCAATATGCTCTCCAGCACTGAAGCCGGAATCTTTGCTGAACACCCACCATATTCCACTGTAGTTAGCAAATCGAAATTGGCGCTCATAAATCTACCTTTACCTTGTTAAAAAATATGTTATTCGATTGTAATTCATTGAATAAAAACTCGCTATCGGAACAATCAATTTCAATACACATACCGCATTCAGAGCTAAACTCCTTGGGCACTGGAACAATCTGATAACCAATACCCAGCGACATGATGATTCGTTCTGCCTGCATTACCTTATGTATGCTTTGGAAAAGCAGCAAACATTTACTTTCGCTCATGATCAAGTTCTTTCAAAGCATTGTAAAGGTAATTCAAATCATCTGGAGTATGATATTTGGAAAGCGAAATCCTTACAGTTCCCTTTGGGAATGTTCCTAAAGTTTTATGTGCCAGCGGTGCACAGTGCAAGCCGCTCCGGGTTTCAATGCTAAAACGCTTAAATAGGAGATTGGACAGCTCAGAAGGCGTATAATCCTCGGATGTAACAGAGAACAAAAAGGCTTGACGGTCAAAACTAGCTGATCGTATGAGTTTAAAAGATTTAAGCTGTTCTATCTGCCCGAGCAAATCCTTGAAAGCCTGGGTATCAAAACTAGGTGAAACCTTGGCCGAAAGGGCTCCAAATAGACCGTAAATGCCCAAAACATTAGGAGTCCCTGCCTCAAGCCTATCGGGGAAAAAGTCAGGCATTAAAAAGCTATCGGAACGGGAACCAGTACCTCCATGAACTAATGGGTTTATGAGTTCAGGATTACGAACAAAAAGGCACCCTGTGCTGGTTGGCCCCATCAAGCCTTTATGCCCGGTTAAGGCCAGCATGTCGATATTCCAGCTATCTGCTTCAATGGGAAAATATCCTGCCGACTGGCTGGCATCTACAAGCAAAGGTACTGATCGTAGAAGGGTTTTTAATTCAGCCAAAGGCTGAACAACTCCATTCACATTGCTAGCATGGTTAACAATGCACAAATCGTACAATTTTAGATTGAGCTTCCTAATTGCGTCAAGGTCGATGTAACCATCGGAAAGGTGAGGCATAACATCATACTCAACCCCAAGCGTTTGTTGTAGGTAAAAAACCGGACGGGTTACTGCATTATGCTCAAGCGGGGAGATAAGTATCCGCTTGTTTGGGTACGAGAATCCTTTAATGGCAAGGTTTAGAGCATGGGTTGAGTTGGATGTAAAAAAAATATGGTCGGAATGTTTTGTACCTATTAGGTTAGCAAGCAATAAACGAGTGCTTTCAACAATCCTGGATACAGCTATCACCCTATTGTAAGCACTACGACCGTAAGTGCCACCACCCCTAAGATACTCATTGATATACTCTGTAACTTCAGGTGGCTTAGGATGACTGGTAGCAGAATTATCGAAATAGAAATTTGCCATTATTACGGTTTGACAATGTGTATTCCAGAGCTTAACCGTTCAGCAATGTAAAGCATATTTGAGATAGTGCCGACCTCAATTTCATCCTTTATACCAAAAAAATCGACACAAGTACCACATAGGGTGATTTTTACCCCTAGGTTGTTAAGCTTTGCTAAACTTTGGGCCGTATCGGTTCCTTTTATTGCCAGTGTAACAGCACTATTGTAGCAAATGATTTCCTGGGGGAGTTTTTCGAGATTTGGCAAGGTGTTCAGAAAGCCTTTTGTAAGTATTTTACCTAAATCCTCATTGCCTCCTCCCATGAAATTACTGGTAAGGACAACAATGTAACTACCGCTCTTGCCCGAAAAACCCACTTCGCAATACTCTTCCGCTTCTTTCTTAGGGTTAAACTCAATGCCCAAAGAGTTTATCGTAATGGTAAATACCCCATTCTGCTCTTCGATACTGAACGGAAGAGCATTATCGGTAAGGAAATGAGATACGTTTTGGCATGATGTAGCATTATCAATAATTACCTGAATAACCTCACCTTTAACGTTCTCTTTCAGAGCCTTTTTAGTACTGATAAGAGGCTGAGGGCAAAGCTGTCCTCGACAATCCACAATCCTTGTCATATTCATTTAATTACATGAATTAACTATTTATTGATCAGAGCTTTATTAATACGTTTTACAATGGCAGGCCCCTCGTAAATAAAACCGGTGTATACCTGAATTAGCGTAGCACCTGCTTCTAACTTTTCAATGGCATCAGCCGGGGTATGAATACCACCGACTCCAATGATGGGTTTTGAGCCCTTGGTAAAGGTATAAATAAGTTTGATAACCTCAGTAGACCGTTTTGATAAAGGTTTGCCGCTCAACCCGCCTTTGCCTATTGCATTTATCTTCTCTTCAGAAATAGAAAGGTTACATCGTGAAGTTGTAGTATTGGTTGCAATGTAACCATCAACACCTTGTCTTTCAGCAATTTTAATTGTTTCAATTAATTGTTCATTGGTAAGATCGGGTGATACTTTTAGTAGAATGGGTTTATAAGGTATATAACTCTTTCGTTCGTTGCTAATTGCCTTCAGTAGGCTATCTAAACTTTCGTTATCCTGAAGTTCTCGAAGATTTTTCACATTGGGACAGCTTACATTAACAACAATGTAATCGACGTAGGGGTAAAGGCCTTTAAAAGCAATAAGATAATCATCTATAGCATTTTCGTTTGGCGTTAGGGTATTTTTACCAATGTTCCCACCGATAATAAGATTTTTTTTGCGATGCCTTTTGGATAACTGCAACTTAACATAATCAACGCCTTTATTGTTAAATCCCATACGGTTAATTAAAGCATTGTCGGGAATTAAGCGGAATAAACGGGGTTTGCTATTACCGGGTTGGGGTTTTGGTGTTGCTGTACCAACTTCAATAAAAGAAAACCCAAAGGCTGCTAATTCGTTGTAGTAATCGGCGTTTTTGTCGAAACCAGCTGCAAGTCCAACAGGATTTGTAAATTTTAGTCCAAAGACTTCACGTTGAAGCGATGGATGTGATACTTGAAAAAATTTTGAACAAAGTAAATGTATTCCCGGAATGGTAAATACAAATTTAAGGGTAGCAACAACGGTTTTGTGCGCAAATTCAGGGTCAAGTAAAAAAAATATCGGACGGATTACTTTCTTGTAGAGCATTTTTTTTTGCAAAACTAATAAAAAAGTCAATCCGGTTTAGCAGGCGAATATATATCGAACGTGTTATCGTTGTAAAGAATAAATATTTGCTTTACAATCCTTGACGATTGCTTAATATTTACACCTGTAACCTTATCGTGGCGACTTAAATTTTCTGGTATGCTGTTAGATTGGATTGAAGTATTTGTGGCTTGAGGAGGGACAGTATCAAAGAGAGATTGCTGAATGGCAACTTTATACATATTACCCTTACCGGTAATAAGCCAATCGACGTTCAATCGAGGAAATTTTAGGGCAATCTTTTGTAAAAAGTCGAAGCTTGGCTTATTTCGACCTGAAAGGATGTGGGAAATAGCACTAGGTTGTACCTCGAGTATATCGGCTAACCTAGCGGCGCTTATTTTCTCCTGTTCCATTAGCTTGAGTAAACGCTCATTAACCATATTTCAGCGGCATTTAATAAGACACAGCAAACAGTGCGTTTACAAATGTAATTACAATAAAAAACAAATCCAAATACATATGTAAACTTTATTGCAAAGAGTTTAATTTACATATGTAAATTAACGCGGTGGGTAACCTTATTCGAAAACTATCAAATTTAACGTTGGGAGTATTACCAATATTGGCAAACAAAGTAAAGTTTTAACGCTATCAAGAAAAGCCTCATTACTTTTTATTGAGATGTGATTAGATCATGGTTAAATAAGTTTTGGGCTGTAGAAAACTCAATATATTTAGTATGGTTATTGTTCCCCTTCCCTAACATAACCAGCATAAAGAAGTCGGATTTAAAATATGCAATCCAGTATCGATCATCTGACCAACTTAATATTGATGCTCCATAGTTTTTGAGGATAATGTAGTTGCCACTGAATTAAGCGAACAACTAAGTAGTCTTACCGAACAAAAAAATAACACATAAGCTTGCAAACAATGAGAAAAAGCTAAACCACGCTCCCCGTACCTTACCCAAAATACTACATAATCATCTGGATACAAGGCTTTTGTGCTTGTAATACTATTTTGCCTCATAAATAAACACTTACTATAAAAGTTCTTTTAGCGTTTAGACCTTATAACCTTCAGAATACATATTTTTTCCTAAAATCAACTATTAAATATAATGTTCGATTGTCCTGAAAGAATTAATGCTTTCAGTAACATCATTATATATATGATTATCAATATTATAAGTAGCAAATTTAACTATATATCATTTCGGAAAGAATGCAAATCCCATAATATACTATATTTATAATTTATATAAAATCTGTAAATATATGATATACAGTATAATAAAATATATGTTAACGCATATTTGATGTATCAATATTATCTTTTACTGTTTGATTTTTGATAAATGCATTGAGTTGAAAGCAATGTTTACATATGTAAACTTATGCTGTGCGAGTAAATTATTGTACGCAAGATTAAATTTGAATAATTTTATGGCAAGAATTTAATGTAAATCAAATTTTTGTCAGGTCTATTGTGAGAAAGGAAAAGAAATAGAGTTATTTAACATAATTAATGCCTATTCAAAACAAAAAAGGCAAGCAGATAACCTTATAAGCCGGGTTCTGTATGCTTTTTATGCACTCCTATCATTTCTCTGGGATTGTGGTCACCCACAACCTCAAGCGACCTACCCCCTTCGACTCCTGACTAGCAGGAACAGGACGGGCAGCCCTGCTTCGGATGAAATCGAAGTATACATGGTCTTGCAGCCCATAAGGTGCACGGCATCCCATATCGCTATGAGATCCGGTGAGCTCTTACCTCACCTTTTCACCCTTACCCCGCCAAAGGCGTGGCGGTTATTTTCTGTTGCACTACTATGCCCTTGCGGACATCTTCCCGTTAGGAAGTATGGAGCCCTACGCTGCCCGGACTTTCCTCACCGGTATTGCACGGCGCGACAGGACGGCTATCTGCTTGCCAATTCAAATATTTCAAACAACTCTTTCCATTTATACTACCTTAGAAATACCATTGTTGCACCAAAGCCATATTCTTTAAATGAAGCATCCTGATACCTAAGCTTAGAATATTTACTATTCAACAATTTGGTAATCTCGTATTTCAATTTTCCATTTCCCACACCATGAATAAAAACGATTCGCTTAGTAGTAGAACTTTTTAGTCCACCCTCCAAGGCAGTCTCAAAACGAGCTAACTGAATCCTTAGTATCTCTCCTGGCGTTAAATCCTTCCAATCATCAACCAACTCATGGATATGAAGATCAACCTCTTCAATCTCAGAATCTGGTTTCTTAACCTCTTTTGCTGGTGCTGGCTTTTCTTTCTGCTTAATGGCCTCGGCAATGGCCTTATCGGTTAAATGGCGAATTAGAACCTCGCGTTTGGTGCTAGCGATAGATATAATATATGCATTAGAGTCAAAAAAATCGTTGGGTAAAAAGTTACCTTTCTTATAAAGCTTAATTGGGTCAATTTCAATATCGTAATATTCGGGTTGAAAGGGTTTAAATGGGATATTCTTGTAGTAAATAGCCTGAAGGTTAAGCAATATTAGCTGGCTAACCTCATCTGGAGCTAACCTTTTAACAAGGATTTTTGTGTTTGGCTGAAGGATTCCTGAGCTAATTGGGCTATGACTTTCGTCTATAACCTTTGATAATACATAGAATACTCTATATGAACTATCGTTAACCAAAAACAAATCGAAATTTGATTGCTGCAATGCATTGGGGCTTGAAGGGACAAAAGCAATATCCAACGAAATTTCATCACCTGAACTATCGGTTAGTTCCACCTCTTTTTCTAAGTCTATTCTATCGTTTAGTTTTGTCTTTTTTTTCTGAGTAGGTGCTGATGGCTCTTTCTCCTGAACAGGTTTGCTTTGCAAAAGCTGGTCGGTAGCGGGTTCAACTACAACCAGTTCAGAAATAAGAGCGGGCATCTCAAACCCATCGTAGGTTTTGACTAAAGCCGTGCGCTTATCGATAAATCTAATAACCTCGCCTCCGCCAACATCGTTTAAAAAACGAACTTTGCATCCTACCGTTACATTCATGGCAATTGTCCCCCAGTTTATTGAAAAACCATTTAACCAGCAAAATTAATTAATTTTGTGGCCTTACTATCAGAAAGTAGCAAAAAGAAGATGGAAGTAAAGAAAATAAGTATAACCGAATTCGATTACGAGTTGCCTGATTCAAGTATAGCTAAACATCCGCTGGTTGAGAGGGATCACTCCAAATTACTTATTTACAAAAACGGTGAGATTAAGAACGATCACTTTTACAACATAGACCAACACCTTTCGCCTAAAAGCCTGCTTATACTGAACAACACAAAAGTAGTAAGGGCACGATTGAAATTCAGGAAAGAAAGTGGCGCAACAATAGAAGTTTTCTTGATTGAGCCCATCAGGCCTAGCGATTACTCGGTATCGTTTTCCAGTAAAAGCAATGTGGTATGGAAGTGCATAGTAGGCAACCTAAAACGATGGAAAAAAGGCGATCTGCAAATGACAATACCTGGAAAAGGAGGAACGCTAACCGCCAAACAACATTGCAGGCTAAACGAAGGGGTTGAAGTTGAATTCATGTGGGATAATAGCTCCTTATCGTTTGCTGAAATAGTTGAGAAATGCGGCACCATGCCTATTCCGCCATACCTTAATAGGGAAAGTGAAGATGTTGATAGCTACCGCTATCAAACCATATATGCTGAGCCTGAGGGGTCGGTAGCTGCTCCCACTGCAGGGCTTCACTTTACCCCACGAGTTTTTGACAGCTTGAGCCTGTTAGATATTAAGCCTTACTATATAACGCTACACGTTGGTGCCGGTACCTTTAAACCTGTAACGTCCGATACCATTGAAAATCATGAAATGCATACTGAACACTTCTTTGTCGGCATCGATTTAGTCAAAAAACTCTATAACAACAATGAACCAGTTGTGTGCGTTGGAACAACTACCCTACGAACCATGGAATCGATATACTGGCTTGGGATAAAGGTGATGCAAGGAAAGCAAAATGGCAACTTTAATGTTTTGCAATGGGAACCCTATGAACTTGACCAACAAATAGAAGCACATGAAGCCTATAAAGCACTATATGATTACATGAAAGGTAATGGTATTGGAACATTATCAGCATCAACTCAAATAATTATTGCCCCAGGATACGAAATAAAGACCTGCGATGCCCTTGTTACCAATTTCCATCAACCTCGATCTACCCTGCTTTTACTTGTTGCCGCTGCAATTGGAAATGATTGGAGAAAGATATACAAATTTGCGCTGGACAATAATTACAGGTTTTTGAGTTACGGCGATAGTAATTTGCTGTTTGTTAACAAAACCAATTGAAATGGGATTTTTACCCACATCAGTAAAGGAAATAAAAGCTTTGGGCTGGGAACAACCCGATATAATTATATTTACAGGTGATGCCTATGTTGACCACCCAGCATTTGGAGCAGCGGTAATTGGAAGAGTTTTAGAAAGCGAGGGCTATAAGGTAGCCATAGTCCCTCAGCCCAACTGGCGCGATGATTTGCGCGATTTCAAAAAACTTGGTGAACCCCGACTTTTTTTTGCGGTTACTGCCGGCAACATGGACTCAATGGTTAACCATTATACTGCAGCCAAAAGGCTCCGGAGCGATGATGCGTATACCCCCGATGGGAAAGCTGGCTTTAGGCCCGATTACGCAACGATAGTTTATTCTAATATTCTTAAAAAACTCTTTCCAAGTATTCCTTTAGTGATAGGTGGTGTTGAAGCCTCGCTTCGCCGATTGACACACTACGACTACTGGTCAGACTCCCTGAAACCGAGTATTCTGGTGGATAGCAATGCCGATATTTTGGTTTACGGGATGGGTGAAAAGGCTATTATCGATATTGCCAGAAAAATAGACGTAGGAATGCCATGGGAAGCGCTGCGAGCAATACCTCAGACTGTTTACTTAGATGAAAATGTTGAGAAATACAGGCGAAGTGGAGATGCCATAATACTAAACTCATACGAGGATTGTAAAACAGATAAATTCAGGTTTGCACAAAACTTTAAGGTAATAGAAGAAGAATCGAATAGAATTAACAGTAAAATTCTTGTGGAACCTTTTGAAAGTAAATGTATTGTAGTAAATCCACCATATAAACCTGCCACGACCAATGAAATTGATAGGTGGTACGATTTGCCATATACCAGACTGCCCCATCCTCGGTACAAAGGTAAAACCATTCCCGCATGGGAGATGATAAAATTCTCCGTTAATATTCATCGCGGGTGTTTTGGGGGATGTAGTTTCTGCACCATATCGGCGCATCAAGGACGATTTATCTCGTCGCGATCAGAGGGTTCAATTCTAAAAGAGATTGAAGAGATTAAGAATATGCCAGGTTTTGCCGGCTATTTGAGCGATTTAGGCGGGCCATCGGCCAATATGTATGGAATGACTCCCATCGATTACAACCTTTGCGCCAAGTGCAAAAGACCATCGTGCATCTATCCAAATATCTGCAAAAATTTGAATTCGAGCCACGAACGAATTAATAATCTATATAGCCATGTTCGCCATGTGAAAGGAATAAAAAAAGCGTTTGTTGGCAGTGGGATTCGTTATGATTTATTTATAAACCGAAAGGAAAGCAAACCTGAAAGGGAATACTTTGAGAATTTGATCCTTTACCACGTTTCGGGGCGTTTAAAGGTTGCGCCTGAGCACACTTCAGAAAAAGTTCTAAAAATGATGCGAAAGCCGTCATTTGAACTATTTAAGCAGCTTAAACTATGGTTTGATGCACTAAATGAAAAATTTGGTCTAAAACAGCAATTAATTCCTTATTTTATCTCAAGTCATCCCGGATCGACAGAGGAAGACATGAAACAGTTAGCCGATGAAACCCGAAAGTTAAATTTCAAGCTGGAGCAGGTGCAGGATTTCACACCCACGCCCATGACCTTAGCATCAACCATATACTATACCGGAATTAACCCTTATACGGGTGAAAAGGTATATGTAGCCCGGAGCATTGAAGAGAAACGCAAGCAGCAAAGCTATTTCTTCTGGTACAAGAACGAAAGCAAAGCACCTATAAGGCAAAATAAAAAGCGGCCCCCTAAGGGAAGCCGCCTATAAGGTGAAATATTCATTTGATTACAACGAGGTGCTGATTAGGAATACAGCAGCCAAAGAAATGATAGCATAAAGTTCAGGGAATACTGCAAGGATAAGGGTATTCACAAACACCTTATGTCCATTACCAATGGCAGTAATACCGTTTGCACAAACCTGTCCTTGACGAATTGCCGAGAAAAGACCTACAAATCCCATGGCCAAGCCGGCACCAAAAATAGCAGCAGCTTGTGCCCAAGTAATTTCAGGAACAAGGAATTTTTTGAGCATAAAGTAACCGGTAAAGCCATAAAGGCCCTGTGTACCAGCAAGAGCACTAAGAACAAGGAAGTTACCGAATGCACCTGGTTCTTTCTTCAGCGCTCCAACCGAGGCGTTACCAGCAATAGTAACACCATAAGCACTTCCAACACCGGAAAGGATAATCATTATCCCAATTCCTAAGTAAGCAAAAATGATTGGTTCCATAGTTTTATAATTTATTAGGTTATTTAAAATATTAATCGAAATCAAACTTACTGAACTTCTGCCGTTTTCTTCCGGAATGGGTCATAGCCCCTACCGCCACCGGTAAAGCCGGCATTTTTATAAAACTCAACAAATGTTAAACGCATAGGGTGAACAAGAGAACCTAACGCTGACATGAAAATGTTAATGGAATGGCCTATAAGCAATATCAAAATTATCACAATATGTTTTAACACCGGAGTATCGGGAGCCATGCCAAAAGCAAGGCTATTGAATACACTGCCTAAAATTCCGCTACTTAAACCAAGGGCAAACAGACGTATATAAGATAGTGTATCGCCCAGAAGACCTGTGGCCATATTATAGGTATCCCAAAGTCCTAAACCAAAGTTAAATAAAGGATTTTTACCAGGTGAATTGAAGAACATGATGCCAACCCCTGCAATGCCAATAATTATAAGATGAATAGGACTGAAAAGTTTCAATGTGCTTTCGGGGTTTTGGCCTAACAAGTAAAAAACAGCCATGCTAAGAATAAGAACAACCCAGCTTATGGTTGAAATGGCATGTTTCCATGAAAATTGAATCCACAGATTGGCCGCTTTAACACACATCCCAAAAACAATTTGAACAAGGCCAAGGATAAGAGAAAGTTTAAACATCTTGTCCTGGTCAAAGAAGTAAGACTTAAAGCTTTCCAGGGCAGGAATATTCAATTCGACAAGGCTTGCCCCAAACACCGTTCCGGTAAGAGCACCAAACAGCACGGTGGATATGCCCAGTATTTGAATTAAGGAAAGTATGGGTTTAAATTCGGGTTTGGCCTTAAACTTATAGATTGTAGCCCCTAAGACAAAGATTAATCCATAGCCAGCATCGCCAAAGCAAAAGCCAAAGAAAAGCATAAAAAACGGAGCAAAAAATGGGGTTAAGTCGAGCTCTGCATAGGTTGGGAAGGCAAAAAGCTTACTAATGGGCTCAAAGAGTTTAGCGAATTTACTATTTCGGAGCAGAATGGGGGCATTATCGTTTTTATCAGCCTTAGCGGATATGTAAATAACGCTTTCGGAATCAAGAACTTGCTTAACCTTATCGTTAAGGTTTTCGGGAACCCAACCCTCAAGCACCATTATAGTATTATCGGCTTCGGGAACGGCACTTGATTTAACCATCTTGAAATCGAGTTGATTGGTAAGATTTGCCTGTTCAGCCTTTAAAGTATCGATATAAAGTGCTAAGAAATCAAGTTCCTTATTTATCTCATCGATTCGGTTAAGGTATCTTTTAATCTCCTCTTCCTTAAGTTTAGCCGAAAATTGAGGAGCGCGAACCTCCTGTGCTTCATCAGGAAAAGTAATACCACCGAAATCTACCAAAACAAAGTAATATAAGCCATTTGTATGGTTGATAATCTCAATGGGATACTCATTCAACCACTCTTCATTAAAAGCCTTTTCAGAAGCTATAAAGAATCGGATACTAATGCCCTTTTCGGCAAGATTGCTAAGTAGCTTGAGATCGAAATTGCCCCAAGGTTCCACCTCTGCCAACTCCTTTTGAGCTTTTTTGATGGCATTATCGAACTGTTCGCGCTCACGCTGAAGCAGTTCAACACGTGAAACAATTTCATCGGCCGAAAGGCTAAGTGTAATCTTTTCGTTGGGAATAGCCCGGGTTTCAAGAAACTTTATTGTAGACGATATTTTACCTATCCTGGCAAGAATATCCTTCTCATCCTCGTCAACGCTTCGGTTTTCCATGGATATATCAACTACGCCCAGTTCCTGAAGTTTGAGGAGGAAACTGTCGAAATCGCGGTGATAAACCAGGAAGTTATATTTATACATCGGTGTTATCATGACTCAACCTCCACGTTTTCATAACGTTTCTTAACTATCTTCATAGCCGATTTCGAAAGGTTTTCTTCATCCTCGAGGAATCGTTTAATCTTTCGAATGGCATTTTCATAGCCGGGTATTTGAACCTTTTCGTAGAGGTTAACCTTTTGGGTAGTTTTTTTACGCGCATGGTCGAGGAGTCTCATTTTTTCGTGGTAGAAATCGCGTTCGATGCCGATCTCGGCCAGTTCTTTGAGAATCTTAACACCATCGGTGTACCAGTAAGGGCGTGCGAAAACGCTGTATTCCTTAACGCTAAAAATAACCTCTTGGAGAACAGGAATTTTTACCCCGGCAATTTTGATAGTTCCAAGCCTAACATCGTCAATTTGAATAAGATTTCGTTCGAACTCACCCCAGAGGCTAACCATATACTCGTAATCCTTGATCCGTTTAGCCAGTTGGTCTTCGAGTTCCTGCATCCTATTCTTAGCGCGCTTAACCTCCATTCGCAAAGCCGACTCCTTATTTTTAAGGGTAGGTAAAGCTCTTTGGCGGATTTTAAGCTGCTTATTGAGCTCGTTAAGCGAAGTTTTATTGAACTGAAACTTAATTGCCATGTTTTTAGTTCATTATTAGTTAGCCGGCCAGTATTTCTCAACCAATTCGTTCTTGATGGCCACCTCGGTTTTAGAGAAATATTTGGCAAAGAGTTGCCATGCAGTATTAAGCATGGTATCAACCTCTACGTTAACATCAATTGCCAGCAACTTTTCGGAGTAGTCGCGGGCAAACTTGAGAGCACGCTCATCGTATTCGGTGAGATCGAAACCATTTTCCAATTTGGTTTTAGCGTTGGCTGCATCGGCATAAAGACGAACTGCCGCGTTCATTACCTGAGGGTGATCCTCGCGGGTTTTCTTACCGATTACAAGCTGTTTCAAACGAGAAAGGCTTCGGAATGGGTCAACGATAACCTTACCGGTATCGCTATCGGTTCGGAGGAAAAGCTGCCCCTCGGTAATATAACCAGTGTTATCGGGGATAGCATGGGTAATATCGCCACCTGAAAGGGTAGTAACCGCAATAATGGTAATAGAGCCACCATCGGGGAATTGAACAGCTTTTTCGTAGATTTTAGCAAGATCGGAATACAAGGAACCGGGCATGGAATCCTTAGAGGGGATTTGGTCCATACGGTTCGATACAATACTTAGAGCGTCGGCGTAGAGAGTCATGTCGGTAAGGAGAACCAGCACCTTTTCTTTTTTCTCAACCGCAAAGTACTCGGCAGCCGTTAGTGCCATATCGGGCACAAGCAGGCGTTCAACAGGAGGTTGTTCAGTGGTGTTAACAAAACTGATGATGCGATCGAGAGCGCCAGCATTTTCGAATACATTCTTGAAGAAAAGAAAGTCGTCGTTCGATAATCCCATACCGCCCAGAATGATTTTATCGGCCTGAGCACGGAGAGCAACCATAGCCATAACCTGGTTGAAGGGTTGATCGGGGTCGGCAAAGAACGGGATCTTTTGACCTGTTACCAGCGTATTATTCAGGTCGATACCTGCAATACCGGTAGCAATGAGCTCTGATGGTTGCTTACGGCGAAGGGGGTTTACCGATGGTCCTCCAATTTCGCGGGGTTCGCCTTCGATTTCGGAATCGCCAAACATTGGGCGGCCATATGCATCGAAGAAACGCCCAGCCAAATCGTCGCTAACCTTGAGCTTTGGAGGTTCTCCGAAGAATACGACCTCGGCATTTGTAGGAATACCCTCAGTACCACTAAATACCTGAAGGGTAACCATATCGCCCATGATTTTTACAACCTGGGCTAAGCGACCGTGCACCATAGCCAATTCCTCGTTGGCTACACCTTGAGCTCGAAGCGATACGGTAGCCTTTGTGATACCCGTTAGCTGGGTGTATATTCTTTGAAAAGCTTTAGTTTCCATTACTGTACCCTTCTTTCGTTAAGAATTGTTTCAAGTTCCTTTTCGTAGTTATAGAATTCTTCGGACTGGAACTCAGAGTAGTTCATTTGCTTTAGAGCATTAATAATGCGTTTGTAATACGATGAGCATTGCTCAAATCCATCGAAATGGAAATTGGTGTCACAAATCTGCATTACCTTTTCAAGCATGTATCGCTGGCGATTCAATGGGGTATTGCAATCAATTTTATCAAAAGCGTCCTGTTGTAGCACAACAAAGTCGATGATTTCAGCCTTCCAGTAACGATCGTGGTAATCGAGAGGTACACCGTCATCGCCTAGGATATTGATTTGCTCGTAGGCTTCCCTCCCACGCTGGATAATGTTTTTGGACTTCATTACCAAGTTTACCCATTTTTCGCTGATATTCTTGTTTAAATACTCCTGTATTTCAGGGTATTCAAGGTATTTGGAATAGCTATCCATGGGATCGATAGCGGGATAGCGTTTACTATC
This sequence comes from Bacteroidota bacterium, assembly GCA_040752515.1. Lineage (GTDB taxonomy): Bacteria > Bacteroidota > Bacteroidia > Bacteroidales > Tenuifilaceae > Tenuifilum. The sequence continues at coordinate 26,694 of JBFMGQ010000026.1, read as the reverse complement.
GGCACGTTGTTGCGAAAGGGCATAGAAACAGCGCGCAGCCTTTTTAGTAGATTCGGTTACTGGTTCCTTAAGGTTACCACCTGCAGGTGAAACCGTACCTATAAAGGTAACTGAACCTGTATTGCCATTATTTAGGTAAACAAAACCTGCTCGGGCATAGAAGTTTGCTATAACAGCCGGAAGGTCCATTGGGAAAGCATCGGGACCGGGAAGCTCCTCAAGGCGGTTACTCATCTCACGTAATGCCTGAGCCCACCGCGATGTGGAGTCGGCCAAAAGAAGCACTTTAAGTCCCATGGAACGGTAATACTCACCAATGGTCATAGCGGTGTAAACCGAAGCCTCACGGGCTGCAACAGGCATGTTTGATGTATTACAAATGATTGTGGTTCGTTCCATTAGCTTACGACCAGTGCGGGGGTCATCGAGATGGGGGAACTCGGTGAAAATTTCAACCACCTCGTTAGCACGCTCACCGCAGGCAGCCATAATAATCATATCGGCATTGGCCTGCTTTGCCAGTGCATGCTGAAGCACTGTTTTCCCGCAACCAAAGGGTCCGGGAATAAATCCGGTTCCACCCTCTGCAATAGGGTTAAGCGTATCGATTACCCTAACGCCAGTTTCCAAAATTTTAAACGGGCGGGGTTTTTCTTTATAAGCAGTAATAGCCTTTTTAACTGGCCATTTCTGAAACATAGTAACTTTATGCTCTTCACCCTTAGAATCAACCAGAACCGCAATGGTATCGGATACCTTATACTTACCTGCGGGAACAATTGATTTAACTGTGTACTTGTCGGTAAAAGTGAAAGGCACCATGATCTTGTGTTTCACCCAGTTTTCGGGAACCTCACCAAGCCAATCGGCAGCAGAAACTTGAGTCCCTGGCTCAACAAGGGGTGTAAAATCCCATTCTGAGTCAAAATCGAGGGCATCGGTGTAATCGCCACGCTGAAGGAAGATGCCCTTCATCTTTGCCAAATCGTGTTGAAGCCCATCGTAGTTCTTGGAAAGTAGGCCTGGGCCAAGTGTTACCTCAAGCATGTGCCCTTGGAACTCAACAGGAGTTCCAACTCGAAGGCCGCGAGTGCTCTCGAACACCTGCACGTAAGCCAGTTTCCCAATAACCTTGATAACCTCAGCCATCAGCTTTGTGCCTGCGAGATTGATATAGCATATCTCGTTTTGGGCAACCGGGCCGTCGACTTCAACAACCACAAGGTTCGAAATTATTCCGGTTACTTTTCCCTGAGTTTTCATTATGTTATTTGTTGATTAATTATCGTATCTAAAATTTATCGGAGAGGTTATATGACGTTTTCAGATCGTCGAATAGCCTTTTGAACAGTTCCTCACCGGTTTTGGCATCGAGCTTTAACCAGCGATGAACAATACCGGCACGAACAAAAAAGGCAAGTATGAAGTTGATATTAAAATAATCCCACGTGGTTAACTCGACCGACATATCCCACTTGATCAGGTCGAGCTTACGTTCGCGCTCCAAAACATCGGTGATATCAGTGGCCTGTATCAACCTATCAATATAATCGACTTCGCGCTTGAGGCCAAAGTCTGCGGCCTGGCTTTTAACCAAAATCTCAGTTAACCAGTTGTTGCCAACCATTTGGGTCGAAGGGTCAATGCCTAAACGGCGGCAGTTAAGGGCTGCCAGTACGTTGTTGAAATCGCGCTGAAAGCTAAACCAGTAACGAATAAAGTCGTTATTTTGGTTGAGAGCTAGGCTATAAAACGATTCGAGAAACCGAACTTCGGGTAGTTTTTCCACCTCAAATATATCCTTAACTTCCTCGTTCTGGTCAACCACCTCGTCGACAGAGCGTTGTTTACCGGTGTAGCGGTAGTAAAAATCCTGCATGTATTGGGGGAGGAGATGAATATTCTCATCGAGCTCATCGAAAACAAACTTCTCAAAAGTTCCCAAATCGTTAAACTCGAGGCCACGGTTAAGGAGTTTGTTAAGGAAGTTATCGTTATCGTAAGGTAAATGCAGGAACTCTACCAGGCGGTAATCGGAAGGGGAAACCTGTTCCTTGACTTCCTGTTTCAAAGCGTTAACGCTGAAATCCTTTCGATCGTGATCCATGATCAGTTCCGGAAGGCCAGCCACCAGGTAGTAGTAGTTTCGCATCATTCTACTTGCCTCCAAAAAGCATTGCTACGATTTTAGGGCGCATGAAGTCCTTGAAGAGGTTCTCGAAATCGGCCTCGGTAAAGCTAACCACATAGCTGCCATCCTTGGGACCAATACGGAAGCCATACTTGATAGCTTTATCGATCTGAACTTCAACTTCCTTATTGAGTAAGGCATGGGTTTTAGAAGTGAAGTGATCGGTAATGGTCTTAGCCATTTCTTCGGGAACCAATATGCGTAGGCTAACGCTTTCGGCAGAGTTTGGATCCCAACGGTTAATAGCCGTTTCTATAACCTTTTTCATGAACTCGGCATCCTTCAAGGCATCAACTAGGGGTGCTTGGTATAGCTTAGTTTCGATAAGCGAAACGATTTGCTGCTTAAGCCCATTGATAACCTGTTTAGCCGAAAGAGTTACCTCTGTATCGATATTTTTGCGATAATCGTCGGCCTCCTTACGGGCTGCTGCAACTATTCTATCGGCTTCGGCTTTTGCATCGGCCAAAATGCGTGCAGCATCCTCTTTAGCCTTGGCCACTAGCTGATTGGCTTCGGCCTGTCCCTTTTCAAGACCTTCGCGGTATATCTTCTCGGTTAACTCTTGAAGCTTATTCTGCATAGCTTGTTCCTCCTGAATTATATGATTTATGTAAGGTTATTCTAACTTTAATCGGATTTAAACCACTGCAACCTGTTACGACAAAAATATGGTTAGGTTATAGGCAAAAATATGACAATTGTTATGATTTTACCAGCAACCCAATAGCCATAAGTCTTAAAAAGTTGAATATAAAACTGTCTTTCAACAAATTAAATCAAAGCTAATTATATGTTAACTGTTTCACATTAAAAATTTTTAACATTTTGCAAACGTTAGCATGTTAACAAATTATTTTATCCAAGGCAATCCTTAGCGCATCAATAATCTTAGCACCCGGTTCAATACCTATTGATAGCCTTACCATTCCCGGGAAAGGAAATTTATCGCCCCAAACCGGCTCAACAGGCATCAAAATGGTATTGGCATCACCAAGGGTAGGCACTAGGTGGATACTTTCTGAAACAGATTGAATAAATGTGTTGCAATTTTCCTGTTTATTTGAAAAGCTGTCTCCTTTTATGTCGAAGGTAACAATGCCACCGTAACCATTGGAAAAAATACGTTTTGCAATACTTGAGGTTGGATGTTCTGGTAGCGAGGGGTAAAGGACTTTCTCCACGGCTCGATGCGTTGAAAGGAATTCCGCAACGAGTTTAGCGTTGGAAAAATGCTGTGCTATACGCAGATGGAACGATTTTAGATAATCGAGTAAACGGTAGGCATCGTCGGGTGAGAGCATATGACCAACCAGTTTGCGGTACTCAATGGCTTGTTTAAGCAGGTCGGGATCGTTTCCGCAAACCACACCCGCTGAGAGGTTGCCGTGGCCTGCAAGATACTTGGTGGCACTGTGAATGACCAAATCGGCACCAAAATCTAATGGTTTAAAAATGTATGGCGTTGCAAAAGTATTATCGACAATTACCTTGGCGCCAAATCGCTTAGAAATATTAATGATTTCAGGGACATCGGCCACAATGAGCATGGGATTAGAAATGGCTTCGAGGAAAACAACAGCAGGCTTGTGCAATTCCATTAGTCTTTCGAACTGGCTGAGGGAGTATGAATCGCTGGTTGGGGAAAATCGGATAATATCAAAGCCACGACGAGCGACCAATACTTTATCGATAAAGGTGTTTGTTCCACCATAAATTTCAGAAAAGAAAAGCCACCTAACGGGTTGGACGTTAGTCTGGAAAATTGAAAGGGCAATGTCGATGGCAGCTAAACCCGATTGTGCTAATAGTGCCCAATTTGAACCTTCAACCCTAGCTAACTCCTCCTCCGTCTCAACAACGGTAGGGTTTCGGTAACGCGAGTAAATGTAAAGATCGGGATCGGTAGGATGATTAAGTTCATCGGCAAAAGCCTTTTTCATGGTAGGAATATCCTTCAACCAAAATCCTGAGTCCCTGAAAATAGGTGTTCGAATTGAATTTACGTTTTTCACGTGCCAAATTTTAAATATGCAAGTTAGTAAAAATTCTCCAAAAAGGAATTCATTAAGCCTATTTGATTTTTTGCATTTGTTGCTGATTACCTAAATAATAATTCCGATGTGGTTATTTGTGATTTTGATGCGAACAGAAAGGTTTTTTACTTATACCTTTGCCGTAGATCAAATTAAAGTTAAAGATGACTATCGACTTTATACAGTGGCCCAATGCATTGGATTTTGCAATAACCATTTGCGATACCGAAGGCACAATACTTTACATGAATGATAAGTCGCAGCAAGTTTTTGCCCGTTGGGGTGGCAAGGAATTGATTGGCAAAAACCTATTCGATTGTCATTCCGAAAACTCGGTAAAGATGATAAAGGAAATGATAGCCAATGGAAAATCGAACACCTATACCATTGAAAAGAATGGCATAAAAAAGCTAATCCACCAAACACCATGGTATAGTAATGGAAAGGTTGCAGGTATGGTAGAAATTTCAATTGAAACTCCTGAAGGAATTCCACACAGGGTTCGATAAATATTTTTTGGAAATTGAAAAGCATAAATAATTGTAACCTGGAATGCAATAGAGAACACCATGGATACATTAAGTTACTTGGGTTAAATCCACCTGTTACTTTCCCTTACGCCAGCGATCAAAAATTGAAATTTTGGGTTGGGTTGATGCCTGAAAAATTCCTTTGTTAACCTTTCGTATATCTTCCACCACGTAAAAGAGGTTAGGATTAAAGTTGAATAGCAGTTGCTGAACCTCAGGAAGACTTTTGCGGTTTATTACGGAATACACAATGCTCACATCACCTTGGGCTCCCTGAGCCTGAAAGGTTGTAGCGCCAAAACCGTTTGTGTTAAGAATGCGAACCAGTTCAGCCCCTTTATCGGTTGAAAACACTCTGACCAAAACCTTTCCAAAAGCCAATCGCTCCTCAACCAACATACCAATGTAGTTACCTGTTGCAAAACCAGCCGCATACCCAAAGTAACAGGCAAAGTTATTGAGGTTCTTCATGATCTGGCTTATAGCAACAATCCAGATAAATACTTCAAAAAAACCTAAAAATGGGGCAATGTGACGCTGGCCTTTGGAAACATAAATGATTCGTAGTGTTCCAATGGTAACATCGCAAATTCGGGCTAAAAAGATAAGTAAGGGTAATACACCGTATAGGTATAAATCGGATTGTAAAAAGTCGTAAGCCATTTGGTAGGATTTCTTTACTTCTGCAAATTTACGGAAATAATAATTACCATAAAATTTCTAAATTTAAGGCTTTAAAACCCATTAAAATGATGTGGAAACACTGTTTACTTCTGGTGGGAATTTGCATAACCCATGAAATAGCCTTAAGCCAGGTTAACATTCAGCAAAGCCCTATAGACAGCAAGGATTTAATGAGTACGGTTAAATTTCTTTCGTCGGAGCGATTTAAAGGTAGACTACCAGGGTCTGTTGAATACGAGCAGGCCTCGAGGTATGTGGCTACCAGATTCAAAAATGCCGGGTTAGAGCCTTTGGTTGGTAATACCATGCTTCAAGGGTTTGATGATGAAGTAAACTACATACTGGATGCCAGATTATTTCTAATAGACAAAAACAATCGCCCAACTCAACCGATGTATTTAGGCGATGATTTTGTTTGCAGGGGATTTACCGGTTCAGGTGAAGTACGAGGCGAAACAGTGTTTGCCGGTTTCGGTATTAAAACCGACGAATATAACGATTACCGCAGCATTGAGGTTCGCAACAAGATTGTTATTGTATTTAAGTCGAATCCGCCTTGGAAACCAGTCTCTGGTAGTTGGGGCGACACCTCGCCACGTGCAAAGGCACGAATAGCTAAAGAACTTGGAGCAAGAGCCATAATTTTTATTGGTGAACCACAAATGACACCAAATACCATGTTATATGGAAGTATAGCTTGTGGCTCAAAGCCTCATATAGCGGATTTTCCAATGATTCATGCCGGCAGCAAGCTAACCGATAGCCTTTTCAGCAAGTTACCCTACAAACCGGGAGATTACTACGAGATGATAAAACGTGATAAAGCCCCCCACTCCATTGAAACCGAAAAATCGATCTATATCAACATTCGAGCAGTTTACCAGGAGGCAAAACAAACCTTTAACGTTGTGGGATACATTGAAGGTTCCGATCCAAAACTCAAAAGCGAATATGTTGTACTGGGAGCGCACCTTGACCATGTTGGCTACCAAGGCGACAAGCTATACTTTCCTGGTGCTAACGATAATGCGTCGGGAGTAGCTGGGCTTATAGCCATTGCCGAGGCAATAAACAAATCGACCATTAAGCCTCGCCGTTCCATTGTATTTGTTGCTTTTTCGTCAGAAGAATCGGGGTTGAAGGGATCGAAGCATTTTGTGGCCAATATGCCCTTCCCATCCGAAAAGGTGGTTGCCATGCTTAACTTTGACTGCATAGGACAAGGCGATAGCATTGCAATAGGAGGTAGGTTAAGCTATCCAAGGCTATGGAAAAAGGCAAAAAAACTCGACCATAAAAACACCAAACTCCTCAGTTATAGAACTTTTGGCGGTGGTGGTGCCGATGCGCAAGCATTCCATGAGGTTGGAATCCCTACCCTATACTTCAATACTAGCGGTGGATACAAATTCTTGCACCAAACCACCGATAAGCCAGAAACTCTCAATCCTATGGTATTCGAAAAGGTTGTTCATTTAGGTTTCTTGACCACTATGGAACTTGCCAACAAAAAGTACAAACGGGAAAAGGATCGACAAAAAAAATAGGCCTCCATTACGAGGCCTTTTTTTACTTTCCTTCAATCCATTTAATTACTTTATCGGAATTAGGCTTATCCTTTGGAGGGATCATATCTACCAAATTGCCATTTTCGTCGATCAAGTATTTTTGGAAATTCCATTTAACGTCACTATCCATAACGCCATTCTTGCTTTTTTGAGTAAGCCACTGGTAAAGGGGATGCATATCCTTACCTTTTACCGAAATTTTTGCCATCATAGGAAAAGTAACGTTGAAGCGGGTTGTGCAGAACTCTTTAATTTCCTGATTTGTTCCGGGTTCTTGTTCCATAAAATTATTGGCCGGGAAGCCAATAATAACAAAGTTTTTATCCTTATATTTCTCATAAAGAGCCTCTAAATCTTCGTATTGTGGGGTTAACCCGCACTTTGATGCGGTATTAACCACCATTACTTTTTTACCCTTGAGCCTTGATAAGGGAAACTCGTTTCCATCTATATCGGTTACAACAAAACTGTGGAAACCTATTGTTTGGGCATTTGCTGCAGTAAACGATACTGCTAGCAATAAAATCATACTGGCAATTTTCATATTGTTTATTATTTGGTTATGAAAGATAAACAGAAAAAGGGATGAAAAGTTCAACCCCTATAGCTAAATAGAAAAATGCGAAATGGCTAAAGGGGATTATGAAGCAATGCCGATAACATAAATTATGTTGAGTAACCTATCCCCAAAGCAGAATAGGCCGCTCATGACGCATATTATTGGTGCTATCAAAAAAAAGAAAAATTATTAATTCCCCGAATTAAATTCTTTCGAAAGCCGATTTGGGTAACCATCCCTTATTGCCATCGGCAATGCGAATTTCGCACCAGTCGCCTACATTACGAAGGGTTTCGATCTTAGTTCCTGCATGCAAGATGAAAAGGTCGTTTGAGGTATCGGAAGGAGAACTCTTTACCGAAATTGCCGAAGTGGTAATAATAGCATGGTTAGAGTTAATAATCCTATTCTTCTGCGAAATGCTAAACGAAAGAGATACTATGAAGAGTAGAAGGGTTATCCATGAAGTAATAAATGCGTTCTTTTTAATAAGGTATTTTCCTGAAAACTGATAAATAACCAGTAAAATCAAAGATAGAACAAAAAAACTAATGGCTAGAAAAGCCCATGCATTTGAGCTAAGAATGTTTGAAATCGACTTAAACCACTTAACCACAAAGAAATCGGGGATAGCCTCAATTTTATCGGTTGTATAGGCGCGGGCAAGCTCAAGGTTAAAAGCAATATCATCGTCGGCAGGGTTAAGCAGGTATGCCCTTTCGTAGTTCAAAATGGCATGGGCTATATCGTTTAACTTGAAATAGGCATTGCCTAAATTAAAGTAGAGTTCAGCGCTAGTTTTGCCCGTTGAGATAATTGCCTCGTAATGCTTAACTGCCTCGGCATAATTCCCCTCGGTATAGTATTTATTAGCAGCCTGAAAAAGCGATTCGACATTTTGTTGGGTAATTTTTCCAAACAAGCCGACTGGAGCTAACACCAAAAGTATGAAGAGGAATTGTTTCATGGCCAGTTATATTTTTAATCGTTATTTACTTTCGTTTTAGCTTATCTTCCAGATTCTCAATTAGTGAGAATGTTTTTTCGAAAATATCGGTCATTTGCGAATGTTCAGCCATGGGTGCAAAGCGTGCGTATTCGCAGGTTTCCACAATGGAACGGAACATTGCTATTTTTTCACTATCAATGCCATGTTCAGTTAACTTTTCGCAGGCATTATCGATGTTGAGGGAAGCCAAAGGAATATTAAGCTTATCGGAAACGTAACCCCAAATGGCTTTGTGAATTTCCTCAAAGAATTGAGCATTTTTGTTTTGCTCAAGCATTTGGGATGCTACTTTTAACCTTTTTTGAGCCACCTTGCTAGCTCTTCGGGTTTTAATAAAAGCAACATCCTGCATCCGCTGACGGTAACGACGGAAAAGGAATGAGAATACAACAAACAGAGCTATGAATAACAGGTAGAAGAATTGGTAAATGCCTGATGTTACCCAAAAAGCACCCCTTGGCTTAAATAAAGGCATTGAGGTTTTTATGAAGCGAATGTCCTTACCAATATACTTGATATCTTCCTTACCAAAATTTGCAACCATAACATTGCCAGCACTCGATGAATCAGCATTCACCGTAATACTTATTGGTGCGGTTTTAAGGGTTACGTAACTTTCTTTTACAGGGTCGAAATATGAAAATGCAACCGGTTCAAGCTTGAAATTACCGCCTGCACGGGGAATGCAAACATACTCATAGGTTTTGCTACCGGAGGTATTTCCCTCGTCAATTGAAAGGTTTTCGGAAATTTTTGGGTCGTAAACTTCGAAAGTTGATGGAAAAGACAGCCTGGGGTTTCCAATTAACTTCAAATTTCCTTTCCCTGAAATTTTAAACTTAAAGGTAAAAGCATCGTTGGCTTTCAAGTTGTTTTTATCGACTGAAGCGTCAACTTTGAAACTACCCACAGCGCCTGTAAAATCGAGCGGTTCAGGTAATGGAAGTTTTTTAATATAAATGGTTATAGGCTTGCTAACAAGCCGTTTACGGTAATTTTCGAAACCGCCCCCAAAAAACTCATCGAAAATTGAGTGTGGGTGTGAGCTGCGGCCTTGGTAAACCACAACCAGTTCAAAGGGATCAATTTCGATTTTATCGGATTTCTGGGGGAAAAGCAGGTAGCGTCGGATTACTCCGGCGTTATAGATTTTGCCATTTACATTGGCACGCTCAAAATTTACATTTGGCGAGGATTTAATCTCCTGGCTCCAAAAGCCATCGAAAGCAGGAAATTTAGCATCTTCAAAAGCTAAAATGCTTACACGGGTGTAAATCTTGATAGTTGCCTCAATGGGTTCGCCCACATAAGCCGACTTCCGGTTTAGTTCAACCGTAACGAATAACTCATCGCCTGGCAAATCGTCGGTTTGGCTTTCCCTGATATTACGAGACGCTTGTTGGTTAGCCCTACCAGTAGATGTTCCGGAAGATGTTTTTACTACCTCAATAACAACTGGATTTGAACGGATGCGCTCCTTCCCTACAACTGCCTCGGCAGGTTCAATGGTAAACTTTCCTTCTTTAGTTGCACTAAGTATGTAGGTGTAGGTGTATGATTGACTTTGGGTAACCTTGCCATTAATCACCTCAATACTAGTGCTACTCGATGTGCTAGGGCCCGCCAAAATCTCAAAATCGGAAATGGATGGCGCTTTAAACTCGGAAGGTTTGGCATTCAGCGTAAACGATAGGCTGAATTGCTCACCCACTTCTACCAGGTTTGGTGCATAAGCCTGCAAGATTATATCCTGGGCTAAAATAAAACTGCTAGCAAAAAGTAGAAGTATTGTGCTTAGGTATCGTTTCATAGGGTTTACCAATTTTTAATTGAAGCCCCCGAAACCGGTTTGGCTTGTTTTTTATTTAGTTTATCCTGAATTTCCTTTTCACGTTGCATCAATGCCTGAAGCATACGTTCAGCATCCTCTTTGGATATTTTGGGCTGCTGTTGCTGGTTATTATTCTCGTTGTTTTGCTTATTGTTCTGATTCTCTTTATTATCCTTATTGTTGTCCTTTTTATCTTCCTGCTTATCGTTGTTTTGGTTTTTGTTATCCTTATTATCGTTATTGTTATTTTGTTGCTGGTTGTTGTTTTGATTCTGCTGTTTTTGCATCATCCTTAATGCTTCAGAAAGGTTATACTTGGCATCCATGTCGGAGGGGTTATACCTTAAGGCCATTTTGTAGGCATCGACACTTTCCTTGAACTTATTTTGCTTGAAAAGAGAGTTGCCTCTATTGAAGTAAACCATTGATTTTTCGACATCGGATAGGCCAGGTGTGTTGATATCATTATAAATAGAATCGGCCTCATTGAATTTGTTTTGCTTGTAAAGGGCATCACCTAGATTAAAGTTTGCCTTAAAGGAATACTTGTTCTTTTCAAGTGCTTGTCGGTATTGCACTTCCGATTCAAGGAAATCGTTCTTGCTGTAAGCCCGATTACCCCTGCGGATAAGCTTATGCTCGCTTTGAGCAAAGGCGCTGATTCCTAAAACAAAAATCATGATAAAGTGGAATAGAACATTCCTCATCATAGCTCCTCCCTGTTTATTTCGTTGCCAAAAAGGTTAACTCTCGACAGCAGCGCTGTTCTCCGTTCAAGAATTAGTATTTCGGCAATTAAAAGCACAATGGCAATAGCCAATAGGTATTGGAACTGCTCATTGAATTCGGTATAGATTTTATCCTTTATCTCCTTACGGTCAACCTTTTTAAGGGCTTCGTAAATGGGTAGTAATCCAAATTGAGTGTTTGTAGCCCTCACGTATTTCCCGTTTGCAGTAATTGCAATCTTAGTCAACATTTCTTCATCCAATCGGGTAATAACCACTTTGCCATCGTTATCTTTCAGAAACTCTTGATTGTTTCCGATGGGAATTGGTGCCCCTTCGGGCGAGCCAATGCCGATGGTGTAAATAGCTATGCCATTATCGGCAGCCATTTTTGCGGCCGCTAATGGATCATCGGTATGGTTCTCACCATCGGAAATAATCACTATCACCTTGCCGGTGCTTGAATTGGGAGAAAAAGAGTTAGCGGCCAATTCAATAGCCCTACCAATGGCTGTTCCCTGTTTTGGAACCATTCCCGGATTTATTGATGAGAGGAATAGTTTAGCTGAAGCGTAATCGTTAGTAATGGGAAGTTGTATGTAGGCATCGCCTGCAAAAACTATCAAACCAATGCGGTCGTTACTAAATCTATCAATAAGCTGCGATATGGCTTGCTTGGCACGCTCAATTCTACTGGGTTTAATATCCTGCGCCAGCATGCTGTTGGAAACATCAAGGGCTATGATCATCTCCATGCCCTTGCGTTTAACTTCGGTAAGTTTAGCGCCAACTTGCGGGCCGGCAAGCGAAAAAACAATCAATGAATAAGCAACCGCGGCAATGGTAAATTTTATCCATAAACGTTTAAACGAATGTCCCGGGATTAATTTTAAAACAGTTTGGAAAACACCAAAACTGCTAATCCACTGCTTTTGCTTACGGATGGAATACCAAAATAACCCCACAAAAGCTGGAATAACCAGCAAAAGATAAAGATATTCGGGATTAGAAAAACGAAACATGGCTTTCCAGTTTATATTCCTAATAAATAGGTTCTACGTAAAACAAACTCAAATGAGAGTAAAATTAACGCTGCCAATAGCCAACCTCTATATTTCTCCTCGCGCTTGGCATACTCATTAACCTCGATTTTTGATTTTTCGAGCTGGTCAATTTTTTGGTAAACCTGCTCAAGTGCCTTGTTGTTGGTTGCTCTAAAATACTCCCCGCCAGTCATTTGAGCTATACCCTTTAATAGCTCTTCATCAATCTCAACCTGCATATCCTGATAACGGGTTCCAAAAGGGGTTTGAACAGGGTAAGGTGCTGTTCCATAGGTTCCTACACCAATGGTGTAAACCCTAATGCCAAAAGTCCTAGCCATTTCGGCGGCAGTCATGGGTGCAATTTCGCCACGATTGTTAACGCCATCGGTGAGTAATATTATCACTTTACTTTTAGCATCGCTTTCCTTTAACCGGGATATGGCAGTAGCCAAACCCGAACCAATAGCTGTTCCATCCTCAAGAACGCCAATATCAATTGTTTTAAACTGGTTAATCAGTGTAACCCTATCGGTGGTTAATGGACACAGCGTAAAACTCTCACCGGCAAAAATTACTAAACCAATGCGATCGTTAGCTCTGCCACTAATAAACTTTATGCCTAAATCCTTAGCTGCCTCAAGCCTATCGGGTTTAAAATCGCGGGCAAGCATACTGCCCGATACGTCGATTGATAGAACTATGTCAATTCCCTCAGTAGTTACATTACGCTGTATGTTGGTTGATTGTGGGCGTGCTAAAGCAATTATTGCTAAAACCAATGCAATTATTCTTAAGGCAAATGGCAAGTGGCGCAGGTAAACCTTTACCGATTTACTGGTATTGCCTAAAGGCTTTACGGTTGAAATAGTTACAGCCGCCCTTGACTTATGTAGCCTGTATAAATACCAGGCCACTAAACCAGGAATTAGCAGTAAAAGGTATAAAAGCTTTGGATTTGCATAGACAACTAAAAGCATAACCGGCTAATTTGATTTACTGGTTGATAAATCGGTTTTATCGGTCTTGTTTAACAAGTCAGTCTGTGTTTCTTCGTCGTTTGAGGTCTCTATAGGCTTGGTACCATTGACAAAATCGAAAGCAAACTTTAGATAGCGATGATTTTCCTCAATGGTAGTGGTATGCTTGGCGAATTTCACCAAATCGGAAGTAAAGAGTAAGTCGCGAAGGGTATTGATGTAATCTGAAAAATCGAAATCTAGCCTACCTAATTCGGAAAGTATCTCGCTTGTTGTTTGTTCGGGGGCTTTAATGTCAAAGCGACCCTCCAGATAGTTGCGAAGTATGTCAATGAGTTTAGTGTAGTAGAGTTTGGGATTTTCCGTAGCCCACTCCTTATTTTCCTCAAGCAACATCAACTCGCGGAGTGCAACAACATGGGCGGGTTCCTTAGGTTTAAAGAGATTAAGAAAAGGCTTGTTTTGCTTGCGGCTCCTAAAATACATAATAAGTAAGGCTATTATTGCAGCCAAAAGTAAACCCAATCCAGCCCAAGGGGCAACTTCCGAGAAACGGATGGGCTCCTTAATGGGGGGCTTAATATCCTTAATATCATTTAGCGTTGTATCGCGAGGCACAAGCTTTACAAATAAACTTTTGGTTGTTACCCAAGCTGTATCAACATTGTTGCCCTGTTTTACCAATACAGGGAACTTGGCCACACTAACATTTCCCGGATTAAAAGCTGTAACCGGAAGTTTAACATTGTAGCTCAGATCATTATTTTTAATGGTAGAGTCGATGGTAGGTTTTCCAATGATGTAAAAGCCTCCTGGAATGGTATCGGCTAATTCTGGAAGAAATAACGTGAATTTCCCCTTCCCGGTTGCTTTTATGGAAAATTCTACCCTATCGCCTAAGAATATTGTATCGGCATTTAAGTAAGTGTAAATCTCAATTTGATCAACCTGGGCGTTAGCACTAAAGGTTAATAATGTAAACGCAATAAAACCCAAACGCTTCAAATTCATTTTGACCTCCTTTTAAAAAGCAACAATAAGGGTTTTACGTAATCCTCGTCGGTTTGCACCGATACCCAATCGACCTTAGCCTTGGTAAACGTTTGTTTCAGATTATCAGTGGTTATGTTCCACCATTGCCTGTATTGGTTTTGAACCTGTTCACTTGCGGTATCAATCCAAAAATCTTTTCCTGTTTCGGCGTCGGTAAAACGAACAAGACCAACAGGAGGCAAAAGTGTTTCCCGATTGTCATAAATTCGTATGGCCACAACATCATGCTTGTTATTGGCTATGCTGATAGCATCGGCAAACCTTGGTTGATTATTTGGCTCGTCAAAATCGATAAAGTCGCTTAAAACAAAAGCAGTGCTGCGCTTTTTAATGGCATTGGTCAAAAACCTTAAAGCCTCAGCAATATTGGTTCCCTTGCCCGTAGGCTCAAAGTTAAGCAGTTCGCTAATCACTCTGAGTATATGCTTGCTGCCTTTCTGTGGCGGAATGAATTTCTCGACCTTATCGGAAAAGAGGATTACGCCTATCTTGTCGTTATTCTGAATGGCTGAAAATGCCAGTACAGCAGCAACCTCAGCAATCACATGCCTTTTAAACTGCAAGGTGGAACCAAAGTTTTGTGAACCGCTAACATCAACCAGAAGCATAACGGTAAGCTCGCGCTCCTCCTCAAAAACCTTAACATAGGGTTGATTGTAGCGTGCCGTAACATTCCAATCGATGCTACGGATATCATCGCCCACGCGGTACTCTCTTACCTCGCTAAAAGCCATACCACGACCTTTAAATGCGCTATGGTACTGACCGGCAAATATTTGACGGGTTAACCCCCTTGTCTTTATCTCAATACGTCGAACTTTCTTGAGAAGTTCAGCAGTTTCCACGGCTTATACTATTTATTATGTGGCCTGATGGTTAAGGTAAGAAACCATTTCCCTTTTATTAGGATTAAATCGTAGAGTTTGCCTTCTTTCACCTCAAGCCACTTATTGATTGATACCTGTTGATACTTGCTATTCAACTCGTTAACTACCTGATCGTAAAGCCACGTGTTATACATTCGCGAGACCGCCGTGCAATAGCCGTCGGAGTCAATCATAAAAAGAATGGTTTGTTCCTCGATGGTATTTACGTACTTCAAAAATCCGCGGTCGTCAACATTGACCTCCTTTTCAAAGTAGAAACCTTTATACTCCTGCGGCATATGCTTGGCTATATCGTCCTTATGCAAACCAATGTAATTCTGAGCGCTAACCGATAGGCTCAAAAAAACGATTGTAGCAATGACGAATAATATAGCCAGTGGCTTCATAATCGGTTAAGGAACTTCGATGGTGTTGAGCAATTCAGTAATAATATCCTCCGATGTAATATTTTCAGCCTCAGCCTCATAGGTTAAACCAATACGATGACGAAGCACATCGAAACATACCGCACGAACATCTTCAGGTATTACATACCCACGTCGTTTAATAAATGCGTAAGCCTTAGATGCCAAACCTAAGTTAATGGTTGCACGGGGTGACGCGCCATAGGAAATCATGGGCTCAAAGCGCTGCAGGTTATACTGTGCAGGGTAGCGGGTTGCAAAAACTATATCGAGAATATATTTTTCAATCTTCTCGTCCATGTAAACCTCGCGAACTACCTGGCGAGCTTTTACAATGTCGGCAGGTTTAAGAACTTTCTCGGGCTTAGGGAACTGCATGGCAAGATTTTCGCGCATGATTAGGCGTTCCTCCTCAAACTTGGGGTAACCAATCTTCACCTTTAACATGAAACGGTCAACCTGTGCCTCGGGTAGAGGGTAGGTTCCCTCCTGCTCAATTGGGTTTTGGGTGGCCAATACCAAGAAAGGCTCTTCAAGTTTATAGGTTTCATCGCCAATGGTTACCTGCCGTTCCTGCATGGCCTCGAGCAGCGCGCTCTGAACCTTAGCAGGGGCGCGGTTAATTTCATCGGCAAGAATAAAGTTTGCAAAAATGGGACCCTTTTTAACGGTAAACTGTTCCGATTTGGGGCTGTAAATAAGTGTTCCTATAAGGTCGGCGGGTAGCAAATCGGGGGTAAACTGAATGCGGTTAAACTTAACATCAATGATATTGGCCAAAGTATTTATGGCAAGTGTTTTGGCTAAGCCCGGAACCCCTTCGAGCAGAATATGACCATCGGCAAGAAGACCAACCAACAGCGACTCCACAAGGTGTTTCTGGCCAACAATAACCTTGCCCATTTCAATGTTGATAATGTCAACAAAGGAACTCTCAAGCCTAATTCGTTCGTTAAGCTCCTTAATGTCAAGGGTTGATTGAACACTCATAAAGATTTTATTTTAAAGTTTGATTAAACTTACTGATTACCATCAATTGCAAATATGATAATAAATAGATGCCAGAGGTGTTAATTTTCGTTAAATGAAAATTTGGCTGTAATAAAGGTAGTTAAAGGATTTCAGCCACTTTTTTGTTACTAATATAATGATGCTATTTTTGTAGAAATAAAACCAACCCTTATCAAGATGGCCTTGAATCGCTACTTTATATTCCTCTCTTACAGGGGAACTAACTTCCATGGATGGCAAATACAGGAAAATGCCATAAGCGTTCAGGGCTATATCAATAATGCCCTAAGCATACTTCTCAAGGAAGACATTCAGACCATTGGAGCAGGCCGAACGGATACGGGTGTACATGCCAAGTTCTACGTGGCACATTTCGACACAAATGCTGATTATTTGGAAACCGATAGCAAGTTCCTCCATAGTTTAAACCGGATTGTTCCGAATGATATTGCAATTCATGCCATTAGGCGGGTTAAACCGGATGCGAATGCCCGATTCGACGCCACGTTACGGGGCTATGAGTATGTCATTTGCCGTAAAAAAGATCCCTTTTGGATTGGGCTTGCGTGGTTTTACGATGCCCAGCTAAACATTGAGAATATGCAGCTGGCAGCCCAGCAGCTGTTCAACTATACCGACTTTACCAGTTTTAGCAAGGTTGGATCCAATACAAGAACCAATAACTGCATTATTTTCAAAGCCGAATGGTGCGAAAATGATAACCTGCTTATTTTTAATATAGAAGCTAACCGTTTCCTGCGCAACATGGTACGTGCCATAGTAGGAACTCTGATGGAAGTGGGAAGGGGAAAAATTACACCTGAAGAATTTGCTCTGATAATTGAAAAACGCGATAGAAAACTGGCCGGAACATCAGCACCGGCCGAAGGGCTATACCTTACAAGGATTGAGTACCCCGATAAATGCTTTTACTAGATTTACTACTTACAGGGTTGATGCTCATCTCTTAATAGGTCATTTACAGTTTTTACGGGTGAAAAAGTTGAAAGTGGCACTTCAACAAAAATGCTATTCCAGTTACTCATAGCACCATTCCATAGTCCGGGCAATTCCAAAGCCTTAAGTTTCTTTCCATCCTTGCTTTTAATGGAAATAAAACCGGTTTGCGGATCACGATAGTTCAATAGATTAAACCTGTTCCCCTTAAAATCAACAAAAGAGCAAACTATATCAACAGGGTTGAAATGGGTAGATGCATTAAGTATTGCCTTTGATGCCGGATCGTTCATATCAATTTGTGAGCTCTCTACAATTTGAAGCGAGGTAGTACCATCGGGGTTTACCGCCCAGAATGGGCCACCACCGGGTTCACCCTCGTTCTTTACCATACCACAAATCCTGATTGGACGGTTAAGCACCTTTATCAAGTAATCGCTCAACTCCTTGGCATTAGATGTGTTTAGCGATTCCGGCGGTATAACACAAAGCTCATCGCGTGTGAAATCCAAAATAGAACTTAGCTCATCTATCGATAGGTTTTGACTATGAAGCTCCTCGAGATACCTGAAGATTATACCACGGTAACTCAAAAGCATGCCGGCAAGGGCTTTCTTATACCGAACTGTTTGGTGCTTGAGATGATCGGGGGCAACATTATCGATATTTTTAATAAACACCAGCTCTTCCTTTAAGTCGTTAAGATTTTCGATAAGTGCACCGTGCCCGCCAGGCCGGAAAAGCAATGAGCCATCATCGTTACGGAATGGATTATTGTCCATATCTACCGCAATGGTATCGGTAGATGGTTTTTGAACCGAGTAGCTGATATTGAGCACAACCTCAAAGTGGTTCTCATAGAACGACTTAACCCGTTCAATAAGCTGTTCAAAACCTGCAATGTGTTCGGGCGACACTGTAAGGTGGATATTTACATTACCATGCCGATCGCGGGCATACTGAGCCCCTTCAACCAGATGCTCTTCCATGGCCGTGCGTGCAATATCGCCATACTTATGGAATAAAATTAGAGCCTTAGGTAGATTTCCGTAATTTAATCCGTCAGGGCCAAGCAACGTGTTTACAATTGGCAGATAATCCTTGCTTTCAATGAGTTCGTCCATTTTATAACCCTGCATCCAGAGTTCGTTGTAAAGCTTATCGTAAAAAGGGAACTGTTTTATTTTTTCAAAGAATGTATAAATGGTATTAAAGCCTTTATCGTTGAAACAATCCAAACCTTTTACGGGATATTCAGACTGGAACTCGAATAGGTGTTTAAACATACGGGTTGCAGCACCCGAAGCAGGAACAAATTTTACCCTACTACCATCAAAATCACGATACATGTCAATAAGGCTATCGAGTTCGTCGCAATCCAACCGAATTATGCCTTCGCCAACGGTAGCAGGCTTTACCAACCTCATGAAAGGAAACCCTTTTTTGAACGATTGAATTTGTTGCTCAACCATTTCAGGTGTAATTCCCTTTTTTTGCATCTGCTCAATATCCTGCCGGGTAAACATGGTTTTTGTGTTTTGTTAGTTACACCAATTTTGGAACAACCTATTTAAAGAAAAATCGGAATAATATCAAGTTTCGACTAATATACAAAAACAAAAATAAATCTAAATGACGATTTTAACCAAAAAAGACTAAATTTTTTTCCACTCAAACAGCAATCTACAAAGGTTTTTTGAGGTTTCGGCATTGTTTATCTCAACAACACTTTCACCCTGAGCAGATTGAAATCGGGTAACCGTGATGCTATCGCTTGCCTTACCTTCAGCATTATAGTTAACAACAACCCTTGCAGGATAAAAATTACGGAGATGATCCATGCTATAGGTATTGTAGGCCCAATCAATATACCTCACATTATTCACGTGTAGGTTCATATCGATATCGCCTATCCGAACCACGAAACGCTCAATGTAATCAGGGTTACTAATCTGTTCAGACAGTTTTATTGCATTATGAGGTAGTGCGCTTCGATTGGCAAAATTGAAATCGGAATACCAATCGGAACGAACAGGGCGGCGGGTTTGAACATTCAACACCAACCAGCTCGACGTTGCTGCAATGATTTTACTGCCTTGCTGATCGTATATCTCAAAATCGCGTAGCGCAAAAACGCCATCAACTCCGCGAGGCCAGGTGATAAGAGTTACCTCATCGGTCCACTGAGGTAGCCTATAAATTTGGACCTCGACACGTGAAAGCACCCAAAACCAGCCCTTTTGCAGAAGATGTTCCCAGCCATAACCCAATAGATGGGCATGCTCCCAAGCAATTTCCTGCAAGTAATTAAACAGAGCCGTTACCGTAAGCCTTTGATTAAAATCTACTTCGTAAGAATGAACTTTTAATGTATGCCTATGGTATTGGGGAAATTGATATGAGTCAAAATCCATAAATTTTATCTATTTCGACGAAAATTTCTCCATAAACCTCTTGCTTTCGATGATATAGCGGGTGTGAGTGCCTCTGCCTATCTCTCCCTCCTTGTCCCAGGCTACCACTTCAAATACAAGCTTTTTACCATCCAATTCCTTGAGAGTTGCCTTGCTATAAACCGCCCACCCCATTGGTGTGGCCTTGGTGTGTTTTACACAAACTTCTGTTCCAACAGTATTGAAACCCTCAGGCAAATGTGGTAAAACGGCATTAAGAGCAGCCTTTTCCATGAGCGCCACCATTGCTGGCGTAGCAAATACATCAACTAACCCCGATCCATATATAGATGCAGTGTTATTCTTAGTAACTATTTCGGTTGCTGTGTATTCAATACCTACGGGAATATTAAACTCCATACCATTAGTGTTTTTAATGCTTTTACAAAGATATTAACAATTTTAAACTTCGTGCATTTATTTCTATTTTTGCTAGGAAATCAAGTTTAAATAGCTATGAGCAAGGTAATTATTGAAAAACTAACCGATGATCAAGTTGCCAAGATGGGCATAAAGAATTGGCCTATCTGGACAAAAGAGGTATCGACCTTTAATTGGTACTACGACACCGATGAAGAATGTTTGATACTTGATGGCGAGGTTGAAGTGAAAACCGACGAGGGCGTTTATATCGTTAAGGCAGGCGATTTTGTTACCTTTAAGAAAGGCTTAAAGTGTATATGGAACGTTAAAAAGCCTATTCGGAAACATTACAACTTTAAGTAACTATATTAACCTTAACACATAAGGTTAGAAAAATAGAAAAGAGACGTTTGTACCGTCTCTTTTCTGCTTTTTGTCTCTCTGCCTAAAAATTACTTTACTTTATGCTTTCAGCCATTTTTCTTGCCAATTCATCGAATTGCTGCAACTTCTCGGCATTGGGTTTACCATAGATTTCGGCAGGTTCAGCAACCAACTCAAGTTTGGCTTCTTCCGCAAACTTTAGGAGATTTTTTACACCTCCGCCATTCCAGCTGTAGCTCCCGAAAAGTGCCAGTTTTTTATTCTTAATACCCATGTGGATAAGTTCACGGGTAAGCTGCTCCATTAACGGAAACATCTCGGAGTTGTAAGCGCATGAACCCAATATAAGGCCACGGTATTTCCATATTTCATTGATAAGGTGGCTAATATGGGTGCGTGAAACATCGTGAATACGAATGTTCTTAATTCCACTCTCCGCTATTTTACGCCCAATATAATCGGCTATATCCTCGGTATTCCCATACATCGATGCAAAGATGATAACAACGCCCTCTTCGGCTTCATAGCGGCTCCAGCGGTCGTAAAGTTCAAGCACCTTGCCAGGATTTGATCGCCATATAGGTCCATGGGTCGATGCCACAACCTTAACAGGGATACCCTTTAGCTTTGCAAAAGCCTTTTGTACCATATTACTGTATTTACCCACGATGTTTGAGTAATAGCGGCGCATTTCATCCTCAAAGAAATCGAAATTAATTTCATCATCAAATATTCCACCGTCTAAAGCTCCAAAACTACCAAAGGCATCACCAGAGAATAAGATTTGTTCGGTTTGATCGTAGGTCATCATGGTTTCGGGCCAATGAACCCAAGGTGTCATTATAAACTTAAGCTTATGGAAACCGAGGTCTAATGCATCACCGTCGTCAACCTGAACAAGGTTACTCGTGATGCCCCAGTAAGCTTCAACCATTTTGAAGGTTTTTGCATTCCCAACAAGTTTCACGCCCTTAAAATGATTAAAAATTTCCTTGATCTCCCCTGAATGGTCGGGCTCCATGTGATTGATGATCAAATAATCTAGCGAACGCCCGTTTAGCAATGCCTCTATACGTTCAATATAATTACCTGCCGCACGATCCTCAATGGTATCGATCAATGCGGTTTTATCATCAACAATCAGGTAGGAATTGTAAGCAACGCCTCTATCCAAGGGCCAAATGTTCTCAAAAAGCCTTTTACGGCGATCGTTCACCCCTATCCAGTGAACCTTCCCAACAACAGGCACATTGTAATACATAATGCTATCGGTGTTTATTGTTTTTCAAATTTTTCACAAAAGTAGAAAGATATTGGGATAGAAAAGGGATTTTATGGTTGTTAAAAATCAATCTAAATAAGAGTTGTTAAAAGCAAAAGTAGGGCATTAAGCGAAATATGTAATAATTACTAAATGATTACTGGTGGTTACTACTTAGAATTACAAGAAACATAAAGAGGCTGCCTCAAATAGGCAACCTCTTTATAAAAATCGCTGTTGCTACTTTTTATTATGATAAATTAAGAATTCCCATGGTTTTAAGGTAACCTTTTCGTCCTTTGAGAATTCTTTAGGAGTATTACTGAAATACTCAACATAATTAGTATTCAAATGGGCATCGCCAGTAAAGCTAAATGTTTGCTCCTTGGGAGATAGGTTGAAAAGGGCAAAGAGCTTTTGGGTTTCATTTTCGCGAATAAATGCAAAAATGGAACTATCGGCAGTGGTGATAACGCGGAAAATATCGGCACCCCTATCGCCAGCATCAAGAACATTGGCCTCTTTTTTAAGGGCAGTAAGTTTTTTGTAGAATTCGGTAAAGTTATTCGCATCGGTCCAATCAATTTGATCCTTTTCAAAGAATTGTAACCGACGGTTAAATCCTACTTCCTGGCCGCTGTAAATTAGAGGCATACCATCGATAACAAAGGTAAGGGCAGCCATGGTCCTAACTGCATCGCCCATGCGTTCGAATTCAGTTCCGTTCCAGGAGTTTTCGTCGTGATTGGTTATGAAGTTCATTTTGATGGTGTTCTTAGGATAGGTGGCAGCCTTTTTAAGTAGATATTGTTCCAAATCAACCACTTTTTTCTTGCCTTGAGCAATGGCATTCAAGATGTGATGGAACTCCCATGCGTAATCGGCATCAAAAGCATATTTTTGTAGTTCAGGCGTTTCGGCCTCAGCAAGCATAAAAATGGGTTTGCCAAGCTTATTGAGTTCGGCACGAGCCTCGTTCCAGAAATCGGTTGGTACTTCTGCTGCAACATCGCAGCGGAACCCATCGAGGTCAACCTCCTTGACCCAATATTTGAGCATATCAATCATATACCTGCGAAGCTCTGGTTTAGTGTAATCGAGCTTTGCCACGTCGGTCCAATCGAATGGCGATACTACCCTACCCGATGAATCGCGAACATACCAATCGGGATGCTCGGCCATTAGTACTGCATCGTGTGCAGTGTGATTGGCCACTACATCAATAATAACCTTCATTCCCAATTCGTGAGCCTTAACCACCACAGCCTTAAAATCTTCTAAAGTCCCATACTCAGGGTTAATACCGTAGTAATCCTTTACAGAGTAATAACTTCCGAGTGTTCCCTTACGGTTTTCAATTCCTATGGGATGAATGGGCATAAACCAAAGAATATCGACACCCAAATCCTTTAGGCGGGGCAAGTGTTGGTCAAAAGCCTTAAAGGTTCCTTCGGGTGTGTATTGCCTAACATTTACTTCGTAAATAGTAGCATTGTAAGCCCAATCGGCATGCTCAACTCTGAATGGTTCTACCTCTTTGGGTTGTTGCTTACACGAAGCAAACACCATTGTTGCAGCAATCATCGCCGCAAACAAAAGGTTTCTTAAGCTGTAAAGATGTTTTTGTTTCATGTTATAGTTAGTTTAATTCAATTTGGTTTCTTAGTATTCACACGATTGCGATGTGAAACACTTGCAACCACAAGCATTTGCTAATATACTAATTTTTTAAAAGGGGTTTTATGCTTAAATTAAAAAAGTTGACTAAATTTACTAAGTAAAAAACCACCAAAACACAAAAAAAATGAAACTAAAAATTCTACATCAAGAACGTTACTCAAGGGCAGAGTTGCTCCTGAGAACATTTTTCGGTTGGTTGTATATACTCCTACCGCATGGTTTTCTCTTAATATTTGTGTCACTATGGGCACAAATACTTCAAATTATTGCATTTTGGGCGATACTTTTTACTGGAAGATACCCCAAAAGCCTATTCGATTTTCAAGTAGGTTTGATAAGATGGATTTTACGGTTAAATGCAAGAATATATAATGTATCCGATGGTTATCCTTCATTTGGCATCCATGGATCCGATGAGTACACCTCGCTCGAAGTTGAGTACCCTGAACGGGTAAGCCGTTCGTTAATGCTTATTCGTTTCTTTTTTGGTTGGCTTTATGTTTATATACCCCACTTATTTATTCTATTCTTTAGAAGTATTTTCATATATATTTTAGTATTTCTTGCTTGGTTTATAGTGCTCATCACAGGGAAATACCCAAAAGAATTTCACCAATGGGTGGTTGGCCAATTGCGATGGACGACCCGCCTAGGACTCTATATGAACTACATGACCGATGTATACCCTGCATTCACAGGCGATGAATTACCCAACGAAATGTAGTTTTGGTATTTTGGTTTTTTAATGTAATATTGCACAGGCATCAATCTTTCGATGCCTGTTTTTTTATTTACATTACAAATTCTTATTAAATAAAGGAAAACAATGAAGATAAATAAATCAAATAACAATAATTCATCAAAAAAAGTAATAATTATAGAGTTTTATAATTATCATTCTGAATGTATTTACCCCCAAGTTATTTATCTTACAAAAAGCGGGTATGAAGTTGAGGTTATTTGCTCCAATAGTACAATGGTAAATATTGAATACTTGAATAAAATATGCAACATTAAAGCATACAATTTCAGTAAAACGACATCATACCTTAAACTATGGTTATATTTACTAAAGGTAAGAAAAACCACATCTGCGATTATACTAAATACGGCGCAAGGCAGTAAAGTATTAAAGTTTATTCTTTTGCCCTTTTTAAAGGGTATAAACTTCTTTGGCATAATACACAACCTTAAAAAAATAGAGAAAAGTAAAGGGCAGAAATTTATTTCGCGTAAAATTTCGAAATATATAGTTATTGCAGAATACTTGAAAGATACTGAAATTGGCAAGATGTATCAAATCCCCTCAATAAATACAAGCTTGTTCCCCAATTTTGAGTTAGATGAGACCATAGAAAAGGGCAATGATATTTGGATAGCAATACCCGGTAACATTGAAATAAAAAGAAGGGATTACATCTGGCTAATTGATTTATGCCATACTAATAGATTGAATAACTTAAAATTTATTCTTTTGGGAAATTCTAAAAAAGGCGATGGACTTGCTATTATTCGAAGAATTAAAGATTTAAACTTGGAAAATTATTTCGTTTGGTTCGATTCTTTTATTAAACAAGAAACCTTTAATACCTACATTCAAAAGGCTGATTACCTATTACCCTTGTTAAATCCCAATAGTAATGAATACCTTAAATACAAAATTTCAGGAATATTTAATCTTTCGGAGGCATTCAATAAGCCCATGATTCTTCATTCTAATTTTAAACTTCTTGAAAAATATTATTGCTGTCTGTTTTATAACAATATAGATGAATTTAAAAGTTTAATTTCTACCAAACCAAATATAGAGTGCAAATCGGTTGATTTTGAAAAAAATCGCATAAAATATCTTGAAGCTATTCAATTATTATAATTTTTCTATGGGTAAATTAGTAAAAGTAGTAATCCCAATTTATAAGTCAGAGCTTGATAGCAATGAATACAAATCTCTTATTCAATGTGAAAAGGTGCTTCACAAGCACCCTAAAGCAATTGTTTGCCCGTTTTCAATATTTTCTGAAATAAAAAGTAGATTCCCACACTGGGAAGTAATACACTTTGAAGATATATTTTTTAAAGGGATAGAAGGTTACAATACCTTAATGCTTTCCAAAACATTCTATAATACCTTTAGCGATTTTAAGTATATACTCATATATCAGTTAGATGCATGGGTTTTTCGTGACGAACTAATTACCTGGTGTGAAAAGGATTACGATTACATTGGTGCCCCATGGTTACTTAAGCCAAAATACTATAAACTACTGCCAAAACTGTTTCTAAAAGCAAAAGCAATAATATTCAAAATTCAGGGTCGCCCTTTCAGAAAACTAATAGTTGGCGACAAGGTTGGCAATGGGGGATTTTCATTACGTAAGGTTACATCATTTTTAAATTCAATAGAGAATCATCAAGAAAAAATAAATTTCTTCTTAAACCAAAGCATAAAATACCATGAGTTTAACGAGGACGTTTACTGGGCAACACAAAATCCTGATTTCAAATACCCAGGACTTCAGGAAGCACTTCTTTTTGCAATAGATCAGTACCCCGATTTATGTTATGAACTAAACGGAAAGAAACTTCCCTTTGGCTGCCATGGTTGGTCAAAAGCAAGTAAGTTTGATTTTTGGAAACAATTTATTAGTTAACTCATATGAACACTATTGAAATTTCGCGCCCCAAAACCGAAAGGTATTATACCGAAGGTAAAATTAAAATTTTAATTGACGGCCAGCAAAAAGGAGCAATTAGCCAAGGTGAAAGTTTGAGTTTTGAACTTCCCGAAGGGAATCACACCATTAGGGCTACTACTACCTTTAAAATGGGAAGTAGCGAAATTTTTATTAATAACCTGAAAGGAACTAGCATTGAGGTTAGTGTAAATCCCAACTTCAATTTCACACCAATAATGGTAATTACAATTATCCCTTTTTTTCTGATTGTATTCTTTAACACTATTGTCCGACTAAAATGCAAATATTGGGTCTTGCGCCAATAAATGCATGATAATCAGATATTAAAATTCATTACTAAAAAGAGACCTCCCCCCTCAAAACAATAGTTGAAGTTGTCCCTGTAG
>JBFMGQ010000025.1:0-50159 GCA_040752515.1 Bacteroidota bacterium | reverse complement strand
AAATATTAAATCACCATTTGATAATTTGAAATATTTCTTTAATTTAGCAATTGGTATGTTTAAAATCATACATATCCACCCAATTTAGGATGTATTGTATGGTTTTATCATACCTATAAACGAGTTATGCACAAGCGGAGAAAAGACACAGCTAAATGACAATGAATCGGGAAATAGACTATATTAGATCATGAGACAACTTATTTTCAGTATTTTAATTTTGGTATTGAGCAATAACCTGTTTGGACAACATTCACAGCCCGATACACTTATTGCAATGCCTTTTGTTGGTCAAATTAAACTTGACGGAGAATTAAATGAACCTTGCTGGTCTGATGCAGTTCCGATTGAAAATTTTACTCAAAGGGAACAAAATGAAGGAATGTCTGCAACCGAAAAAACACGGATTGCTGTTGTTTATAATAAAAACGAAATGTATATCGGAATTTGGTGTTTTGATAGTGAACCCAATAAAATTTCAGCACAGCAAATGAGCCGTGATTTTAGTTGGGGAAGTGATGATAATATAGAAATTATGATTAGCCCTTTCAATGACAATCGAAACGGTTACTTATTTGTAACAAATCCCAACGGGGCTTTGGCTGATATTTGGGTGGGCGATGAGGGCAAAGATTTTAATAAAGACTGGAACGGCGTATGGGATGTAGCCGTGCAAAAAAACGAACAAGGTTGGTTTGCCGAAATGGTTATTCCTTTTTCTACGCTGAAATTCACCAAAGACAGCACACAGGTTTGGGGTATAAATTTTGAAAGGAACATCCGAAGGAAA
The DNA here is from genome assembly GCA_040752515.1 of Bacteroidota bacterium. Lineage (GTDB taxonomy): Bacteria > Bacteroidota > Bacteroidia > Bacteroidales > Tenuifilaceae > Tenuifilum. The sequence goes on along the minus strand of JBFMGQ010000025.1, from coordinate 49,369 downwards.
AAAGAGCAATTGATGTGGCAAGGATGGTCAAGATTGTACGATATAGAAAAAATATCTCAAGGGGGGAAAATTTCAGGACTTCATAATATTAGTCAAGGGACAAAAATTGAAATAAAGCCATACCTACTTGCAGGCACTCAACTAAGCAGCGATAAACCTACTAATACTGCTAAAATTGGAGGTGAGGTTAATTTTGATATTACCCCTACTTTCAAATTAAACTTCACTGCCAACACCGATTTTGCACAAGTTGAATCGGACAGGAAACAAATAAATCTGTCGAGATTTTCTCTTTACTACCCCGAAAAACGACAATTCTTTCTGGAAGGGAAAAACTATTACGATTTAAGCATTGGAAGCGTAAGGCTTTTCTATAGCCGAAAAATAGGAATTGACCAAAATAGCGTAGTTCCAATAATTGGGGGAGCGCGCCTTTTTGGTAAATTAAACCAGACCAATATAGGTGTAATGTCATTACAGACCTACGCAAAAGATTCTATTCCTACAACCAACTATTCAATAATTCGTGTAAAACAAGATATTTTCAAACAATCAAGTATTGGTTTAATAAGCACGCAAAAATATTCCGACAAAGGATATAACCGTGTTTATGGTGCGGACTTCACATATTCCACATCCGAGATTTTCGATAATAAAAACCTGATTATAGGCGGAGAATTTGCTTTGTCTGAAACCAAAGTTTTTGCTAATAATGACAATTTAAACAAAGACAACCTTTCCTATAATGTTTTTTTAAGTTACCCAAATGATGTAATTGAATATGATTGTGGGTTCACAACGGTTGAAAAAGGGTTTAATCCGGAAATGGGTTTTACTAATCGAAACAACTATCAAATGCTTTATACCGAACTTCAATTCAATCCGCGCTTTAAAAAACTTCCGTTTTTCAGAAATTTAATCTTCAAACCAATTGATATTAACTATTATATCAATGAAGAAACAAAAGAAACAGAGTCAGTTTTTTATGAATGGCGTCCATTCGGTTTCGAATCAAAAAGTGGAGAATTTATGGAGTTTAACGTACAACATATATTCGATAAACCTACTGAAGATTTTGAACTGATTGACAGTATTTATATTCCAGCAGGTGAATACTGGGATAACCGTTTTGAGATTCAAGCAAGCACTTTCAGAGGACGAAAAATATCTGCAGAAACGGCTGTTAATGTTGGTGAATTCTATACCGGACACAGGCAGGAATTTTCACTCGCTACTTTTTTCAATTTCAATAAACATCTTAATGTAAGTCTGGATTGGCAGCGAAACTACATAAGTTTACCCGAGAAAACCTTTACAACTGATGAAATTGGCGGACGTGTTGATTATGCTTTCAATCCTAAACTACAAACCAGTCTGTTCGCCCAATGGAATAATGAAGACAATAATATCTTGCTGAACTATCGCATTAACTGGATACCAAAAATTGGGAGTTTCTTCTATTTTATAATCAATCAAGAATATAATACTGAAAATACAATCAAATTGGAACGAACAACTATTATCGGAAAACTCATATGGCGTTTTGCAATTTAAAACAGTAAGATTATGTTTATTAAAAATTGCATAATTGACAGATATACAGATAAAAACAAGAACCGCCAGTGCATAACAAGCGGTATAAAACATTGGGGTTTAAGTGGTTATTCTAGCGTTCTTCCCCGCATCAAGTTCGGTGTAACTGGACAGGTTTGTAGCCCGCAATCCCCAACGATTTCATACCGCCGACCGTTATGCAACATTTTGACTGACAAATTCGAACAGCGATATTTAAACCTCAAAAATAAAGACTATGAAAAATCCTTTAACATTTGAAGACTATATTAAAAGGAAAACTAAAAAAGAATATCCAATCCGTGGTGACTTTTTTCGTGACCAAACTGCAATTATTCATTCAATGCCATTTAGAAGGTTAAAACATAAAACTCAAGTTTTTTTTGCTCCTGAGAATGATCATGTGTGTACGAGAATAGAACACGTAATGCATGTAGCAACAATTGCTGCAACAATTTGCAAGGGGCTGAATAATTTTGGTTGGGAACTAAATCCAGAAATGGCTTATGCAATTGGATTAGGGCATGATCTTGGACATTCTCCATTTGGACATGCAGGTGAAACTGCTTTGAATAGAAAACTTGACTCAGATTATAAATTTATTCATGAAGTTCATAGTTTAAGAGTTGTGGAAAAACTATGTAACGATGGGAAAGGATTAAATTTGACGTATGGAGTTAAAGATGGAATAATTAATCATAACGGTGAAATATTGCAACAATCCTTAAAACCATCACAAACAATTAACAACATTGATAAAATTAGGGATAGAAAAAGTATTGCTTCAAGTTATGAAGGCTGTATTGTTAGAATCTCTGACAAGATTGCATATCTTGGTAGAGATATAGAAGATGCATTAATAGCAGATTTTATAACACTTAAAGATATACCAGCCAAAATACGCAAAGAAGTGGGTTCAAAAAATGCAGAAATAATTAATAAATTAGTAATTGATATTATACAAACATCTCAAAAAACAGATGAAATAAAACTATCTGACGACATGTTTGAAAAAGTTAAAATACTTCAAGATTTTAATTATAAGTATATCTATGGTCACGATACGATTGTAAAATACAGAGATATGGGTGAAAAGATACTTGAAGAAATCTTTGACTATTTACTAGAGTTATATTCAAACCATGGTCAGGTATATGAAAAGTATTCATCTTCAAAAATCGAATTAAATAGACGCTTTGGAAGTTATTTGGAACGTTATAAAGTTGTTTATGAAAAAGAAGGCTATGTCCCGAAAGTAATTGTATGTGATTATATTGCTGGTATGACAGATGGATTTGCTTTAAATGCATATAAGGAAATCAAAATACCAAAACCTATTAAATTTAAATAAATAAAAACGTTGCATAACAGCGGGCTAATGTCATTTGGGCTGAAATCGGATAGGAAAATTCTCACATAAACGCAACAACTTTGTTTCTAGGGTCGACATTTCAGTTTCAATCTCCCAAACAGCACCAGCCCGCGATCGTTAATAGGCACTAAGATATTTATTTCACAAAATCAAAGCCTTGGCTTAGTAACAGCTTTCTGCTATCTCCCCCCCCAAAAGTTTTGTTCCCTCCCCCTCCTTGTCTTCCGATCCTACCTTTTAGACTTAATAAAAATAATCAAACGAACGTTTTACCGAAAGTGTTGATTTAAAACGTTTGCAGCAAGAACAACCATGCTATATAATTATGCCGAACAACATATTTGTATAAAATTGCTTGCACAAAAAAGATTTTTTTCCATACCTTTGTCACGGATTCATATCTGGGACAACTATGATTAAAAAAGTTTTAATTGCTAACCGGGGCGAGATTGCAGTCCGGGTTATCCGTTCGTGCCGCGAGATGGGGATACTCTCCGTAGCGGTTTACTCCGATGCCGACCGGCGTGCACTCCATGTTCGCTATGCCGATGAGGCATACCACATCGGGCCATCGCCCTCAAGGGAAAGCTACCTGAATGGCGATAAGATTATTGAGGTAGCCCTGAAAGCAGGCGCCGATGCCATTCACCCGGGCTACGGGTTCCTTTCGGAAAATGCCGATTTTGCCCGCAAATGCGCCGAGGCCGGAATAACCTTTATTGGTCCCGACCCCCAGGCCATAAACCAAATGGGCGACAAGATAACTGCCCGGCAAACCATGATTGCTGCCGGAGTACCTGTTGTTCCCGGAACCCAGCAAAAGGTTTCGGACATGGAAACCGTTCGTAAGATTGTTGACGAGATTGGCCTGCCGGTCATCATCAAGGCCTCGGCTGGTGGTGGTGGTAAAGGGATGCGACTGGTTCGCAAGCCCGAGGAACTGATATCGGCTGTGAAAATGGCCCAGTCCGAGGCCTTATCGGCCTTTGGCGACGATACCGTTTACATTGAGAAGTATGTTGAATCGCCTCACCATATCGAATTCCAAATACTTGCCGACAGGCATGGCAATACGGTTCATCTGTTTGAGCGCGAATGCTCCATACAGCGTAGGCATCAAAAGGTGGTTGAGGAAACCCCATCGCCTTTTCTTACCCCTGAGCTTAGGGACGAAATGGGTAAAGCAGCTGTGGCAGCAGCCAAGGCTGTTAACTACGTTGGAGCAGGAACCATCGAGTTTCTGGTTGATGCCAACCACAACTTCTACTTCCTTGAAATGAACACCCGCCTGCAGGTGGAGCATCCCATTACTGAGCGTGTTACCGGCATCGACCTGGTTAAAGAGCAAATCCGCATTGCCTCAGGCCTGCCAATATCGTTTAAACAGGATGAGATAGCCCAGCATGGGCATGCCATTGAATGCCGAATACTGGCCGAAGACCCATTCAATAACTTTATGCCCTCGCCCGGGCTTATCCGTCACATCAGCGAGCCCAACGGTCTTGGCGTTCGAACCGATGGTTACGCTTACGAAGGCTACGAAATCCCAATCTACTACGACCCCATGATCAGCAAGCTCATTACATGGGGACGCGACCGAACCGAGGCCATCAACCGCATGAAACGTGCTCTTTTTGAGTATAAGATAACCGGCGTTAAAACCTCCATCCGATTCCTTGAGCGTATCATGGATAATCACGATTTCAGGATGGGTAACTATAACACCCACTTTATCCCTGAACACCTCGATGAGCTAATGGACATTCAGCCACGCGGCAGTAAAGTTTTTGAGGATATGGCTATTATTGCTGCCTACTTCGACTTTATTACCAAAATGGAAAAGGTTGCCATGAGCGACTTTACCGTAACCCATTCCGATAACTGGAAAACTTTCGGATTGAAGCGTAGCTTACTGCCATACTAACTAAACCGACTACAATATGGGACTTGAAGTAAGAATTGGCGACCGAATAGCCGATGTTAAGCTGGTGCGTCGCGACGAGAATGTGGCCGTTTTTGAGGTTGATGGCGTTGAGTATGAGGTTGACATTGCCCAGGTTGAAAACGGTGTTTACTCAATCATACACAACGGGAAATCGTTCAATATCGAAATAATACCCGGCGATGGGCCCAAAAACTACTACGTGAACACCTTTTACAACTCGCACGAGGTTGAAATAATTGATGCCCAGAGCCGATACCAACGCAGCCGGAAGGCACTCGACGACCACGCTGCCGATAAAATTATATCGACCCCCATGCCCGGTCGGGTTGTAAAGATTCCAGTTAACGAGGGCGATACCGTTACCAAGGGAACAACCGTCATTGTAATCTCAGCCATGAAAATGGAAAGCGAGTACAAAAGCCCAGTTGATGGCGTGGTAAAGAAAATATATGTGAATGAGGGCGACAACATCAATGCCAACCAACCGCTAGTTGAAATTGAATAAGTTCTATCCTTTAACCTTTATACTTTACGCATGAAAACACTTGATGAGCTATATCAGGAGTTAGAGCGACGTAATGCCTTGGCCGAACAGGCCGGTGGCCCCGATCGTATTGCCAAGCAACACGAGGGCGGTAAAAAAACCGCCAGGGAACGTATAATCGAGCTACTTGACCCCGGAACCTTTAACGAGTTTGATAAGTTTGTAACCCACCGCACCAACGATTTTGGCATGGACAAGAACCGTATTCCGGGCGATGGCGTGGTTACCGGTTACGGTAAAATTGATGGCCGACTGGTTTACGTTTACGCATACGACTTTACCGTTTTTGGAGGAACGCTGAGCAGGGCAAATGCCGATAAAATCATAAAGCTACAGCAGCTGGCCACCCGCATGGGAGCCCCAATTATTGGGCTGAACGATTCGGGAGGCGCACGTATTCAGGAAGGTGTTCAAAGCCTTGCCGGGTATGCCGAGATATTCTACAACAACGTGCGCAGCTCAGGTGTAATCCCTCAAATAACCTGTATTATGGGACCTTGCGCAGGTGGCGCAGTTTACTCACCTGCACTCACCGACTTTATTATCATGGTTAAGGACACCAGCTACATGTTTGTTACTGGTCCCGATGTTATTAAAGCCGTAACACACGAAGATGTTACCAAAGATGAACTTGGAGGCGCTGTAACCCACAACGCAAAAAGTGGGGTGGCTCACTTTATTGCCGAAAACGACGAGCAAGCCCTAATGCTTGTAAGGGAACTTATGAGTTTCCTTCCGGTTAACAACATGGAGGAACCTCCTGTATTTCCAACCACCGATGATCCGCTGCGCGAGGATGAGGCCCTGCAAACCCTTATCCCTGCCGATCCTAACAAACCTTACGATATCAAGGAACTTATCCTTACCGTGGTTGACGATAAGAACTTCCTGGAGGTTCAACCGCTCTTTGCCAAAAACATAGTTGTAGGATTTGCCCGTATGGCAGGGCATACCGTAGGCATTGTAGCCAATCAGCCCGCACACCTTGCCGGGGTGCTGGATATTGATGCATCGGTTAAGGGCGCTCGCTTCATCCGTTTCTGCGATTCGTTCAACATACCCATTGTAACATTTGTTGATGTTCCGGGATTCCTACCCGGAGTTAACCAAGAATCGAACGGGATAATTCGCCATGGAGCCAAATTGCTTTATGCATACTCAGAGGCTACCGTGCCAAAAATTGCGGTGATTACCCGTAAGGCTTACGGAGGAGCTTACTGCGTGATGTCGAGCAAACAGGTTGGCGCCGATGTGAACTTTGCCTACCCCATGGCCGAAATTGCCGTAATGGGACCCGAGGGTGCCGTAAATATACTCTACAGGAGTAAAATTGACAGCGAGGAAACCCGTCAGGAACTAATTGACGAGTATCGCGAAACATTTGCCAACCCCTATCGAGCAGCGGAACTGGGCTATATTGATGAGGTTATATTACCCAGGCAAACACGTTCCAAGCTCATTCAGGCCTTGGAGATGACCCGAACCAAAAGCCAGCAAAACCCTCCGCGCAAGCATGGTAATATTGTGCTATAAAAAAGAGGGTGTCAATACTCCGACACCCTCTTCAATCCTTACTATTACCTGATCCTATTTACTTAACTGCTTCAGCAATTCCTCAACCGCAGTTTTAATTTGATTATCTATACCATTTGCAGCTTCTTCGGGTTTAATAGGTACCTGTATATCCGGAACAAGCTGTTGATTCTCTAAATATTTTCCATTTAAATCCTTAACTCCCATTTGGGGTATTCCAAATACAAGCGTTGGATCAATCTGGGTTTCCCACCATACAGCCGTCATAGTTCCAGGTATCGGCATCCCTAATAGTTTTCCAACACCCAAGGTCTTGTAAACGTATGGGAATCCATGAGCATCGGAGTAGTTACCCTCACCAACAAGCACAATTGAGGGCTTATACCATTTAGCAATTGGCTCACTACCTATATGTTGTCCACGTGGCACGAAATCGACATACCTTTTACCATTTAGCAAAGTAGCCAAATCGTCGTGCAGCCAACCGCCCCCGTTAAAACGAGTATCAACAATTACAGCCTCTTTCCCTCTGTGTTTACCAAGCAAATCGGAATAAACCTCCCGAAAACTTTCCGAGTTCATTCCCCTAACGTGAACGTAACCTATCCTGCCATTGGAAAGGCGCTCAACCTCATCGTTACATCTCTTTACCCATCGCTTGTATATTAACTCCGACTCTTCGCGCCGACTTATGGGTTTAACGGTTTCTGTCCAATGTTCTCCATTGGCCGGATTATAAAATCCAATGGAAACAAGTTTACCTGCTTTGCGATTTAACAAGTTAAAGAAGTTGGTATTGCTTTCTACATCAACACCATCTATCTTTTCAATAATCACACCAGCCTTAACTTTCCCTTTTGAGTTAATCAGGGGGGAGTTATCTAAAACCTCAACTATTTTCATTCCCTTACCGGAATAGCTATAATCGTATAATGCTCCCAAAACGGCTGTTTGGTCGGCATTATTTGGATTCGGTCTGTACCGGCATCCGGTATGCGAGCCATTAAGCTCGCCAAGGAGTTCACTCATCATCTCCGCAAAATCAAAATTATTGTTGATATGAGGTAAGAATCTGGAGTATTCGCTCTTGTAAAAACTCCAATCAACTCCATGAAGGTTTGAATCGTAAAACTTTTTATACACCTGTCGCCACATATGCTCAAACATATATTCGCGCTCTTTGGGGTAATTTATGCTAAACTCCGCATTAAACTTAATGGTTGTTAACTTATTTGTGGCAATCTCAACCTTCATCAAAGCGCCATCAGATAGTAAGAATAAATTTTTCTGATCCTTATCGATATGAAGATTCCCGGCATATCCATCAATTTTAACCAGCAACTTGGTCTCATTGTCTTTTAGGTTTGTTACCCAAAGGTCGTAACCTTTCTCAAAACGGCTCAGGTAGTATAACTTTTCACCATCGGGAACCAAAATAGCATCGGATAGAGCCGATGAATTTATGGTTAGTTTAACCTTCCGACTATCAATATTTTCAATATCAATTTTTAGTGGTTCAATACCTTTATCGCTTGGCGCTGATTTCTTATCCTTTTTGTCGTCCTTTTCGGATTTCTCTTTGGTGTCGTTATTGGGTTTTTCTTTATCTTTCTTACGTTTTTCCTTTAGTAGTTCCCATTCAGGTTTGCTTAATTTGAATTCTTCATACGCTTCCTGGGTTAAGAACATGGCATAGGCATCGAACTGCGAACCCCACGAGCCATGGCTACGCATTCCCATTTTGTCGCTAAACCAAAGGATAGCCTTGCCATCCATCATCCATTTGGGGTAACTATCTTCGTATCCGCTCTTTGTCAGGTTGAAGAATTGACCTGAGCCATCGGCCTTAACCAGAGCAACATCGGAATCGGGCCATGAAGGTAGTTCCATAAAGCTAACTACAAACCATTTCCCATCGGGCGACCATTGGTACCATTGGTCGCCATCGGAGTAGGAGTAATTGTACTTCCCGTCGAGAATTGTTCTGATTTGTTTTGTTTCGAGATTCATAACGCAGAGCGTTGTACGCTCCTTCAAAAAAGCCACCTCTTTACCATCGGGTGAGTAGGCCGGTTGGAAAGTTTCCTCGGGGATGGTAATAATTGGTTCCTCCTTCAACAAGGTTGACAAAGTGAAATTGGGTTCATCGGCCGATAAAATAGAGGTTTGGTAGATATTCCAACTGCCATTGCGCTCCGATGCGTACAGTAATTTTTTCCCATCGGGGCTGAAGCTAACCCAGCGTTCTTGCTCCGGAGTGCTGGTAATGCGCTTGGTAATGCTGTGATCGGCTGAGGTTACAAAAACATCGCCCCTTATAATAAAGGCAACTTCTTTGCTGTCGGGCGAAACAGCCATTTCGGTTGCTCCTTTTGAGAGTGATTCAAATTTCACCTCCTGTTCGGTTTTATCGGTGGCAATACTGATGGCAACCTTTTTGGGGGCTCCGTTTAATGGCATTGTGTAAATTTCGCCATTATAATGAAAGCAAAAAGTATTGTTAGCAAACGATAAAAACCTTATGGGATGTTTGGTAAAATTTGTAAGAACTTTAGGAGGATTTTTTAAATCGATATCCTGCTCGGCAATGTTGAAGCTGCCATTTATTTCGGATAAGTAATATATGGCTTTCCCATCGGCCGAAAATAGTGGATTTCGGTCTTCCCCTTCAAATGAGCTTAACTTTTTGTGGGTATTAGTTTTTGTATCGTAAATCCAAATATCGCGGGTTACCGACGATTGATGGTGCTTTCTCCAGACATCTTCATACCCCTTAACATCGTGGTAGGCAATATATCTGCCATCGGAGCTAAACACTGCTCCCTCGGCGGGTGTTGTAAGCACCTGTCTTACTTTCCCGCCATTAACAGGGGTTATGTATAGTTCTGAAAGAATGTCGCTGGGGAAAAGGACATTTTTGGCATCGTCCTGAATGGTTGCGCTGAACAGAATTTCTTTTGCATCGGGAGTGAATGCCGTTGGATACTCGTTGGCAGAGTGAAAGGTCAAACGGGTTGGTTCACCTCCTTCGGAAGGAATTACAAAAATATCGAAATTGCCAAACCTGTTGGAGGCAAAGGCAATTCTTTTGCCATCGGGCGACCAAACCGGCATAAAATCGTAAGCCGGATTTGTAGTTAGGATTCGGGCTTCTCCCCCGTTTGCCGGAACTTTATAAATATCGCCTTTATAGCAAAATGCTATAAATTTCCCATCAGGCGAAATAACTGGGTAACGCATCCACAGGGGGTTAGCGCTTTCTTGTGCAAAAAGGTTAACATTTGCAAGTATCGCAATGGTTAACATGAACCATTTTTTCATCATAATGCGTATTATTTAGGCCAATAACTTTTTTTTGATTGTCGAATTACTATATGGTTTAAAACAAAGTTTTGAATTGATTTTCAATGCATACTCTATAGCGACACCAAAAAAAGTTGCTCTGAAAAACGAAGGCTTTTTCAATGAACCATTCCAACATGATAATCACTTGTCTGATTTCTTTAATCTATCTATCTTTAACAAAAAATTCATGGGTCAATTACCGCGCAAAAGGGTTTTAATAGTTACATACTACTGGCCGCCATCGGGAGGGGTGGCAGTACAGCGTTGGCTTAAGTTTGTAAAGTATCTGCGCGATTTTGGCTGGGAACCCATTGTTTATACCCCTGAAAACCCTGAATCCTTTTACGACGACCATTCCCTATTTAAAGATATCCCTGAGAATATCGAAGTTATCAAACGACCGATATGGGAACCCTACGACATTTACAGATGGCTTACAGGCCGTAAGGGCAAAAGGTTGGGGCTTGGTTTTGCCGACAATAGCGGTAAAAAAGGGCTGGTGGCAAAGTTGATGGTTTGGATACGGGGAAATATTCTGATACCCGACCCCCGTATATTCTGGGTCAGGCCATCGGTAAAATTTCTGAAACGTTACCTCAAGCAACATCCTGTTGATGCTGTTGTTACCACTGGGCCACCTCACTCCATGCATCTTATTGGGCTTAAGCTTAAGCGTAGGTGCAGTATACCATGGCTTGCCGATTTCCGGGACCCTTGGACCAACATCGATTTTTACCATGACTTGCGGCTTACCAAACTTGCCGATAGGTATCACCATAAACTTGAGCGGGAGGTTATAAAAACTGCCGACTGTGTGCTGGTGGTATCGCAACAGATGAAGCGAGAATTTGATGATTTAGGGGGAAAGAATCTTTTTGTTCTACCCAATGGTTTTGATTCCGATGATATTCCCAATGGCGATACTCAAAGTGATAATGATAATAGCTTTACCATTTGCTACGTTGGGACAATGAATGCGGCCCGTAACCCCATGGTTCTATGGCAAGCATTAAACAGGATGTGCTCAACAAACCAAGAGTTTGCCCAAAAACTTAAAATCGTAATGGCTGGCCAAATCGATATTTCGGTAACCAACACCATAAAATCGCTAAACCTTGAAAGTAATTTCGAATACCTTGGCATACTGCCACATGGTAAGGCAATGGAGTTACAAAAAAGGTCTCAAGTCCTTCTGCTGGCGGTTAACAAAACACCCAACGCAAAGGGCATTGTTACAGGCAAGTTTTTTGAATACCTTGCCGTAGGCAAACGAATTCTTGCCATAGGACCAACCGATGGCGATTTGGCAGAAATCATTCGCGAAACCGGCACAGGCAACGTGATCGGTTATGATGATGTTGATGGTGCTATTCAAACACTTACCCGGTATTTCAACCTTTTTGAACAGGGCAAATTGGATCCGGAACCCAAAGGTATTGAAAATTACTCCCGCAAGGCTCTAACAGGCCGGTTAGCCGAAATTCTAAATCAAATCACCAATGAGTAAAAAGGGACTACTTACAGTTCTGGGAGCACGCCCACAGTTTGTAAAAGCAGCGGCTGTTAGCCGACAACTGCAGGCATTTGGAATACCCGAAACAATAGTTCACACCGGCCAACATTTCGACGAAAACATGTCGGATGTCTTTTTTAGGGAGATGAGCATCCCAACTCCTGCATATAACCTAAACGTAAATAGCCTTAACCACGGAGCAATGACCGGGCGAATGCTTGAGCAGGTTGAAGAAATCATTCTCAAGGAAAAACCCGCTGCCGTTATGGTTTATGGCGACACCAACTCAACGTTGGCGGGAGCACTTGCTGCGGTAAAACTTCATGTGCGTGTTATTCACGTTGAGGCCGGGCTACGTTCGTTCAATATGGCTATGCCCGAAGAAGTTAACCGAATACTTACCGATCGTATATCAAACCTTTTGTTTTGCCCAACCGATGCTGCGGTTGCTAACCTTAAAGCCGAAGGCTTTGAGGGGTTTAAGGCTCACATTGTAAAGTGTGGCGACGTAATGCAGGATGCAGCCTACTTCTATCTTGATAAAGCAAAATCATCATCGAAAATTCTGGAGCGGCTCAAACTTCGTTCCGATTTTATCTTGGCAACCATTCACCGGCAAGAGAATACCGATGATACCAATAATCTTAAGCAAATCATTGAAGCCCTAAACAAAATAAACTGCGAGTTAAGTGTAGTGGTGCCATTGCACCCTCGCACACGGAAAATCCTGGATACAAAGGGCATTAAGCCCGAATTTACCATTATTGAACCGGTTGGCTATTTTGATATGCTTATGCTCATTAGCAACAGCAAGCTGGTGATGACCGATAGCGGTGGGCTGCAAAAGGAAGCATTCTTTTTCGGGAAACACTGTATTACCCTACGCGAGCAAACCGAATGGATAGAACTGGTTGAACATGGTTTTAATCGTTTAGCAGGCGCTAATGCCGTGGCTATTTACAACGCCTTTAGCGAAATGGTAAACAAAAAATCGAACTTCGATATCGATTTATATGGCAATGGAAAAGCATCGGAACGAATTGCCGAGCAACTCCAACAGTGGCTTTAAATTATTTTGGATTGCACTTTTACTTACCACAATACTACCGGGCAGATTAAATGCCCAGTGGTACGCTGAGGTATGTGGTGGGAGTGTGTATAATTTATCAATGCCACTGACCATTTATCAGGACGGCTTACCAACCATTAGAATGACTGCCCGATTTAAAACCGAGCCTTTCACTTTGCCGGTTTACTGGGATATTCGGTTAGGGAAAAAAGTTGGGAAAAGGATTTTTGAAGCAGAACTAATACATCACAAGCTTTACCTGAAGAACACTACTGCCGAAGTGCAAAAATTTAACGTATCGCACGGGTTCAACATGCTGATTTTCAACTACGGAATTGAAAAAGGAAATTATAGGTTCAGAACAGGGCTAGGACTTGTAATTGCACATCCTGAGTCAAAAATTCGTGGACTTGAGTTTGGAAACTCAACCGATGATTGGGATATGGGCTACTATCCTACCGGGCCTGTAGTTTTAGCAAGCGCTGAACGCCTAATCGACATGTCAAAGCACTTTTACCTTGTATTGGGGGCAAAAACAACAGTTGCATTTGCTAAAGTGCCTATCAGTAGCGGCTATGCAAGGTTTGTGAACGTTGCAGGGCATCTGAACATTGGCTTTGGCTTAAGAATATAAAAAATGCCGACCAAATTTGATCGGCATTGATTATTGTTGATTACCGTTATGCTATATGCAAGAATTGGGCAACCAGTTTGGCAATCTCAGCGTTGTTTCCGTAAAGTTTTTCGCTTAATCCCTTATCGTTATAGGCTTTAAGCTTAGCCACTATTGAATCGATCATACCGGGAGGGAAGATACCGTCCTTTTCAAACTTTTGCCTTTTGGCTTCGAGGGCTTCGGCCGATTCCCAACACGATGCAGGTAACTGCTTTAGGCTGGCAAGACGTTCCTTGAACTCAGGTTTAAAAATGTTGACATCAACATAGAGTTTCTCAGCCAATTCCAGTGCATCGGGGCGACGAAGTCCGTCGAGTGCAGCAACAATAAGGCCAGCAACGGTAAGGTAAGGGTTTGCCGAACCATCGGCAACACGATACTCAACGGTTTGCTTGCTTTCCTTTGCTTCGTATACGCTGCAATCGTTCGGGTTTGCATGTTGAACCATGTGCTCAGCACCAATCCATCCAAGCGGCACGCGAATTACTACCGAGCGGTTACGCTCACCCCAACAAATGTTGGTGGGCGCTTCCTGATGAGGAACAAGACGTAAATACGATATGGGGATAGTATTACCAAAAGCGGTAATAGCATCGGCTGCATCGAGAATGCCAGCTACCATTTTCTTAGCAGTATCGCTTAATTTACCATTTTCAACCATCATGTTCTTGCCGTCCTTTTCCACCATCATATGGAAATGCAAACCACTGCCTGCCTTGCCAACAGTGATTTTTGGAGCAAAGCTAATATCTACACCATAACGGTAGCCAAGCATGCGGACAATCCACTTGGCTATTATAAGCTGTTCAACTGCTTCCTCAGCGGGCATGGGTAGAAATTCTATCTCATGCTGTTCATAAAGATGCTCGTCGGTCATAAAGCAACCCACCTCGGAGTGTCCATACTTGACCTTACCTCCGGCACGTGCTATGAAGATAAGCGCTTCGCGCCTGAGATTTTCCCATTTGGCAAAGGGCTCCGACGCATGGTAACCTTTTTGGTCAACACCCGGGTAAAAATCTTCGCGTTCGCTAATAACGTAGTACTCCAGCTCGGCAAGCGCCTTAAAAGTCATTCCGGTTTCCTTCTTGAACAAGTCGTGTGCCTTACGGAGAACATTCTCAGGGGCGCTCTCGAGAGGTTTACCGGTGTTATCGTAGAACGAGCAGAGTATATCGATGGTTGGCACATCGGCAAATGGATTCACAAAGGCTGTTCGGTATCGGGGTATAACATATAGGTCGCTACTACCAGCCTCGATAAACGAGAATAGGCTACTCCCATCAACCCTCTCACCTGCCGATAAGATAGAATCGAGGTGTTCCTTCGACGATAATACAAAGTTTAAAGTTTTGAGCTTCCCATCCTCGGCCACGTAGCGGAAGTTAACCATCTCTATATCATTCTCCTCACAGTAACGAATGATGTCGTTTTTGGTAAACTCCGATGCGGGTTTCTTCAGATAGCGAACCAAATCATTGGGGTTCATCAGGATTTCAGAATCGTTCATGAGTCCCTACATTTTAAATTTTGTCAAAGCTACAAAATCAATCGAGATTGCATTCGTTTGCGGTTATGTTTATTAACATCATTTTATAGCACTTTTAGCATTTGTAGAAATTTACTTAATCCATCACGTATTTTATGGGTATTTATTCTATATTCAACTGCCAAAAGTTGTTATTTTTCTGTATTAAGTTTAACTATTCATTAGTTATCGAAAAGCTATTCGGGTTTATTTCTAATCAATAAAGAATAGAGAATTGAGAATTTGGGATGCGTTTACCCCAAATCCGTCAATTCAAAAAAACTAATTGACGAACCCACTAACAAAATCCATTCATTCCGAAAGTTCGGAATGAATGATTTTGATAAATCTTTACATGAACACTGTAAAACCAACTAAACGAAATTTTTATAAATTGCATGGTCTTCTCAATTTTAAAGTTTTAAAAAATCTGATGCAGAATGAGGTATAATTTTTTGGGCATAATCATTTTGAGTATAATCATAGCGTTATCATCAAACACATTGCATGCCCAACAAAAACGAACGAACTGGTTGCAGCAAAAAAACGAATATACGGGCCGTTGGCGAGTTGGAGTTGGTGCCGATATTGTTGAGCCAACTGGCGTTGATATTCAATTTTACCGTTTGAGCAAAATCTGCACAAGCGACTTTTCCATTAACAAGAAAATAGCCATTGGCATTTGGGCAGGCAAGGAAGGATTGCTCCTAAACTCCCTCATCGATAAGCAAAACACTACGATTTGGGAAAAAGGAAGTTTCCGCTATGGAATAGATGCCAAGTTTTACATACCCATCGTGCTTAATCCATACTTTGGCTTTGGGATTGAGGGCGGAAATAGGACTTTGGATAATGAGAACTCATTTTCACCCGATTTCATTGCTCGAATTGGAATTGAGCAAAAAGTTGCCGGCATTAAACTGTCCACTCGTTCGGCCCTAAACATAACCCTTTTTGTGGATGGGAAACTAAACAAATGCTTAAATGCCGATTTTATGTATATTATGCCCAGTTTAGGTCTGCGATTCCACTGGATTTAGCCGATTGAGCAGGATATAATAGTTTGCATAACTATTTCGATAACCATAACGTTTGTGCTCGTAAATAAAAAATCGCACCCGTTATATCACGAGTGCGACTAAAGCTTTAGGTTAGAATACTAAACTACTTCAATTCCTTCAATCGTTCCTCAAGCGCTTTAATTTTAGCCTCTGCATCGCTCTGCTTTTTGCGCTCAAGCTCTACCACGTTTGGGGGAGCATTGTTCACAAATCGTTCGTTGCTGAGCTTTTTCATTACGCTATTGAGGAACCCTCGGGTGTACTCAAGTTCTGCAAGGATTTTCTGCCGTTCCTCGTCAACATCAATTAATCCCTGGAGTGGAACGTAAACCTCATCAACACCTACCATGAACGAAGCAGCACCCTCAATCTTACCATCGGTATAGCTTAGCAGTTCCAGCCCGGCAAGTTTCTTGATAATCTCCTCAAATCCTTTACTTAACCAATTGGTAGTGCGAATGGATGCTTTAAGCAGATTTTTAGGGGCAATATTCTTCTCCTGCCGAATGTTTCGGATTCCTGCAATGGTTTCCTTAACCCGCTCAAAGGTTTTAATCAGTTCCTCATCTACACCGGTTGATTTGGGCATTTGGCTAACCATAATGCTTTCGCCATCGGCGCGATTGCGCAGGTGTTGCCAAAGTTCCTCGGTAATGAAGGGCATAAAGGGATGAAGCAACGCGAGTATTTTCTCAAAAATTTCGAGGGTTGCATTATAGGTAACCGCATCGATGGGTTGTCCGTAGGCCGGCTTAATTGCCTCCAGATACCACGATGAGAATTCATCCCAGAAAAGTTTATATAGGTTCATCAAAGCCTCCGAGATACGGTACTTATCAAAGTCATCGTCGCATTGCTCAATGGCTTTGTTGAGCACATTGTTAAACCACTCAACGGCAGCTCTTGCCGATTCGGGTTGCTGGGCACTGGCATCAACCTGCCAGCCTTTAACCAGTCGGAAAGCGTTCCAAACCTTGTTGCAGAAATTTCGTCCCTGTTCGGTCAAACTCTCGTCGAAAAGCAGGTCGTTACCGGCCGGTGAACATAGTAGCATGCCAACCCTCACACCATCGGCACCGTACTTTTCCATAAGCTGAATTGGGTCGGGCGAGTTGCCTAACTGCTTACTCATTTTGCGACGTAGCTGGTCGCGAACAATACCGGTAAGGTAAACGTTGCGGAATGGCTTGTCGCCCATATACTCGTAACCGGCAATTATCATTCGGGCAACCCAGAAGAATAGGATTTCCGGTGCTGTTATCAGGTCGTGAGTGGGGTAGTAATACTTGATATCACGATTTTCGGGGTCGAGAATGCCGTTGAATACGGATATTGGCCATAGCCACGAGCTGAACCATGTGTCGAGCACGTCCTCGTCCTGACGTAAATCGGAAAGTTGCAGGTTAGGGTTTCCGGTTTCTTTCCGAGCAAGTTCAAGAGCCTCCCGCTCGTTGTGAGCTACCACATATCCGCCATGCGGCAAGTACCATGCGGGAATACGGTGCCCCCACCATAGCTGGCGCGACAAGCACCAATCCTTAACGTTCTCCATCCAGTGGCGATAGGTATTCACAAATTTAGGAGGGTGTAACTTGATATCGCCATTAACCACTGCATCGAGTGCAGGTTTTGAAATCTCCTTCATTTTAAGGAACCACTGCATGGATAGCTTGGGCTCAATCACGGCATCGGTACGCTCACTAAAGCCAACCTTGTTTACGTAATCCTCAACCTTTGCGAGATTACCAGCTTTTTCAAGGTCGATAACAATCTGCTTGCGAACCTCAAACCTATCCATTCCCACATATAGCTGCGCCAACTGGTTCAGCGTGCCATCATCGTTAAAAATATCGATAACCTCAAGGTTATACTTCTCGCCAAGCATGTAGTCGTTAATATCGTGAGCCGGGGTAACCTTGAGGGCTCCTGTACCAAACTCCATATCAACATACTCATCAAATATTACCGGAACGCTGCGGTTGATAAGAGGAACCAGCAGGCGTTTACCTTTAAGGTTGGCGTAGCGGGGATCGTTAGGATTTACGCAAACGGCAGTATCGCCCAGTATGGTTTCGGGACGGGTAGTGGCTATGGTTACATAACCATCTTCGCCATCAATCCTGTACTTTAGGTAGTAAAGTTTCCCGTTAACCTCGCGGTAAATTACCTCCTCATCCGACACGGCAGTTTTAGCCTGTGGATCCCAGTTCACCATTCGTACACCGCGGTAAATGTAACCTTTACGATATAAATCGACAAAAACATGGATAACACTATCCGAAAGGGCTGGATCCATGGTGAACTTTGTGCGATCCCAATCGCACGAAGCACCAAGTTTTTTTAGCTGTTCAAGGATGATGCCCCCATGCTTTTCCTTCCATTCCCAGGCATGTTTCAGGAACTCCTCACGGGTAAGCTGAGATTTTTCTATTCCTTCGGCTTTCAATTTGGCCACAACCTTTGCTTCGGTTGCAATTGAGGCATGATCGGTACCGGGTACCCAGCATGCGTTCTTGCCTTTCATGCGAGCCCTGCGGACCAGCACATCCTGTAAGGTGTTGTTGAGCATGTGCCCCATGTGAAGCACCCCCGTAACATTGGGAGGTGGTATTACTATGCAGTAAGGTTCACGGTCGTCGGGGGTGGAACGGAAAAACCCCTTTTCCATCCAGTACTTATACCACTTATCCTCAACCTCAGCCGGGTTGTACTTAGCCGAAAGTTCTTTTGTGCTATCCATATATTGTGTTGTAAACTAAATCGAACCGCAAAAATAGCATTTTTTCAACAACGGGATATAGCTTTCGCAAAAGCTTGGGAATATTCATACCCCTGGCACGATTTATGATATAGATTGCTTGATAAATCTAAAACCATGAACCGACTAATAACCATTGTTTTGATGCTTTTTGCCTCAACGGCAATGGCACAGGTAGATGTGACATTGATACCCGAATGGTACAACAATCCGCCAACCTCAGCACGTAAAATTTACGCTGCCGGAACAGCAACAGCCCCTGCAGTTGACGTGGCCGAAAAAAAGGCAACCATGGATGCCAAAATTCAGCTTGCCCGGCAGGTTGGGCAAGTAAACTACCTTAGCAAGGATGGCGATAAGATTACCACCGAGGTGGTAAAAGCCGAACTACGCGATGTACGGGTTGAACGCAAAAAAGTTATTTCAAACGGCAACACCCATACGGTATTTGTACTGGTATCGATGAAAAAGAAAAACGTGAAACGTGAGTCGTGAAGCGTTAAAAGCAATTTTTTCTTAATATCACCCACCTCCTTTAGCTTGTGTTATCGTTTGCCCGAGAGATAGCTGCAAAATCACATAAAAGTTTTGCTATTCTCCCCCACCTTACATAACCATCAAGCCATCAACATTTGCAAAACCTGTAACAACTATATCAAGTTTTGCTTATTTTTATGCTTTCTGCGTTAGCATGAAATCATAGTAATTTTACCATTTTACCAATGAAAATAACTCTTGTAGCAATAGGGAAAACAAACGAAAACTACATTGCCGAAGGGTTCGATAACTACGCCAAGCGAATTAACAGGTACTGCAGGTTCGATTTCAAAATCCTACCTGAACTCAAAAACACCAAATCGATGCCTGTTGAGCTCCAGCTGCAAAAGGAGGGCGAAATGCTACTTGCCGAAATGGGAAACTACCAGGAGTGCATACTACTCGACGAGCATGGAAAGCTTTATACTTCAGTAGAGTTTGCAGGTTTTATTGAAAAACGCATGAATAACGGGCAACGCGATATGGCTTTCATGATTGGTGGCCCTTATGGTTTTGACCAAAGGGTTAAAGCGGCATGCCATGGTAAACTTTCGGTATCGCCCATGACTTTTTCCCATCAACTTATCCGGCTACTATTTGCCGAACAACTTTACAGGGCATTTACAATTATTAAAGGCGAACCCTACCACAACCCCTAACTTAGGCGCGATTTTTGCTGTAATCTACTTTTGAAAATGAAACCAAAACTACCCTACATAACAATAATCCTATTAGTTACCTCGGCTTTGCTCCTGTTCATTTCGGAGTTTGGGCTGAATAATATTCCCTACGTACAGCCAATAACCGCAAAGAAAGGTACAATAGAGAGGATCGTTGAGAAAAAGGTGCAAACCGCGTTTGAACTATCCACAAAGCTCCTAAAGAAAATTGATAGCACCTGCAACTCGTATTCATTTGAGAAGTGCCTTAATTTCATCAACTCGCTATCGGCGAAGGATAGATTCGAAATTTTTATATATAAGAACAACTCGCTCTGCTTCTGGTCAACAAACATTGAGCCCGATATATGCGTTAAAAAAACGGATGTAGCCCGACTGGTAAAAATCAACAGTGCCTACTACATATCGTTCTGGAACTACAATGCCGACTCCACCCTTGCAGCAAGGGTTCTGATACATGTATCGAACGAATTCCCATACCAGAATAAGTACCTGATAAACGACTACAGCGACGATTTTAAAATCCTGTCGGGATTTACTATATCAAAGCAGCTGGAATCGTACTGCATCCCAATAAGACCTAAAAACTTTGAACCCTTCTACTTAGTACCAACCGAGAAAGCCGGTACTGTTCTGAAAGATAATATCAAAACAGGCTTGCGTTATCTCTTTATTATCCTGGTAATAATTTCGTTAACCCTATCTTTAAATCGGTTTTTCAAGAATGTCCATTCATGGATTCGGGTTTTAATTTTTGTTACTACCCTTGTTTTGATTAGAGCGGTTAGCTTAAAAACATCGTTCCCGGGAACCCTACCTTTCAGCATCTTTAGCCCTGAGTTTTACGCTCACACCTGGTATAGCCCATCGCTTGGCGATTACCTTGTGAATGCTTTTTTAATCCTCCTAATTGCGGCATTTGCATACCGAAACCTAAACCAGTACAGGCTGTCCATCCAAACTATCCTTGGGAAAAGCGTATCGGCTATTACATTGATGTTAATGCTTTTATGCTACGTTGCAGCCCATGCAATGATTGTGTCGCTGGTTAACCACTCCACCATTCCGCTCGACACCTCCAACATTTTCAACCTCAACATTTACTCGGTAATAGGATACCTATCGGCTGCCTTTTGGGTTCTGGCTGCCATCACTTTTAATCTACTATGGTTAAGGGTAAACGAACAGGTAAAGGCTCATCGTTTTTTCAGGATCACAGCAGCTGTGTCACTCATTGTTTTAATCCCATTTTTCCTGCTGGTCGATTTTAGCTACATCTCGTTTTACGGTTTTGGTTGGGTTTTAATTGTATCGGGTTCGCTTTACTGGTTCTGCTGGGTAAAAAATAAATCCATTGGGGCTAAGGCTCTACTGCATATTGCTGCCATAACTTCAATCTACATTACTCTGATTGTATCGGTTTACAGCAGACAAAAAGAAGTTGAAGTGCGAAAGGTTTTGGCCGTTAGCCTGAGTAGCGAGCGTGACCCCTTGGCCGAAATGATACTCCCGCAACTCTACCAATCCCTTACAACCGACACCTACGCCCGCAGCTGCGTAAAAGATATTGGGAACAAAAATGTTGAGTTTTACGACTACCTGCGCCGCGAGTATTTCAAGGATTACCTCAACCGTTACGATTTAACAGCCACGGTTTGTTTGGAAAACTCGGTAATTATCGACGAACTAGGTAACAAAACCAGCTGCAACCTGTTCTTCGATAACCTGATATCGAGTTACGGTATCATACTACCCGGATCGCGATTCTACTACCTAACAACCCAATCGGGTTACGTTTACTACATAGGTGTGATAAGCTACCGTTTCGACGATGAAGTGCGTAACCTTTACATTGAGCTGAACAGCCGACCAAGCTGGGAGCTCCTGGGATATCCTGAACTACTCATTGAGGGCAAGAATAAACGAAACCAACTCAAAGGGTACTCGTGGGCTAAGTATCACGACGGCAAGCTCATTACCAAGTCAGGCACCTACGAATACAAACTATCGATGGCGGATGCCGATACGGTGTCGGGCACATACAGATTCTTCAATGAGAATAGGTATAACCATATATCCTATAAGCCAAACCAATCCGATACCATTTTAATCAGTAGGCCACGGCAAGAACCCCTCAGCGCAACGGCATCGTTTGCTTACATTCTGATTTTTATCCTTGTTCTTTTATCGCTTTACCTCTATTTGCTTGGTATCAAGCTAAGTTCTGGGTTCACCAGTTTAAAGCATAAGATTGGCTGGGCAATGGTTTCAATCATCATCGTATCGATGGTGCTTGTTGCCGGAGCAACCATTTACTACAATGTGAAAAACTTTGACGACAGAAATCGAAGTAACCTTAGCGAAAAGCTGCTTTCGCTTCAGTTTGAGCTAGAGCATCAATTACCATTCATGAACCATAACAAACAAGATATTGAGCTGCTTAAGGAAAAATTGATAGACCTCTCAAACACCTTTTACACCGATATAAACATATACGACACCTCTGGAGTTCTACTGGCCACATCACGCTCGGAGATTTTTGACAAAAAACTATTAGGCCGAAGGATGAACCCCATTGCGTGGTACCATTTGCATCACCTGCATAACCCCAAGTATTTGGAGCAGGAAAACATTGGGAAAGCCAAATTCCTTTCGGCCTACGTGCCATTGCTAAACCCATACGGGAAAACCGTTGCGTACCTAAACCTACCATACTTTACAAGACAGGAAGAACTTCGGAATGAACTATACAGCATTATTGTAGCCATAATCAACATATTTGCGCTGCTTGCATTACTCTCCATTTCGTTAGTGGTAGCCATAGCCTCGGAGTTAACCAAGCCCCTGGAGATGATACGCGAAAGCATGAGCAGGGTAAACATAACCGGCAATAATGCCACCATTGAATATACAGGGAACGATGAAGTAGGCCAGCTCATCGCCGAATATAACCGAATGGTTGTGGAATTAGCCCGTAGTGCCGAAGAACTTGCCCGGAGTCAACGCGAAACCGCATGGCGCGAAATGGCCAAACAAATAGCCCATGAAGTTAAAAACCCCTTAACCCCCATGAAGTTGAGCTTGCAGCACCTGGTAAAAGCCAAACGCGAAGGCTTACCTAACTGGGATGAGCGTTTTGAACAGTTTGCCCAGTCGTTAACTGAGCAAATCAATGCCCTTACGGTAATTGCCAACGAATTCTCGTCGTTTGCTAAACTTCCAACCGCAAAACGCGAGCCGGTAAATCTTGTGGCAGTTATTAGCGACGTTATCACCCTATACTCAAGCTACAAGCATATCAAAATAAACCTTGTTAATACAGCCGGTGAACCAATTGTTTTTGCCGATAAAGACCAACTTTTGAGAGTTTTCAACAACCTTGTTAAGAATGGCATACAAGCCATTGAGCGGGGGAAAAGTGGGGAGGTGAACATACAAATATCAATAACTGCCAATAAAATGGTTAAGGTTGATGTTACCGACACAGGCATTGGCATTCCCAGCGAAGCGATTGGTAAAATATTTACACCTAACTTCACCACTAAGTCGGGTGGCACGGGGTTAGGATTAGCTATTTCACGAGAAATAATCCTGAATTTTGGCGGCAATATCCACTTTACCACAAAGGAAAACACAGGTACAACTTTTACCGTTGAACTCCCGCTTTACGAAAAATAGCCGTTTAGCTTTGTTTTGAATCCTTTAAAACGAACCGGTTAAAGACGATTAAGCCGATAATGGTTAAAACGCCTATTCCGCAGAACATCAACCAAAACAGTTCGGGTCGGTTCATGTTAGTTACAAACCTAACGTAAGCAAAAGCCCCGAGAACGCCACCTACCCCACTACCAATAACCCCATAGAGGAATGAGTATCCTAGGTATAGCGCTTTCTTATCCTCAGGGGCAATCAATCCAATGTAAGATATAAACTTAGGATGGGCGGTCATTTCGCCAAGCGTAAAAATAATCATGCCTGCAATAAACACCCATGCGTAGGTAGAAATGGCCAATAGGCCAAGCCCAAGGGTGCCAAACGATATACCAATAATCATGGTTGGCAAAGGCTTTGCATTCTTTACCATTGCTGAAACAAAGAGTTGCAGTACGATTATGGTTCCTGCATTTACAACAGTAACATGCTCTGCATCGAATTGCCAGGTAGGATTATCGACAAAAAGAGCCAGGAATGAGTTCACAGCAATGTTTACTGGAGTCATATCAATACGCTCCTTCAAGAACCAGAGCACCGAATCGTACATCTGGAAGTAAAGTATCCAGAAGCCCGAGTAAATGACCACCGTTAGAATGAACTTGTAGTCCTTGAGCACCAAAATCATATCGGCAAAAACCTGGACAAGCGTTTTTTGACTTTTAGGGCGTTGAGGCTCACGAAAAACCAAAAGGTTTAGTAATATCAACCACCCAGTTCCAAATGCAGCCATTAGCAAAATATAGTTCCATCCCAATGTTTTAAGGTAAGGCACTAAAATCAGAGGAAACAGAAATGCACCAAGGTTAATAGACCAGTAGTATATACCAAATCCTAACGATGAGTTCGACTCGTTGGTGGTTCGAGCTATTGTTCCCGAGATAATAGGTTTAAAGGTACCAGCCCCAATAGCCATAAGCGTTAGGCTTAAAAAAACCGCTGAATACGATGTACTAATGCTGGTGAGGAAATATCCGGAACTCATTACTGCAAATGCAAAAAACAGTGTTTTTCGGTATCCAAATCTATCGGCAATGGCACCTGCCACTATTGGTAGTATGTAAAGCAGTGGAGTAATTACACTTTTAATAATGCCAACCTTTTCCTTGGTAAAACCTAACCCTCCTTGGTCGATACCCATCACTAAGTAAACCGAGAGCACCGACATAACCCCATAGTACGAACCCCGTTCAAAGAACTCCATGGTTATGGCAGTCCAAAAACTCTTACCAAACGTACCAAAGCCTTTTTTCATGGTTACCTTCAATTATTTTTTTGCAATATTCAAATTTTTTCTCTTTTACCAACATAACATTTATTAAGATTAGTCAATAGAAACACAAAAAATATTTAACCAACTTGTTTCTATTGGCTTATCGAGGTAATCCCGACATGCTAAATACATAAAAAAAGGGGGAATATCCCCCAAAACGCTACTGTATAAGCTATTATTACTTTGTTTTACTTGCCTTTTCGTAGGCTTTTTGGGCTTCCTTAAGGGCATCCTCGGCAAGTTTCTTTTCGCTCTTAGCCTTTTTCATGTTTTCTTCACCTTTAGCTACCATCTTTTGTCCATTCTCATACTTTTTCAAGGCTTCTTTATACTTAGCATTCCAAGTTTTAACCTCTTCCTTGAACTTGTTCTCGGATTCCTTAATTTCAGCTTTAGCACTATTTACCTCATCTTTATCCTTAGAGCGTAATTTCTTCTCCAACGGCTTAATCTCATTGAAGTGAGCTTTCTCCATTTGTTTCTGTTCGGCTTCAAGCGCCCTAATTTCAACTGAGGCATCCTGCATTATCCTTTTCCCTTCGGATATTAAGCTATCGGCAGAGTAAACCTTGGCATCGGCTTTTTCAACCTTAGCCTTGGCTGCATCTACCTTTGCTTCAAGTTTCTGGAGTTTATCGTCCTGCGCGCTGGCATTAATTGCCAAAAGGCAAATAGCAACAATGCTTAAAAGAGTAAATTTTTTCATGCTAAATGGTTTATTATGTTCAACATTATTCTGACTTACAATTACTTGAACAATTTAAGGGTGAGCATTAAAATCTAAATTTCTAACAACTTGTTCATGCAATTTCCGAAATATGTTACGAAAATGCAAGTAACAGGTTACAAAAAAACGGGGCTTAGATAGGGCCCCGTTTTGAAGGTTATTTTAGGACAAAAATAAAGTCACCACCTTGGTCGCCGGCATCTTTAATATCGCCATACATTGGAGTTACAGGACTACTGCTTAAAACCACATTACGAATTGAGGCAAAAAGTTCCTCGGCAGTAACGTAGCTCTTGGTGTTATTATTTAGCTTGTCAACAAGCTGCTCCAGAAAAACGCTACGATCGGGCACTTCGGTAAGATTACCGCTGGTCATAGCCTTACGGCTTGGGGCATCGAATGCCTTTTTAACCGATTGCGAGCCCTCCTCAAAAGCCTTGCGTGAACGGAAAATGCTTCCACCAAAGCAGGCATCGGCAATTACAAGGGTGTGTTTGGACTTAATTGCAGCCACATAATCCTTGATTTGGCTATTTGCCAACCAGTTGGCCGTGCTATTCGATTTTGAATCGATAGGTATCCAGTAACCAAAATCGGTTTCCTTATCCCAAAAACCATGACCGGCATAAAATACCAATAGGTTATCGTACTTGGTAACTTTACGGGTTAGCCAATCCATGGCATTGATCATTTGCTCGCGGGTTGGGTTTTTCAGGAATATTACATTGCTTGGATCGAATGTGTAACGGTTAACCAGAACGTTGTAAAGCTTTGTGGCATCCTGAATGGGGTTATCCAAGTCGGTAATGGCATCGTCGGCATAGTCGTTTGCTCCCATAATGAGGGCAAAGTATCGAGGTGCCGTTTTGGGCGAATCGAATACAATATCGAGTTCCTCGGTATCGCCTTTGGCTACCTTACCTGAAGGTGATTTTCTAAGAACAAAGAACTTTTTCTCAACACTATTCTGTCGTAGGTCAATTGCCCTGATTACAATCTCGTTTCGACCTATTTCCAATGGAACCTTTACCTGAAATACGCCTTCCTTGGAAGGTTCAGCGGAAATACCATTAACGGTTACGTCGTAAACTCCGCTTTCATCGGTAACCTTTGCCTTAACCATGGTAAACTCATCGGTGGTGGCGAGTTCCTCGCCGGTAGCCAATGAGCGCAAACGCTTATCGTCCATCCCAATGGACGACTGTGCATAGGGGCGTCCACGGGTTGCCTCTTTGCCAACAAGCGGAATGTTAGCAGGTGCAATGAGTTCAATAACCGGAGGGTTGCTATCAACCACCTCAACCTTGCGAACTGTAAAATGCTCGGGTGTTGAGGCTACTTGCAATTTCTTGGTTTGCTCAACCCGCATCCCGGCAGTTTGAACTGTGCTAATGGGCAGGTCACGGAACTGTAGCTTACCAATCTTAAGGTCAATGCCATAGGTTTCGTCGGTAATCAACTCAATGCCCACATCAAGCCTCATGGCACGATCAACCTCTGCGGGTACACGCTCAAACAGGAAGCGGGCTTTTACGTTCTCGCCCTTTTTAAGGGTTCGTTGTGGCGTGGAGTAACGTTCGTTCCCTTCAACCTCGGCAATTTTGCCTTTTTGGGCATCGTACTTCCGCTTGTTAAAATCGGTAATGGTAATTAACCCGTTAATCATCTTCAAATCGCGGGTGGGACCGTTATTTGTGATGGAAAGGATAAGTTCAATATTACCATCGGGTGTGCGGTTAAGGCTTTCCAGCTTAAACACCACATCGCGGAAATCGTCCTGAAGGGGCACTATGCTCTTTGAAACGGCCTCGAGCTTAAACACCACATCGGAATCGAGTTCCTTGAGATCTTTTAAAACATCCCAAACAATAATCTGATTCCTACCGCCAGGTATGTTGCTCCCCACATTGCCCTTAACGCTTTTAAGGGGTAAAAACGATTTTCCGCCATCAACCGAATAGAATGGCGAAACGGTAAATTGCTGCCCTACAGCCTCACCGGAAATAGCGTATTCAAGCGTAATCTTATCGCCAATTTGCTTTGGCGTGAACTTGCTAAATTCCTGCGCCTGTATGCCGGCAAGTAAACCTACTATACTCCATGCTGAGAGTAGCATTCCTTTGATAAATGTTTTCATTGTGCTAACTATTTAAGTTTTACATATAAAACTCTTTTACCACATGCTATTGGTTTGACCTTTAAGATTGAGGTCGAACTTCAAGGTATCATTAACAAATTTAATGCCGTTAACTTCAAGTGTCGATGAAAACGATGCTATTTCGCGTGCCAATCGGGTTACACCATTGCTATACTGCTGATCAACATTTTTGAGCTTAACGCTGTAGGGTTGAGTGTTCAGCATAAGCGTGAATAGCATTTGCCTCGAAAGGATGCTCCACAAGCCGTTATAGGTAACCAATACCTGGTCTCGGGATGTAGCATCGGGCGAGGTATATGAATAGGGGAAAGCCGGGTATTCCAATGGCTCACCATTAAAACTCGATACGCTTAGAAATTTATTGCCCTTTTCCCGGAAAAGGAATTCAGCACCATAAATTTTCTGATCAGGGGCAAGCAGATAGTTTTTCATTTCATACTCTGCTTGATTATCCTCGGCACCATCGTAACTTGCGGATACAAGAAATGCCGAAGCATGGGTCATTAGCGGGTAAAGGGTATCGGATACATTAACTGGCTGTGGATTGTATCTTACTAAAACCACATACTCGTTATAACGGGTAACATGGGTATCGAGCACAGCAAACATGGCATCGGCAACTTTACGTTTGGCTGTCAACTTGAAGTATATATCAAACCGCTCATTCAAGTTGGTGTAGCGTTGCACTTCCTTGGCGTTGGTGTAAATATCTTTAAAATACTGAATTTTACACTCCTCATTTAAAAGCGCTAACGATTTTGCGCGGAGAATAGCCTGTTCTTTTGCCTCATCAAGAACCATATCGGGGTCGGAAACACCTATAGCATAGTATCCAGCCCCATTTTGCAAGGGGTTAAAAAACCACGAGGGTAGAGTATCGGGGTAATAGCTTAAGCGGGTAACATTCTTAAAACGCTTTTGGTTTCCCAGCTCACCTGATGTTTCCTTCTCGAAAATCTTTTGAAACCGCTCTTTATCCTGAGCATACACATTTATGCCAATATTTATGAGCAGAATTGTGGCTATCCCAATTTTTACATTCATTGCGTTCATTGTTACAGTATCTAAAATTACAAAAATATTGTTGCTCAAGGTATAAATCCACTTCTTTTTTACCACTACATGCAAAATATGTGATAAACGGACTGTACCTGTTGACAACTTTCCAGAATAAATCCAATTGGAATGGTTGATTTTAGTAACTTTAGGGATTGGTAGATTAAATTCAACAATTTGATAAACATCGATTTATGGAAGCTATTATAGCAATTGCCGGGATTGGAGTGGGTGCAGTACTGGTTTACTTGATATTAAAAGGTAAAACAGCTAACACTGCTCAGCAGCAAAAGCATATTGAAGAGTTAACCGCAAAGCTGAACCAGCTGAACTCCGAGGTAGAAGTTTTGGCCGACAGGAACCGTCGTGCCAACGAAACCATAGGTACACTGCAAGCTACGCTTGCCCAACGCGATGAGGACAGGGTTACACTTACCAGTAAGGTTTCGGCGCTTGAATCGTTACTTCAGGGTGCTAGCAAAACCATTGATGATTTAAAGCAAGAAATGGCAAAACTCCGAACTGAACTTGATGCCAAACAGCAATTGCTTGAGCAAGCCCGCTTCAGAGGAGTTGAACTCGAAAAGGAGAATATCTACCTGAAAGAATCGCTCGAGAAGCAAAAAAAGGACTTGGAAGCCATTGGGGAGCAATTCACCAAGGAGTTTAAACTCCTGGCCGACCAAATCCTTGAGGATAAATCGCAGAGGTTTACCAAGATGAATGTTGAAACCATCGATAGGCTTCTTAAACCACTGGACGAAAACATCAAGCAGTTCCAAAAACAGGTTCAGGAGGTTTACGAGAAAGAAAGCCGTGAGCGTTTTTCGCTGGGTGAGAAGGTAAAGGAACTAAGCGAGTTGAACCGCACCATTAGCCAGGAGGCTAAAAACCTAACCGAAGCGCTGAAGGGTCAGGTAAAAACTCAAGGCAACTGGGGCGAAATGATACTTGAATCCATTCTATCCAAATCGGGTCTGGTAAAAGGACGTGAGTATACCGTTCAGGAATCGATAACCGACGAGGAGGGGAAACGCTTCCAGCCCGATGTGATCATCTCGTATCCCGATAACCGCAAGGTGGTTATCGACTCAAAGGTCTCGTTACTTGCATACGAACGCTACTGCTCGGCTTCAACTCCATCGGAGCAGCAGGCTGCAGTAGGCGAATTGCTACAATCGGTAAAACGACACATCGACGGTCTTTCGGCAAAAAACTATGCCGATATGGTTGAAACCCTCGACTTTGTGATGATGTTTATTCCAATTGAACCTGCATTCATGCTTGTAATGGAACGCGACCCATCAATATGGAACTATGCCTATGAGCGACGGGTTCTGCTTATTAGTCCAACCAACCTAATCGCCGCCCTTAAACTGATTTACGACCTGTGGCAACGTGAGTATCGGAATCGCTATGCCGAAGAAATAGCCAAAAAGGGAGGTCAACTCTACGATAAGTTTGTTAATTTTCTGGAGAATTTCCGTCAAATAGGCGATAGCCTTACCAAGGCACAAAAAACCTACGAGCAAGCTCTTGGCCAGCTAAAAGAAGGCAAAGGAAACATTATTCTTCAAGCCCAACAATTACGCCAACTGGGAGCAAAAACCAAGAAAAGCATCCCCGACGAGTTTAATAACACTAGTAACGAATTAGAGGAGTAAGGCAGAACAAAATTCTAAATCTATCGTATTATTTAAAGTTTTGGTATTACCTTAGAGGTCTAAATGATTTAGAATGATATCCATTTGCATACCGGTTTACAACTTTGATGTTACTGAATTGGTAAATGAACTTCTGGCTCAGGCCAGCCGGTTGCAATACCCCATTGAGATTCTCATATTCGACGATCACTCGCACAGCTACTTCCGTAACCGGAACGCGCATCTCGCTTCGCTTAGTCTGGTTAATTACCTTGAGTTTGATTTTAACATTGGCCGATCCAAAATACGAAACCGCTTGGCCGATGTAGCCACCGGGCAGTGGCTACTTTTCCTGGATTGCGACGTAATGGTTGACGACCCCAACTACTTAAAACGCTACATCGAAAACCTACCCAACGCCAAGGTGATTTGTGGCGGACGAAAATATGGCCCAAAGCCATTCCGGCCCGAACTGCTTCTCCGATGGAAATATGGAGTTAAGCGCGAGTGCCGTTCGGCTTACAACCGACAGCTAAACCCTTACAGCTCTTTCATTAGCGGAAATTTCCTAATTGAATACGACACCTTTCAGAACATCCGATTTAACGAGGAGCTATCGGGATATGGGCATGAGGACACCCTGCTTGGCCTTGACCTAAAAAAGCATAAGGTTGATATCCTTCACATCGACAACCCAACCATTCACATGGGGCTTGATAGTAATCAGGAGTTCCTGGAAAAAACTGAGCAGGGCGTTAAAAATCTTGTTAAGATTTTACAGATAATGCCATGCATGCGTAGGGAAGTGGAAAAATCGATAACCCTTTTACGGGTGTTCCGTTTACTCCGAATAATCGGTTTGCTCTACCCGCTCCGATGGGTATCGCAGGTTTATACTCCCCTTCTCCGTAAACAGCTATGCGGTAAGCACCCATCAATCCTGCTAATGGATATTTACAAGCTATCGCTACTGGCTAAGCTATACACAAAAGGCTGGCGAAATACGAGCCAGCCTTAGGTTAACTTTACTTTTCCCTAAAATAAATTTGGATAGGCACACCTGAAAAGTTAAACCTTTCCCTGAGTCGGTTCTCAATAAATCGCTTATAGGGATCTTTGATGTATTGGGGCAGGTTGCAGAAAAATGCAAACTGGGGCGTTTTAGTGGGTAGCTGGGTAGCATACTTGATTTTTACAAGCTTTCCTTTATAAACCGGAGGCTCCTTAATTTGCAGGGTCTCACGAAGGAATTCGTTCAATTCCGATGTAGGAACACGACGTCGGCGGTTCTCGTAAACCTGCATGGCGGCCTCTATAACCTTAAATACGCGTTGTTTAGTTAAAGCCGATGCAAATATGATGGGGACATCGTTGAAGGGAGCTATTCGTTCCTTGATGAGTTCAGTGTATTCATCAACGGTCTTATTATTCTTTTCAACCAAATCCCACTTGTTGACAACCAAAACTAACCCTTTTTTGTTCCGAACAATAAGACTGAAGATATTCATATCCTGCCGTTCAATGCCCTGGGTGGCATCAACCAGCAAAAGGCATACGTCGGAGCTCTCAATGGCTCTAATGGATCGCATTACGGAATAAAACTCCAAATCCTCCTTAACCTTAGTCTTACGACGAAGGCCTGCGGTATCAACAATAATGAAATCGTGGCCAAACTTACGGTAGTGAGTATCAATGGCATCGCGTGTGGTGCCGGCTATTGGTGTAACAATGTTTCGTTCCTCGCCAATAAAGGTATTGATAAGCGACGATTTACCTACATTGGGGCGACCAACAACGGCAATTCGTGGGATCTCGTTCTGTTCGGTAGTTTCGTCAACATCGGTGAAATGTTTCACCATATCATCGAGCAAATCGCCGGTGCCAGAGCCATTGATGGATGAAACACACCAGGGGTCGCCCAATCCCAAGCTGTAGAACTCACCCGTTTGCATACGAATGGCATTATTATCAACCTTATTGGCAACCAGATAAACCGGTTTTGAGGTTCGCCTTAGAATCTCAGCCACGGCAATATCCATATCGGTTATGCCCTCTTGGGCATCAACCAAAAAGGTGATAACGTCGGCCTCGTCGATGGCTATTAAAACCTGCTTGCGAATTTCCTCCTCAAAAATATCGTCGGAATTTTCCACCCAACCACCGGTATCAATAACTGAGAACTCCTTCCCGTTCCAATCGCTTTTACCGTAAATGCGATCGCGGGTAACGCCGGCTACCTCATCGACAATGGCATGTCGCCAGCCGACAAGGCGGTTAAAAAAGGTCGATTTACCCACGTTGGGCCTTCCTACAATAGCAACTAAATTTCCCATTGCCCTAAATATCGTTTTAAATGAAATTAACTAATATCGGATTACAAGGGGTAGCCAAATCGCTTAAGCTTACCCTCGTCGTTGCGCCAGTTGGGATCAACCTTAACATAAATCTCCAGAAAAACTTTCTTACCCAGGAAACTTTCCAGGTCGAGACGTGCCTCGGTTCCCACTTTTTTGAGCATTCGGCCCTGACTGCCAATAATTATAGATTTTTGCGACTCCCTATCGACATAGATTATTGCCCTAATCCGGTCGATAGTTTCGGATTCCTTATACTCCTCAATCTCTACTTCGACCGAGTAAGGAATTTCTTTCTTGTAGTTAAGTAAGATTTTCTCGCGGATAATTTCGGCAGCAAAGAAACGTAGGG
Organism: Bacteroidota bacterium; assembly: GCA_040752515.1. GTDB lineage: Bacteria > Bacteroidota > Bacteroidia > Bacteroidales > Tenuifilaceae > Tenuifilum. Next base: position 15,962 of record JBFMGQ010000025.1, on the reverse strand, counting down.
TTTTATCGGTCAAGGTATCCTTGGGGAAATACTCAGGGCCCTCGGGCAGTTTTTCTACAATCATTTTAACCAGCACATCGGTGTTAAAGCCGTAAAGGGCTGAGATTGGCAGAATATCAGCCTTGGGCATCATCTGCTTCCACTGGTCAACTAAAAGGGTTACCTTTTCCTGGGTCGACAGGTCAACCTTGTTGATGGCCAAAATAATTGGAATATCGAGTTGCTGGAGTTTATCGAGGAACTCCTGATTCTTGTTGGGCGTTTCCACTGTATCGGTTATATAGAGGATAACGTCGGCATCCTCAAGGGCTGTCTCCACAAACCGCATCATAGCCGATTGCAGCATGTAGGCGGGCTTGAGAATACCGGGGGTGTCGGAATACACTATCTGAAAGTCATCGGAATTGACAATTCCCATAATGCGATGGCGGGTGGTTTGCGCCTTGCTGGTGACAATGGAAATCCGCTCGCCAACCAAAGTGTTCATCAAGGTTGATTTACCAACATTGGGATTGCCAATGATATTTACAAAACCCGATTTGTGCGACATAGCCTAAGATGATTAAATTTTAGTAGAACCTATTCATCTTGAGCATGTTTACCTCTTTGTCGGTAAGGAAACGCCACTTCCCGCGGGGCAAATTCTTTTTGGTTAAGCCGGCAAAGTAAACCCTATCGAGCTTGGTTACCTTGTAGCCCAACGACTCAAAGATACGGCGAACAACGCGGTTCTGGCCGCTATGTATTTCGATACCGATTTCCGAACCATCGCTACCATCTACGTAATCGATGGCATCAACCTGAATCTTTTCGCCATCGAGCTCAATGCCTTCGAATATTTTATTCAAATCGTCGGGTTTAACCTTGCGGTCAAGGCCAACATGGTAAATTTTACGTTTTTTGAAGCTTGGGTGGGTAAGCCTTGTGGTAAGGTCGCCATCGTTGGTAAGGAGCAGCACACCTGTGCTATTGCGGTCGAGCCTACCTACGGGGTAAACGCGAACATCGCAGGCACCCTCAATGAGCTCCATTACGGTATGCTTGGCATGGGGATCGTCAACAGTGGTAACATAATCCTTGGGCTTGTTGAGCAGGATGTAAACCTTACGCTCAGCGGTTAGCCGCTTTCCCTTGTACATTACCTCATCATCGCGACGCACCTTGGTACCCAGCTCGGTAACCACCTTACCATTGACAGTAATCATGGCGTTGGCAATGAGCTCATCGGCCTCGCGGCGGCTACATACGCCTGAATTGGCAATATACCGGTTAAGGCGAATGAGATCGTCGGGCGATTTTTTGGCAACAATACCCTCTGCCTTTGCGTTATCGCGAGTGTACTCCTTGCTTTTACTATCATTGTAAAGGGTATGCTTAACCAGCTTGAAGCCACTGTTCCGTTTATCGCTATCCCTTCTCCGCTCCTCGCGGTAGGGTTTTGAGCTGCGCTCATGCTTGGGTTCGTGGGAATCGTGTTGATTTTCATCGGTATCCTTTTTCCACGAACGTGGACGATACGATTTTGGTTGATCGGAATGATCTATTCTTCGTTTGCGGGAATCGCTTTGGCGATTATCCTCTGACCTGCGCTTTGGCTCCGGCTTGTGTTCATCGGAACGGTGGGATACACGTTTTTCAGGCTTAGAATCGTCTTCGTTGGCAGGTTCAACCTTCTTCAACGTAAGGGTTCTTGGCCTGTAAACCCTGGCGGGTTCTTCGGGGGAGTTACTCCGCTTCTCGCGTTTAACATCCCTGTTCATGCTTTCTTTTCTCATCTATCTGTTTAATTTTTAACTATTTACGGCTAACGCTTTAGCCATTTTGGGCTGCAAATATACAAATAAAAATTGATTTACATGCTGATTAAGAGAAATTTGTGCTTTGGGTTTGGGTTATGGTGTTTAGGGTTTAGTTTTTAGTGTTTGGTTAAACCAAAACTGTGTAGACCTACTAAATCAGTGTAATCTGCGTTCTATTAAGGTTATGAACAATAATCAACTATCGACCCACCCTGTCATCCTGAGATTGCCGAGAAATCTTAGTAATTAACAGCCATAACCGACTTTACCCCACTGGCCCTCTCAATAAAGTTAAAAAAACAAATCACCATTTGATGAACTGTAATTTTTCTTTAAATTTGTTAACAAAAATAGAACACTACTTTATAGTGCCAATACATCCAAAACTGGAAATAAGGCGCAACAAAGTAGCGCATATAAATGAGTTAGCAACAAGCCTAAAAAAAAACCGACAACTTACTACCCGATTGAAAATTGAAAAAGAAAAAAACAAACACCCCGACACACAAAAGCAAGAGTTTGGCAGCCCTTCCCTGCAAGCTTCGCTTCGCTGCCAAACACATGCTTTTCTCCCACCGCACCTGCTTCGTGGATAGGGTCGTGCTAAATTGAAACATGGATTTAAAATAGATAGAAATGAAAGAAACCGACAAAAAACTCAAAATACGAAATATCAAACCAACAGCCATGCGTGAATTGGTTTTAAAAGTATTAACCGAACAGGATAGAGCAATTAGTTTAGCTGATTTAGAACAAAAATTTGACAACGCCGATAAAACAACATTATACCGTACACTCAAAACATTTGAAGAAAACAAACTTATCCATAGTATTGATGACGGTACAGGTTCAATAAAATATGCTCTTTGTAAGGAAACCTGTCAATGCAATCCATCCGATTTACACGTTCATTTTCTTTGTACAAAGTGCAAACACACATATTGCTTAAACGATATAGCGATACCAACCATTATATTACCTGCTGACTTTAAACTCGAAAACATTAATATGGTTGTTAAAGGTGTTTGTGCAAGTTGCAAATAAAAACTTTGCAACTCAGTTGCATGAACATTTTGCATATCTTCGCCGTTGTTATAGCAAATGAAAATACTAACGCTCATATTATCTATTTATGTTTTGGTTCTCACCGCAATTCCTTGCGTTGATGTTCCAAAGGAAAATAGCATGAACAAATATGAACTTACCAATACTTCATCTGACCAACACGAGAATGACACCGACCATTGCTCTCCTTTCTGTACTTGTGATTGTTGTGTTTCTCCTATTTTAAACAATTCGACTATTCATTTTACTTGTACTCCTATTACACAAAAATTAATAACAGAGTACAATAGCTCTTTAGTTTCTTCCCTTTTTGCTACCATCTGGCAACCGCCCAAATTAAGTTAATACAAATTCTCATCCGATTTAAACCTCGCATTCTTTTCATAAAAAGCATGTGTTGGAAAACTATGTATTAACCTTTTTCTAATAGATTATGATTGAACATATAATTCGTTTTTCGATAAAGAACAAGATAATTATCGGGTTATTTGCCCTTGCATTGGTTGCATGGGGTACATATTCGCTTGTTCATCTGCCCATTGATGCAGTTCCCGATATTACAAACAATCAGGTACAGGTTATCTCTCGTGCCCCATCGTTGGCAGTTCAGGAAGTTGAAAGTTTCATTACCGCACCTGTAGAGGTTTCGGTAGCCAATATCCCCGATGTGGTAGAGCTTCGCTCCATTTCACGATTGGGATTATCGGTTGTTACGGTAGTTTTTAAGGAAAATGTTGATATCTACTGGGCTCGACAACAGATTGGCGAACGGCTCAAAGAAGCCGAAGACCAGATACCGCAAGGTTTGGCAAAAATTGAAATGGCTCCTATCTCAACTGGTTTGGGCGAGATTTTTCAATACACCCTCGAAATAAAAGACGGGTTCAAAGACAAATTTACACTTATGGATTTGCGTACTTATCAGGATTGGATTGTACGCCGTCAAATGCTTGGAACGCCTGGTGTTGCTGATGTAAACAGTTATGGTGGGTTTGTAAAGCAATACGAAATTGCCGTAAACCCTGAACGCTTACGAGCAATGAACCTTTCTTTGACAGACATTTTCGAAGCCCTCGAAAACAACAATGAGAATACTGGGAGTGCTTATATTGATAAAAAACCCGAAGCATTTTTTATTCGTGGCATTGGATTGGTTAAAACCCTCGACGACATCGAAAATATTGTTGTAAAAACCATAAACGGTATTCCTGTTTTGGTGCGTGATGTAGCAACTGTCCAGTTCGGACATGCTACCCGTTACGGTGCATTAGTTTCCGATACCAGCGAGGCTGTGGGGGGTGTGGTAATGATGCTCAAAGGGGCTAACGCCAATGAAGTTATCGGACAGGTTAAGGAAAAAATCACATCTATTCAAAAGTCACTACCCGAAGGCATTGAAATAACCCCTTACCTCGACCGTACCGACTTGGTCGACCGTGCCATTGGCACAGTTACTCGCAACCTTCTCGAAGGAGCTTTGATTGTTATTTTTATTCTCGTTTTATTGCTTGGAAATTTTAGGGCAGGAATAATTGTAGCCTCAGTGATACCTCTTGCCATGCTTTTTGCAATTGGCATGATGCAACTTTTTGGCGTTTCAGGCAACCTTATGAGCCTTGGAGCTATCGACTTTGGTTTAATAGTGGACGGGGCAGTAATTATCGTCGAGAGTATTGTTCACCGTATTACCTTGAGCAAGCACCATCATACGGGCATAAAACGTCTCACACAGCCGCAAATGGATGAAGAAGTTTTCCTGGCTTCCAGTAAAATCCGTACCGCAGCAGCTTTTGGCGAAATTATTATCCTGATAGTATATTTACCAATCCTTGCATTGGTGGGTATCGAGGGTAAAATGTTCAAACCTATGGGTCAGGTAGTGAGTTTTGCCATTCTTGGAGCGTTTATATTGTCGCTCACATGGGTTCCCATGATTTCATCTTTATTCCTTAGCAAGAATACCGAACACAAACGGAATATTTCCGATAAGATTATGGATTTCATGCACAAAGCCTTTAATCCCGTTATTGCTTTTGCACTTCGCCGTAAACTGGCAATTATTGTTACTTCGGTAGTCCTATTTATTGGTAGTCTGTTCCTTTTTACCCGATTGGGAGGCGAGTTTATCCCTCAACTTGAAGAAGGCGACCTTGCAGGATTGGTTATTACTTTGCAGGGTGGTTCACCATCGAACACCGTTGAAGAAGTGAAACGTGCCAATACCATTTTGCGTGATAACTTTCCCGAAATAAAACATCTGGTTTGCAAAATCGGACCCGGAGAAATACCTACCGACCCCACTCCAATGGAAACAGGCGACTATATAATAACGCTTAAACCAAAAAGCGAATGGACAACTGCCGATACCCGTGAAGAACTGGTTGAAAAAATGGAAGAAAAACTGGCAGTGATGGCAGGGGTTAAATTCGAGTTCTCGCAACCCATACAACTTCGGTTTAACGAGTTAATGACTGGTTCACGACAGGACGTGGCAATTAAATTGTTTGGCGACAACCTCGATACGCTTGCCCTCAAAGCAGCTCAAATCGAAGAATATATACAAAATATCGAAGGAGTAACCGACATTAACGTTGAAAAAGTTACAGGTTTGGCTCAAATACAAGTCGAGTACAATCGCCCACGTATGGCACAGTATGGCGTTTCGGTTACAGAAATAAATAACATCTTAAAGGCTGCCTTTGCTGGTAGTTCCGCAGGTGTGGTTTTCGAGGAGGAAAAACGTTTCGACCTTGTAGTACGGCTCGACGAAGCCCATCGACGTGATATTTCAGACGTTAAAAACCTTAGTATTGCCTTGCCCGATGGTCGTTTAATTCCGCTCGACCAATTGGCAAGTGTTGAAATTAAAACAGGGCCGGCACAAGTGTCGCGCGAAAACACAAAACGCCGTTTAACAATCGGTTTTAACGTGCGTGGTCGTGATGTCGAAAGCGTGGTTGAAGATGCCCGTTCAAAACTCGATGCAAACCTAACATTGCCTGTTGGGTATTACACAACATTTGGCGGACAATTCGAAAACCTTATTGCAGCCCGTGAACGCTTGGCTGTTGCCGTTCCTGTAGCATTGTTGCTAATTTTCGTATTGTTGTTCTTTACTTTCCATTCGCTCAAACAAACCATTCTTATTTATACAGCAGTGCCTATGGCTGCCATTGGTGGAGTAGTTGCGCTGTGGTTAAGGGACATGAATTTCTCAATTTCTGCGGGTGTTGGGTTCATTGCGTTGTTCGGGGTTGCTGTGCTTAATGGCATTGTGTTGATTGCCGAATTTAACCGCCTCGAAAAAGAGGGTGTTTCCGACATCACCGAACGTGTATTACAAGGTTTAAAAACTCGTTTACGCCCTGTGCTAATGACTGCTGCCGTAGCATCGCTCGGGTTTCTGCCTATGGCTTTGTCAACTTCGGCGGGTGCCGAAGTTCAAAAACCTTTGGCAACTGTTGTAATAGGTGGACTTATTACATCAACGCTTCTTACCTTAGTAGTTTTGCCTGTACTTTATATCATTTTTACAAAACGTAATTTCAAACTTCCTTCTAAAAATAGAAAACTGAATACAGGCGGGTTGGCTATGATTCTTGTACTTTTGGGCACATTCTTTTTCAATAAAGCCGAAGCGCAGCAAACCAAGCAAATAACCTTGCAAAATGCCATTCAATTGGCTTTAGACAGTAATTTAGCGGTTCGTTCTGCAGCTTATTCGGTCGATGTGCAGAAAGCCCTCAAAGGTTCTTCGTGGGACATTCCAAAAACTGCTATAGATGGGCAGTATGGGCAGTTTAATTCTTATACTAAGGACAATAGCTTTACCATTTCACAATCTTTTGCTTTCCCTTCGGTTTATATCAATCAAAATAAACTGGCGAATGCAAATATAAAAAGTAGCGAATGGCAGCAAAAGTCCTCTCAACTCGAAATTGCCTCGCAAGTAAAACAGGCTTATTGGCAATTGGCTTACCTGTATTCCAAACAAAAACTTTTGAAGTATCAGGATAGTTTATATTCGGGATTTTTAAGGGCTGCCGAACTTAGGGCAAAAACAGGCGAAACAAATCGCCTTGAAATGATTACAGCACGTTCGCAAAGCCTCGAAATTAAAAACCAATTGCAGCAAACAACAGCCGATATTGAGGTTCTTATTCAGCGTTTACAAACCCTGCTGAATGTCGATTATGCTTTAATTCCTGCCGATACTGTACTTCGACGTTCGGGGTATATTACACTTTCCGATACTTTGGCAGTTTCTTCCAATCCGTCGTTGGGTTACATTCAGCAGCAGGTTGAAGTTGCACGTATCGAGAAAAATTTGGAACGCAGCCGTATGATGCCCGATTTCAGCATTGGATACTTTAGCCAAACCATGCAGGGCGTGCAGGAGATAAACGGGCTGCCCCGCACCTTTGGCACTGGCGACCGGTTTACAGGTATTCAGGCAGGCATTTCCATTCCGCTGTGGTTTGTTCCTTATACTTCTAAAACAAAGGCAGCAAAAATCAAACAGCAGGTGGCAAGCACCAACGCCGAGTATTACACCAAATCACTATCGGGTAGTTATCAGGCTCTTTTGAGTGAATACAGCAAGTTCAACAACAGTGTTGAGTTTTACGAAAAACAAGCCGTTCCCGAAGCCGATTTGATTATCGAGCAATCTACCCGCAGCTACAAAGCAGGTGCAATGGATTATCTCGATTATATCCTGTCGCTCAACCGTGCATTGTCTATCAAACAAAGCTATCTCGATGCACTCAACGGCTATAATCAAACTATTATTTCAATTGACTTTATTACAGGTAAAACATTTTAATTCTGATTTTTTATGAAAACATTAAAATATAGCATCATTCTTTTAGTAATGATTAGTGTAGCCGCTTTCACAGGCTGCAACAGCAAGAAACTTGATGAACACGGCCACGAGGCGGGAGCTCATGCCGAAAGCTCCGAAAAAGAAAGCCACGAGGGGCATAACCACGCCGAAGGCGAACATGAAGAAGAAGGCGAACACGAAGAGTTGCCCGAAGACATCGTTGAAATGAATGCAGAACAAATCAAACTGGCAGGTGTGCAACTGGGCAAAGTCGAAATGCGTCAGGTAAGCGGTGTTATCAAAGCCAACGGTATAGTTACCACTGCGCCCCAAAATTCGGCTTCTGTTAGTGTTCCATTGGGAGGGTTTGTAAAATCGTCAAGCCTTTTACCCGGCAATGCAGTTTCTAAAGGTCATACACTCGCAATCATCGAGAATACCGAGTTTGTCGATTTGCAGCAAAATTACCTCGATATAAAAAACAAGTACGAGTTTGCCGAAGCGGAATATAAACGCCACACCGAACTTTATAAGGACGATGTCTATTCCGAAAAAAACCTGCAACAAACTACCTCCGAATATCGGAGCCTCAAAGCACAATTAAAAGGCATAGGTCAAAAATTACAGGTTATTGGCGTAAACCCCGCCACACTTTCTGAAGATAATATCTCTGCAACCATTGCTCTTGTTTCGCCTATCAATGGTTATGTAAAAACGGCAAACCTCAGTATTGGTAAATATGTTTCGCCAACCGATGTGCTTTTTGAAATAGTTGGCAATGATAATTTATTGCTCGAACTCAGTTTGTTCGAAAAGGATGCAAATACCATTTCTATTGGTCAGTTTGCACATTTCACAATCAACAACGAAACACACGAGCATAAAGCAAAAATTTATCAGGTTGGCAAATCAATAAATGCTGATAAAACCTATAAAGTGTATGCAACCGTTCAGCAGCCTTGCAATAATGTGTTGCCTGGTATGTATGTATTGGCACATATCGAAAAAACCGACAAACAGGTAACTTCTGTCCCTGCCGATGCAGTGGTATCATTCGATAATAAGTATTACATATTTGCTTTTGAGAAAGATAAAGAAGAAGGCGGTAAACCATTTACCGAATACCGCTTTATCGAAATTACCAAAGGCGATACTAACGATGGCTTTACAGAAATTCTTTTACCCGCAGGTTTTGATATTCAAAACACCAAAATCGTAACCAAAGGGGCGTACAAATTACTTTCGGCTAAAAAGAACGCAGGAGAAATGACTTGCGGTTAATCTTTAATGAGTTTCAGTATGATTAATATTAAATCTATATTAAAATGTCCAAATTGTGGCTTTGAGCAGAGTATAACAATGCCTATGGATGCTTGTATGTACTACTATGAATGTAGCAATTGCAATAAAGTTATAAAGCCTAAATCGGGAGATTGCTGCGTTTTATGTTCCTATGGTACGGTAAAATGTCCTCCAATGCAAGTGCAAAACGATATAAAATAACATGGAGCACCAACATTCACACAGTCACGATATTAATTTAGGAAATGCCTTTAAAATAGGCATTTCCATAAATATCGTTTTTATTATTATTGAAGCAACCTACGGTTTTTTCTCAAACTCAATGGCATTGGTTGCGGATGCAGGGCACAACCTAAGTGATGTTCTTGCTTTAGTTTTCTCGTGGGTTGCGGTAATTCTGTCGCAACGCAAGCCAACGCTAAAATTTACCTATGGCTTCCGCCGTTCAACAATTCTCATCGCGCTGCTAAATACCATTTTGCTTTTAGCTGCTGTGGTGTTTATTATCTGGGAAACCATCGAACGACTAGGTAAACCGCTCGAAATTAACTCAAATAGTGTTATTACTGTTGCTGCCATTGGTATAGCCGTAAACGGCTTTACGGCATGGCTGTTTATGAAAGGCAAAAAGCACGATTTGAATATCCGCAGTGCCTTTATCCATTTTATTGCCGATGCCCTTGTGTCGTTGGGGGTAGTAGTAGCTGGTATAATTATGGCTTTCACCGGTATAGTTTGGGTCGATTCGTTGGTATCATTTGCAATCATTGCAGTAATCCTTTACAGCTCGTACCATTTACTTATCGATTCTGTAAACCTTGCCCTCGATGCCGTTCCCGAAAACGTGAATATCCAAGCCGTGCGAGACTACCTGAAAAGTTTGCCCGAAGTTTCCGACATACACGACCTGCATATTTGGGCATTAAGCACCACCGATGCAGCCCTTACCGTGCATTTGGCAACCAACACCCAAACCGATGTTACGTTTATCACCAACGTTCAACACCAGTTGCACCAGCAGTTTGATATTGAACACGCTACCATACAGGTTGAATATGGCAAAGCCGATTGCGAAACAAATTGTAATTTTTAATTTGCACTTCCCCATGATTAAAAGCACATATATTATCAGCAAAATGGATTGCCCTTCAGAGGAGAGATTAATTCGTATGAAACTGGATGGCATTTCCGCCATTCATGATTTGCAGTTTAATATAACCGAAAGAACGTTGATAATCGTACATTCCGAAAACAACGAGATTGAACGCAAATTAAAAAGCCTTGATTTGGGTTCCGAACTTAAAGAACAATCTGTAATTGATTGGCAATCGGCTAAGAACAAAAACGATGTACAATCAAAACTTTTATGGGCTGTTCTGGTCATCAATTTCGGATTTTTCCTAATCGAGATTGTTGCGGGATTATTTTCAGGCTCAATGGGCTTGGTTGCCGATTCGCTTGATATGCTTGCCGATGCTTTTGTTTACGGACTTAGTCTTTGGGCTGTTGGCAGTTTGGTTCATCGTAAACAAAAAGTGGCCGCTTGGAGCGGTTATTTACAGCTATTATTGGCATTAATTGGTTTGGTTGAGGTTGTAAGAAGGTTTATTGGTACGGATACCTTTCCCGACTATCGCACCATGGTTGCTGTTTCAGTTTTTGCCATGCTTGCCAATGCAATTTGCTTGTACTTGCTACAAAAATCTAATAGCAACGAAGCACACATGAAAGCAAGCATGATTTTCACTTCCAACGACATAATAATCAATGGAGGGGTTATAATTGCAGGCCTTTTGGTTTTGTTCACAAACTCAAAATACCCCGACCTTGTAATCGGTTCATTAGTATTTCTTATTGTTTTCAGGGGAGCTATCCGCATTTTAAAACTAAGTAAAAATTAATTAGTTATGTTCGAAAAAATATATATCCTATCGTTTTTGGTTGTGTACTTCCTCGTCGTGTTTGTTATCCCGTCAGTTCGGGTAAAACGCAAAACAGGCATTAATCCATATGTGTTTAAAAATACCGATTCGGCACACGACTTTTTGGGCAAGGTATCAGCACCCATAACATCATTAATCTTTATTGTGGCATTGGTAAACCTCGTTCATCCCGCAGGTTTGCAATATTTCGCACCCTTTGCGTGGCTCGAAATATCAATACTCAAATATGCAGGTTTTGCACTCATTCACCTTGCTTTGTTATGGATAATCATTGCACAGGTGCAAATGAGCAACTCATGGCGTGTTGGTATCGACCATTCGGCTAAAACCGAACTCAAAACCAACGGATTGTTTTCTATCTCCCGAAACCCAGTGTTTTTGGGTATGCTCTTAACATTGGCAGGGATATTCCTCATAATACCCAATGCCATTACCTTATTGGTTTTCGTTGCGTCAACCCTGCTTTTTCAGGTACAAGTAAGGCTCGAAGAAGAATACCTGAGAAGTGTACACGGCGAAAACTATTTACATTACTGCCAAAAAACTGGCAGGTGGTTTTAATATCTAAAATTTTGAAAAGTGAAAACACATATAAAAATCACAGCAATAGTAATGCTGTTAAGCCTTACAGGGCAAATTTTCGCACAACGCCAAAAGGAAATAAAAAACAGCGAAGTCGAGGGCTTGTATCTTACTCCTTCCGATTTCCAAACCGGAAAACTTACCTTTCCTACCGATAAACAGCACAAAGGAGATAAAATCAAACTCAAACAATTCTTTATCTCGCCCGATATTATCAGCATAGAGCAGGACAAAGAAACCGTTTTTTACAAGGATAGTATTTTTGCCATCCGTTTAACCAATGGCGAAAATTACCGCTTTATAAACCGCACCCCTTGTTTAATTGCCGATACTTCATATTTGTACATTTATACTTTCAAAACCACCAAAACCGAATACAAACAATCGGGCAGAAGTCGCAGGTCTAAGGAAGTTCCAATCACCTATTTTTATTTCAGTACAAGAAATCAAAATGCGGTATTCATGCTTACCTTGGCCAACCTTCGTAAATATGCCCTTACCGATACCTTTGTACACAAAACCGTTTGCGACAAATACACAACCGATGAGATGTTGTCTGAAATTAATCCGAAAACGGGTCACTTTACATTAAACGAAACAATTCTTTCAGTAATAAAAAAATGAATATGCTTTTTAGTATTAATTCCAAAATTTTAAAATTATGAAGACAAAATTATTATCACTCGCTATTGTTGGCTTAGCATTAATAAGTTCAACATTTGGACAATCTAACGAAGCTCTTTCAAATAAAAGTGGCTTATATCTGTCAGCTAACGATTTTTCTACAGGCAAGCTCACCTACGAAATAAACTGCCTTACCGAAAAACATAAAATAAGCACCTCCGATTTTTTCGGCTCAAAAACAGTAAAGGTTACCCATCGTGATAGTACCATTAAATTATCTAAATCGGAAATTTGGGGATTTCGCTTGTGCGATGGTAAGGAATACAGGGTATTTCAGGATAAAGAATATGAAATTATCGACAAAGGGCCAATTACAGTTTATCGGATTATAGAAAAATCAACCACAAGCCCTAAATCCAATCAGTCTGTTTCAAAAACAAGATATTTCTTTAGCGAAGCCGCCAGTAACCCTTTGAAAGAATTAACACTCAAAAATATTGAAACATCATTTGCAAGCAATAAAAAGTTTCATGATTTAATTGATTTACATTTCAAATCAGATGCCGATTTGTTAATTTTCGATGATTATTATAAAATGCTTCGTTTAAATCATATTTATACCGAAAGCCTTAAATAAGTTACTAAAAATAGCCATCGTTTGGCTAAGCATGGTCAAACGATGGTTGTAAAGTTTTATAAGATGAATAAGACAACCTTCAATATTTCAAAAATGGATTGTTCTTCGGAAGAACAATTAATCAGGTTAAAACTCCAGGGTGTAGGTTCAATAAAATCATTGCATTTCGATATACCCAACAGGAAACTCGAAGTATTTCATTCTGGGGATAACGATGTTATTTTTCAAACTATTGACAGTTTGAAGCTCGATACAAAAATCATAGCAAAAGAAGCGTTGCCGGATGATTTTTTAATTTCAGAAGAAAGGGACGAGAAAAAACTATTTTTTTGGGTATTTGGTATTAATTTTTCTTTTTTCGTTATCGAACTCATTGCAGGCCTGTTGGCCAACTCAATGGGTCTTGTTGCAGATAGCCTCGATATGTTGGCCGATGCACTTGTTTTTGGTATCAGTTTGTTTGTAGTTGGCAAAGCGCTCTCAAAGAAAAAAGTTGTTGCTAAAATAAGCGGTTATTTACAGCTTACGCTTGCAATTGCCGGGTTATTTGAGGTTATTAGAAGATTTTTAGGGTACGAACATATACCTGATTATAAAACCATGATAATTGTTGCATCTTTTACATTTATCGGAAATGCTCTAAGCCTCTATTTATTGCAAAAAGCTAAAACCAAAGATGAAGTACATATAAAAGCCGGAAAGATATTTCTTGCCAATGATGTACTTATCAGTATAGGCGTAATTATAGCAGGTATTTTAGTATTATTATTATCTTCCAAACTTCCCGATTTAATTGTAGGCTCACTTGTCTTTGTTATAGTAGCCCGGGGGGCTTTCAGGATTTTACAGCTCGCTAAATAAATTGACAATATTTTTAAACATCTAAATTCTAAAACTATGGAATACTATTTTAGCAAATTACTTAATACTTCATTTGATGAAGCAATTAAGTTAACCAATGAAGCTCTAAAAACCGAAGGGTTTGGCGTTATTACTGAAATAAACATGCACGAAAAGTTAAAAGAAAAACTTAATGTTGATTTTAAGCGATATACCATATTAGGCGCATGTAACCCACCATTTGCATTAAAGGCTTTACAGGCTGAGGATAAAATAGGAACCATGTTACCCTGCAATGTGCTTGTTATTGAACAAAGTCAGGATAAAATTGAAATAGCCGCCGTTAACCCGATTGCCTCAATGCAAGCCATTACCAACCCTGCGTTGGGAGACGTTGCCCAACAGGTTACCGCTAAACTTAAAAAGGTAATTGATACACTTTAATTGGCTCAGGATAATTTTTTCATACAAATAACCTTTGTAGATACAATAAAAGATTGCCCCGCATGTTTGCGGGGCAATCTTTGCTTAATTCTTTTCTAGTTCAATATTCAAGTTTGTAGTTTCACCATTTGCAACGGTTATTGTTACTTCCTGTTTTTTGTAACCAATTTTTTCAATTATTACACGATATGTATTTTCTGGCAATGTAGCACGGAATTTACCTTTATCGGCACTCTTTTTAACTATCGGCTTTGCAGTTTCGTTTGTAGCAGCAGCTTTCATCATTCCATTGGTTTCAGCAACAAAAGTAAACGACACCCCTTTCAGTGGTTCACCGCTTCCTGCAAGGTTAACACTGCCTAAAACAGAAGTAGCACCCCCACCTGTTGGGATAATAATTCGGGCAGTTTTATATTGACTGTAAAATTCGGGTTTCGAAGTTTTAAACAGTTCAATATCCAAATCCAAACGCTTAACTAAAAGTTCATCAGCTTCTTTAAACAGTTTGGTAAGGTTTTCAGTAGCCGTTTTAGTTTGCGATTTAGCAGCCTTTGGTTTGGCAAGTGTAGCCGAATAAGCAGTAATAGCAGCCTGTAATTCAGTTATCATAGCAGCAGTAACGCCATAAGTCACAATAGCAGCAGCATTGGCATTAGACTTGGCAAGCACCGTATTGCAAATACCTACAACATCGGTATCTCTCGATTTTTTCAAATCCGAAGCCGTATATTTTATACTTTCAAGCAATTCTGGATTATTTACAACATTCGCATACGACTGTAAACGATTAATCATGAATAGCGTTTTTTCAGTCATGCTGTTACGTTTCGCCGTTTTATCGGTGGTTATACCCGTTGTTTCAAGGGTTTGGGCATCCCTGTTTTGTTCAATCAACGGAATTTTAGCAACCCAAAGATTGTACGTTGCTGCAAATACAGCGTTTGTCGTCCAGGTGGTCTGATACTTTTCGCAAGTATTCTTTACCACGTAGTACATACTAAATTTGTCTTCTTGATTAATGTTCATTACGGTAAGATTTAAGAGTTAATATTAAGAGATTAAGGAAAAACTAACACTAATACTGAATTTCGCACATGGTACATTGATTTTCCTCCACTCCATACCTCTTTTCTTACCAACAATATTGACTCTCTACACAACAACCGAGGATTTCTTCGACCTGTTATTGGATTTCCATGTATAAAATCCGATTTTCACGATGCAAATTATGAATTTATTTTACATAAACTAACATTTCGACATAAAAATTATGATTTTCAACAAATTAAATATATATTTCTCAACAACAATAACGTTTTTCACTCGACCAATCATTGAATTCTTTACGACAATCGCATATTTCTTTACAACAACCATTCATTTCCCTGTTTTGACAGTTTATTACCATTTTGATAATTCACAAAACCCCGAAACAAAAGACAAAAACAAACAGCATACGTTCAAGCCGACCCGCCCATCCCTTCGCTGTCAGGCACATTTGCAAGCCCCCACGAGCCGTCGCTCCATCCAAAGGCTTACAAAAGAGCCTGTCAGCCCGTCCCACGCCAACGCACCAAGAAACGGCAGCACTTCGATTGAAAAGTTTGCGTATATTTGACAAAAAAATGACAAAAAACAAAAAAGGCCAGTTGCTAACACATGGTATAGTGCATGCGGGTTTCAGTGGTTTGCGAGCGTTTGTGGCTCGTAAAAAAGTCGGTGTAAACTGACAAGAAATCGCTTCGTAATCCCGCACGACACCATACCATCAAACGTTGTAGGGCATTATAAAAAAGACATCACGATAAATGAAAACTAAGCTTTTAAAGATTTTTTTACCTTTCGTAATAATTTCATTCGGATTTCTTGGATTATATACATTTCTTCATTGGTTGATTATT
>JBFMGQ010000024.1:24938-51756 GCA_040752515.1 Bacteroidota bacterium | reverse complement strand
TTCTTCCTGGATCAGCAATTCCCGTCCACTGAAATGGCCAGAAAAGCCGTCGACCAGGCCGTGAAAATTTACAACTCTAAAAGATTACACGTATCTTTGGGCTATAAAACCCCTGACGATGTTTTTATGAGTGTTGCATAAATCTATTTACTAACCTGTAGACTTATTTCAGGACTAGACAATATCGCAATATGCACAATTGACTATGATTCCAGCACGCTCCAATTTGCCGGAGCCTACAATCCGCTCTACCTGATAAGGGATAAAAAATTAATTGAGTATAAAGGCGATAAAATGCCCGTTGGAGTTCACATTAATGAAAAGGATTCATTTACACTGCACGAAATAAAATTTCAGAAAAACGATTGCATTTACATGTTCTCCGATGGCTACGTTGATCAGTTTGGCGGCAGTAATAACCGAAAGTTTATGTCAAAGAACTTTAAGGAACTTCTACTTAATATTTACGAAAAAGAAATGCCTGAACAAGAAGAAATTCTCGAGGATACCATCGACAGGTGGATTGGCCCTCATGAACAACTTGATGATATTCTAGTAATGGGAATTAGGTTATAAATAAGTTTATAGTAACTTAAATTTCTCAAGAATTTCGTATTAGGCAAGTGGGAAGTATCATTTCTATCGCCGATTAATGTTTACTCTGGATCACTCAGGATGGGAATCTTAACCTCGATGAATTTCTACTTCCCTCACCTGAGAGGATTGAGGCTGGGATTAAATAATTTTCTGCTAACAACACCTACCATCAATAAGAGTTTGCCGGGTGAAAGCAGTATGAAGCCAGTAAAAGCTTAAGCTACATTTAAGAACTACTTGGACATATAAAACCTTAAAACTACAGAAATATGCACACATTTGTGTCAAAAAAATACATAAATTTAAGCGCCATTTGATGATTTGTAATTTTTTTAAAATTGTATTAGTAATAAGTCTGACAACTATCAGACCTCTAAATCCAAATTAGATGTATAAAGATGAATTTTTAGGACTTATAAACAAGTTGACAGTCAAGCTAAATGGAAAACACCATTAAATTAACGAATAGAAAAAGCAGACATTTTTAACTATGGAAACCAAATTTTTCATAACAAAAAACTCTAAACAAAACATAATTATTTACGCTGTATTTCTAATAATTGCAATGATAGGCATTGTATATGGAAATGAAATTAAAAATAATTTTACTTTCTTAAGAGTTTGGGATTTCAATAATATACTTATTCTACTTTTAGGTATTCCTTTTTTATTTCTACAATCAAAAGCAAATCTTCCCAATTTCTTAGAAAATAGTATTACCAATAAGCAAAGATTTTTTAACCCTTTTCTTATTGGTACTGTATTTGGGATACTTGACGTAATTATAGTAAAAATTATAATGCACCCAGAGCCATATACTGAACTGCCTCCATTTTTACAGCCATTCCCATATTCAATTTTTTTATATTTTTCAGGTGCTTTTGAAATAGAAGTTTTTTATAGACTAATTCCTTTAACGTTAATTTTACTTTTAGGTAAATGGTTCGCAAATGGTAAATATTTTAATATTATTTTATGGACAGTCATCGTTTTAACTTCCTTAAGAGAACCATTAGAACAATTTCCTAATGGGAATTTATGGTTTATCATTTATGCTCTATTGACGGGTTTCTTGATGAACTTTTTACAAGCAATCTATTTTAAAAATGCAGGATTTTTAGCATCTATCACATTAAGACTTGGACACTATTTATTTTGGCACATTTTGTTAGGTATATATGTTCAATATTTTGAATTACAATAAAGACCGAACCGCTAACAGCCGTTTTGCAAAAGCGGGGGTTATGTACTTCTGCCACAGTAAGTGCAAAATTCAAGCTTTGTGTATATAATAAAGTTTAGCGCTGAAAAACTCGGCCTTCACTAAGCATAAAACCGTTATACTAAACTTGCATTAAACCACCACCTATTAGGTTTTAAAAAATAGAATGAATAACTTCGCGTATCGAAGCGGTACGACATGGAAAAGGAAAAGAAAGAAGATAAAAGCGCACTTATAGTAAATCCGGGCATTGAACAGCCACCCATAGTTAACGAGGATGCCATTAAGCGCTTCAAGGCCAAAAAGCGCAGGCTGCTTAGCGTTGAGGAGTATATGGATGGCATCAGGAACGGGCACATACCCATACTTAGCCAGGCTATTACCCTTATTGAGAGTTCGCTGCCACAGCATCAGGAGCTGGCAAGGGAGCTGGTGGAGCAATGCTTGCCCCTATCGGGACGGTCGGTAAGGATTGGTATAACCGGCGTGCCCGGTGTTGGCAAAAGCACATTTATTGAGGCGCTGGGAAGCACCATCACCGGACAAGGGCATAAGCTTGCCGTGCTGGCAGTTGATCCCAGTAGCGAACGGAGCAAAGGAAGCATACTGGGCGATAAAACCCGTATGGAGACACTAAGCGCCGACCCAAACGCCTTCATCAGACCCTCGCCTTCGGCGGGTTCGCTGGGGGGGGTAGCCCGTAAAACCCGCGAGACCATTATTCTTTGTGAGGCTGCCGGATTCGATACCATTTTTATCGAAACGGTTGGCGTTGGACAGAGCGAGGTGGCAGTCCATTCCATGGTCGATTTCTTCCTGTTGCTTATGCTTGCCGGTGCCGGCGATGAGCTGCAGGGTATTAAGCGTGGCATAATGGAAATGGCCGATATGATTGCCATTACCAAAGCCGATGGCAATAACATCCAAAAAGCCAAACTGGCTCAGGCCGAGTACCAGAATGCGCTTCACCTTTTCCCTGCAACCGAATCGGGCTGGATGCCTAAAGCCGTTACCTGCTCATCGGTTAACAAGACTGGGATATCCGAGATATGGGAAACCGTAAACGAGTACATGGCTTTTACCAAAGCCAACGGCTACTTTAACCACCGACGCAGCCAGCAAGCCAAGTACTGGATGTACGAAACCATAAACGACGAGTTGAAAAACCGCTTTTACCACAGCAACCAAATAAGCACCATGATTAAATGGATTGAGCATGAGGTAACCCACAACAAGCTAAGTTCTTTTGCCGCCGCTCAAAAACTCCTCGAGGTGTATTTCGGTCACAATAGCGAAAAGTAACCTGATATGAATTTTGAAGAGATTACCCGACGATTAAACCGATTCACCGTTGGAATTGCGGGAGCAGGCGGACTTGGCAGCAATATCGCCATGCACCTTACCCGTGTTGGCATTGGTAAACTTATTGTTGCCGATTTTGATGTGGTTCAGGAGAGCAACCTTAACAGGCAGTTCTATTTCAGGCATCAGCTTGGCACTAAAAAGGTTGATGCCCTTAAGGCCAACCTGCTGGCCATTAACCCGGAGTTGCACATTGAGGTTTACGATACCAAACTCGATGCACAAAGTATTGCTAATATTTATAGCAATGTTGATGTTATGGTTGAGGCATTCGACAAGGCCGAGATGAAAGAGGTTATTGCCGAGGTGTTTCAAAGTGAGTATCCCAATATCCCATTGGTCATGGGCAATGGGATGGCCGGATGGGGCAAATCGAACGATATGCGGGTGCGCCAATTCGGTAACCTATACATCTGCGGCGATGGGGTATCGGAAATTGCCGATGACCTACCACCGCTTTCGCCCCGTGTGGGCATTTGTGCAGCCATGCAAGCCAATGTGGTTCTGGAAATTTTGCTGGGCAATGGCAGGTAAAACGAAATGCCATGTATTAACAAATTCAACTGGGTTAATTATCGGAGGAATGAGTCGGAATGAGACAAAATATGATGGAGTTATAGGAAGTTAGAGGAAGTTAAAGGCACAGTAAACAGTTAAACCCAACGATAATGGGGCGGAAAGGTCTTGAGTGAGTAGAAATTGTAAAATGGAAGGGAATTAGAGTAGGTTAAACCAAAATGGGGAGGCAACATTTTTTTCAGAAGATTAGTCAATAGAAACCCGAAAAGCATTTAAAACAACTTGCTTGCACTGACTTTTCGAGGCAATCACGACTTATCAAAATCTTTTTAAGTGCAACCTTTCCCGAATAACACCACACCATTTGAGGTGGGCAAAATCAATTTATACCTTATATTTGCATCAAAGTAAAAAATCAAACAGTATGTTTTCAGGAATAGTTGAAGAACCGGCAAAGGTAGTAGCCCTTGAGCGGGAAAAGGAAAATCTGCATATCACCCTAACCTGTTCGTTTGTAAAGGATTTGAAGATAGACCAAAGCATTTCGCACAACGGAGTTTGCCTAACAGTGGTGAGAAAGGACGAGAATACCTATACCGTAACAGCCATAAAGGAAACCCTTGAAAAATCGAACCTTGGTTTGCTAAAGGTAGGCGATAAGGTGAATGTGGAGCGCAGCATGAAAATCGACAGCCTGCTCGATGGGCACATGGTTCAAGGCCATGTTGACCAAACCGCTGTTTGCACCGAGGTTAGCGAGGCTGATGGGAGTTGGTACTATACCTTTGAGTACGACCCATCCCGAGGGAACATAACCGTTGAAAAGGGTTCCATTGCGGTTAATGGGGTTAGCCTCACCGTGGTAAACTCGCGCGAAAACTCGTTTCAGGTTGCTATCATCCCTTACACATACGAGCATACAAACTTCCACGAGATAAAGAAAGGAACCATTGTAAACCTTGAGTTTGACATTGTT
The DNA here is from genome assembly GCA_040752515.1 of Bacteroidota bacterium. GTDB lineage: Bacteria > Bacteroidota > Bacteroidia > Bacteroidales > Tenuifilaceae > Tenuifilum. The sequence continues at coordinate 47,080 of JBFMGQ010000024.1, read as the reverse complement.
GGAAAGTACATCACCAAAATTCTTAGGCAATACCTTGAATCGGGACAACTAAATAGGCTTGCAGGCAAGTAAAAGTATGGCGACTAAAAAAATCATTGAAACACCCCGATCCCTTTCACTAATAATTGCTATTATTGTAAGCCTGATCACGGGACTTGGTTTTCTGTTCATCACCAGTATTAGTCAAAGCCAGCAATTACTCACGCTATTTGCCTTTACCCTTTTTGTTTTTACGGTAACCTATCTGTGTAGCCTTATTCTTGTTAATCTTTTCGTTTCGAAAAGGATTAAGCCTTTATACAAGGCTCTTTACAGCGTTGATAAGGCCAGCGCCGACCTTGTGGATGAGCTTGACCAGAACAACCTTTTACAAAGGCTTGAGTACGACTTGCGGGTATGGGCCGAATCCAAAACCGACGAAATAGACAGGCTTAAGCAGATGGAGCGATACCGAAAGGAATTTCTGGGAAATGTTTCGCATGAGTTAAAAACCCCCATTTTCAATATCCAGGGATACGTTCTTACCCTCCTTGATGGCGGGTTGGAAGATCCCTCTATCAACCGCCGGTACCTTGAGCGAACCGAAAAAAGTATCAATCGCCTTATTGGCATCGTAGAGGATCTTGAGCTAATAACCAAGCTCGAAGCCGGAGAGCTACAGCTCAACATGGAGCGCTTCAATATTATCAACCTGATTGATGAAACGTTCGAAGCCCTTGAGCAAAGGGCAAAACAAAAAAATATCACCCTTAAGTTTGATAAGGAATACGGTAAGGCTATTTGGGTTTATGCCGATAAGAAAAGGATTTCGCAAGTGCTTTACAATCTTATTATAAATTCCATTTTTTACGGGAAGGAGAAAGGGACAACAACCGTATCGGTTGCCGATATTGGCACAAGAGTGCAGGTTGAAGTAAACGATAACGGTATAGGTATTGACCAAAAAGATTTACCCCGTATCTTTGAGCGTTTTTACAGGGTTGATAAAAGCCGATCGCGCGACCAAGGAGGAACAGGGCTTGGCCTTGCCATTGTGAAACACATTATTGAAGGCCATAAACAGGTTATTGGCGTACGTAGCAGCCTAAACCAGGGAACCACCTTTAGCTTTACGCTTGATAAGCCTGGGAAGTAAGTAACCCGGCTAAATAACAACTAATACTCTATAATCTGTTGCCGCCTATCGCGCGAGGGGTAAAGTTCGTATCGCAATGCCTGATAATCGATTAGCTTTCCGTCGGGATTATAAACCGAGATAAACTTGAGCATACCCTTATCGTTATACTCAAGGGTTGTACGAGTTATTAAATTTCCCGATTGATCGAGTTCTTCAACCGCTGAACGCAGGTTCTTCTTATTGTACCCGTACTTGAAGCTTTTCACCACCTTTCGTCCATCGGAATAGGTTTTGGTAATTGTTTCGGCCACCTTCCTGCCCAGCGAGTCGTAAACCGGTTTGCAGGTTAAGTCCATAATGGAATCAACCGGGACATAGCCCTTTGAGGCCTTAACCTGACGCAGTATTTCAGTACCATGCGTATCGTAAACCGACTTTGTTCGGTAAACCCTTTTCCCCTTGCTGTTGGTAGCATCAACCTGAACTGGGAGCCTGTTCTGGTACTTGAAGGTAAGGGTAACGTAATGGAGAGTATCGCCAGGATTAACCAAGTAAACCTTTTGGGTGGCTATAAGTGAATCGGGAGTATAGGTGAAAAGGCTGTACCTGAAAAGCTTTTCGTTATCAAATTCATCGGTCCTCACAACTTGCTTCCCCTCAAAGGTGTGCCAAATGTAACGGTACACCCTTTGGGTTTCATAATCGCGGAAAAGAATTGTATGTACTCTATCGAGTGAATCCTTGATTTCTTGCTTAATGGCACGGCTATTAGCTGTGCGTTTCCCGTCCTGTATCTCGTAACGGCTGGTAACTATCACACGCCTCACATTTTGCGGTGGACGGTTTTGTGCTTCAACCTGTACCATGCAAACCATCAGTAACAGAAAAACTAAGGGGGTAACATTTAGCCTCATAGCAAAAAGTTTTTATGTTGCAATTTAACGAAATTTTTCCTTAAAGGTTTTGTGGTAAATCTGCTTTGAAAATTTGAGCAGTAAACTGCCTATTTGCTACATTTGCAAAAATATTGAGATAGATGCACGAAAATTTAAAACAACTTGTAGAGCAAGCCTGGGAAAATAGGGAACTTTTAAACCAAAAAGAATACATCCGGGGCATCGAAGAGGTGATTGATTTACTTGATAAAGGTCAAATCCGTGTTGCACAGCCCTACGAAAAGGGTTGGCTGGTAAACGAATGGGTAAAAAAGGCCGTACTAATGTATTTCCCTATCCGTAAGCTGGAGGTAATGGAGGCAGGCGTTCTGGAATTTTACGATAAAATCCCCCTTAAACGAAATTTTAGTGCTATTGGCGTTCGTTCAGTACCCCACGCCATTGCCCGCTATGGTAGCTACCTGGCAAAGGGAGTGGTTCTGATGCCTTCGTATGTAAACATTGGCGCTTATGTTGATGAGGGTACCATGGTCGATACCTGGGCTACCGTGGGTTCGTGCGCACAAGTTGGAAAAGGTGTTCACCTGAGTGGCGGTGTCGGAATAGGAGGCGTGCTTGAACCCGTTCAGGCTGCACCGGTTATAATTGAAGATGGCTGCTTTATTGGATCACGATGTATTATTGTTGAGGGTGTCCGTATAGGCCGCGAGGCCGTGCTGGGCGCTAATGTGGTGATAACCCAATCAACTAAAATTATCGATGTGTCGGGATCAGAACCGGTTGAATACCGCGGCTATGTTCCTGAACGTTCGGTTGTTATTCCAGGCTCATACACAAAAAAATTCCCCGCCGGGGAATACCATGTACCGTGCGCACTGATCATTGGCAAACGAAAGGAATCAACCGACCTTAAAACATCGCTCAATAATGCGCTTAGGGATTTTGGAGTGAGCGTTTAACCCAAGTACCATGAATTTGAAGGAATGAGTCGGAATACATGGAATATGATGGAGTTAAAGGAAGTTAGAGGGATTGAGCCCCTTAAACGTGAACCGTGAACCGTTAAACGCCTGTCTTGAAAGGGAATGAGTCGGAAAAAGTCGGAATGAGTCGGAATAGACAGAATGTGATGGAGTTAGAGGAAGTTAGAGGAGTAGTGAAAAGTGAACTGTTAAAACGAATTGCCATGGATTATCAAGTTCAACCGGGTAAATAAAAATGGGGAGGCTGAAATATTTTGAGGGAAATAGTCAATAGAAACAAGTTGTTTAAATGTTCTCTGTTATTCCATAGACCAATCTTAGTTTAACAAATCTTAATCATTCTAATTGCACCTTACCTGAAAACAGTATCTTATTAAGATAATAAAAGTATTACCTTTGTCAGTTGATTATCATGTAAAAACAAGGATTAATGGCAGATATTGAGTTTTTGAAGAAGATGGCGGCTCAGGTCCGCCGCGATGTTATCAGAATGGTTCATAAGCCTGCAAGCGGCCACCCTGGAGGTTCGTTGGGCTGCGCCGATTTCTTTACAGCACTCTACTTTGAGGTGATGAACATCAACCCAAAGAACTTTACCATGGATGGTATAGGCGAGGATGTGTTCTTTCTGTCAAACGGCCACCTTTCGGCTGCATGGTATAGCGTTTTGGCCCGTAAAGGCTTTTTCGATAGAGCAGAGCTATCAACCTTCCGTTTGTTAAACTCGCGCCTTCAGGGGCACCCCACAACTGCCGAGCACTTACCTGGTATCAGAGTGGCTTCGGGATCGCTTGGGCAAGGGCTTTCGGTTGCTTGCGGTGCAGCACTTGCTAAAAAGTTGAATGGCGACAAGAGTTTGGTTTACACCCTGCACGGCGATGGCGAGTTACAGGAAGGACAAATCTGGGAGGCTGCCCTTTTTGCTGCTGCAAAAAAGATTGATAACCTTATTGCCACAGTCGATTACAACGGCAAGCAAATCGATGGCCCGGTTGATGAGGTGGTCTCGCTGGGCGACCTAAAAGCCAAATGGGAATCGTTTGGCTGGGAGGTTCTGGAAACCAATGGCAACGACATGGAAAAACTCCTTGCCACCTTTGCTCTTGCTAAAAGCAAAACCGGACAGGGCAAACCCATCGTTATACTCATGCGAACGGAAATGGGAATGGGTGTCGATTTTATGATGGGAACCCACAAATGGCATGGTAAGGCTCCAAACGACGATGAATTTGCCCGAGCCATGGCACAACTACCCGAAACTATTGGCGATTTTTAGGCTTTGGTCATAAAAATAAATTATAAAGCTATGCAAAACATTGCCCTTATTGCACACGATGCCAAGAAACCTGAACTTGTCAGGTTTTTGAAAGAGCATGAGGACTGGTTACCGGGTGTTAACCTTTTGGCAACCGGACGAACGGCCGAATTCTTAGAGGAACAGGGCATTAAGTGCCGTCATCTTAGCCCTGGCCAATCGGGTGGTTACAACGAAATTACCGAAATGATTGGAAAAGGGGAAATAGACATTGTGATATTCCTGCGCGACCACAAGGTGGTTCAGCCCCACCACGAAGATATTCGCCGCCTGCTGGAAGCCTGCAATGTGAATAATATTCCACTTGCCACCAACAAGGCTACTGCCGAGCTGGTGATTCTGGGTTTAATCCGCAAGGAATCCATTGAACGAATGAAACGCAATATCGACTAAACAGCGTTTTGTTTCGGTTATACTTTAATTTTTAGCCCTAAGTATTAGGGTAAACCTTTATTAATCAAATTAGTAATAACTAAAAAGCAAAACTAAGTAATGAAATATACTTCATCAGGAAACAAGGATACGCGTTCAGGATTTGGAGCAGGGCTTCACGAACTTGGCAGAACCAACCCTAATGTGGTAGCGCTTTGTGCCGACCTTGTGGGTTCCTTAAAGATGGACGATTTTATCAAGGAGAACCCCCACCGTTTTTTTCAGGTAGGTATTGCTGAAGCTAACATGATAGGTTTGGCTGCAGGCTTGACCATTGGAGGAAAAATTCCATTTGCTGGCACCTTTGCAGCATTTGCAACCGGTAGGGTTTACGACCAGATTCGTCAGGTAGTGGCATATTCCAATAAAAACGTTAAGATTTGTGCTTCGCATGCTGGGCTTACCCTTGGTGAAGACGGCGCCACCCACCAGATGCTTGAGGATATTGGAATGATGAAGATGCTGCCCAACATGACCGTAATTGTTCCCTGCGATTACAATCAAACCAAAGCGGCAACACTGGCCATTGCTGAACACGTTGGCCCTGTTTACCTGCGCTTTGGCCGTCCGGCAGTGCCCAACTTCACCCCAGCCGACCATAAGTTTGAGATAGGCAAAGCACAACTGCTGGTTGAGGGTAACCAGGTAACCATTTTTGCCACCGGTCACATGGTTTGGAAAGCTCTTGAAGCAGCCGATATTCTGGAACAAAAGGGTATATCGGCCGAGGTGATTAACATCCACACCATCAAACCGCTCGACGAGGAAGCCATTCTAAAATCGGTTACCAAAACCCGCTGCGTGGTTACAGCGGAAGAGCACATGATGAATGGAGGTCTTGGCGATAGTATTGCTCAACTTTTAGCCCGCAAAATGCCTACCCCCATTGAAATGGTTGCAGTAAACGATACCTTTGGCGAAAGCGGTAAACCTGAGGAACTCCTGGTGAAATACGGACTCGATACCCCAAACATTGTTGAGGCTGCCCAAAAAGCAATAACACGAAAGTAAAATCGCCCTTTACGGATGGAAAACCATACCGATAGCGAGTTACTCGTAATGTTTCGAAATCCCGATACGAAGCATTACGCCTTTAACTTGCTGGTAAGAAAATACCAGGAAAGGCTTTACTGGCAAATCCGTAAAATTGTTATTAGCCACGACGATGCCGATGACGTTATTCAGAATACTTTCCTGAAGGTATGGGGCGGGCTCGATAACTTCAGGGAGGACTCTCAGCTCTTTACATGGTTGTACCGAATTGCCACCAACGAGGCGTTAACCTTCTTAAAGAAAAAACGTACCAAGTTAATGCTTCCATTAGTAGATGTGGAGCAACAGCTAATGCGTTCGCTCGAAGGCGATCCCTTTATCGATGGCGATGACACCCAGCTAAAACTTCAGAAAGCTCTACTTAAACTTCCCGAAAAGCAAAGGCTGGTTTTCAACATGAAGTATTTTGAGGAGATGAAGTACGAAGAAATATCGGAGATTCTTGGCACTTCGGTAGGCGCATTAAAGGCTTCGTTTCATCACGCCGTAAAAAAAATTGAAAAATATTTGGAGGAAGATTAAACCTATACCTAAACGCACCATCATAGATTTAGATAAATATGGCAATAGCGCAATACGGAGGACAATGAGCATGAACAGCATGGAGGAAAAATTTGACAGGAAATTACCCTTTAAGGTACCCGATGGTTACTTCGATAACCTCCCTTTAAGGGTACAGGAGCGCATTGCTGCTAACCAAACCCAAAACGATTATAAAGGACAATGGGTTACAATACGCTCACAGCTGGCTTTTGCTGCCGGGTTTGCATTCATGGCCTTGCTGGGCTATCTGGGCTACTACATGGCTCGCCCCCTTATGACTGAGAGGAAAGCCGTTAAAACCGATTATGTTGAAATTGTAAGCCGAACCATTTACGAGTTCGACGACATTGACTTTTACCAGGCCATTGAACAAAAAAAGAAAACCGATAGCTTGAAAGAAGTTTATAACGACATGCCCCACAGGTTGTACGTGCGTAGCAGCAATTGCATTACCATTATCGACGAAAAGAAAGAGGTTAAACCATGAAATACCTTTATATCACAATTATTGCCTTAATACTCGGAACATTCGGGAGTAAGGCATACGCACAAACCGATGATACCGAAAAAGCCCTTAAAGCCGAAAAGGTTGCTTTTTTGACCAAAAAGCTCGACCTAACCCAAGAAGAAGCAAAGAGGTTTTGGCCTCTTTACGATGATTACTGGGCTAAAAAAAATAAAATCCTTAACGACCGGCGTAAGCTGGCAGAAGACTTTATACAGAATATCAACAGTATTACTGATAAAGAGGCCGTTGACTATGCTAATCGTTACGTGGAATCGCAAAAACGCGAAGCAGAACTGATTGCTGAATACAATAAGCTTCTGCTCAAAATACTACCACCCAAAAAGGTAATGCTCCTTTACCAATCCAATTACGAGTTTAAGAACTACTTGCTTCAAAAAGTTCAGGAGACAAAAAAATAAAAACTTAATGCCATAAGTTTTTAACTTTTTTTTACATTTGTCGGGTTCTTTATTAACATTTTTGGAAGCGATGGTAAACGAGGAGAAAATTACTGAATTAGTTGACTTATTTATTCCGGCAACAACCGAAACGCCTGAGATTAAATGTGAGAAGAGTTCTGGTCGTATTATGATGGTGGGTAATCTTATACCCAGCGACCCACAATCGTTTTTGGCACCTGTTCAAAGATGGGTACAAACTTATATCACTGTTTATAACCCACAATCCCTAACCATAGAGTTCTATCTTACCTTCATTAATGGCTGTTCCGAACACCACCTTGGAAAACTCCTAAAAAACCTTGAGGAACTTCATCTCAAAGGTTTACCTGTGCGGGTTATTTGCCATTACGAAAACGAGGATTTGGATATGAAGGAGTGGGGAAAGGATTTAAGCACGGCGCTTCGCATTCCCATTGAGCTGGTTGAGATTAATTAAAAAGATATTTTCGAACTTTACCCCTAACAGCAAGGCATTAACGCCTTGCTGTTTTTCGTTCTACCAGAGAAACTACTTATATTTGCTAAAAAAAAGAGATGACCATTAACGAGATTCAAGACGCAATAATTGAGGAATTCAGTGTATTCGACGACTGGATGGATCGCTACCAGCAGCTAATTGAGTATGGAAAGGACCTGCCCCCAATTGATGAGCGCAAGCGAACCGAGCAATACCTCATACAGGGCTGCCAGAGTAAGGTTTGGCTCGATGCCGAACTGCGCGATGGAAAGGTCTATTTCACCGCCGACAGCGATGCCATTATCACCAAAGGAATTGTTTCATTGCTCATTAAGGTTCTATCGGGACGAACACCCGATGAAATCCTTAACACCGACCTTTACTTTATCGATAAAATTGGATTAAAGGAAAACCTTTCGCCAACCCGCAGTAATGGCCTGGTAGCTATGGTTAAGCAAATGCGAATGTACGCCCTTGCCTTTAAGTCGAAAACCGAAGGGGCAAGTTAAACCTTATTAAGACTTGGTTGTTACTTTTTAAAAAAGTTCTATGCGCGACGAGCTGGAAATACAAACCGACATTGTAAAAACCCTTAAGGGTATTTACGATCCCGAAATACCTGTCAATATTTACGATTTAGGGTTAATTTATGAGATAGATGTTGACGATAACCGCAAGGTTACCATTACCATGACGCTTACTGCCCCCAACTGTCCTCTTGCCGATCAGGTTGTTGAAGAGGTTCAGCAAAAAATTGCTTATATTGAAGGGGTAACCGATGTGGAAGTTCGTTTAACCTTTGACCCCCCTTGGGATAAAAGCCGTATGAGCGACGAGGCCATGCTGGAACTTGGCTTCCTATAAGCCATTAAGATGGAGAAAAAAAGTCAAGGCCGAGCTTACTTCTTTGCATCGTTTGTGGTGCTTTTCTGGGGCACTTCGGCTACTGCTTTTAAAATTGGGCTAAGATACATCGATCCTGTTCAGCTGCTCTTCTGGTCATCGCTTGCAGCTACCGCAATTCTTTTTACCGTTTTAGCTTTTCAGAAAAAACTACACCTGTTGAAATTCACAAGCAAAAAGGATTTGCTTTTCTCGCTTGCCGAATCGTTACTAAATCCATTCCTTTACTATCTTGTTCTTTTTAAGGCCTACAGCCTATTACCCGCCCAGGTGGCACAACCCCTCAACTATATTTGGCCAATAGTTCTGGTTGTTTTGGCTGCATTGCTCCTAAAGCATCCCTTAAGGTTTACCGATATTGTTGCACTACTAATCAGCTTGGTTGGGGTTGCATTTATTTCGTCGCAGGGTAACATGAACATTTTTGCTAAGTCCCATCCACTGGGTGTTTTGCTTGCCGTGGGAAGTTCTGTAATTTGGGCAGGGTTTTGGATTGTGAACATGTTCGATAAACATCGAAACGAGGAGGTCAAACTTTTTATCAGCTTTGCAACGGCAACTATCTTTACCCTACTATACATGGTGGCAATAAAAAATCTACCTGTTTTAAATTTAAAAGGGATTGCCGCATCGGCTTACATTGGCGCTTTTGAAATGGGTATAACTTTTGTACTTTGGTTAAAAGCTCTAAATAGTGCCACTAACACAGCCCGTTTAGGCAATTTTTCGTATCTTGTTCCGTTCGTTGCTTTAGTATTTGTGAGCCTTGTGCTTAACGAAAAAATAGTATGGACAACTCTTGTAGGACTTTTTCTAATAATTGGAGCCATTGTGTTTCAACAACTTTTTGGTAAAAAGGAGATAAAAAATGAACCCATTTAAACTTGCTTTGCTGCTTCTGCTTGTTTTTACAACATTTACCTCATGTGAAGATGAAGAACAAAAGGTAAATGTTAACAAAGAGGTTTATAATTTAATGAAGGACTGGTACTACTGGTACGATCAACTCCCTAACGTTGATCCCAATAGTTACCCCGATCCCGTTGAACTGGTTAAGGCAATCCGCGTTAATCCTCCCGACAGGTGGAGTTACGTTACTACCAAGCAAGAGCTCGACGCTTACTACAAGCAAGCAGCATACGTTGGCTTTGGCTTTGGCTCAGCCTTTACCGCCGACAATAAACTCATTATCACCTTTGTATTTAAAACTTCGCCATTATATGCCAATGGAATTGGCAGGGGATGGGAAATTGTAAGCATCGATGGGCAAACCCCAACCCCCGATAACTATTCCACATTGATTGGCCCATCGGAGGTTGGCGTTACTAAAACCTTTTTGTTTAAATCGCCCTTAGGGCAAACTGCACAGCATACTTTTAGTAAAGCCCAAATTGAAATGAATACCGTGCTGTTGGATAGCGTTTACACCATCAATGGGAAAAAGGTTGGATACTTTGTCCTAAAAGGGTTTATTGATAAAACCGCTTCGGAACTTGAAACAGTATTTCAGAAATTTAAAAATTCCGGTGTAAACGAACTAATTTGTGACCTGCGGTATAATAATGGCGGCCAGGTAAATATTTCGCAACTCTTAGGAAATCTTATAGGTGGCAGTATTGCTTTTGGAAGGGTTTTTGGGCAATATATTCACAATGATAAGCATTCCGATAAAAACAGCTACATGTACTTTTCAACCAACCAGTACTCACTCGAAATACAACGTGCTATTTTTATTACTACCAGCAGCACAGCATCGGCCAGTGAACTTGTAATTAATGCCCTCAAACCATTCATGGATGTTGTTCTGGTAGGCAGCAAAACCCATGGCAAGCCGGTTGGCATGTACACTTTTGAGTTCAAAGACCCAAGCATCAATTGGGCAATTGTGCCGGTATGCTTCAGCATCCGGAATGCCAATAACGAGGGCGATTACTACGATGGCATTCCTGTTACCGTTGAAGCCACCGATGATGTATTCACCCCCTTTGGAGAGGTTACCGAAAGTAGCCTAAATGCAGCACTTGGCTACCTTGGACTTGGGACAAAAGTATTGTCAAAACGTTTTGTAACAGCACAGCCAATAACCGGAAAGGGGCTTTACGAAGAAATTGGCGCCTGGTGACCATCAATGTAGTAAATAATGGTATGGCAGCATTCGAGTTATCTTTTATTTTTTACTTTATCCTTAACCTTTTCTTTATCCTTTATCCTTTACCCTTTATCCTTTAAAAACTATGCGTACCATACTCGGCATCGATCCTGGGACAAATGTATTGGGTTATGGCATAATTCGTTGCAGTGGGAAGAATAATGCCAAGCTAATAGTATTAGGCGTGATTGAACTTTCAAAGTACCGCGATCACTACACTAAGCTAAAGGTAATCTTTGAAAGAATTCAACAGCTGGTTGATGAGTATAAACCCAACGAGGTCGCCATTGAGGCGCCATTCTATGGGAAAAACGTTCAGAGCATGCTTAAGCTTGGACGTGCACAAGGAGTAGCAATGGCTGCGGTGCTCTCGCGTTCAATTCCCATTTACGAGTATGCTCCCCGTAAAATAAAACTGGCAATTACCGGCGTTGGTAGCGCATCAAAAGAGCAAGTTGCGGCTATGCTAAAGAATATTTTAGGGGAAAACGATTTTGACCAGAAATACTTAGATGCCACCGATGGTCTTGCTGCTGCTGTTTGTCATTTTTTTCAAGGAGAACAGGGCCAGAGCAATGGCACCAAGGCTTCGAGCTGGGAAGAATTTATTAGAAAAAATCCCGGACGCATTAAAAATAAATAACAAAAACCCCGATTACTCGGGGTTTTCTTATATCCATCTTAAATTTTACAAGGTTCTACCCGGATATTGCTTTAGGGCAACCTCTAAGCATTCCATGGCTTTACGCAAGTCGTCAACGTTTAGCACATAGGCAATACGCACCTCGTTCTTTCCTAAACCTGGGGTTGAGTAAAATCCGGTTGCCGGTGCAAGCATCACTGTTTGGTTGTTGTATTCAAAATGCTCAAGTAGCCATTGTGCAAACTTATCGCTATCGTCGATTGGAAGGCGAACTACTGTGTAAAAAGCACCTTTAGGTTTAGGGCAGTAAACACCTTCCATCCTATTGAGTGCCTCAACCATAAAGTTGCGGCGCTTGATGTACTCATCGTAAACCTCCTTGAAATACTCGGTAGGGGTATTAAGTGCGGCTTCGGCTGCAATTTGCCCGAACGAAGGCGGTGAAAGCCTTGCCTGAGCAAACTTCATTGCGGCAGCAATAACCTCTTTATTGCGGGTAATGAGCGCACCAATGCGAACTCCGCACATGCTGTAACGCTTTGAAACGGAATCCATCAAGATAACATTGTTCTCAAGTCCCTTAAGCATCATAGCCGAGTAGTGGGTAATGCCATCGTAGCAGAACTCGCGGTAAACCTCGTCGGAGAAAAGGTACAGGTCGTGTTTTTTAACAATGGTTGCAAGCTGCTCCAGCTCTTCCTTTGAGTAAAGATATCCGGTTGGGTTATTGGGGTTGCAAATTACAATACCCTTTGTCTTGGGTGTAATAAGTTTTTCGAACTCTTCAACGGGTGGTAAAGCAAAATCGTTCTCAATTCTGGAAACGATAGGTTTTACAATTACCCCTGCCTGAACGGCAAACCCATTGTAGTTGGCATAGAAAGGCTCAGGAATAATTACCTCATCACCCGGATTTAGGCAGGTCATAAAAGCAATGGTTATTGCCTCTGAACCACCGGTGGTAATTATCATGTCGTTATGGGTAATATCGATACCCAAACCCTGGTAGTACTTGGCAAGTCCCTTCCTGTAACTTTCAATCCCTGCCGAGTGGCTGTATTCAATAACCTTTAAATCGGTGTTCTTAACGGCATCCAATGCTACCTGTGGGGTAGGAATATCGGGCTGTCCAATGTTTAGGTGATACACCTTACGACCCTTACGCTTTGCTTCCTCGGCATAGGGTACCAGCTTACGTATGGGCGAAGCTGGCATGGCTAATCCTTTTTCTGATATCTTTGGCATGGTTAACTATTTTTGGTTTCCCTTTTGATTGTTATCGATGTTGCTGGGTTTAACTTCACCCTTAATAATAAGTAAAATTGGTTCAACGCTTGTATTGGTGAACACCCTTATACTTTTCCTAAAAGTTCCAATGGATGAAGTATTGTACCTTACGGTGATTGTCCCCTTTTCACCTGGTTTTATGGGCTCGCGAGGCCATTCTGTGGCTGTACAGCCATAAGAGGCAACCACATTGGTTAGTATTAATGGCTTTGAATCGGTATTGGTAAACTCAAATACGCGTTCGCCATTTGAGTTCTGGGGTATTGAGCCGTAATCAATTTCGGTGGTAGTGAATTGGATGGATGATTTTGCATTTCCACTATCCAAAACATTTTGGGCCCAGCCCCATAATGAGGTTGAGCCCAAAAGTATTGCAAAAAATATTTTTTTCATTGCAAATGCAATGTTTTAAATGGCGTAACTTACTTTACGCTATCCTTTTGTTCGGTTGGCATTGGGAAATTTGGAAGTGCGCTGGGTTGTGTTTCCTTAACCTTCGACTCAATAGCCGATTTTTGTTCAACCTCAGGTTTTGGCATGGTAATGGTTGCCAGGAAACTTAATACCACGAGTGCAATTGCCAGTGTCCAGGTAGCTTTTTCAAGAAAATCGGCAGTACGGCGTACGCCCATAATCTGATTAGAGCCTGCAAAGTTCGAAGCCAATCCACCCCCCTTAGGGTTTTGTGCCAAAACGATAAGTATCAATAGAACTGATACTATAACAATAAATGTCATTATAATTGTAAACATCGCTTATGTGAATTTAAAGTTTAACCTATCCTTGTTGTTGCTTTTTAAGCTTTTGAATTTGATCGGCAAAGTAACTACTTTTTTCTGGATATTTCAAACGCAATTTTTCATACACCGAAATTGCCTTATCAATATATCCCTGAAGGGCATATATCTCTGCTAAAGTTTCGGTTGCAAGCTCATCGGGCTCTATAACCGAGTTGACCGATATATCAACTACTCCATCACTATCGGCACCCCTTGGGGGTGTTTCAGGGCGTGGGATTTTGGGCTGTTCGGCAATAAATTTTTCAATAAGATCTATTGGTTCTGCCCCTGTTCCATTATCGCTCTGAATTAACTCAAGTATATCGGTATCGTCAGCTGGCGATGGTTTACTATCGGGAATAATGGTTTTTGTAGGCTTTTCATCATCCCCTAAAAGTTCTAAAGTGCTTTCGGTATCGCTGCTCTTTTTACGAGGGCGGCCACGTTTTTTGGGTGTTTTTGGTAAAGTTTCTTCTGTAAGTTTTACATCGAAATTTTCTGGTTTTAGCTCTACCTTTGGGGTTTCGGTTTTATCCTCTACATTTTTTAATAGCATGTGTTGATTGTCGATTTCCGAAATAAGCCAAGCAAAATAACGCCTATCGGGGATAAAAAGGGCATGGTTGGGCAGTTCCCTTCTAAAATATTCTTTATCGGCAATGAAGGTTTGTTGGAGTAAAACCGATCGGGCAACGCTAAAGTAAGGGTATTTACTCACCAACTCATTTAGTTCTTCGAGGTTGGCTATAGTACCTTTGCTGCCCTTATCTAAAAGGTTAATAAAGCTTTGCTTGTCCATGGTTTACCAATTTGATGCCGCTGCATTAAAAATATCGTCGATCAACTTCTCAACAATTTCCTGAACCAGGGCTTGCTCTACCTGAGTAAAGTTTTGGCTGCTGCTGAAGACCGCATACTGCGAGAAGGTCTTATCGAAGCTTTGCTTGGGATCGATGGCATTTACAAACTTAACCTTAACGGCAATGGTTAAGCGGTTTTGAGCAGCAACCTCATCGCCCTGAATGGCGGTTGGCGATACATCGTAGGTTACAATTTGCCCAGAAAAGGCAAAATCGCCAAAATCGGCTACGGGAGTTAAACGGGTTTGGGTTAAAAACCGGTTTTTCAACTCCTCGGTTATATAGTTAGCAAGTGTTGGGTTTACAATGCTTGCAAGGTTTTGGAATAGTTGAACACTAAAGGTTTTGGCCTCGGGTGGAATGGATGCTCCGCTAAAGGTATAGCTAACCTTGCAGCTATTCTGGGTTAGCAACATTAAAGCTATAAGTAGGGGCAAAAAAATCTTCTTACTCAACATAGTCAAAGGTTAATATCGTACTCCTTAATTTTACGGTAAAGCGTGCGCTCGGAAATACCCAACTCTTTTGCAGCCGATTTCCTACGGCCATTGTGTTTTTCAAGCGCTTTTACTATCAACTCCTTCTCCTTTTCCTCCAGCGAAAGGGTTTCCTCTTGAATCTCCTCGGTATCCTGAATATCATTCAAATCCTTTACAAACGACTTGCTCTCGTTTACACGAGTTGGGGCTGATGATATAATTGGGTCAACCGGTGTTACACTCAAATCCTGAAATACCGACGAAGAACGTATATGATCAGGCGAAACAACCCCATTTCGCATAAGGTCGAAAACCAACTTTTTGAGCTCGTTCATATCGCTCCGCATATCGTAAAGTACCTTATACAGTATTTCGCGCTCGGTGGCAAAGGTTTGCTCATCCACCACTCCCTTTTTGTGGAAAAGGGTTGGTAAACGTGTGGCATTATAGTCGGGCAGGTAACGCATGAGCGTTTCGGCATCAATAACCCTCTTTTGCTCAATAATTGATATTTGCTCGGTTACATTTTTTAGCTGACGAACATTCCCGGGCCAGTAGTACGATACGAGAATCTTTCGGGCCTCATCGTCGAGGGAGATTGCCGGCATGCGGTACTTTTCGGCAAAATCGGTAGCAAACTTGCGGAAAAGCAAGGGAATATCCTCCTGTCGCTCGCGGAGCGGTGGTATGTATATGGGAACCGTGTTCAATCGGTAGTATAAGTCCTCGCGGAACTTATTTTCGGTAATTGCTTCAACAAGATTTACATTTGTAGCAGCAACCACTCGCACATTGGTTTTTTGCACTTTCGACGAACCAACCCGAATGAATTCGCCGGTTTCAAGTACCCTCAGCAGGCGAACCTGAGTGGATAGAGGAAGTTCACCTACCTCATCGAGAAAGATGGTACCGCCATCGGCAACCTCAAAGTAACCCTTGCGGCTATCGGTGGCTCCGGTAAAGGCTCCTTTCTCGTGCCCAAAAAGCTCCGAATCAATTGTCCCTTCGGGAATGGCACCGCAGTTAACTGCTATATAGGCACCGTGTTTTCGTGCGCTGTAGCTATGGATTATTTGCGGGAATACCTCCTTACCCGTTCCGCTCTCACCGGTAATAAGTACCGAAAGATCAGTAGGTGCAACCTGCCGTGCAATGTCGATGGCTCGATTCAATGCCGGCGAGTTGCCAATTATACCAAATCGTTGCTTTATGCTTTGAACTTCCATTTCTATTCGTTAACTGACAAAATTACATATTTTTCTTATGATTTCTGCCACAAAATGGAAAGTTTTTATATGAAAGATAGGTGAAAGCATATGCACTGTTAAAGCGGATAGCCCCAGCGCAATAACTTTTCCTTTGAAATCCATTGCGAAAGGCGTTGGTTCGACTCCTTAAATCGCAATTCAATCCATTGGTGCACTTTTTTATGGAATTTATATTTGGGAAAACTACAATACTTATCGGTAGCAAGCGTTATATTCCTCGAAATTTTATAAATGCTGGGGAAATTAATAAAGTACTGTTTAAAGGGGGTATTACCAAGGGCAAACCGATTCATGAAACGCTGTTTTTGTAAGGCAATGCGAGAATATCGCATGTTTAATCGGTTGAAAGTTAGGCCTTGAGGAGCATCGAGTTGAAGCGTATTACAAAAAACATTAATGAACTGATTGGGATTTTCGGCAAAATCCTCATACAGAAAAATGTGAACCTTATCCTTACCAAAAAGAGAAATGTATAGCTCTATCAGCTTATCGTACTCAAAAAGTTTGGTGCTAAATTGATTATAGCCCATATAGGGCTTTGTGAACATAGGCTTAATCCCCAAAAATCGCGAAGGCGAATATGTTCCACCGGTCATAATATAGTGGCTGTAAGCCGATTCCAATGCAGTATGCTGATTCCGAATGAGTATTACCACCTGCGAATCGGGGAATGTATCATGAAGCCTCTGCGACATCAGCATCACAAACTCCCCATTCCCAAAACCGATATCCAACCCCCCAACTAAAATCTCATCGCATATAATTAGCCTTTTACTACCTGCCTCACCATTTATCCATCCCCAGAAATGGCTGGGTGAGTATGAATAAATATCAGTAAAAACTAATCTGTCAAACAAATCCTTTCTCATTACAGGATACACCCCTGAAACGTTGGGATAAAATTCATTCTGAAACCATTTTGTAGCTGTTTTCGGATACCCTATATGTAGAATTGGCGATTTCATAGATAATATCCATAACCTTCCAGTATCCGCCTGTCGAAATACTTTGTAAGCTCACAATTATATTTTCCGTAATAATTCTTGATAAATTCCATGTCCTTTTTCGTTACGAAATCGTCCTCGTTTAAATAACGTCCGAAAATGGGCATGGGGTTTAGATATTTTATAACACCACGCCCAACAGTTGTCATACCAGGAATATGGCAAATAAAGCGCTTACGACCAACCGGTTTTTTGTAGAAATGGTTTACCACCTTAAGTAGCGGCATACTCAAAAGCCTTAACCCCCTGTTTGTTGGGTTAAAGTCGATTTTATCCCAATCGACCTCCATGCCAAATTGCAGGCAAAAATTCTCCATGAATTCCCTGTTGTTTCTTTTAAAATCCTCATACAGGTAAACTTTTACCTGCTTTTCGCCAAAAAGATTAATATAATGATCAATTAACCGACTATAAATCAAATGCTCAAATCTAAAAACCTCACCGGAGTATAGCCATCTTTTAAAACTATATGTACCCCCATTTTTGACATATTGCTGGTATGCCGATGGTATAAGCGATTGCTGACGACGGATAAAAATAATTACTGTTGCATCAGGAAACGATTCTTTTAGTTTATGAGAAATTCCATATGAGAAGTACCCATAGCTAAACCCTGAGTTTATGGCTGTTGCAAAAAATTCAGAGCTAATTAAAAGGTTAGAACCCTCACTAAGAAGTTCATCTCTAACACCTTTTGGATTAAAAGCAAAACAATCGGAATTCAAAATTAAACGATTGGCCTCGCGCCACGAAACAAAATGGTAATTTGAAACATTAGGAAAGAAAATATCCTGCAGCCAAGTAGTTGCAGTTTTTGGATAACCTATATGAATAAATACTTTCGACACCTAAAAACAGTTTTTTGTGTAAATATAATGCCGGTTGCGTTACAATATGAGTACTTTTACGTATAAATATTAATTTTATTACTATTTTTGATTTAACTAAAAAAGTAATTTTTATTGTTAATTCACAATCACTTATTTGTGCTTAATGGCTCAATTTTTGTAATGAAAATAAAAAAATATATACCATGAAAGCTAAGAAGTTGCTTTTAACGCTTATGGTTGGTTTAGCAGCAACCATTGGCCAATCGCAGAATGGATGGGTTTGGTTAAAACAGTTTACCCAATCGCCCAATCCAAATCAGGCAAATGAACTGGATATATACCAAATAAGGTATGCTGAATCAGGGAATATATATGTTTTGGGATCGTACAAATCCCATTTTATATTGGATGGCAACACATACAATGGATATCCGGATCAATCTTCCACTAAACTTGACATATTTCTTGCAAAGCTCAATGCCGCGGGCAATGTTGTTTGGGTAAGGACCATGGGGGGAAGTGAAGGCGATCAACCCGACGACCTGGTTATAGATGCTCAGGAAAATGCTTACGTATCGGGCTTTTTCCAGGGAACTTGCGATTTTGGTTCGGGCAATACACTAACCTCCAGCGGAGGCAACGATGGCTTTATGGTAAAGTACAACTCAAGCGGAACTTTCCAGTGGGTTCGTAAAGCTGCATATGGTATTTCAGGGAATGAGCGTATCTCCGCTATAACTATTGGGAAAGATGGTAATTTATACGTTGCAGGTATGTCGCAGAGCTCATCATTCACTGTGGGCGACGGAACAAATGGTCAAAGCTATACCAATGCCGATAGTAATCGCGACCTATTCCTTGCCAGCTTTACTCCATCGGGAAACTATCGTTGGTCGCGCCAAATACCCGGAAATAATAACTCAGCCCTTTTCCGGGCTATTGCTGTGGATGAAACCAATAACCTTTTCGTTGGGGGTGCCTTAGGCGGTACACTTACAATCGATGGAACTCCATACACATCTGCCGGTAGCGGCGATATTATTCTGGTTAAAGCCAGCACCATCGATGGTTCAGCCATTTGGGTTCGAAAAGGGGGAAGTACATCGGATGACCAGCTCAACAGCATTGTTGTTTACGACAATTTTGCCTACCTGATTGGCTACATTCAGGGAACAGGAACTATTGATAGTACGGCAACCCAACAATCATCACAATTCACCCCAGCTGGTAGTAACGATATCTTTCTGGCTAAGTATAACCTCGAAGGCAGGATGATTTGGAAGAAGACCATTGGTTCTGCTGGTGGAGACGTGGGTTACGGGTTAAATGTTTTCAACAACATACTGGTGGCAACCGGATACTTCTCGAACTCTATTGACTTTAACCTGAACACCATAACATCGGGTGGAAATAACGATGCCGCATTTTTTGTTTTCGATGTGGAATCGAACGCTGTACTGGCCAAATCGGTATCAGGAACTCAAGACGACCGTGGCCAAGGAGTCGCTCTTGACACATTGTATAACGTTTACTTTGGGGGCTACTTTACTTCTCCTACCCTAACAGTTGGAACTTCAACTTTAACCAACTCCGCATCAACCTATAAAGATCTTTTCCTGGCCAAGAACCATAACGATTTTACTGCAGCTTTCACCTACAAGAAGAATGTTAGCTGTAATGGTGGCTCCGATGGAGCCCTTACTGTTACCCCATACTTTGGTAATCCGCCTTACACCTACACTTGGAAACTAAACGGCAACCCCTATTCTGCCACCGATTCATCAATCACCAATCTGGTAGCAGGAACATACCAGGTAACCGTAACCGATAACAGCTCCAACCAATCTACCGTTAGCTATACCGTTACTCAACCAGCTTCGCTATCCATTAGCCATACCCAAACCAATGCTAGCTGTTACGGGGCAAAAGATGGAGCGATTAATCTTTCAGTTTCTGGTGGTACATCACCATACAGCTATTTCTGGACAACTGAGAATGGCTGTGGGCATGTGATTGATTCCGAGGACCAGAGCACCCTTTCGGCAGGGGATTATCAGGTGCAGGTTACTGACCGTAATGGTTGCCAAACAGCTGGTAGTTACACAATCACTCAACCCTCTCAAATAGCAATAACAGGAACAGTAACCAATATAACTGGAGCTGGAAGCAATGGCGCGGTAGATATTACCGTTAGCGGTGGTTCAGGAACCTATACTGGCTATTCATGGAAACTGAATGGTTCCGAGGTGGCAACAACCGAAGATATTAGTGGACTTAATGTTGGGGGAACCTACAAAGTAACTGTTACCGATAATACTGCTTGCAAGGACTCCAACTCCTTTACGGTTCTCGATGAACGGGTATTTCATGCCTGGGTATCGGCTCAAACCAATGTAAACTGTAAAGGCGATCATACCGGTTCTGCAACCATATCGTATGCCAATAACGTAGGCACAGTTACTATTTCATGGTCGAGCGGTGAGAATACCTTCACCATTAGCGGAAAAGCCGCTGGGAGTTATGCCGCCACGCTTACCGACGATAATGGAACACCCGGTGACCCTGGTGACGATACAACAGTGTTTGTTGACGTTGAAATTACCGAACCAGCCCAAATACTTGATGGTTCCATAGTCTCGTACCCAACCACCTGTTACGGCGGCAGCGATGGGATACTGGATTTAACCCCAAGCGGAGGAACAGGCCCTTACACCTACTCATGGAACACTTCTCCGGTTCGCACAACACAGGATATAAATAACCTGCAGGCAGGTTCTTACGAAGTTACCATTACCGATAGCAAAGGCTGTACGACCCTAAAATCAGGCACGGTTAATCAACCAGCCGATATTTCCTTTGATTTTATTTCAACCCAACCTTCCTGTTACAACACTTACACCGGTTCGCTTAGTGTAAATAATTTAACAGGGGGCACAGCACCTTACAGCTACCTATGGTCAAATACCCTCACTACACCTACAATATCAAACATAAAAAGCGGAAATTACTGGCTGAAGGTTACCGATAGCAAGGGATGTAACAAAACCAATTCAACATACCTTTCACAACCCTCAGATATTACTATAAGTCATTCTGAAAATAAACCTACCTGCCCTGAATCGAAAAACGGAAGCATTGGACTAACAGTTTCGGGCGGAACACCAGGATACACTTATTTTTGGACAGGTCCCGATATTGTTAATGCCACCGATAAAGACCAAATTAACCTTGGACCAGGAATCTATACTGTAACCGTAACCGATGCCAATTCTTGTACTAAGGATTATCAGGTTAACCTTACCTCAGCAAACCCAACCCCAACCGTAACGCTTACAACCAACGATGCCGACAACTCAATTTGTCCGGGCACCGAGGTTATTTTCACGGCAGGTGGAGGTTCAACCTATGAATTCTTCCTTAATGGCTTATCGGTTCAAGGCCCGGGAACTGCATATGCTTACAGTAACTCATCGCTAATAAATGGCGATGAGGTATTTGCCGAGGTGACTTCGGCTGCAGGTTGTAAAGCCACCACCAGCACCATTCCTATAACGGTATTCACCTTGCCCACCGTAACCGCCCATGCAAGTGCTAATCCCATTTGCGAAGGCGATGGTGTAACCTTAACCGGAGGTGGCGCTGTTTCTTACACATGGGATAAAGGGGTTATTGATGGAGTAGAGTTTTACCCTTCGGCAACCGATACCTATACAGTAATTGGAACCGATGCTAACGGATGCCAGAACTCCGCACAGATTACCGTTACGGTTAACCCAGTACCTGTTGCTGTTATTAGCACTACCGATCCATTGGAGTACTGCGCCGACCAAGCCGTTAACACACTATTTACCGCATCGCCTTCCGATGGCTCCTTCTACCAGTGGATAAAGGATGGACAAAATATCTCAGGAGCACATAATAACTCTTACCCTGCCACACAGCCCGGATTTTATTCCTTTATGGTTATAAAAAATGGTTGTTTTGGCATTAGCGACGAAGTCGAGGTGGTTGTTCATCCCTTGCCCACAGTTACCCTTGCCGATTTCAGCCCCGTTTGCGTGGATGCTGCCCCATTCACCCTCGATGGCGGTTCGCCTGCGGGCGGCGTTTACTCCGGTAACGGGGTAACGGGTACAACCTTTGACCCCGCTGCTGCCGGGGTCGGAACCCACACC
>JBFMGQ010000024.1:0-24838 GCA_040752515.1 Bacteroidota bacterium | reverse complement strand
CGATGGCGGTTCGCCTGCGGGCGGCGTTTACTCCGGTAACGGGGTAACGGGTACAACCTTTGACCCCGCTGCTGCCGGGGTCGGAACCCACACCATCACCTACACCTATACCGATGGCAACGGCTGCGTTAGCTCCGTGGCCAAGGATATTACCGTGAACCCATTGCCCACGGTTACCCTTGCCGACTTCACCCCCGTTTGCGTGGATGCTGCCCCATTCACCCTCGATGGCGGTTCGCCTGCGGGCGGCGTTTACTCCGGTAACGGGGTAACGGGTACAACCTTTGACCCCGCTGCTGCCGGGGTCGGAACCCACACCATCACCTACACCTATACCGATGGCAACGGCTGCAGTAACTCCGATTCAAAGGACGTTACAGTAAAACCCTTACCCTCGGCTATCATTTCGACAACTGATCCTACTGTTTGGTGCGAGGGTACTCCTATCAACGTAACCTTTACCGCCGAAACGGCTGATACCTACCAGTGGCTACTAAACGGTAATCCAATTCCTGGTGAAACCAATCAAACCTTAACTGTAAATGGAACTGGAATATATAGCTTAAGCGCTACTACAAATGGCTGCACAGCCACAGGGAACACAATTGAGGTAAGCGTAATAAGTGTACCTGCTGTTACAATTGAAACCACCGATGCCCTTAACTGGTGCGAAGGTGACGATGTAAACGTTTTACTACATGCAAACCCCTCGGGTGGATCGGCATACCAGTGGCGCAAGAATGGTAGTGATATCGACCAGGCTACACAACCCGATTATCTGGCAACAGATGCTGGTATCTATAGTGTTCTTGCAACCTTTGCTGGTGGGTGCCAGGCAACCTCAAGCGATTTGACTATCACAATTAACCCACTTCCGGTAGTAGATTTACCAAACGATACCATAAGGATAGATACTACCCAGCAATACACATTAGATGCCGGCGCAGGATTCTCCAGCTACTTGTGGAATGACCTAACTACCAACCAAACACTGCTGGTTGATGGTTATGTGTTTGGCGAAGGAATATTCAAGTTCTGGGTAACTGTAACCAACGAGTTTGGCTGCTCGGCAAGCGATACCTCGGTTGTAAAAATTGGACTGCCCAACTCACTCCCAACCGACAAATTGTATAGCATTAGTGTTTACCCGAATCCTACAACCGGAAACTTCAACATTAAAATTGTTGGATTTGACCCCGGCAAATATACACTGGAGTTTTACAACGCTATTGGTAACAAGGTTAGAACTAAAGAAATAGCAATCGACGATTCGGAAACTGATATTACTGATAATGTCGAGCGCTTACCTAAAGGACTTTACTACATTAGGTTTGGAAATTCCAAGAAATACTTGATAAAGAAACTTATACTTGAGTAACACCATAGGGGCTGCTGAATGTAGCCCCTTATTTTTTCAAACTTTCTATTACGCCTATATAGTCGTGAGCAACTTTACTCCAAACGAAGTTTTGTTTTATGACTAAAATATTCTGTTGCTTAATCCTATCGATCTCCAACTCTGTAAGATTTTCGAAACGTAAAATACATTCGCTAAACGAATTCTCATCGCTAAAATAAAGGCCATTAACACCCAAAATATCGCGATTAAATGGGTTGTTATGGGCAATTACAAAACAGCCACATGCCATTGCCTCAAGTAGCGATGGGTTGGTGCCTCCTGCTGAATGACCATGAATGTATGCTTTGCAGTAGTACCTTAAGCAATTTAGAAGTTGTTGATCGTAAATGGCGCCCAGGAATGTAATATTATTGTATCCCTTGTATAACCTTTTAATCCTTTTAGCATATTTTGAGGCTAAATCACCAACAACCAGGCAAGTTTTACCTGAATGGGCAAAGTAGTTTAAAACCGTTTCAATGTTGTTTTCAGGAGTAATCCTCGATATCAAAAGGTAATAATTATCCTTTGGGACTATATCGACTATGCTATTTTTACTGGGAGTGTTTACCAATGGATGCGCGCCATATGGGATGTAAATCAACTTCCTGGAGTATTTACTTGAATAGTATTCAGCTAATGCCCTGTTATCGATTACAATTTGAGCTGAATACCTAAAGGCCAGTTGTTCAGAGAACAGTAAATATATTTGGGCAAGATAACCCCACTTCCGACGTTTATACTCAATTCCATCGGGATTTGTAAGTATTTTGTTACGGATTGTTTTTGAAAGGAATAATAGTAACGGCGAAAACGAATGGCCGCACTCAATTATGGCATCAATACTATTTTTTTGTGCCCATTTTAACGAAATGTAATCGTAATAAAGTGTTCCAAGGTTAGCCAGTAAAACTCTTGGTACCTTCAGATGAACCGTAAATACACCCTGCGTAAACTGGTCAACCAAATACCGGTCCGAAGGGCAAGTTACAAAAACCTGATGGCCTAACTGGCTGAATTCATAAGCTACTTCCTCGGCAAAACGTTCAAAACCTCCATACCTATTGGGTATGCCACGTGTGCCAAGTATAGCTATTTTCATTGCATTTTCTTTTCGAAACGTGGTACCGTGAAGTAAAATGTTGTACCTTTATTTACCTCGCTTCTAACACCAATTGTACCCCCGTTCTTCTCAACAAATTCCTTGCAAAGAATTAGTCCCAGCCCTGTCCCGCTTTCTTCATTAGTACCCAATGTGGTGGGATTGGAATCGATACGGAAAAGCTTTTGGATGGTGTCGTTAGTCATTCCAACCCCGGTATCGGTTACACTAATCTTATAGAATTCGGGTTCGGCATCAACCCGAACAACAACCTCGCCATTTTGAGGAGTAAACTTAATAGCATTGCTAATAAGATTGCGCACTACCGTGGTAATCATGTTGACATCAAAAAATGCAAAAGCATCGGTTGGTGAAGCCCAGTAAAGGTTGATAGATTTATTTATGGCATTCCCTTTAAGTAAATCAACCGTATCGTTAATAACATCGGCCAGGTTGGCCATTTGAGGTTTAGGGGTTAAGCGGCCGGTTTGAAGCATTGACCATTGCAAAAGGTTCTCGAGCAGGTTAAACGTTTTATTGGAATACTTGTATATCTGTTCGATAAACATCTGAAGGTTATTCTGATCAAAACTTGCAAATTCCTTGGCCAGCAATTCGGATAAGGAGAGTACAGTGCTAAAGGGATTCTTTAAATCGTGGGCAATGATGGCAAAGAACTTATCCTTCATCTGGTTCAGCTGTTCAAGTTCCTTGCGCTGGATATCTATCTCCTCCTTTTGCCGTTTTATCTCAATATTCTTGGCCGTTAGCTCCGCTTCCAAAACATTGTAATCCCTTAACCGCCAAACAAGACCAAGTAGCAAGGCCCTGGACAAGCTGGGTATTTTATAGAGAAATTTATTGAACTGTTCCTGGTTCAAACGAAGCAGCGAGGTGTCTTCGATGGCTGTTACTGTAGTTGAACGAGCAGATGAATCGAGCAGGGAGTATTCACCAAAATACTGACTTGGTCCAAAGGTAGCGAATGTATGGTTGCCATCGTGAGCTTTAACTTTGCCTCTTACAACAATGTAAAGCGAATAATCCCTATCGCCCTTATTAAATAAACATTCATCTTTCTTATACTCACAGGGTTCCAGTACCCGCGCTATTTTAACGAGGGTTGAATGGTCAACTTCCTTGAAAAGATGGATAGACTTTAAGATTTCGATTCTACTGTCAAAATCTTCAACCCGCGTTATTTTTAGAAAACTAAACATATATTGATAAAAATTGATACTGCCAAATTAAATAAAATTCCCCTAAATCACTACAACCAATCATTTTTTTGTAATATTGTGAAAAGTAAAAGGCATAATTGTTACAGCTATGAATTTAAAACTAACCATTCGACAGAAAATATTGTACTACATTTTGGGTAGTGCTTTTATTATTTTTTCTATCGTATTTTACTTCATAAGTTCATCATCGCGTCGATTAGCCTATGAGCAAGCTATAGCTTTAACCGATAATTATGCTCGGCAATATGCTTTGAATATTGAGAGTTGGATGAACCAAGATTTTGCTGTAACGCGAACACTTGCTGCTGCTTTCATGGAGTATAGGCAAATGCCTTTTGACCAATGGCAAAAGTTAATTTACCCCATGTATAACCGGGTAATACAAACAACCCCCCATATTGATGCTTACTGGGATAGCTGGGAGTTAAGTAATTTAGATCCAAAATGGACGTTGCCATACGGCCGGTATTTCTACATTGTTTACAAACAGGATGGCGCTTACAAAACCAAGGCCGAGATGCGCAGCCTAACAGGCGATCCCCCAACCTATGGCAGCATGAAAAGTGCTGCAAAGGAAATAGTAGTAGAACCTTACGTTTCGGAACTACAACGGGGACAAATGATGACAACATTGTCGTCGCCATTGCTCGAGAATGGTAAATTTATTGGGTTAATAGGAGCCGATCTTATTCTCACCCGATTCCAAAATCTGGTCAACAACATAAAACCATACCCCAACAGCTACGCTTTTTTACTTTCTTATAAAGGTGTATTTATAGCCCACCCCGATTCAAGTGTTTTCAAGAAAAATATTGTTGATGTTTTACCTGACTTTAACGCAAAACACAATATACTTAACCAAATACAGAAAGGTAAGTCTTTCAAATTCATTCACCAAAACGATAAAGGCGAAAGGATATATTACACCTTTGAACCCATTAAAATTGGGAATACCCAAACCCCTTGGTCTATTGGAATTGCTGTTCCTGTAACCGACATATTGGCTAAGGCGAATAAGAGTTACAACACCAGCCTTCTTATTGCTTTAATTGGTTTGATCATTATTATTTTCATAGTTTATTTGGTTTCCAATAGGATTACGCTCCCTATCAAAAAGATCACCCAAATTCTGAATGATTTTGCTAAAGGTAAAATTGTTAATAGCATCGACATTAAAACTACATCGGGTGACGAAATAAGTCAAATGGTTGAGGCTGTAAATGCCTCATTGGCAGGTGTGAGTACAAAAACATCGTTTGCCCGTGAGATAGGTTCGGGCAATCTAAAGGTTGACCTTCCCCTGCTCAGCGATGATGACCAACTTGGCAAATCGTTGATTGAAATGCGCGACAACCTTCGCAAAGCACGTGAGGAAGAGGAAAAACGCAAATTAGAAGAGGAAAAGAAGCGATGGACAAATGAGGGAATGGCAAAGTTTGGCGAAATACTTCGCCAGAACAACAATAATTTAACCCAACTGAGCCAGGAACTTATTAAAAACCTGGTTTGGTACCTGAACGCATCGGTTGGAGGAATATTTGTTCTGAACGAGAACAAAGAAACTGGCGATAAAACCTTTGACATGGTAGCCATGTTTGCATACGACAGAAACAGGCTCATGAAACGTAGCTACCACTTTGCGGAGGGCTTAATTGGAGCCTGCGCTGCCGAACGCGATGCCATTATCCTAAAGGAAGTTCCACAGGACTACATTGAGATAACCTCTGGGCTTGGTGGCGTAAACCCCAACTACATTATAGTGGTACCCTTGATTTTCGAAGAAGAGGTTATGGGTGTTATTGAAATCGCTTCGCTTCAGGAGCTTAAAGAGCATGAAGTTCAGTTCCTAAAAGATATTGCTAAGAGCATAGCATCAACCTTACATACTGTAAAGGTTAATACCCTCACCGCTGAACTACTTATGAAATCGAAGGAGCAAGCCGAAATGATGGCTGCCCAGGAGGAAGAAATGCGGCAAAACATGGAGGAACTCCAGGCCACACAGGAAGAAGCGGCACGCAAAACCCTCGAACTTGAAGGTTTAGTTAATGCTCTTAATGCGGCGGCTTTTGTCATGGAATACGATACCAAAGGCTATGTGATAAACATCAACGATAGCTATCTTAACTTCCTGGGTGCAGACCGAAACGATATTATTGGCTTGCACCATTCCGATAAATTAATACTTTCGGAATCCGAAAAGGCCTCATACGATAAATTATGGAACGATATTCTGAGAGGAAACATTCGTAAACACAAAACCCGAATTAAGGTGCAGGGGCAAGACCATCTTTTACTTGAAACCTATACCCCTATTTATGACCACAGCGGTCAACTACTCAAAATTTTAAAGATTGCCATGGATATAACCAATATCTAATAGGTTAACTCCACCAGATACCCTGAATGGTTTCTTATATTGATAACAATACCTGATTCAAAAATCAGGTATTGTCCTTTTATACCCATTAACGTTCCTTCAATGGTGCTTGCCTTTTCTAGATTTACTGACCTTACTTTTTCGGGAAACTGAACTATGGGATAGCTAATACGGTACACTGCATCACTTTCGGGAATATAGCTAAGATCCTTGCCGTTAATAAATTCGAGGGCTTTAGCTTTAATGGATAGAAAATCGGGTGGAAGTTCACTTATATCGGTAAGCATTCGCTGCCATGCCGTTTTATCGGCAAAAATCTTTTTAAGCTCAACCTCAACTATGCCGGCTGTGTAACGATTTGGGGTTTTGCATAGCTTAATTGCGAAGGTTGCACCCTGATCGACCCAACGGGTAGGTATTTGATGATAACGCGTAACCCCAACCTTTATGCCGCCTGTCCAAGCCAAGTAAACGTAGTGTTGCACAAGACAATTAGCCTTTGCAAAATCCATATCACGAGCAATACCCTCATGGGCTCTACATAGCTCGGGTCTGAGAACACACTCCTCAGCTTCGGGTACCCTAATAAAGCAGGGGTAACAAAACCCTTGCCCAAACAGTTTCTTGGTTTCACGTCCACAATGAATACAGCGGTTAATATTTTGGTACACCATACCAATCTTCCTACCAATCAACTCCGATAGGTTCACCCGCTCAGAATCCAAGTTGATATAATACTCCGGACGAATGTTGTACTCATCACCGGTATTATTGAAACCCATTTTTGTAAGAACACCCTGCATTGGCTACTTTGTTTGATTAAATGCCTTAGGTTGGCTTTAATGTAATTTTGACGAAAAACCTTAATATTAATAGTGTAAGTAAAACATAAAGATAACCAATTACTAAGAATGATAGGCTCAAATTTTAAAAGATTGTTTTTGTTAAACCAAGTTAAATATACTACTATGTATTGCATAGTATTATTTTATTGTTTATATTTGCAATACAATAATACCATTTAATGCACTGCAGCAAAAATGAATGTCGAACAAAATAACAGAAACCATGAAAAGAACCATCTCCGTTAGCTTAAACGGTAAAGCCTACATGCTTGACGAAGACGCATACCAGGCATTAGAGCGATACCTCAAAGGACTTGAAGCGCACTTTGCAACTGATCCCAGCAAAAAGGAAATAGTTAGCGATATTGAAAGTAGAATTGCCGAACACTTTGATGAATACATAAAGGTACCCGGACAAGTGGTAAACCTTGCTGAGGTAAAAAGGGTGATTAACCTAATGGGGACTATAAACGATTTTGACCCATCCAGTTCCCTTAACCCATCCGACAAGGAGAGGGTTTACCCTAAGCTCTACCGTGATGTTGACGATAGGATACTAGGTGGGGTATGCACCGGAATGGGACATTACTGGAAGGTTGATCCCGTTTTATTCCGGTTGATATTTTTCCTGATAACCCTTTGGGGTGGTTTAGGTATACTTATCTATATTGTTCTATGGGTGGTAGTTCCGCCAGCCATTACCCCAACCCAGAAGCTAGAAATGCGGGGTGAAAAAATCAATATAAACAATATGTAAACCATTGCTAACCATTGCAATTGGTCAATTAAGATAACGACATTATAACAACACCTAAGTTGAATCCATGAATCAGGAAATTGAGAATGCAAAAGCACAAATGCGAAAGGGTGTTCTTGAGCTATGCGTTTTAACGGTACTTTCCAGGGGCGATGCCTATGCAAACGACCTAATCAATCAGCTCAAACAGGCTAAAATGATTGTGGTTGAAGGTACAATATACCCGCTTCTCACCAGGCAAAAAAATGCAGGGTTACTCACCTATCGCTGGGAAGAGTCACCGCAAGGGCCTCCCCGAAAATACTACTCGCTCACCAATGAGGGGCGACAATACCTGGCTGAACTGCTGAACAGCTGGGACGAACTAGTTGAAATGGTTAATGCCATTCGCAATCAAAAAAACGATTAAATTGTATTCCATACATTTTTATTACTACATAACAGCTAAACAATGAATACAACGGTTAATGTTAGCATCGGGGGATACTCTTTTACGCTTGAAGAGAGTGCATATACCACCCTGCAAGCCTACCTCAACGAGGTTAAAAATAAGCTTGGCAACGATAAGGCTGCCCAAGAAACTGTCAACGATATTGAATTCCGAATAGCCGAACTACTATCCGAAAAAATTGTTGCTGGTCAAGTTGTGACCAACGAAATGGTTAAACTAATAATTGAGCAAATTGGCAAGCCTGAAGACATTGGAGATGATGGAAATACTGTGAGAAGTTCACAGTATCGGCCAAAGCGCCTGTACCGTAACCCCGATGACTCAATAATAGCCGGAGTTTGTGGTGGATTAGCAGCCTATTTCAGGGTTGACCCACTTGTTTTCAGAATCCTATTTATCGCGCTTATTTTTCTGAGAGGATTTGGCTTACTACTTTATATCCTACTTTGGATTGCAACGCCAAAGGCTAAAACCCCTTTTCAGAAAATGGAGATGATGGGCGAAGCCGAAAATATTGAGGATATCAGCGAAAGAGTTCGAAAAGAAATAAATGAAACGAGCGAAAATCTAAAAAAATCAAAGGCTGGTAATGCCGTTGGTAAAATTGTAAGCCTATTGGGTCAAGTACTGCTATACCTGCTAAAAGCAATGCTTGTTATTGTTAAGGTCATCTCGATAATTATAGGTGTACTCCTGATTGTAAGCATGCTTTTGGTTTTTATAGCCCTTGTTGGTGCAGTATTTTTTGCATCGTATAGCCCTGATTTTTCTGGTGTAATTGGCGGTGTAGGAATGTCGCTTAACGAAATTATATCATCGGTTCTTGATATTAGTAGTAGCTACTGGATTACTATCCCGCTATTTTTAACACTTGCCATACCAATTATTGCATTAATATATGCTGGTATCCGGATTCTTTTCAGATTTAAAGCAAAAGATGGGGCAATTGGAATTATTGCTGCAATTATTTGGGCGGCTGCTGTGGTTTCGCTATCACTTACATTCTTCTTTCAGATGCGAGGACTCTCAGTTAGCGAAAAAGTGGTAAAGGAATTTGAGGTAACGCCAGTAAGTAGTAACTCAAAAATTGTATTATGTAAAACTTACAATTACTGGGCCGATAGTTCATCGGTAGAAGAAAAGGCACAATTCTTCGATTGGAAAATTGTAACCCTAAAAGGAAAGCAACAGCTAGCAGGTACACCTAATCTTATAATTGAGAAAAGCAATGGCTCAAAACCTAGGTTTGAGGTAATTCGCAAAGCACGAGGTGTTAACAGCTATACTGCACAAAATAATGCTAATGATATTGTTTACTCCTTAACCCTAAACGATACCTTGGCTATTCTTGATCCTTTATACATTATTCCTGAAAAAACCAAGTGGAAAAACCAAGGTTTGACGGTAAAGCTATACTTGCCCGAAGGCTATGGCGTTTACCTTGATGAATCGCTAACCGATATCCTTGAAAAGTATCAACCCTTTAGCAATTACTGGGCCGATGAAATGGTTGGTAAAACTTGGGTAATGACCGCAAACGGATTACGGATAGCCAAATAAATTAAAATTTGTAAAAATTTTGTAAATTATTCCAATAAGTATTAATTTTGCACTGCTTTAAAAAAGCGATAGGATTGACCTATGGTGTAATGGTAGCACAGCAGATTTTGGTTCTGTTAGTCTAGGTTCGAGTCCTGGTAGGTCAACCAAAAGCCCCTGAAAAAGGGGCTTTTTTCATTTTAGAACCTGAAGTAGATAAAGGGCTTTAGCTCCATGGTTTGAAATTGAATAAGAATAAGTATTACTATCAGGGTTGTTAAAAGCTTTACCGATATGGGCATCGATATAAACCTACCACGAATGAATTCCTTAGTACTAAAAGGTAAAAGATGAACCAGATAGCCCAGCGCCAGCATTAAAAAGATATCGCTATATGCAACGACGATATTGGGAACATTGACGAAGCCAAAGCTCATAAAGATTTGATGCAGCATAGCTGTTGCTGAAGCAAAATCGGTTGCCCTGAAAAATACCCACGACAAGCAAACCACATTAAAGGTGATTATCCCATAAATCAATCGGGTTGAACGCCTCTCGCTATTTAGTTTTATCAGCTTTAAGTTTGATAGCAATTTTTCAAATGCCAGTCCAAGCCCATGTATGCCTCCCCATACAACGAATTTAAGATGCGCTCCATGCCATAAACCGCCAAGCAACATGGTTACCATAAGGTTAAGGTAAGTTCTTAGCTTTCCCTTGCGGTTACCACCTAAAGGGATGTAAAGGTAATCCCTGAGCCACGTTGAGAGCGATATGTGCCAACGATGCCAAAAATCGGTTAAGCTGGTTGCCTTGTAAGGGGAATTGAAGTTGATTGGCAACTTAAAACCAAGTAAGAGTGCCAGCCCTATTGCAATATCGGTGTAGCCCGAAAAATCGCAATATATCTGCATGGCATAGCCATAGGTGGCCATCAGGTTCTCGAAACCAGTATAGCCTAAAGGATTATTGAAAACACGATCGACAAAATTAACCGACAAGTAATCGGAAATAACCATTTTCTTAACCAGTCCAGCAAGTATCAGAAAGAGTGCATGACCAAACTCGCTGTAACTCAGCTCAAATTTACGATACAGCTGTGGAATAAATTCGGCAGCACGAACAATAGGCCCAGCCACCAGCTGAGGAAAGAACGAAACGTAAAAGGCAAAATCGATAATATTGCGAACGGGCGCAACTTTTCCCCTGTATACATCAACTGTGTAACTGATGGTTTGAAAGGTGTAAAACGAAATGCCTACGGGCAGAACAATGGAAGCAGTATCGAACTTAGTGTTTAGTAATGCATTACCCCACAGGGCCAGATGATTAACTACGGTAAGGTTCAGGCCAAAAACATTGTTGACAATATCAACAAAAAAGTAAGCATACTTAAAGTAAGAAAGAACCGATAGGTTTACAAAAACGCTCAGGGCAACCAGCAACTTTCGGGATAACCCGCTTTTCGACTTGAAAATCAAAAGTCCAATTGAGTAATCCACTAAGGTAGAAAATAGCAGTAGCGAGAAAAACAATCCGCTCGACTTAAAGTAGAAGAACAGACTAAAAATAAGTAGGTAGGCGCTTCGAATAACCGGACGATTGTAAACAAATGAATAGCCCATCAGCAAAACCCCGAAGAAAACCCAAAACGAAAGTTGGGTAAACATCAGGGCATCGCCCTCGGTGTAATGAAGAAAGTTTAGAATAATATCCTTCAAACTGTTCATGCCGATTCTCTACTCAATAAAACCTGAATTGCACAATGCATGGTAAAACAACTCACCCTGAAGGCGATAACCCTTTGGTGAAAGATGAACACCATCGGGCGATGCAAGGCCTTGCTTAATCCATTTCCTGATGCTCCCCTCTCCGCCCATTAAGCCATAAAAATCCCATATGGGTATTTGGTGACTACTTGCAACCTCGGAAATGATGTTAGCCGCCAGCTGCAAATTAGGGTTTAATGCTTTGCGCTTTATTAGGTGATCGTTGGGGGTGGTGAACATTACCAATGAATTTGGCAGAGCAAAATTTAATTTACCAACCAAACTCTCTAAATCATTAGAAAATTTCAAACTATCGAAACCATTTGAGTAAGCATCGTTAGTGCCAAGCGTAACTATAATAAGATCGGGCCTGAATGAATACAAATTTGAGGTTAATTGCCTTGCAAGCGAAAATCCGTGCAACGTAGCGCCATTTAAGCCTGCGGAACTTACTATGAATTTAGCATTCCTATTCCAAAGGTTTAACCCATAAATGGTAATCTCAGAGCCATTCTTCAACAAAAAACCAACGGCAACGCTATCGGCATCGGCATCGAGTTCAAATTCAATGCTGTGCTCATTTAAAATCGATTTTGAGCATTTTGGTTTTAATAAAACAGGAAGTGCATCGGGTGAAGAAGATTGAAAATAAATTGTTACACGGTTTACCAATGTATTAAAGTTGGCATTGGATTTTATGGTAAACGATAGGGTTGCCTGGCAATCGGATGTTTTTACGGAAGCACCAAATAATCCGGCATCGATTGGGTTTGTGGCTCCATTTACCTTTTGAAACTCCCATTTTCCTGTATGGTACGAAGAATATTCAACGGGATTGTTAGCCCCCATAACTGAGTAGGGAAAAACCAAACCTGGCGAGACATAATCGGTATGAAACCTATGAGCCAGGAGGGCTTTAAGTGTATTAGAAAAAATCCCCACCTGCACATGTGAATCGCCAATGTGAATGATTTTTAAAGGCTCGTCGGACAGTGCAATAACTTTCATGCCCTGTGAGTTTTTAATGGTG
This sequence comes from Bacteroidota bacterium, assembly GCA_040752515.1. Lineage (GTDB taxonomy): Bacteria > Bacteroidota > Bacteroidia > Bacteroidales > Tenuifilaceae > Tenuifilum. The sequence continues at coordinate 12,325 of JBFMGQ010000024.1, read as the reverse complement.
TTACTGGAATGATTAAACAATAAAACATCCCGCGATTTTAAAGGAACAAGAAGGTGAACCCGCTTGGGCAATAGTACCAAGGCAAAAAGTAGGGCTAAAATGGTAATATGTAAAATGCGTTTACTCATTAATAACAGAATCTTTTGGTGTTGTTTGTTGATCAATGTTAGCCATGCCCAAATTATCAACAGCCATTAATAAGGCGTTAGCTAGTTTTTGGCCAAAGCGTTTAGCTCCATAATTCGTAAAGTGTGTGTAATCCTTGGTTGCGAGCGGAGGGGTTGAGTTAACCCAGTTGATAATTGAACCCTTCCCACCCATCACGGTATATCCATCCCAAAAAGCGACACCATTGTTCATAGCGGCTTGCTTTTGAGCCTCCAACACCTTTTCAACACTTGGGTTAGACTTCAGCTCTCCGTCGGTACGGGTGGCCATATCGGTTACGCCAACAATTAAAATATCGGTAAACGGTGAGAAACGACGTATTGCACTAATTTGCTGCTCCATGAGCTTTTCGTAGTAAGCATAGCTCGACAGATTTGATGGAACCACATTTATTCCATACTGAAGAATAACAAGCCGAACGTTTAGCATTCTGAAAATTTCCGAGGCAACCTGCGAATCGAAACGGGTAAAGAAGTTGCCCGATGTTCCCCGTAATGCAATATTGCTAACGCTTATCCCACTATCCGATTCGGCAAGTAACCCGTACAGCTTAAGGGGGGATGGATTCTGAACCAAAATTGACATTTTCTCGAAACGATCAGGAAGGTTAACTGAAATCAACCTGATATTACTACCCGCTTCAACTGGTTTATGGAAACCTTCTATCCCATCGAAAAGGATTTTAACAGAATATGATGAATCAGCACCACCCAAAATAATACTAAGGACTTTAAAGGTTTCGTTTGGAGCAACCCTAATGGAAATAACCTCACGATGTAACTTTGAAGGGGCAATTTCAGCAATTGAACCTAACACACAATCGGCTTTTTGTGCAGGCTTTGCATTAACTATTGAGCTTACCTTTATATGCTCTGAAAGGGTTACCCTAAAACTGGAGGGTAAATACTCTGTATTCCAAAGCGGAATAAGGCCTAGTCCTTGACCACCAAATTTATCCTGAAAAGCAATTCTTACCTGCTTAGTAATTCTATCGCCCTCAATCTGTGAATCGCCATAATGCAGAACACGAACAATGGCATTTTGATCATCAAGATTGCTTAGCGCATTAACAAACGAACCTAATGGATTTCTGCCTGTTGGCATTTCGATAGGTAATGTGTTTATTCCGACAGCACTTTTTGGTGTAGCTTTTGGTAGTTCAATTCTTTCGTTTTTTATGGGTTCTACTGCCGTTGAAATAGAATCGGCATTCACCGGTGAAGCGGTTGAAAAAGTTTCGGTTTGTTTACAGGTAGAGGATTGAATGGAGTCGGCACTATTGAATACCTGCCTTGTTTCACTCTTGGCAAGTAGTTCCGAAGGTCTTGGAATGCGGAATAAAATATCACCCACCCTAAAGGCTCCATCGGGTACAATTATTGATAGGAGTACGTATAGCATAGCGACCAGTACAAGGAAAATCAATGTATGGTAGGGCTTGTTCATGGAAATGTAAATGCTGTTCGATTTTAAAAGTAATTGTTTTTGATAAATGCTGTATATTTAATAGACAAGAAATGCAATGCAATTTTGCATTTTGATTTGATATTTAGTATCTTACGTGTTACATTATAGCCATGGTAAAGATCCTACATAATCCACGATGCGCAACTAGCCGAAAGGGTTTGGAGTACCTTCGGTCAAAAACATCCGATTTTGAGATTGTCAACTATTTGGCTACGGGTTTAACCCGTGATATTTTAAAAGAGATACTCTTAAAATCGAACCTTAAGCCCGCTGAATTGGTTAGAACACAGGAAGAGTACTACAAGAAATTCCTGAAAAACAGGAACTTTAACGAAGACGAATGGATTGAGATATTAACCCAAAACCCCAAGCTATTGAAACGCCCCATTGTAATTGGAAAGTATAAAGCAGCAATAGGCATTCCAGCGGAAAATATTGATAACGTCCTGTAAATTATCATGACCCATGAAAATTAAAACATTTAGCATAGCTACACTGACCGTATTTATTTTCTCCGTTTCTGCATTTGCACAAAATGCCGATTTGGTTAGCATGGAGAAGGAAATCCTTAAAATGATAAATGAGCATAGGAAATCGATCGGGAAATCGGAATTGGTGTTCAACGATTTTGCCCGAAAGGAAGCCTATGTTCATTCGCAGAACATGGCTTCGGGCAAGGTTCCATTTAGCCATAAAGGATTCGATGAGCGATTTAATCGCCTTAGCGGATTTTTGGAAATTACAACCGGTGCCGAGAACATAGCAAACGGGCCGCTCAATGCCAAACATATTGTTAGCGGTTGGCTAGTTAGCCCTCCACATAGGAAAAACATTGAAGACGATTTTAACCTTACCGGTATTGGCATAGCTAAAGCACCCAATGGTACTTACTTTTATACACAAATATTTTTGAAAAGCGCCGAAAAGCCAAAGGTTGTTCCCAGTGAATACGAAACCGAGCTTTTACAGCTTATCAACAATCACCGTAAAGGCTTAGGGTTGCCAGCCATAAAAAACGATGAAGGAATACATGCCGAAGCGCTAAGCTACTCGCAGCAAATGGCTGCAGGGAAGGTTCCCATAGGCCCACCAAGTTTCGACAATCCCATTAAATCATTACTCCGCCGATACAAGGCGTCAAAAATGGTGGAGCTAATTGGCTACGATTACCTAAAGCCCAAAGACCTTTTTGATGCATGGATGAGCAGTACAAGCCAGCGCGATATTATTGAAGGTAATTTTAATTTGACCGGAATCGGTGTATTCCAGTCGGTAAACGGTAAAGTATTTGTAACCCAGGTATTTCTACTCCAATAATTAACCAAAAAATGAATACCATGGCAACACCGGAATTCTTTTACCAGGAAAGATTTCCTTTGGAAAAGGACGATACCGAATACTATCTCCTTACAAAGGATTTTGTTTCAACGGCAAAGTTTGAGGGCTTAGAGATTTTGAAGGTTGATGCGGAAGGTTTAGCATTTCTTGCCCGCACCGCAATGCACGACATCTCCTTCTTCTACCGCGCTGAACATGTAAAGCAAATTGCCGCCATACTGGAAGATCCCGAGGCTAGTAAAAACGACAAGTTTGTTGCATTGGTTTTACTCCGTAATGCCGAAGTTGCAGCTAAAGGGATATTGCCTCTATGCCAGGATACGGGAACCGCAACAGTTTTTGCCAAGAAAGGGCAAAGGGTTTGGACCGGGGCTAACGACCATGAAGCATTGTCGAAAGGGATATTCAAAACCTACACCGAGGAAAACCTCCGCTACTCGCAAACCGTGCCCCTCGATATGTACACCGAAAAGAACTCAGGCACTAACCTGCCAGCTCAAATCGATATTTATGCTACGCCCGGTGATGAGTATGAGTTTCTTTTCATAGCAAAGGGTGGTGGGTCAGCCAATAAAAGCATGCTTTTTCAAGAAACTAAAGCCCTTTTAAATCCTGAGAAACTGGAAAGTTATATCCTCGAAAAGATTAAAAATTTAGGAACAGCAGCATGCCCTCCATACCATATTGCCATAGTAATTGGTGGCACCTCAGCCGAAGATAATCTGAAAGCTGTGAAATTGGCATCGGCAAAATACCTGGATAATTTACCAACCACCGGGAATATACATGGCAGGGCTTTTAGGGACAAAGAGTTAGAGGAAAGAATACTTAAAGCCGCAAACACTATTGGCATTGGCGCTCAATTTGGCGGCAAGTACCTCGCCCTTGATGTAAGGATTATTCGTCTCCCGCGTCATGGTGCTTCCTGCCCTGTGGGCATTGGTGTTTCATGCGTTGCCGATAGGAACATTAAAGCAAAAATTAACCGCGAAGGTATTTGGATTGAAAAGCTTGAAAAGAACCCAGGAAGGTATATCCCCGATAAATGGCGGAAGCCCGAAGAAAACGATGCGGTTAAAATCGATCTAAATCAACCCATGCCGGCAATACTCTCCGAACTAACCAAATACCCTGTAGGCACAAGGCTCTCGCTAACAGGCCCAATTATTGTTGCTCGCGATATAGCCCATGCCAAGCTAAAGGAACGATTGGATAAAGGCGAGGGACTACCCGATTACTTTAAAAATCATCCTATTTACTATGCGGGACCCGCCAAAACCCCTGCTGGAATGCCTTCGGGATCGTTCGGGCCAACCACAGCAGGTCGAATGGATTCGTACGTTGAACTATTCCAATCGCATGGTGCCAGCATGGTGATGATAGCTAAAGGCAATCGCAGCCAAGCCGTTACCGATTCCTGCAAGAAACATGGCGGTTTCTACCTTGGAAGCATTGGTGGGCCTGCAGCCATACTGGCACAGGAGAACATTAAAAAAGTGGAACTGATTGAATTCCCCGAACTGGGAATGGAAGCCATTTACCAAATTGAAGTGGTTGACTTCCCTGCATTTATCCTTGTTGATGATAAGGGGAACGACTTTTACAAGCAATTTAACAAGTAAGCACCCAAAGCGCAGATGTAAAAAAGGCCCGAAAATCGGGCCTTTTATTATATAGGGTTTCTGCTTAGATTATTAACATTGCATCGCCGTAGGTACCAAAACGGTATTTCTCCTTGATGGCAACCTTGTAGGCATCCATTACCTGATCGTACCCACCAAAAGCACATACCATCATCAGCAAGGTTGAAAGAGGCAGGTGAAAGTTGGTAATCAACATGTTGGGAACAGCAACCTCATAGGGTGGGAAAATGAACTTGTTAGTCCATCCGCTGTAGGGTTTTAGGAAACCATCGGTTGTAACCGAACTTTCAAGGGTGCGAAGCACTGTTGTGCCAACAGCGCAAACATTATGCTGGTCGCGTTTTGCCTTGTTGATGATGTTAACAGCGTCCTCGCCAATTATTATTTGCTCCGAATCCATTTTATGCTTAGTCAAATCCTCAACATCAACGGTTCTGAAGTTGCCTAAGCCAACGTGAAGGGTAATCTCGGCAAAGTTTATTCCTTTAATTTCAAGGCGTTTAAGAAGATGCTTGCTAAAATGCAAACCGGCAGTAGGGGCAGCAACGGCACCCTCATGCTTGGCGTAAACGGTTTGGTAGCGCTCACGATCCTCGGGAACCGCTTCGCGTTGTAGAATATGCTTGGGCACGGGCATCTCGCCTAACCTGTAAAGGGTTTCCTTAAACTCCTCGTAAGTGCCATCGAAAAGGAAACGCAAAGTACGTCCACGGCTTGTGGTGTTATCAATAACCTCTGCCACCAAAACATCGTCTTCGCCAAAGTATAGCTTATTACCAATTCTTATTTTACGGGCAGGATCAACTAAAACATCCCATAGCCTTTGCTCCTTGTTCAACTCACGAAGTAGGAATACCTCAATTTCGGCACCGGTTTTTTCCTTATTGCCGTAAAGGCGTGCAGGAAAAACCTTTGTGTTGTTAAATACTAAAACGTCGTTCTCGTTCAGGTACTCAATTATATCCTTAAAAATTCGATGTTCAATTTTACCGGTTTTCCTGTTCAACACCATTAACCTCGACTCGTCCCTGTTCTCAACAGGAAATTTTGCAATTAAATCTTTTGGCAGATTGTACTTAAATTGCGATAGTTTCATATTTTTAGTTTTACTTCAATTTACACAAAGATATAACATGCCACCCGGCGTTGTCAACAGTTTTACCCTTAATTTATAGGAGTTTGCAAAGATAATCTATTATTTTAGAGCATGTGCACCTTTTACGGCATAATTTAGCTTTGGTTGCGTATATTTAATAATTTTTCTTCCACTTCGGTAATTGTTAAGGCTTGGTCGATAGAAAAGTTTCCGCTGCGAGTGCGACGTAACTCTACAAGATGTGCACCAGAGTTTAGAGCCTTCCCGATATCACGGGCTAAAGCCCTGATGTAAGTACCTTTGCTACAAAGGATTTTAAGTGTAATAAACGGCAGGTTAAAAACGATAAGTTCAATATTCTGAATTTCGATTGGAACTGGTTCAAGCTTAGGGTCAATTCCCCGGCGGGCATACTCGTAGGCGCGTTTCCCATTAATATACTTTGCCGAAAAAGCTGGTGGTTCCTGCATCTGCCACCCCGTAAAGGTTTTCAGAACCGATTCAACCAGTTCCTGGTTCACATGGTCAAATGGATAGGTAGCATCAACCCCGGTTTCCAAATCGAACGAAGGGGTTGTCTCGCCAAGTTTAATTTTTGCCAGGTACTCCTTGCTATCGGCCGTGAGCTCCATAACCTTTTTGGTAGCCTTACCAGTACAAATGACCAGTAAACCAGTGGCTAAAGGATCGAGCGTTCCGGCATGGCCAATCTTAACAGATTTTTCGCCTGTGTATTTTTTAATTAACGATCGTAACTTCCCCACAACATCAAACGAAGTCCAACCGTACGGCTTATCGATTAGTAGTATGGTTCCCTCCTGGATGCTCTCAAAGCGGTTTACCTCCATGGGCTAAGCAAAAATCAGTGCAACAATACCAATTAACGCACAGTAAATCGCAAACCAGTAAAGGTTTCCTTTCCGAACTATGCGAAGCATAAAGGAGCAAGCTAAAAAACCTGATATAAAAGCAGCAATGAATCCTGCAATAATGGGTGCAGTGAGAACATTTGAAATATCACCCTTAACTATATCGAGAAAAGCAGCTCCAAGCACTGGAATGATAACCATTAGGAATGAGAAGCGAGCCACCTCGTCGCGGTTTTTCCCGATTAACAGTCCGGTTGAAATGGTTGCACCCGAACGGCTTAAGCCGGGCATGACGGCAATCGCTTGGGCTATCCCTATAATAATTGAATCGATATACCCAATGGGTTTTGTGGCTTTTGGCTTAATCAATCGGGTTAAGGCAAGCAGCATTGCCGTTACCAGGAGCATTGCTCCAACAACAACAAGGTTACCCTCAAACAGGGATTCAATCTGATCCTTAAAAAGAACTCCAATAATGCCAACCGGGATTGCTGAAATTAGCAGCTTGAAAACGTAATGGGTTTGATCGTTCAGCTTGAAGCTGAAAAATCCTGTAAGCAAATCGATTATTTCCTTACGAAAAACAAGCAAGGTACTTAAAACCGTAGCCACGTGAACAGCTATACTAAACTCCAAGTTATTGTCGAGATTTACACCAAGTATAGCTTTTGACAGTTCGATATGCCCGCTACTACTAACAGGCAAAAATTCGGTTAAACCTTGAATAATGCCAATAATAATGGCCTGAAAAATGGTCATTGGAAAATAATTTATATGGGTGAAACGTTAACTATCCTTCTTCTCGCGCTTCATAATGGCATAACCCACAAAAGCAAAGCCAAACAGCACAATTACAGGCGCAAGTGTTATTCGACGAAAACTAAAAATATCGGGGTTAAATACATTGGGATCGGTTGAGCCTCCGCCAGCCATAAGAATAAAACCAAGAACAATTATGGCAAAGCCAATAATCATCAACTTGTAGTTCATCCAGCTTAACGGGAAAAGATTTTCCTTGTTCTCAATCTCTTTTTTGGGGGTATTTTTTGCTGACATAACAGTAATATTTTATTCGGTTAGTAGTATAAGTCATCGGCGCTTAGGCGTAAAAACTTGTTCACGGCCATTAGGGTTGCCAAAAAGTTAATAACGATACCGGTAACAGTAATTGCCGCAAATACAAGTATGATGCTTAGTGGATCAAGAATGGCCAATAAATCGGTAACCTCCTTGTTTATGGCATAAAGCAAGCCCATTAACAAGGCAATGGCAATAAACGAAGCATATAGGGCATGTAAAATGCTTTTCAAAAGGAACGGTCGGCGAATAAAGCCCCAGCTTGCGCCAACAAGTTTCATGGTATTTATAATAAAACGCTTAGAGTACACCGACAGGCGAATGGTATTATTGATTAAAACCAGCGAGATGAATAACATTAAGCCGGCAAAAATGAGTATTACCAAGCTAATTCTACTTACATTATCGTTAACCAGATTGATTAGCGAACGCTGGTAGTCAACCTCTTTAACTTGTGGGAAACGCTTTAACCAGCTCTCAATACGAGCAATACTATCGTTGTTGGCATAATCGGCTTTGAGCCTTGCCTCGATATAAGCATTTAAGGGGTTATAGCCCAAATAGGCAATAAAATCCTCGCCTAGCTCATTGGCCATAATTTTAGCAGCATCCTGCTGAGTGAAATACTGTGTTGATTTGATGTAGGCGCTTGCATCGAGTTGCTTTTTCAGGTAAAGGGCATCGGCATCGGAAACACCCTCGTTGAGGTAGATATCGAACCCAATGTTTTCCTTAACGTATGCCGAAAGTTTTTGAGCGCTAATTACCAGAATACCAAGTAAACCCAAAGTAAAAAGCACCAGCGAAATGCTGATGATTGAGGAGATGTAGGAACTCCTCAACCGCCCTTTTGTTGCCCTGTTTACTGAATTAGCCATTTACTCCTTAAATGTTTTGTACAAGCTTAATCCGGCCCACCCAACAAAGGTAAGTATTAATAGTAGAGATGATGCTAAATCGATGTACATTCCTTTTTTCCACATGGGCGGATCAAATACAAATTCAATGTGGTGGTTACCGGCAGGAATGAGCATAGCTCTGAGCACATAGTTTACCCTGAAATGATCAACAGGTTTACCATCCATATAGGCTTGCCAGCCTTTAGGGTAATAAATCTCCGAGAAAACGGCCAACTGCGATACTGGTGAGCTGCTTTTATACTTCAACCTGTTAGGGCGATACTCGGTTAGTTCAATAGAACCAAGCGATGATTTACCGATTTCAAACTCCTTAAGGTATTTCTCAAATCGCTTATCGACTATTGCTTTGGTTTTCGGGTTAAACCCATTGAGGGCTTCAATCTCCTCATCGGCATTTTGAACAACTTTAACGGAATCGACAAACCAGGCATGGCCAAGTGCATCGGGATTGTAAACCGCCACAGGGCCGTCCTTTCCGGGCTGGATGATATACTTTGTGTTTAACATGTTAAACACAGCAATATTCCCCTTTGATAGGTGAAAATCAATTAAATCCTGATAGCGCCGTAGCTTAGCACCATGGTATCCTCCAACTGATTTATGGAAGTACGATGTTGATGCATCGTTGAAAGGGCTTACGGTAAGGTTAAACACCCTGAAATCGGGGTCTTTATCGGCAAGTATCTGCTTATCGGCATCGGTTGGCGTAAAGGGGGCTTCAACCTTTTGGGGCAATTCAAAGTTGCTATTATCCATAAAGCGCTTGTTAACCACCCACATATCAACTGTAATTAGCAAGCCCAACAAGGCAAAGAATAGGGCAGGTTTTAACTTCTTCATGTAGTATAGAGCAAGGGTAACCGCTCCGGCTACTACAAAGAATAGCGAGCGGAACGCATCGTTCCACATCAGCATTTGCCTATCCTTGCGCATTACCTCGATGATTTCCTTAGGCCAACCCAACTGACTATCGATAGAACCGTTGAACGAAAACATTCCCTTGCCTATCAGAATGAATAGTAGGCAAACACCCCCAACTAGCCCTACTGACCATTTAAGGGCTTTCCAAAAATCGTCTTTTGTAATCTTGCCTTCAACAACATCTCTTAACGCAAGAAAGCCAATTAGGGGTATTGTAAGCTCCGCTATAACTAAAATCATTGAAACCGTGCGGAACTTGTTGTAAAACGGAAAGTAATCGAGGAATAAATCGGTAAGGAAACTAAAATTTTTGCCCCATGAGAGCATTATAGCCAGAATGGTAACTGCAAACAAATACCATTTAAACCTACCTTTCAGGATAAACATTCCAAACACAAAAAGGAGTATTGCTATTGCTCCAATGTAAACCGGCCCCGATGTTGAAGGTTGTGCCCCCCAGTATGTAGGTAGATTTTTAACAATTGCGTTTACCTGACCTAAAGGAACCCCATTTTGCCTCAGGAACTGGAAGGTTTCCGATTTTTCGCCAACATCCATTGTACTAGAACCACCCATTAGGTTTGGAATGAGCAGGTTAAAGGTTTCAGCAACTCCATAACTCCACTGGGTTGCATAGTCCTTATCGAGGCCTGAGGTCTGGACATTCCTGTTGTGAGTCAACTCCGATTTTCCTCTAATGGTGTCTTTCCCGTAGTCGTTAGTAAACCATAGATAAGTAAAGTTAGCACCAAAAGCCAGCATTGCTGCAACCATCAAAACACCGGTGGCTTTTGCAAACATTTTCAGGGCTTTGGCCTTGATAGCTTCAACCAGGTAGTAGATGAAGATAGATGCCATTACAAGGGCACCGTAGTAAGTAATTTGTGGATGACCTGCATTAAGGTTAAGGCCAAAGGCCAGTCCAAAAACCGCCAATCCAGCAAAAAATTGTCCACGTAAAGCCAAAATCATTCCAGCAATTGTTGGGGCAACATAAGCTATGGCATGAATCTTAGCGTTATGCCCAGCCCCAATAACTATTAGGAAATACGTTGATAACCCATAGGCTAAAGACCCAACAATGGCAAGCCAAGGATTTACCCCAAACACCAAAAGCAGGATATAAAATCCTAACATCGTTAGAAAAATATAACTTGCCGGGCGCCCCACTACATTAAGAAAATTATCGACATGCTTTAACAGGTTCCCCCTGTAATTAGCGGAAATAAGATAAGCCGGCATACCGCCAAACATGCTGTTAGTCCATAGCGACTCTTCGCCTGTTTTCGCCTTATAATCTATGATTTCTTTGGCAGAACCCTTCCACATGGCAATATCGTGCTGTGCAAGTTTTTTACCCTGCAATTGTGGGTAGAAGTATGCTAAGGGTATAGCCATGAAAAGCAGCAATGCTAAAATGTGAGGCGTTATCTTACTAAATTTTGAGTTCATGCCGGCAAGTATTTAATTAGATTTGACGCAGTAAGTTAGTCAACGAAACCTTATTGTTCATAATCTCGCGCAGGCGCGATGCAGGAACCCGTTCTTGCTCCATGGTATCGCGGTAGCGAATGGTAACCGTTTCATCCTCTAAGGTTTGGTGGTCAACGGTGATGCAAAATGGCGTACCAATTGCATCGTGGCGGCGATAGCGCTTGCCAATGGTATCCTTTTCCTCGTACTGGCATGTAAAATCGAACTTGAGGTCGTCCATGATCTTACGGGCCATCTCGGGCAAACCATCTTTCTTAACCAGCGGGAAAATGGCAAGTTTTACTGGAGCTAATGCAGGTGGTATGCGAAGCACAACGCGCTCATCGCTGGTTCCATCTTCCTTAGCCACTTTCTCCTCGGCGTAAGCTGCCGATAAAACCAGCAGAAAGGTGCGGTCTAAGCCTATGGATGTTTCTATTACGTAAGGAATATAGCTTTGGTTGATATCGGGATCAAAGTACTGCAACTTTTTCCCCGAATATTTTTGGTGATTCGACAGGTCGAAATCGGTGCGGGAATGGATACCCTCCACCTCCTTGAAACCGAATGGAAATTCAAACTCGATATCGGAAGCGGCGTTGGCGTAGTGGGCCAACTTCTCGTGCTTGTGGAAACGGTACTTGTTATCGCCAAAGCCCATAGCTTTATGCCAGCGCATGCGTTTTTCCATCCAGAACTCGTACCACTTCATCTCCTCGCCCGGGCGAACAAAGAACTGCATTTCCATTTGCTCAAACTCGCGCATGCGGAAGATGAACTGGCGGGCAACAATCTCGTTACGGAACGCTTTGCCTACCTGAGCAATTCCAAAGGGAATTTTCATGCGTCCGGTTTTCTGAACGTTGATATAGTTAACAAAAATTCCCTGAGCGGTTTCAGGGCGAAGGTAGATTGTACTTGCCTCATCGCTAACCGAACCCAACTTGGTTTCGAACATCAGGTTAAACTGCCTTACCTCAGTCCAGTTACGAGTACCTGAGATTGGGCAAACAATTTCACAGTCCTCAATTATCTTTTTAATCTCAGCAAGGTTGTTCTGCTCCAAAGCCTCAACCATTCTACGGTTAACGGTAGTAATACTTTCGGTTAGCTCAACAACTCGGGGATTGGTTTGTCGGAAAAGTTCTTCGTTAAAGGCATCGCCAAAGCGCTTACGCGCTTTTTCAACCTCTTTTTCCACCTTCTCGCGTTGCTTCTCAATCCACTCCTCAATGAGTACATCGGCACGGTAACGTTTCTTACTATCCTTGTTGTCGATAAGAGGGTCATTGAAAGCGCCCACATGCCCCGATGCCACCCAGGTTGTAGGGTGCATAAAGATAGCCGCATCAA
>JBFMGQ010000023.1:28794-53048 GCA_040752515.1 Bacteroidota bacterium | reverse complement strand
CGACTAATTTTATTTCCTTATTTTTGCTCATGTTGTGATTTTGTGTGCAAAACAAATCTACAACATCGGGGGCGAATCCTTCGGGTGAAACCCCCTTATTCTACTTTTTTTTGTCGGACAGTAGTGTAAATTTTTATATGGTTTACCATTGCATTGTTGGCAATTATATTCAACAAAATCAACAAGTTCTCTCTTATGTATTCCTTTAACATCATTGCTTGAGAGTAATAGCATAAAAAAGACTGCTATCTCAGAAGGAGTAAAAGGTAATGTAATTTTTAAATCTAAATCGTTATTATTTGCACTATCCAGAAATGACTTCAAGGGAAACTTTTCTAATTCATATTTTTCCATCCACTTCAATACGCTTTTAACTGTTGCAATTCTATTATCAAAAGGTATAAAAATCATAATAATATAGTATAAAATGAGAATGGTAGATAATAATACCATTAAGCTGTAAGGGATTGAAATTCTTGTGATAATGAATAGAAGTAAAATAATGATAAAAGCCAATTCACCATACTTGTGAAGTTCATAGAACTTTAATCTTCTTTTAATGTTAATTATTTGAACGTCAAGAAAATTTTTAAAGAGAGTGTTTTGCATAACATCATTATATGGAATATCTGAATATCTTAACCTCCATAGTTCCCTTAAGTAGTGCAATTTTTTATCAGTATCGGAATCATAAAATCCTAAGAAGTTTTTAACACGAATTACAAAATAGCTGTAAACATCCTTAAGTACTTTAAGACTTGTTTTTTCTTTTTGCTTTGTCATGGCTTGAAAATTTTTCTTTAAGTTTCAACATATCATTGCTTACTTTCTGTTCACTAACCTTAGCGTAAATCTGGGTAGTTCTTATGTTTTTATGCCCTAACATATGGCTTACAGATTCAATAGAAACACCATTTGCAAGGGTAACAGTTGTAGCAAACGTGTGTCTTGCTAAATGAAAGGTTAAGTTTTTATCAATCCCACAAATAGAGGCCAACTCCTTTAGGTAAGCATTCACCTTTTGGTTTGAGGGTACAGGTATAACCTGGTTCCGTGAAATAGCTAAGGGATGGTTTTTATACTTTTTAATAATTTCTATTGCCTTAGGCAGTAATGGAACATTAGAGGCTATATCAGTTTTGGTTCTAAAAATCTTAATCCAAATGGAACCATCAATACCCGTTGTAATACTTTCAGGAGTTAGTGATGCTAAATCAACATAAGCCAGGCCTGTATAACAACTAAAAACAAAAGCATCTCTAATAATCTCTAATCTTTCTATTCCTATTTCTTTGTTTTCAATCTCATTTAACTCGTATTGCTCAAGATACCCCCTATTAACCTCTTTGATCTTTATGGAATAATTTGCAAAAGGATCTTTATCTAACCACTCATTTTTAAATGCTATATTGATTATCTTCTTAAAATTTTTGATGTATTTAGCAGTAGAGTTATGGTTACATTTCCTAACCGTTTTAAGGTAGTATTCAAATTCAGTAATAAACTCATGGGTTAACTCATTAAGGTGAATATCTTTGATGTTGTACCTGTAAATCAAAAAATCATTGACATGTTTTTGTGTCGTTACATATCTCTTATATGTAGAATTTGAATACTCCTGATCTACTAGTTCTTTAATTCTCTGATTATGGTAATCGAAAACTTCATTAACGGTTTTACTGCGTTTGCCTAAACCTAGAAACTCATTTTTAATTTTTTGAGCTGTAACGATTTCATCTCTTTGAATAATTTGAGATCTAATATCATAGATTTTACTTCTCAGTAAATCCAAATAGTTGTTAAACTCTTTAATTTCACTCTTATACCCTTTTGCTTTACCAGAACTGCTCCAATTTGAAAGATTAATTTTTCGATTTGTGGAAATCTCAACTCTTCTTCCATTTACAGTAACCCTCATATAAACGGGAACTTCTCCTTGTTTATCCTTCTTGTCATTCCGTACATAGAAAGACACTGTGAATGTACTTTGAGTATCCATTTTTTTATATTCGGTTCAGGAGCAAAATAGGTAACCTAATAATCCAAAAATATACAAAATAATCGAAACAACAAAAAATTTTAACCTCTGTATTGATTTGTATTACTGCAACTTACAAACAATTCGGTTACCTATTTTAAGAAATCAAAATAGGTAACCGAATAGGTAACCAAAATTATGAATTTTTATGAATAAAATTGAATCGCCCAAAAATAAAAACGCCCTAAAAATCTACATTTTAGGGCGTTTTGAATTTTTTTGAATCATTTTTTGTGGAGCTGGAGGGAATCGAACCCTCGTCCAAACAAGGAACCAGCTTGCTTTCTACATGCTTAGCCTTTCTTGATTGTCGGGATTGGCCAGGTGAAAGGCGACCGAACCAATCCTTAACCTTTGGTTGTTTCATCGGGGTTTAAAGGTGTCGCCCCGACTATCCCCGTTTGATCGGTGCCCCATGTGCCGGAAACAACAGGGCGTAATTTCCGGCGGGACATCTCGTCCCCGCACATCCTTGGCGCAGGGATTAAGCCTTAACTCCTGGAGTTATTAGGCAGCGAGAGCGTAGTTAGTTTCGCCGTTTATTGGTCTGTGCCCGGGATTAACGAGCCGGCCTCACGACGCTCGGCATGCTTACAAACCCATTCTACTTGCTGTCAAAACCACGTCAGCCCCCTGGCTGTTTGAACTGCAAATATAATGATTTTTAAACGAAAATGCATGTAAATAGGTTTCAACCATCCGATCAATATTTTTATACTGGGTTAGATTAATCGGGAATGACCTCTTGTTCTTTTGCTATGAAAAATTTTGTGTTAAAATTGTGCATTATTTATAAAGGGCAAAACTTAATATAAAAAGGGAAACAAAAAATAAAGAGTTTTAATTTTTATGTAACATGAAAGGTTCGAAAGGTACAAGAGCTTTTGGTCTATTTTTAGTATTGTTAGTTATACTTGCTAACGCTCATTCTGACACTATTAAAATAATCAGTGTCATTATTTATCTGGGAATACTAATAGCGATCTACTTTAACAGTATCAAAAATCTATTATATAAGTGGTTTTAACGCAATATTGCTCTACTAATTACTAATAAGGTGTTTAAATCAAATAAAAGAATAACCATGTGCATAAATGCACATGGTTATTGGTTAAAAAGATGTTAACAATTTATATCGTTTTAAAACAAAGGTACATTGGGAGAACTATTTCACAGCCACCTCAACCCTATAGTCGTCAATTAGGAACTCGCCTTTACGCTTATTCCAGAACCCTGTTCTAATAACAAGTTCAGGGGTTACCTCAATGTTATGTAGGATTAGAGTAAACGATATATCGTGCCACTCATCGGGATTGGCTTGAGCAGGTGTGCCCACTTCGAAAACCCTTTTATATAAAGTACTTCCATTGGAAACGGCCTCAACAAAGTATCTGAGGTTCTCATCGGATGTCTTGCGAAATTGCCTGTACGAAACCCTCAAGGTAATGGGTTGAATAGGGTTGATGGTATCGAGCTTAGTTTCGCTAACCACGTACTTCCGATTTCTTTTGGGTACGCGGAAGTATGCCGTTCGGTTAATCTTTGAGGTTGAAACGGTAATGGTATCGGTAGGGGTTGAACTATCAAAATCGTACTTTACCAGGGTAGCAAACGTTTTTTGAACTCCGGAAACAATTTTTTGGTTTTCAAATAGGGTCAATGAATCGGCATCGCTGCGTTCCAGCAATGCTACATAGTATGGTTTGCCAAATGTTTGGGCTGGTGTTTCGGGGTAAAATTCCTGAATCAGCTTATACCTGGAAGAGTATAGAATCGAATCGAAATTTATACCTTTTAGAGTGGCAAAAGTAGCATCGAATACCAGTAAATCGCTGTTCTGCATAGATTTTAGCTGTTCGGCATTTTTTACCTCGATACAGCTGTTGCATTTAGGATTTTTATTGAGAAAATAAAGCATTGCGGGATCGGTGTAGTATATCTTTTTAGTATCCAAACCATTTGCCTTGATATACTCAGCAGCATCGGATAAGGCCCAATCGGTTGATGAAAGCGAAACCGGGTAGTTTTGAATGGCAAACGGGATGTGGATGATTGAAGCAAACCCAAGGATTAGAGCACCTATTCGCACCGCCTCGCTTTTGAAAATAATGAAGAACATCTTAGCAAACAGGTAAAGGCCACGGGTAGCCATTACGGCCATAAACGGCACTATGGCAGCCATATAACGCGATAAACCCTGAGAATTGCCTATACCCTGCCACCAGGCAAAGGAGTGGGCAAGGAAGTAGATTACAAAGGGTAATACAACCAGCACAAACTCCTGTGAGTACTCGTTGCGTTCACGGATGTAAAGCCATAACCCGGCTACTAATCCGGTTACAAAAAATATCTCGTTAGGAATACCAAAAAAACCAGGGCTGCGAAGAATATACTGGTAGAATGGGCCATGACCAAATATACTATCGCTCCATATTTTAACTCCATCAAAAAGCCAGAATATTTCCTTGCCAAAAAGCATTCCAATTAAACTATAGAATACCGTTGCACTGAGAAGCAATGGTAAAAACTTAATCTTACGCCAGCGAATGAAGTAAATGGCGTAAACTGGCAAAAGAATTAAACCATCGAGACGAATAAGTGGTAGTAGCGAGATAACAATTGCTCCTGCAAAAAACTTATTTTTAATCAGAAGGAATGTACCTAGAATGGCTACAAAGGCAAACATGATCTCAGTTGTGCCGCCATAGAATGTCATCATAAAAACGGGGGTAAAGCTGCAAATCACCAGAGCCAGGAGGGGGGATTTCATTTTCAGCTCCTTAGCAACCCGATAGGCAAAGTACCCAGAGAGTATACCCAGAATGATGTTCATGAGCTGCAGCGATTTAAAACCAAGCAGAGCAAAAGGAGCAGCAAGTAATGTGAAGAAAGGGTTTGCCCAAGAATTTAAAAGATTTTCGGGGTTAATAAATGCCCAGCGGGCAAACTGATAATGCATAACGGAGTATGAGCCACCAGAATAGCCATTGCTTAGCACAAGTATTGCCATGTCGATAAAAAGTATTACCGTAATAAGCGCATACATCAACCGCCTTTCGCTGATCTCGCTCAAGGATTTAATGAAACTGTTAAAATTCATGCTAGTAAGGTTTAATTACTGTTTTTTACAAAAAAAGTAACCATAATTTGACACATCGAATCCCGGCATAAAAATAATACTAATATTGAAACATCAACAGGTTACCTGTAAAACTCCGATGTTTTATGCCATTGCGGATAAATACTACTATTGGTCAACTGTGTACCAACCTCGTAGAACAGAACCGCATCGTCAACCAAACACTCAAGCCTATCGCGTTGGGGGTTATACTCATCACAGGGTTTATGGTAAATGTTTTGCCAGTAACTCTTAATCATCTCCAGGGTTTTCTCTTTGCCCAGTTCAACCTGATGGGTATAGCCTTTCGCAAAGATTGCGGGAACTCCTGCCTTAAGGAAAGGTAGCTGATCGGAACGGTAGAACATCCCATTTTCGGGATTTGGGTCAAGCGCAACATAGCGGCCATGGCTCTTGGCTACAGCTTGTAACAAGCTGTCGAGATTTGAATGCCCATAACCGGTAACGGTTACATCCTTAAACTTGCCAAGGAAAAGCACTACATCGTAGTTCAGGCAGGCAATAGCCTTTGATATGTCAAACGGACAATTCCGAACAAAGTACTCAGAGCCGAATAATCCAGATTCCTCAGCGGTTGGCGAAAGGAAAACAACTGAGCGCTTGGGTTTTGCATCGGCCTGCTTAAAGGCTTTTGCAATGGAAAGCATCCAGGCAACTGCGGCAGCATTGTCCGAAGCTCCATTGTAAATGGAATCGCCATTCACGGGGCGGCCAACTCCGAGGTGATCCCAGTGTGCGGTGTAAACAATAAACTCCTCGGGTCTTTCGGTTCCCTTTATAAATCCTGCAACGTTCTTGGAAACTGAGCGTTCAACCCCATTTTGCAGGCTAATGCTCAACTTAGCATTTAGGTCGATAGGTTTGAAATCCCTTGAGGCGGCTTGCATCTTCAGTTCATCGTAATGGTAGCCGCAAGCCTTAAAAAGCTGCTTGGCAGCATCATGGGTTATCCACCCATTGAGTAGGCATGCCGGATTATCGATAGCCTTACTATCAATGTAAAGTATTGGGCTATTGCTCTTGCTGCCAGCAACCGCCCATGGGTAACCAGCTGGGCCATCTTCATGAACAATGATGCAGCCAAGTGCCCCCTGCCGTTCAGCCTCCTCAAACTTGTAGCGCCAACGGCCGTAATAGGTCATTGCATACCCAGTAAAAAGCGATGAGTCGAGCAGGTAGTAACCGGGGTCGTTGACCAAAACCACAATTATTTTCCCCTTCACATCTATATCCTTGAAATCGTTCCAACTATATTCAGGAGCATTGATACCAAACCCCAGGAACAACATGGGCGCATTGGCTATTTCCACTTTTTGGCGAGTGGTTGGGCTCCACAGACAAATATCATCGTCAACCCTTAAGGTAATTTTCCCGTTTTTGAGGTTTACACCAACCGACTTTGGCAGGTGTGTAGTAATGGAAACCATGGGTACATCCTGAAAATATGAATTTCCAAAAGCGGGATCGAGCCCAATTTCCTGCATTCGGTTTTTAATGTAAGCAGTAGCCCTAGCCTCACCAATGGTGAAAGGCGCGCGCCCCATCATGCTATCGGCCGACAGAGCCATAATATCGTGTTCAATATCGCTATACTTAATTGCACTAATATTAGGCTTTGAGCCGCTATTGCAAGCCACTATTGCCGAAAAAACTATAAGTAAAAGGGATAATCTTAGCATAACATTTGATTTTGAACAAAATTAAAATAAATCCTGCACAAACAGGAAAAACAGAATTAAATCATAGCACGATTGTAAAAAATCACGCTTTTTTATTCAACCAAATGCTACCTTTATGGTCAAAATTTTAAACCTAACCCAAAGCACCATGAAACGAATTGTAAAACCAATCTATCTTGCTGCAATGGCAATAATTATTGGAGGTTCGGGTTGTTCCGATACCGAAAAGCAGGCCAAAGAACCCTTAAAGATTGATGTATCGCTCACTCAGGAAGAAAAGGATAAAGGAGTACTCACCCCTGAGATCATGTGGAAATTCGGACGTATAGGGAGTTCGGTTATTTCGCCCGATGGCAAAATGATTGCCTACACCACAACCTACTACAACCTTCAGGAGAACAAGGGTGTTACCAACATCTACCTTATTTCGACCGATGGTGGAGAACCTGTAAAACTAACCGACGAGCTGGGCTCGGAGTCAAATGTTCAGTGGTGCGACGATAACAAAACCCTACGTTTCCTTTCAACCCGTAGTGGTTCGTCGCAGATCTGGGAAGTTAAAACCGATGGAACAGGGCTCAAGCAGCTCACAAACTTCGATTTTGATATTAACGGCTTTGCCTTCTCGCCCGATGGTAAAAAGTTGGTATATGCCAAAGATGTTAAGCTGGTTGACCAGGCCGAAGACATTTACCCCGATATGCCAAAAGCTAAGGTTCGGATTATCGACAACCTAATGTACAGGCACTGGGATTACTGGGAAGATGGTAAGTTCAGCCACCTTTTTGTAGCCGATTACACCGACAATGGCGTTGAAAATGCCATAGATATCAACGAGGGTGAAAAATGGGACACCCCCATGGCTACCGATTTCGATATGGAAGAGGTCCAGTGGAGTCCAAAAGGCGATAAGATTGTTTACGCCTCAAAAAAACTGTATGGCAAGGATTACGCCATGAGCACCAACTCCGATATTTACCTGTACGATCTTAAAACCCGCATCACCACAAACCTATCCGATGGCAATCCCGGATACGACCGCTACCCCCGATTCTCGCCCAACGGTGTATTCATTAGCTGGTGGAGCATGGCCACTCCGCTTTACGAATCGGATCAAAAACGACTATTTATCCTAAACACCAACAATAACAAGAAAACCTACCTTACCGAAGGTTTTGACCAGAATGTAGAAAACTACGTTTGGGATAACGATAGCCGAAATATCTACTTTACAAGCGGGATTAAGGGAACAGAGCAACTCTACAAGATTGATGTAGCCACTGCAAAAATTACTCAGCTTACAACCGGAAAACACGATTATACCAGCTGCCAGTTTGCCAATGGTGTTTTAACCGCCAGTCGAATGAGCATGAGTATGGCCACTGAACTTTACCGCATTAACGAGCAAACCGGCGAGGCTACCCAACTTACCTACACCAACAAGCACATCTACGACCATATTAAGATGGGCGAAGTTCGTGAGCGCTGGGTTACCACAACCGACGGGAAAAAGATGCTTGTATGGGTTATTCTTCCACCCGATTTCGATTCAACCAAGAAATACCCTGCCCTACTCTACTGCCAGGGTGGCCCACAGAGCACTGTTAGCCAGTTCTGGAGCTACCGCTGGAACTTCCAGATTATGGCTGCCAATGGATATATTGTAGTTGCACCCAACCGACGTGGTGTTCCATCGTTTGGCCAGGAATGGAACCGACAAATATCGGGCGACTACAGCGGCCAAAACATCAAGGATTACCTGAGTGCCATTGATGATGTTAAGAAAGAGCCATGGGTAAACGCCGATAAACTTGGCTGTGTAGGAGCAAGTTACGGAGGCTACTCTGTATTCTATCTTGCCGGGCATCACCAAAAACGCTTTAAAGCCTTTATAGCTCACTGTGGTATGTTTAACCTGGAATCGTTCTACCCCCAAACCGAAGAACTGTTCTTCCCAACCTTTGACCTTGGCGGTGCTCCATGGGAAACCGATAACAAGGTTGCACAGCGCAGTTACGCCAACTCGCCCCATAAGTTTGTAAAAAACTGGGATACCCCAATTATGATTATTGTCGGCGAACACGATTACCGCATCCCCTACACCCAAAGCCTCGAAGCTTTTGGTGCAGCACAATTACTTGGTGTACCAAGTAAGCTGCTATTCTTCCCCAACGGTACCCATTTTGTTACAAAACCTCAGGAAGCCGTTGTATGGCAACGCGAATTCTTTGCCTGGCTCGATAAATGGTTAAAGTAAATATTTCCAATATCCAATAATAAAAACGGGGGCTACCTTGAGGTTGCTCCCGTTTTTTCTATATTTACACTATGTAAACTTTTGAAATGTATAAAACCAGAAAACACTTTGTTTGGTTTGCCATTATACTTTCGGCATTCCTAATTATTTTCAGCTCTATATCGTTGGTTAACCATTACCTTTTCCGAACCTATGCTCTGGATTTGGGTATGTTTAATCAGGCTATCAGGAATGCGGCACTATTTCAAAAACCAACATTTACGCTAAGCATGATCGGACAAGAGATGCCATTCCTTGCAACACACTTCTCTCCAATTATATTCCTTTTTGCTCCGCTTTACTACATTTTCGGGAATTACACACTCCTAATTGTTCAAATCATTGCAATTCTGTTTGGTGGCGTTGGAGCCTATTTCTACTCCAAACACCGTATGGGTAACGAAAAAATTATCCCCATAATATCCCTTATTCACTTTTTTAGCATTTGGGGCATTTATTCTGCTCTTACCTACGATTTTCACAGCAATGTATTAGGTGCAATGCTTGTCCCATGGTTTTTCCTTTTTTATGAACGGAAGCAATACAAGCAAGCTTTTATTACTGTTGTTATGGCAGTTTTAACTATTGAAACCATGGCTATATGGTTTGCTTTCATTATTACATCGCTTGCCTTTAGCAATCTTAATAGAAAAAAATTATTTCAGGTTGATATACCACTAGTTAGCTTCTGTATTCTATGGGCTATTATTATCATTATGTTAGTTATACCCCGATTGCAGAGTAGCGACACCAACCTTCAATTTGACAGGTACCTTTGGCTTGGTAACACACCTATTCAGGCAGCTTTAAACTTAATAAAAATGCCTGGCAACCTCTTAAAAATTCTATTTACCAATACCACTAACGATCAGGCTTACGATTACATTAAGCTGGAATTCCACATCATGGTATTACTATCAGGCGGAATACTATTTGCCATAAAGCCACGCTTCCTCTTCATGTTAATTCCCATTTACCTCCAAAAACTGATACCAAATGACTATAACTTTTGGGGTATTAACAACCAGTATTCCATTGAGTTTGTTCCCATACTCAGTATAGCAGCTATTACTACCATTTCAGAGATTAAATCAAATTATAGGTTACCCTTTGCTATTGTACTCACTGCAGTAACAATGGGTGCCACCATTTACACCATGGGAAATAGGGTATCGAAATGGTACGATGGAATTAACACCCGCTTTTATAGCAAGGAACATTACAAAACCGAGTTCAACGTAAAAATGATTAACCGGGCTATCAGAGTTGCTGATGGTTCAAGAGCCGTATCGGCAAGCTCAAGGCTTGCACCCCATATTAAATCACAAAGAATTTATCACTATCCGATAGTTAAAGATGCCGAATACATACTGTTATTACCCAAAAGTAATTCTTGGCCATTAAGCAGTAAAGATTTTAAAAATTCCATCGATACCTTAAACCAAAGCAAGTGCTTTAGAATGATTTACTCCGACAACGATTTGCTGATATACAAAAGGAATGAGGGTAAGGCTACCCGTTGATTTTATTCATTACTAAAGCAATTTTCTCATCAAGAGTGAGCTCGCCTGGTATCCAGTAAATGGGATTCCCCTTGCGCTCCATTCCTCGGAACCAGGTCATCTGTCTTTTAGCAAATTGCCTAATGGCAATGTAAAGGTTTTCGAACATTTCGTCGTATGTGTATTTTCCTAATAGATACTCGGTAATATACTTGTATTCAAGTCCGTAGTAAATAAGATCGCGGGCCGATAAACCTGATTCCAGTAAGGCTTTAACCTCATCAATCATACCAGAGTTTAAGCGGAGCGCAAGCCGCTCCCTGATGCGCTTCATTTCGGCAGCACGCTGGTACTTCACACCAAAAACTATGCTTCGTATAGCAGGAAAAGGTTTAGGATCGACAGGTTGATGGCGGTAATACTCCTCGATTTCAATAGCCCTTATAGTTCTTTTGCGGGTATCCAAATCGGTGGTGTTATGCAATTTTTTGTACGATGCCAGAATGGCAGCCAATTCATTGTCGGTTTTGGTTTCCAGTTCTTGCCTGAGTTCAGGGTTTTCGGGAACAGGCAATAACCTATAGCCTCGCAGCACAGCATCGATGTATAAACCGCTACCGCCGCAGAGTATTGGCAAACGGTTGCGCTTTTTTATATCGCTGTATACATCGATGAAATGCTGTTGGTACTCAAAAACATTGAACTTATACCCAGCATCAACTATATCGATTAAATGGTAAGGAATAGCTTTGCCATCTACAACGTAATCGTCCAGATCCTTGCCGGTTCCAATGGTCATACCCCTGTAAACCTGGCGGGAGTCGGCGCTAATCACCTCGCCGTTAAGGCGTGCAGCCAAATGTGCAGCAAGCTGTGTTTTCCCGCTTGCAGTAGGCCCAACAATAGCTATCAAATCGTATTTACTCTCCATCATCAACAGAATGGTTTAGCAAGTAAAATTAGCTAAATTTGCAAACCTTAAAGTAAATGGACAATGGTAAAGTTGCGCCACCCCATACACAACAACAAGCTAAACGAGCTAAACCGATTGATTTGGTTAGGCTTACTCCTTTTGATTTCAGGGACAGCAGCTATACTGATTGCTACAAACTTTTTGAGGGAACCCCTATTAATAGCCAAAAACTCTTTGCTTGTCGCCCTATTGAGTATCCTGTTAATTTTCTACCTTTACCATATAGTGAGTGTTGCCCGTAAACAGTTCAAATCGACTAACAGAAATGGAAACCAAAAATAACATAGTAATTAAAAACAAAAAGGCCACTTTTCAATTCGAAATCATAGAGACTTACACGGCAGGGATTGTTTTGAAGGGGACCGAAATAAAATCGATAAGGATGGGCAAGGCCAGCTTTGTGGACTCATACTGCCACTTTATAGGCGATGAGTTATGGATAAAAGGCCTCCACATTGCAGAGTATGCCTGGGGTACCTACAATAACCATGACCCTAAGCAGGAACGCAAGTTACTGTTAACCCGTAAAGAACTTATAAAGCTAAAACGTCGATCCGAGGAGAAAGGGTTAACCATTATTGCCCTGAAACTATTCATCAACCAACGTGGACTTGCCAAAGTAGAAATTGCACTTGCACGCGGCAAGCAACTTCACGATAAGCGAGAGGATCTTAAACACAAAGATGCCCGGCGCGAAATGGACCGGGCTATGAAAAGGTAAGGCTCTTGTCAGATGGTATTATTTGATTAGACTTAATCCCTCCTTAGCACTTGCACTTGAAGGATCATAAAGCAAAGCCTTTTGGAAAAGAATCTTTGCCTCCTTTGTTTTGCCCAACTGGTAGTTAGTCCAACCTAACATTAGCACACTGTAATAGTCAAACGGATAAAGATTTACGACCTTTTGAAAATAGGTATAGGCTTTTTGATAATCCTTATTCTCATAGCTAATCATTCCCATACGGTAAAGCACAAGAGTATTATTGGGGTCTATTGACAGGATTTTGTTATACTGCTCAACTACAGAACCCCAATTACCCATTGCTGAGGTGGGTAGTACAATTCCCAACCTAGGTTCAATAGCATATGGCATTAATTCAATGGCTTTGGAGTAGTAACCCACCGATTCACTGAATTGTCCTTGCAAGTATGTTAGCCAACCTAGCCGTAAATTGATTTCATACGATTTTTCATCGTACAAAGCTTTTAAAGTATTAGCTGCATCAGCATATTTCCCTTCTTTCTCCTTTGCGTAACTTTCGGAAAAAGCAGCCGATAGTTTAACAAAATCCTGGGCTGCCAAATTTAACGAAATCAATGTGAACCCTAGTAAAATTAAATTCTTCGTTTTCATGGCTATTGAAATTTAATGGTTAATGTAGTATTTATTCCAAAGGAATTTAAAACCACTTTTGCGGTTTTGATATAATTAACAAAATCCCAAGAATAATTATTGATTTCAGAATAGTTAGCGTTAATCTTAATAGAAAACTTCCGGGTAGGAATAATTAAAGTTCCATAAAAACTTTTAGCAGGAATTATAAAGGAGTTATTAAGCATCACGCCTTGATTGCGAGAGTATAAAAACGAATTACCAACCATCACTCCTGATTCAAACCACAAATATTTGAACACTTTAAAACCAACATCAAAATTTGATTGGTAGGTGCTACCCCAATTTTCGTCCACCTGGTAAAATCCGCTTAAAGTAGAATAAAAATTAAGATTCGAAAACGGAAGGAAAGTTAAGTATCCTTCGGTTGAAATTTGTTTTGATTTTGCAAAATTGCTATAGATTAAACCAAATCCTCCTCTCAAATACCAACCATTATGCGAAAGGCTTAAACCGAATAATGACTCACTTATTAAAGAAAACGAAGAATTTCTTCGTCCATTAACTGTAGTATTAACTTCGGGTGAAAAGAATACCCAATGCGAATACCCCGAAATTTCCCAACCTATGGTAAACAAATTTTTATACCTAAAGTAAAGTTGGTTTTGATTATACGTGCCATATTGTCCATCAGTATTAGATGGCGAGTAAAATGTTGCTAATTTCCGAGTGTTAGTATATTGCAAAAGACTTCGTGATCTTTGAGAAAAATTAAAATCTAAACCAATATTAAACACCGACAAATTTTCAATTGCTTCAAAATTCAATGAATTAGTCAGATACTTTTTTACGTCATACCCATTAAACGAGTAGTTTATTGACAGCTCAGGGTCTTCGACTGGGGAGAGATGTGTCAAGTGATTATTTTTTTTATCACTGGAAAGCGAACGAAGAAAATATTTTGCATCGGTTGCTCTGCCAGCAAATAAATAGCTGTAGTATATATATTCATTTATAATTGTATCAAAAGGATTTTGCTCCTTGGCACGAATAAAATTTTTACTTGCAAAGCCATACCTATGATTCTCGTAAGCTAAAATCCCTAACCTCATTCTTAAATAATAGTAATCATTACCCTGCTCCAGAAGCTTTTGGGCAGTTCTTTTTAAATTCTTATAATCCTTAGCAAGGTAATACTGATAATTAACCCTATCAAGCTCTGCAAAATTGGTTTGTGCAAAAAGCCCGAGGCCTGTTATAACTATAAACGAAAATGTAAAAATTATATTTCGCATTTTGCCTTAGTTTTATTTTGCCGATGGATAAATTCAACATGCCTACTGGCATTCATCTTCATTTCAAACTTTTCCTCCCAATGAGTTTTACTAAAATAGTTTCCCTTTATGGTGGAAATAAATTTAAAACCCTTTATGTCAAAGTCGCTTCCAATTCTTATAACCTTAACATTATAATCCGCATGCAAGATTTGAACAAAAGGAGCTATAAAATCGTGAAGGTAAAGAATTAAACCACTAAACGTTTTATTTATGGGAATGGAATCAGATGTTTCAATTCCTTCAAAGTATGTTAAAGGGATCCTGTAGGCAGCAAGGTAAAATTTATACAATAGCGATTTTTTATTTCCCTCAAAATGAGTAAAGTAGAAATACACATCGTCCAACTCAAAATATGCCTTAGAATTAGTTTTGGTGCATTTTATGAAAAGTTTATTTAAATAGGTAATCCCCACTTCCCAGCTAATTTTTTCAATTGTATTCTGCTGTTCAACCTCCCAATTAATAACCTGTCCAGGCTTTAAATTCAACAAAGCCTTTAATAACGAATCGGGTTCAATATTGCTAACTTGTTGGTTTGTAACAGGATAATCAAATGTTTTGAGTTCAGAATTATTAACAATATATGAGGATAGTGGGTATTTAAGGGTTTTTGAACCTATGTACTCATTTGATTGAATCTGAAAATGCAAATGTGGGTAAGCTGAACGCCCGGAGTTACCAACCTCGCCAATTTTTGTTCCAAATTTTAGCTTATCGCCAACATTAACCGTGATTGAACCTTTTCTTAAATGTGATACCTTTGAATATAAACCCACTGCATGTTTAACTATGACGGTGTTCCCCCAATTCTTACTAATATTAATTTCTCCAATGGGATTATCATCTATACCATCTTCAACCTCAACCACTTCACCATCGGCAGGAGCAATTACATTCTTCCCAAAACAAAAATAATCGGTTGCTAAATTCCCATTCCCTTTAAATTGTTTTCCGTGAGAGTCTAAAATAACAAAGTCCCACGCATGTGCCCATTCTCCTTTGTGGGTGTGCTCTCCATTATGACCCTGGTTTACAGTCCAAACACCATAAAAGGGCAAACGAATTCTAAACCAGCCATAATTTGGGAAGCGCCTGGTAAATGATTGATGGGAATAAAGATTGAGTTCCGGTTTACCCTCCTGAACCACCACTTCTCTTAATCCGGAAACCGATAATCTAAAGCGCATGGAATAAATAAACATTAATACAACAATATTAAATGGAAGTGAAAGAATGGGTATTCCAAGTGTTTTAAAAATTACAACTAATCCTGTAGCAACCAATGCAATTATAGGAGTAATCGCTATTGCCCAGAAATAAGAGGATTTTGAAGGTATATAAAAATACCCACCAATGGCAATTGCGCTAAGAATAAAGTTAAAGCCGATATAGCTATATCCCAAGTTGGTTAAGTCTAGCCCAAATACTATATAGGCAAAATATGCCACACTATACCCTATAACTGATAACGAAAATGCTATTCTTGAGTATGCTAGTAAGGCTATGGCTACTAAAACACCAGCTAAAACATTAAACTGGAAAAATATTGAACCCAATGAAATGAAATAGCCATTAATGAAATTGGAACTAACATGTTTTAGCCACCAATCATGAATAGCAATAAATTTAAAGCCTCCTACTTCAAAAATTCTATTCAGTAAGTAAACGCTACTTTGGTTTATGTCAGTAGATGTTAGTTGCCAGGTAGCACTAAGCACAAGCCACATGCTTAAAACAAAAGGTAGCGATAGGTATGGTAAATAGTACTTCCCTAAAATACCCTGAAAAGTAATATTTACAAGTAAGGTGAAAAAACCTGCTATGGCTGCTAAAAGCAAAAGTGTAATGCTAACATCATAGTAAAACCCTAAACCAAACCCTACAAGTAATGCATTAAAACCATACATTCCCATTGCTATTGTTTCCCGGTCTAGTTTTATTAGGTAAGACGTTAGAACAGCAACCAAAGCAGAAACCAATCCGGCAATACCTATTGAAGGATCAATAAACGTTATTATAAGGAGTAATATCGCAAAATATTGATTGGATGAGAAAAATATTTGCGAGTAGCTCCTAACAAATCCCTTTAAAATCGTATCTAAATCGTTTATCAACCTCATAAAAATGAAAAATTAATTATACCTACTGTTTCTTTTATTTTACTAAATGAGGAGGAATCTCTTCGTTTTGAACAACATTATCAATATTTTCAGCTTTTCGGATAATATGGGTTTGCCTATTGGTATCGATTAGAATCACATTGGGTCTGGTGGTAATAAACTGTAACCATTGGGTGTTATTATATGCACCTGTTCGCGAAATCACAAAATGGTCGCCAACTTTAAGAGGGGGGAACATCAGCGAGGGTCTAATTACATCGATATTCATGCATAACGGGCCATAAATTAAGGTTTCCTCAACCAAACCTGAATGGGTTTGAGTTGGATTGATTTTATGATCGTACCAAAACGATGTAAATAACAAGTTAACGCCAACATCAACTATTAAAGCTCTTCGGCCATCGGTGAGTCGTTTATTAGCAATTACTGACCCGGCAATATAACCGGCATCGTCAATAAGAGCCCTACCCGTTTCAAGTATTATTGTGGGTAACTTATCGGGTTTAATTTGTGAGTTTATTACAGCTGAAGTAATGGCATCGGCATAATCGTCGAACGACGGTGTAGTGTCCTCTCCTGAAAGGTATGCCCCCCGGAGCGTGTTTCGCGAGGCAAAGCCACCACCCATATCAAGGTATGCAATGTAGTAGTTAAACTTTTGGGCTATTCCAGCAGCCAGTTCTGATAGTTTAGCAGCGGCAATACGGTAAGCATCGGTTGTCATAATGTAGGTTCCAATGTGGGTATGAAGTCCCATTAGCTTAAGTTGGGGGTTAGCCATTATTCTGTTTATGGCATCCCATGCCTCACCATTCTCAAAGTTAAATCCAAATCTGTCCCATTTAGGATATATCCCAACATCCATGTTCACCCTAATGGCTACCCTGGCAGTAACATCATAAACTTGGCACACTTTGGCCAGAAGGAAAAGCTCATCGAAATGATCAATGTGAATATATGCGCCATCTTTTGCAGCCTTTAACAGTTCAGCCTCCGTTTTTCCCGGTCCGTTAAAAATTATATGCTCACCATTAATTCCATTGCGGATTGCCTTTTCGTATTCGAAACCGGAAACCACCTCAGCCCACGAACCTTCCTGGTGAAAAATTCTGCAAATGGCATCCAAGTAGTTAGTCTTGTAACTCCATGCTATTTGAATTTTAGGGTAACGAACGGTAAAAGCGCGTTTTAAGTCCTCAACATTTTTACGAATAACCGATTCCGAAAAGATATACAATGGAGACCCATACTTTTCAATTAAATCGTCGATTTTTAAGCCATCGATGAGCTGTATTGGTGCTACAGCAATTCCAACGCCATGTTTTGATGGCATACCAGGGGTTAACCTGGTAATGGTTGGCCGTTCAAACATTTTCTTTTCCATTGTTTTAGTCATTTAATATTTTACAATTCTCCGCTGGTTACCAGCTTCGAAAACATTTCGATATCTACAATCATATCCCACGAGTATCGGATAAACATTTTCCCGATATCGTAAGATTTATAAGGCTTAACGTCCATTCCCAAAGCAAGCTTTACAAGTGCTTCGGGCAAGTTTTGTCCTGCACCCACAGCAAGGTAAACCCATGCAGGAATTCGTGGGTTTATTTCAAGTATGTACAGTTTGCTATCGGCAGTTCTTATAAGCTCCAGTTCCATCCCGCCCCTCCATTTAGTTTGAGAAACGATACTATGCGTGAGCTCAAGCATTGAATCATCGGAAATGGTTACGCCTCCCCAAGCTTTACCCTTATCTGTAATATACTGCTTACGCATAGCAACAGCAGAAATCACCTGCCCTTTCCCATCGCCAAGAGCAATGACATTAACTTCGGTTCCATCAATATATTCCTGAACTATAACTGGATATCCCCATTTTGCCGATAACTTTGAAAAATAGGCTTGGGCCTGCTCAAGGGAGTATGCCTTATAGGCGTCGTAATACTTCCCTTTTATCATTACAGGATAGGTAAAAGAGCGTAAAATATTTGTGAGGTCGTTCATGCTAAAAGCTTCCTCGCTTTTGGGAACATTAACCCCATACTTTTTACCATACTCAGGCAAATTCGATTTATGCCGTTCTTCAAACTGCTCCAGTGTGGGCAAAAACGTCTTAATGCCGAGCTGATTTATTTGATTTTCTAATTTGATGAACGAAAAAAGTTCAGCATCAAAGTTGGGAATTATAAGGTTAAGGTTCTCCTTAGCATGAATTTCCTTTAGTCTTTCAAACAAAACCTCTTTGCCTTTTGATGGATATGGAATCATGTAGGTTTTATCTACCCACTCCTTCATGTAGATTCCCGGTTCAAGGTGATCATATGCAAGTCCTACTATTCGAGCATCAAAAATTGTCGATTCTTTTATGCCTCTCACAACTGGCATACCAGGGCCAGGACTATCGATGTTGTTTAGTCCGGTTATTGCAATTGTAATTTTTTTCCGGTCCATGACTTTTACTCCTCTAGCAGTAAATTATTGCGCTTCAAATCGGTTATAAAGTCCTGTAAATATCGTTCCAGTACCAAAGCATCTAGGTCATACTCCGATAAAAGGGCTTCTTTTATTTGTTCGATAGTTTTACCGGATTTGAGCATTGCAATAATTTGCATACCGGTGTTATTTAAAGTGAACGAGTCGCCTGTTACGGGATTAAAAACAAACCCGTTTTCACTTATTGCTATGCTTTGATTTAATTTCATGACTTTTTTCTTTACAAGTTACTTAATTAAATTACAACTACTTGGAAAAATACCCTACTGAATTTTAAATATTTTTCAATTTACCCATAATACACTATTTTTGAGTGTCTTTAAATATTTCAAAGCATTGTTACCATGAAGGAATTGAAAATAATAGTCATACTCTCATTTTTTCTTACATCTGTATCAGCATGGTGCCAAGTCGATAGTATTGCTATAAACCGCGAGAATACCCAAAGGGCATCGGCCGATTCGTTACTCAAAGAAAAAAACTACACCAAGGCCATCCCTATTTACCTGGAACTATTCAACCAATACCCGCGCGATCCTGACATACAATACGCATTGGGTGTGTGTTACCTCTACGGAACTAAAAATATAGAAATGGCTTTAAAATACCTGAAAGATGCATCTACCGCCGAGGTTAACACCATGGTTTACTTTCACCTCGCCGAAGCTTTGCGGCTATCGTACCAGTTTAACGATGCCATTGATTACTACCGCCGATTTGTTGTGAGTGGCGGTTCGCCCGATATTAAACTCGACGAAGTTGAAAAACTTGTTACGACCTGCGAAAACGGTTCTTTTCTTACCCGTTATGTTTATAACCCTAGTGTTTTCGACAGAAAAGAAACAAATCCTGGTAACTTTCTAAACCTCTACTCATCGATTTTACCCGAGGGCTCGTTTACAAATGTTCCTGAGAATCTTCGCACAGCAATCGATAAACAAATGAACTACACCGGGGTAATGTTTTACCCCAAGAGTATCAAACCCGGTGATTACCTCTACTACTCAAGTTACGGTAAATCAACATCATGGGGAACGGATATTTTTCGTATTCAACTACTCGATAATGGCAAGTGGAGCAAACCTGAGAATTTAGGTGATACTATAAATTCCGCATTGAACGAGGAGTATCCCTTTTTAATGCCCGATGGCGTTACCCTTTACTTTGCATCAAAGGGGCATTACGGAATGGGAGGTTACGATATCTACAAATCGGTTTATAATCCGGAAAAAAAACAATGGAGTACCCCCGAGAACTTGGGTTTCCCGATAAATTCAACCTACGACGATTTTCTGTTCCTTACCGGAAGCAACGATACACTGGCATGTTTTACATCGAACCGATTACACATGCCCGATACCCTAAATGTATTCCTTATCCGAAACGACATCAACCCTACCCGACGTGCACCAAACAGCTACAAGGAATTGCTTTCAAAAGCAAAGCTTAATCCAATTGAAATAAAACCAAGCGTAACCCCAAAGGAAACCGAAACAGGAACCGAAATTAAAAAAAATCAACCCGAACCCGATGAGAACACAAAAGCGGCAAAATTCAATTCCGTTGAAACCGACCCTGAATATGCCCGTGTACTAGCCAAAGGTTTTGCTGCCCAAAAACTTGCCGACTCGCTTAAGCTTAAACTTGAAGACCTACGAGGCCGTTTCGACTATGTAACCACTGCTGAGCAACGGGTTAGGCTCGAAAAACAGGTAACCAAGGTTGAAGACGATATGCTTGCCGCGCAAAAGGAAGCCGATATACAATTTGCCCGAGCCAGTCAAATTGAACAGGAATACCTTACCGGAAAACGTAAGCCGCAAGGCGAAAGCAATACCTCGTTTGTTGCCGATAACCCCGATTTCATCTATCAGGCACAATTTGCATCAACTGTTTTTCGCACCGATGAAATCAACCAGTTGGCCGAGGCCGAAAAGCTAACCCCACTCCTGAACCGCTTAAGAAACTCCGCCCTTGAGAAAAAAGAAGGTTATACCCAATGCCTTACTGCAAATGGTAACAATGCCAATGCCTGTACTACCGAATATAGCCAAATGGCTGTTGCCATGAAACAATTCTCTGACCAGTTTAAAAAGTATTGGGATAAAAAATATCAAATTTATGCCGACTGCATTGAGGTTGCCCGCGTAAAAAGCGGTAATCGCGACGAAGAGGTTCGAAAGCTTACCACTAATGCCCAAAATAACTTTAGGGCTGCAGTAGCCATTCTAAATAACCTCGATTCGGCCGGCAAAACCGAGAGTATATTTGAGGCATCGCTACTACGCAACCTGGGATTACTGCAGCTTGACCTAGCCTTTGCCAAAATATGGCGATTACGCCTCATGGAGCAACAGCTGCTAAGCAATGTCATCAAGCTTGAAAAAACTATTTTTGGTCAATCGGCCCATACTATCTTTCAGGATGAACCTAAACCCGTCAAAACCGATGAGAATTTATCTACCAACCTACCCAAATTGAAGGATGGACCTTCCGTAAAACAAATTACACCTGCCATTGCCATAGTTGATGAAATTCCTGCCGACTTCGGCGTTACCGATAAACCATACTACACCGAAGACAAGCCAATACCTATCGACGAGCCTTTACCAAGCGGAGTGATCTATCGTATTCAAATAGGTGCATTCAGCACACCTCAAAAACCTTCATTCTTTAAGGGTATGGTTCCAGTTTACGGCTACAAAACCGGTAATATCATCCGATACTACATAGGTAATCTTACCCGTTACCCCGATGCCGAGAAAGCCCTTACCACCGTTAAGCAAAAGGGATTCAAAGATGCATTTATTGTGGCATGGTACAATGGAACTCGTGTTACCAACCAGCGCGCTCAACAACTCGAAGGCACTGTTCAACAAGTTCAAGCCTCAAAACCGGAAAATCGCTTATTCATTGTTGAAGTTGGACGATACAAAACACCTTTGACCGATTCTGAAATCACTACCATCCGAAACCTTTCGCAGGGCAAAGAGTTAACCCGTAAGGTTGATACTAACGGCGATCTAATTTATATCATCGGAAATTTTAACAGTATCGATGAGGCCAATCGGGTAAAGGAAAATCTCATTGCCAGCGGAATGCTCAAAGCTATTGTTATTGATATTACACCATAAAATAGCTATATTAGCATGATTAATGATTGGAATATGGCAGTAAAGGAAAAGGTTCAGGGTAAAGGCAAACTTCTGCCTGCGGCAGAACATGAGTACGTTTTAATCCTGCACAACGACGATGTAAACACGTTCGATTATGTGATTGATACTTTGGTTGAAGTATGCGATCACGATCCCCATCAGGCTGAGCAATGCGCCCTTATTACACACTACAAAGGGAAATGCGATATTAAGCATGGTGAATTTGAATTACTGGAAGGGATGATGAATGAACTGCATCGCCGGGGACTGAGTGCCTCAATTGCATCGAACTAAAAATTAAACTATGTTCTGGATTATTGCACTCATTGTTTTAGGTCTTTTCTTACTTGTTGTGGAATTTTTCATGATTCCCGGTGTTACAGTTGCCGGTATTGGAGGATTTTTAATCATTATTTACGCCATTTACTCAGCGTATGCCGACCATGGAACAACAGCAGGTCATTTAACCCTTGTTTTTACAGCCATTGCATCAGTTGCAACCCTTGTTTTCTCACTAAGGGCAAGAACATGGAAGCGTGTATCGCTAGAAACAAGTATCGACTCAAAAGCTGTTGACGGGTTTGAAGATGAGTTACACGAGGGCGATGAAGGAGTTACAATCAGCCGTCTGGCACCAATGGGCAAAGCATCAATTAACGGTAAAACAGTGGAGGTAACTGCTTTAGGTGAACTTATAAACCCTAACACACCAATTGTTGTGGTACGTGTTGAATCGAATAAAATTATTGTTAAACCTAAATAACTCTAAACTATGAATGAAGTTGGCGCATTACTTCTGATTATTGCCCTGAGCGTTGTAGGCTTATGGATAATTTTCTACTTTGTACCTGTTGGGCTATGGTTCCAGGCACTGGTTTCAGGCGTAAGGATTTCGCTCCTGCAACTAATTTTTATGCGTTGGCGCAAAGTTCCACCCCGGGTAATTGTACAGGCCATGATTGAGGGAACAAAAGCCGGCTTAACCCTTAACCGAAACGAAATGGAGGCTCACTTCCTTGCCGGCGGTCGGGTATCGAAGGTTGTTCATGCTCTGGTATCGGCACAAAAAGCCAATATTCCCCTCGATTTTAAAATGGCCACTGCTATTGACCTAGCCGGACGCGATGTGTTTGAGGCCGTGCAGATGTCAGTTAACCCCAAGGTGATTAACACGCCCCCTGTAACAGCTGTGGCTAAGGATGGCATTCAGCTTATCACCAAAGCCCGTGTAACCGTTAGGGCAAACATCAAGCAGCTGGTCGGTGGTGCTGGCGAGGAAACCGTTCTAGCTCGTGTTGGCGAGGGTATTGTAACTGCCATTGGTTCATCGCATAGCCACAAGGAGGTACTCGAAAATCCCGACAAAATATCAAAAACAGTACTCGATAAGGGATTAGATGCCGGTACTGCTTTCGAAATCCTCTCGATTGATATTGCCGATATTGATATTGGACGTAACATTGGTGCCGTTTTACAGATGGATCAGGCTAATGCCGATAAAAATATCGCCCAGGCCAAAGCCGAAGAGCGTAGAGCAATGGCTGTAGCCCTTGAGCAGGAAATGAAAGCTAAAGCCCAGGAAGCCCGTGCAAAGGTTATTGAGGCTGAGGCTGAAATTCCAAAAGCCATTGCCGAAGCATTCCGTAACGGTAATTTAGGTGTGATGGACTACTACCGCCTAAAGAACATCGAAGCCGATACCAACATGCGCGATAACATAGCCAAATCGGGCAACGAACCTAAAAAGAAGTAATTAGTCAAACTGGCAATCAAGCAAAGAGAGGGAGCAATCCCTCTTTTTTTTGCAATTATTTTGCACATAAAATAAGATTTTATACTTTTGCGTTGCTTTTAGCGGAAGCAAGGCTGATTAAGCAAGCCCGGAGAGGTGGGTGAGTGGCTTAAACCAACGGTTTGCTAAACCGTCGTACTCCGCAAGGGGTACCGGGGGTTCGAATCCCCCCCTCTCCGCAAGGTAAATGACATAATCGGGGTGTGGCGCAGTTGGTTAGCGCACCTGCTTTGGGAGCAGGGGGTCGTGCGTTCGAGTCGCACCACCCCGACAATGTACGAGGAAGCAAGGCGCTTCCTTTTTTTATTCCTTGCAGTTGGATAGCGCATCCCGCCTAAGGGCGGGAGGGTCTGCCGTTCAGCCTCGCACCACCCCGACAATGTACGAGGAAGCAAGG
>JBFMGQ010000023.1:0-28694 GCA_040752515.1 Bacteroidota bacterium | reverse complement strand
AGTTGGATAGCGCATCCCGCCTAAGGGCGGGAGGGTCTGCCGTTCAGCCTCGCACCACCCCGACAATGTACGAGGAAGCAAGGAGCTTCCTTTTTTTATTCCTTGCAGTTGGATAGCGCATCCCGCCGTGGGCGGGAGGGTCTGCCGTTCAGCCTCGCACTACCCCGACAGGGAACGAGGAAGCAAGGCGCTTCCTTTTTTTATTCCTTGCAGTTGGATAGCGCATCCCGCCTAAGGGCGGGAGGGTCTGCCGTTCAGCCTCGCACCACCCCGACAATGTACGAGGAAGCAAGGAGCTTCCTTTTTTTATTCCTTGCAGTTGGATAGCGCATCCCGCCTAAGGGCGGGAGGGTCTGCCGTTCAGCCTCGCACCACCCCGACAGGCAACGAGGAAGCAAGGCGCTTCCTTTTTTTATTCCTCGCAGTTGGATAGCGCATCCCGCCTATGGGCGGGAGGGTAATTTCGTTGTTCGTGAATCGTTGTTCGTTGTTCGTAGGATTAGCTGATGGAATAAAAACAGGGACAGAAATCAGAAAAATCCTTTTTCGTTTGACAGGCTATTGAACTCTGCTATGCGAAGCAGATTCTTGAATTGTGAACCGGGATGCGAGTGGCAGTTCTTTAATCTTGCTCCTCTCTGTACACTGATCATTGTTTCACAGTTGGTTTGCGCACTGTGCGTTCGAACCGAACACCGCTTACTCGGTGCGAGCTCGTGAACGAAGCGCATAATACGCCACCCTGACAAAATTCAAGAGAGCCGTATGCTTACTTCCTCTTTTCCACCTCGCGGAAAACCCGAAGGAAGTTCTCGCCCCAGATTTTACGGATATCTTTTTCGGAATATCCCCTGCGGAGGAGTTCCATGGTTATGCGGTACATCTGCGAGGCATCGCGGCAACCATCAACTCCGCCGCCACCGTCAAAATCGGTTCCTATGCCCACATGGTCAATTCCCATCACCTTAACCATCTGATCGATGTGGTCAACCACATCGGCTACAGTAGCTAACTTAACAGGATACTTCTCCTCCAGCTCATACCATTCCGTAGTGGCCTGCTTTTCCTGTTCAGGGGTTAAGCCCCTGAAGTTATTCCACTTCCTGCGGAGTGCACGGTAGGCGCTATCGCGGGCTGGGTTGGGTTCACCTTTCTTCACATATTCGCTTAGGATACACATCTGCACCACACCGCCATTTTTGGCCAAGGCACGCAACATATCATCGGTTAGGTTGCGTGGGTTATCGCATATGGCACGGGCACAGCTGTGCGAAGCAATAACAGGAGCCTTTGAAACCTCCAGCACATCGTAGAAGGCCTTATCGGAAATGTGCGAAACATCAACCATCATTCCAAGGCGGTTCATTTCCTGAACCACCTTACGGCCAAACTCGCTTAATCCGTTATGGCGAGGACCATCGGGATCGGTGGATGAATCGCAGATCTGATTATTGCGGGTGTGACATAGGGTGATGTAACGAGCTCCCAAATCGTAAAAGGCCTTAACCTGTCCTAAGTCGTCGCCAATAGGGTAACCATTCTCAACGCCAATGTATATAGCTCGTTTCCCCTCCTTTTTAAGGCGATAAACATCGTCGGGGGTTGTGGCTATGGCTGAGCGCGATGGGTACTGCTTTACGGTAGCATAGATGGCGTTAAATATCTCCATGGCCTTGGCGTTTACCTCGGCATACCTTTCGGGAGTGCACTCGCGCTGACCAATGAAAACGGCAAAGAATGCTGCATCCAATCCGCCTTTCTCCATCTTGGCTAAATCGACCTTACTGCCTATAGCAGTATTGTTTTCGCCAGAAAAATCGAAACCAGTGCGTAGAAAGTTTAATGGGGTATCGGTATGGGTATCAATTGTGACCATCTTAGAATGGAGCGCTTTAGCACGCTCCTCCAGTTTAGTATCGTCGGTTAGCGTGCGATTCCCGCATATCAAAAGAACAATCGCAAATATTGGGAGAATATATCGGTTCATATTCAATTTTTTAATGTAGACTGAACAATGCCCTAAAAGGTTTAACCTTTCCTTTACAATAAGCAAGAGGCAGCCCAAAGGCTGCCTCTCATATTCGCTCTATTCAACCTGGTCTTCGAAAGTATAGTCGGTTATGTTGAAGCGCTCTAAAATGGATTTATCGTTTATCTCCTTCGAGAGCGACGTAATGGTTTCGGCAGGAACCTGGAAAAGGTCAAGAATGAGAAGCCCATCAAGGGAGTTATTGAACTTAGGGTCAACATTAAAGCAGATAATCTTACCATTTAGCTTTACATACTTCTTCAGCAGAACCGGCATGCGGTAATCGTAGGGCTCAACCTCTTGGATAAACTTATCGAGCTTGCTGAGGTCGTCGCTGTTGTCAAAAATGATATTGTATTCCTCCTCCTTAATGGGTACCTTAAACATGTTACGGGGTTTAATGAATCGGGCAAAGTCGTGGTCGAAGTAGTTCGACTTCATGAAGCTAATGATAACTCCCTTGGAGTAGTCAGAAAACCGATTCGATATGCTTACCGGGCCAATCAGGTAGCGATACTCGGGGTTCTTGATCAGGAAGTAAAGTATACCCTTCCAGAGCAGGAACAATGGCAGGGGTTTACGCTGGTAATCGGGAACGATAAACGAACGGCCAAGCTCAATGCTTTGCTCAAGAATTGGGGCGAAAGCCTTATCGATTTTGAAAAGCGTTTGGATGTAGAAACCTTCAATTCCGTACTTTTCAATAATCTCCTTCCCCTTACCTGCTCGGTAAGCGCCAACAATGCGCTTCTCGTCCTCATCCCATATAAAAAGTTGCCAGTAGTAAAGGTCAAACTCATCCACATCGATTTTGCGGTTAGTGCCCTCGCCTACATCGCGGAAGGTAATCTCGCGTAAGCGGCCTATCTCGGTCATAAGGTTGGGCATTTCAACCGACGGGGCACAAATAACAGCATAGTTCTTGCTACGGAATAGCAGGTAGTTCTCCAGTAATTTAGATACTTCCTCCTCAATAACATCCTGCGGAACAGGGGGAATGATTGGCTCGGGTTCAGGCTCGGATTTCAGTTTATACTTGAAAAACTTATCAACATCGATTGTAGAGCCTAACGAGTATGTTTTCACTCTGAGGAAACGGCCATACTTTTCAATATCGCAGTAGTTGTCCTGTTCCTCAACGCTAATTGGATACCCAATACGAACCCTGATGGTTTGGTTTTTCTTGTTAAGGAGCTCAGAGGGTAACTTGGCAGTGCGAAGCAGCGGATGGATTAAACCCAACAGGTGGAAAAGTCGGCTGTTCTCGCCCTGAAAGTAAATGGGTACGACGGGGACACGAGCATTTTTGATAAACTTTATCATCGATTTTTGCCAGTGCTTATCGGTAACTCCGGTTTCATCAACGTTGTCGTAGTAGGTCGAAACCTCACCCGCTGGGAAAAGACCTAAAGCGCCACCGTTTGAAAGGTGCGTGTATGCAGCTTTAAGTCCGCTAATATTTGAAGTTTTTTGAAAACCCTCATTCTCAAAGGGGTCGACAGCAATTACAAACTTTTCAATTTGAGGAATTCGTTTAATTAAAAAATTTGAAAGTGTTTTGATATCGTTACGTTGCTGATCGAGCATAATTTTAAGAAGGATGATGCCGTCAATTCCTCCAAAGGGGTGGTTTGATACTGAAATGAATGCACCATTCTTTGGTATTCGTTTGAGCTCTTCAGGGTTTACCTCGAATTTAACCTCCAGCAAATCGAGAGCAGCATTGAGGAACTCGATACCCTCCAGGTTTGCTACGTTTGCATACTTCTTGTTAAGTTCATTAAACCTGAGGATATACATCAGCAAGCGTGCAAAACCATCGCCAATAATAGGCCCAAGGTTTACGGCCTTTTTAATCTCATCAACATTAACAATTTTATCTTTTCCTGTTGTCATCAGAATAGAGTTTTGTTACACCATGCATAATCGTTTCCACCACGGGCAAAGGTAAGAAAAAATGCTAAAAAACATTTTTTTGGAACTATTTTTAATCCAAAGGGTGGCGCACATTTGAAGAAAAGTTTGGAAACTTGAACCCGCATGAGCATTTTTAACCATTTAAAACCAATTGGTATGGAAAAGTGTATTAACTTTGTGTATGGCGATAGCAAAACATAGTAACCATAAAACCTGATAAACATGAAGAAACTATCACTAATTATCGGACTGGTAACCATAAGCCTTTGGGGCGCGGCGCAACGTAACCTGGTAAGGCCTGAGGATGTAAAGGCTTTTATGGCCTCGACAACCTATGTGGTTTTAGAGAACAATCCAACCTCGCAGTTTAATATCGAAATCCGTGAGGCAGTTGAGCGTTCATGGAAAATCACCCCCTACAAGTTTATTACCGCCAAGGAGTTTAACGATATGCGGAAGGATATCGACAAGTCGTTTTTGGTGCTTATACAAATGCGTTTCGATAAGGACAAAATTGCTCCTACCTATAATTTCCTAAGCGTATCGATGGGTGCAGCAGTTTCCAAGATTACCGATATGCCCGATATTTGCTCAGTTCCTTTGAGTTACAAAGATTTACCCGATGATACTTACACCTATAAGCTTGAGGGGATAATCCGTTTCATGCAGAACTACATCAATGCCATTAACGATAATCCCAAACTCATTAAAAAGGATGCCTTCAAGTTTTACAATAAAAACATGAAGCAGATTAAGAGTAAGGAATTATGGGTAACCGAGAGTGCGCTTGAAAAGAATGTTCGCCCGCTTGCCGAAATCCGTAAGGTTTACAAGTTTAACATTAAGGTTGTGAATCCGGAAGATATTCAGAAAGCTATTCTGGAAAAGAATCCCAATGTCCTTTACCTGCACAAGGTAGGCCCTGAGGGTAGCCGTTTGCAATGGCGCGTTTGGAAGATGATTCTTGGCGCCGGCGACGACCAGCTATACTACTTCGACATGCACACCATCTCCAAATCGAAAGGCGATGGTTTCCTTGCCAAGGACTTTGCTAAAATTAACAAGTAGAGTATTTTAAAAATATTTTAAAACCGCCGTCGGGTATTACCTGTCGGCGGTTATTTTTGCAGCTGAAAACGTAAATACAATGGCCGACGAAAAAATTATCTTTTCCATGGTGGGGGTGAGCAAAACCTTCCCACCCCACAAAAGGGTGCTGAACAATATCTACCTGTCGTTTTTCTACGGTGCTAAAATTGGTATCATCGGGTTAAACGGTTCAGGGAAGTCAACTTTGATGAAGATTATCGCTGGGGTTGAGAAGTCATACGAGGGCGAGGTGGTATTTTCGCCCGGCTACACGGTGGGATACCTGGAACAGGAGCCTCACCTCGACGATAGCAAAACTGTACGTCAGGTTGTGGAAGAGGGCGTGCAGGAGGTAGTTGACCTGCTCAAGGAGTACGAAGAGGTTAACGCCCGCTTTGCCGAGCCCATGAGCGATGACGAGATGAACAAGCTGATTGAACGGCAGGGCGAACTAACCGAAAAGTTAGACCACCTGGATGCCTGGAACCTCGACTCGAAGCTTGAGCGAGCCATGGATGCGCTCCGTTGCCCCGATGGCGATACTCCTGTTAAAGTGCTTTCCGGTGGTGAGCGCCGCCGGGTTGCCCTTTGCCGACTCCTGCTCCAGCAGCCCGATGTGCTGCTCCTTGATGAGCCTACCAACCACCTTGATGCCGAATCGATTCAATGGCTCGAGATGCACCTGCAACAGTATAAGGGAACCGTTATTGCCATTACCCACGACCGTTACTTCCTTGATAATGTGGCAGGCTGGATACTTGAACTAGACCGTGGCGAGGGCATTCCCTGGAAAGGAAACTACTCCTCGTGGCTTGAGCAAAAGTCCATACGATTGGCTCAGGAAGAAAAACAGGAAAGCAAACGCCGTAAAACCCTTGAGCGCGAGCTTGAGTGGGTTCGCATGTCTCCTAAGGCTCGCCAAGCCAAATCGAAAGCGCGCCTCTCCGCTTACGACAAGCTGTTGAACGAGGATGTAAAACAAAAGGAAGAAAAACTTGAGATTTTTATTCCCAACGGTCCACGCCTTGGCGATTTGGTAATTGAAGCCAATAATGTTTCAAAGGCTTACGGCGATAAACTACTCTTTGAGAATCTCTCGTTCAAGTTACCACCAAACGGGATTGTAGGGGTAATTGGGCCAAACGGGGCAGGAAAAACCACACTATTCCGCCTTATCATGGGGCTTGAAAAGCCCGATAGCGGAGAATTTCGTGTTGGCGAAACCGTTAAGCTAGCCTATGTCGATCAGCAACACAAGGCTATCGATCCCAATAAAACCGTTTTTGAGGTGATATCGGGCGGTGCCGATAATATCGTGCTGGGTGGCCGGCAAATAAATGCCCGTGCCTACGTGGCGCGATTCAACTTTTCCGGTGCCGATCAGGAAAAAAAGTGTGGAATGCTCTCCGGTGGCGAACGTAACAGGTTACACCTTGCCCTTGCCCTTAAAGAAGAAGGTAACGTGATCCTGCTCGACGAGCCCACCAACGATATCGATGTTAACACACTACGAGCATTGGAA
The DNA here is from genome assembly GCA_040752515.1 of Bacteroidota bacterium. Taxonomy (GTDB): domain Bacteria; phylum Bacteroidota; class Bacteroidia; order Bacteroidales; family Tenuifilaceae; genus Tenuifilum. The sequence continues at coordinate 22,137 of JBFMGQ010000023.1, read as the reverse complement.
GAAGGTTTGGAAAACTTTGCAGGATGTGCCGTGGTAATCTCGCACGACCGCTGGTTTCTCGACCGCATTGCCACACATATCCTTGCCTTTGAGGGAAACTCGCAGGTTTACTTCTTTGAGGGATCATACTCGGACTACGAGGAAAATAAGAAGAAACGCCTTGGCGACGATACCCCTCACAGAATAAAGTACCGCAAGCTAATGGAATAATTCAAAAGCCGGCAAGTAAGCCGGTTTTTTTTAACTTTTAATATTTACTGAAGCTATCAACAGACTGCGCTTACCATTTCTTTTTCCTCTAACTTCATTTAACTCATCATATTCTTATCAATTTCGCTAATTCCGATTTATTCCGAATATTATCCCCAGCCCATGCAGCAACTTGACAATGTTTTTCGTAATTTTGAAATAAATATTTTAAATATGGAAAATATCAACTACAGCAGCAACGATGAGCGTACATTCAGCATGCTCTGTCACCTTTCGGCATTATCGGGATTAATTATTCCCTTTGGGAATGTAATTGGGCCGCTGGTTTTCTGGTTGCTGAAAAAGGACGAGTACGCCGAGGTTGACAGGCAAGGGAAGGCTGCCCTGAATTTTCAACTTTCGCTTACCATCTATTCCATTGTTGCCGCTATACTCATAGTTATTCTGGTTGGATTTGTGTTACTGGGTGCCATTTTCCTATTTGGGCTTATTATGACCATTGTGGCTTCGGTAAAATCGTCGAATGGAGAACGTTTTGAGTATCCGCTCTCCATCAATCTGATCAAATAGTCTAGATTTCCTAAAACCTGATTTCAATCCCAAAATCTATTCTCCGGAGATCCTGGAGTATCTTGGGACTTCCCCAGTTGGCATTTATGGTTTGCCCGTAATACTCGGCATTAAGTAAATTCTCAATATGCAGGAATCCCGAAACTCCTTGCCAAATATTATTCACCCTTAGGTTCAAATTTACAAGTAAAACGGGGTCGAAATTTATGTACCCATCTTTGTCCACAAAATTGGAATAAAGCGTATTCACGTGAGGCGATAGAATTCTTCGGGTGCTATACCACTGAATTCCTGCCGCCACAGCAAGTTTATTGTACTTGTAAAATAAATTCGAGGTCACTGTATGCGTTGAAATCAAATTGTTGCTTAACTCAACCCGTGTGCCTTTTAAATCATCGTATCCCAAAAGGAGTGTATAGCTCGCATAAAAATTGAAATTGGGGCTAAGCATATAAGTTAAATCGAGGTTCCCGCCATACCTGTATCCTTTAAAAAGATTAAGGCTTTGGATTAATGGCACGTAGAACTGGTTAGCACCAATTTGAACAAATACCGAGTCGCCTGTTTGAAATGATTCCACAATTCCATCGCGAATATGATTAACAAAAATATTTGCAGAAACCTGATAGTTTTTCGCAACATAGGTTGCATCAAAATCGATAGAGTAATTTCGCTCCGGGTTTAAGTGTGGATTTGGCTTAATATACGAAAAAGTGGTTATACTTTCAAAGTAGCGTTGGGTAACACTTGGAGCTAAATATCCCTGAGCAAAGGTTAACTTGTACACAAACCGATTTTTACGCGAAACCAAAGCCATTCGTGGGGTAAAGCATAAACCGTAATCGCTTGAGTAATCCAAACGTCCCCCGGTGGTAGCAAAAAGACGCGAGCCAAGTTTAAAATTCAACTCCGAGTATGCCCCAACGGTATTAAAGCTATGCTCCCATCTGCTACGCTGGGCTTCAGTTGTTATGGGCTTACCGCCTTTGCCCTCGCTTATTATGGGAATGCCATAAATGTTATCGAAATCGATACCCGATGTAACATTAAGCTTACTGGATGACTGGTAAAAATATCGAACCTTAAGGCCCGAGGTAAGAGTACGAAAGTAGTAGTATTTTCGCCCACCATACGCATAAAGCGAATCGACCAGTATGGTTGAGTCGGCAAAATTAATGGTTCCCGTCCGGCCTAAATCGGCTGTATAGAGGTTAGCTGTTCGAGGATCGAGCTCGTGCTTCTTGTAGTAAGCCGAAAGGCTTAATGTTCCTTTAGGGTTGATATTTTTTGAATAATCCAAATGAACGATTTGGTTTGTAAGTGCCGTTACGGTTGAATACTCGGACACATAAAAGTCGGGGTTACAACCGTATGTTTCACTTGCCTCAATGTTGGTTTGTAAAAATCGGATTTTAAAACCACCCCAACCCATTCCAATATCATACATTGAGTTTCTTGTACCCCTGTAAAATCGTTCGGTGTAAGGGTGCTTTGGGAAAACATGCCTATTCCTATAGGTAACCGATTTACTGGTTGGATCCTGTTCATCGCTTGTGTACGAAGAGTAACTTAACGAAACCCACTTGCCCCCATCCATATTCCGGGTTAGCCCTGCTCCAATCCTCTGTGTATTGAAACTTCCGTATGTGTAGCTACCAAACGTGTTGTCGGACGTTTCAGTAATAATATTAATCATACCAGCATAGGCATCGCGACCGTAAAGGGTAGAGTTTGGCCCATAAACAACCTCTATTTGCTTCACATTATAAAGTGGAATACTGTTAAGTCCCAGGTATAGACCCTCTTCGGCTTCATCGCTAAGTTTTACACCATCGATCAGGATTAGAAACTTATTATTGCCCGAATCGCCACTCCTGTGCCCCCTGAGGTTTACTATTGCTCCCTTCATCCAGTGCCCGTATTCCGATTGCAACTGAAAATAAGGCACATCTTTTAGGGCATCGGTAAGGTCAAAATATCCACGGTTCTCTATATCGGATTGAGTAATAACAAAAACCTTTGCCGATGATTCCCATAACTTTTGTTCGTAAAGAGCCGATGTTGTAACGGGAATCTCAATTAAGTTTTCAATAGGCATTACCAGCAAATCCTCTAACCGAATTGTATCGCTATTTTGCCCTTTTGCAGGAATAACAATACTTACAGCTATAAGGAATTTACCAATTAAACAAAAGCGTTTTTTATTACTTAACCTAAAATGGGTCATTTTAAACGTAATGGCCATTCTCAAATCTACTAAAATTTCAGTAAGTTTACAACATCAAAAATCATTTGCAATGTCAAACATTAAATACTTTCTCTACCTTATTGTTATTGCGTTACCGTATTTAGGTTTGTCGCAGAACGTTGAGTATTACTTTAAGTTTATTGAACCCAACCGCAATAAAATAAACACCATAGTAACCCAAACCATTTCCATTGATAATGTTAAGGGCGATACCGTTTATGCCTATGCCAACCAGCATGAGTTAGATGCACTGGTTGGTTTAGGTTACAAAGTTGAATTTCTGGCTCACCCAACCGAATTAAATGCTAAGGCAGTTGTAATGGCAACAACCGTTGCCGAGATGGCAACCTGGGATAGGTACCCCACCTATGAGGTTTACAGAGCGATGATGAAGAAATTTGAAGCCGACTACCCTGCCCTTTGCAAGCTCGATTCCATTGGAACTACGGTTCAAGGCCGCAAGCTCTACGTGCTAAAAATCTCCGATAATGTAGCCAGCGATGAGCCCGAACCCGAGGTTTTTTATACCAGCACCATGCATGGCGACGAGACCACCGGCTTCATTCTCCTGCTCAGGCTTGCTGACCACCTGCTATCGAACTACAACACCCTACCACACGCAAAGGAATTGGTCGATAACCTCCAAATCTTCATAAACCCAAATGCTAACCCCGACGGAACCTACTACGGTGGCAACTCAACCGTGGCAAATGCAACACGATACAATGCTAACAGCATTGATATTAACCGAAACTTCCCTGACCTACGAGCCGGCCAACATCCCGATAATAACCAGTGGCAACCCGAAACACAGGCCATGATGGATTTTGCTGCACAGCACCATTTTGTGCTATCGGCTAACTTTCATGGTGGTACCGAAGTGGTTAACTATCCCTGGGATACGTGGACATCAACTCAGGAAAAACACCCCGATAACGACTGGTTCGTTGGCATTTCAAGGGCATACGTTGACACGGTTCATAAGTATAGCCCAACAACATACATGTCTGGCTTTAACAACGGGATAACCAATGGTGGCGATTGGTATGTGGTTACTGGCGGGCGCCAGGATTACATGAACTACTTTCACCGTTGCCGTGAGATAACCATTGAAATATCAAATACCAAATTGCTTGGTTCCGAATTGCTTCCTACTCTTTGGGACTATAACCGAGCTTCGCTCATCAATTACCTGAAAAATGCCCTTTACGGTTTTGGGGGAACGGTAAAAAATATCTCCAACGAACCCCTCAACGCCCAAGTAATTGTATTAAACCGCGATAGGCTTAACTCATCGGTTAAAACTAACCCGGCAAGCGGACAATTCTTTAGAATGATAGAACCTGGAACATACCAGGTAGCGGCCTTTGCAAACGGCTACAAGCCAAGTATTAAAACGGTTACAATTGCGGCCAATGAATTTGAGCCTCTAAGCTTTACCCTTGAGCCAGAGGAGTCTGCTCCCGTTTCGGAAAGTTTTGAGCAAGTAGTTCCCGAGCGCTTTACATTCACTAATGGCAATTGGCTCAGAACCAATCTTCCTGCCAATAGTGGTACCTATAGCCTAAAATCGCCAGCAATCGGCGACTCTCAATCAACAACCTGCGCTTTAGATGTTGATATCCGCGAAGCCGGCACAATCTCGTTTTACTTCAAGGTCTCGTCCGAACCAAAATACGATTTCTTCAAGTTCTACATAGATGATAAACTTCAAGGTTTGTGGAGCGGTGATGGAAATTGGGAAAAATTCGAAACTTTACTTGAAAAAGGCAATCATCAACTAAAGTGGAATTATATAAAGGATGGTGCTGCAAACGCAGGCTCCGATTGCGCTTACATTGATGATATTGTTTTGCCAAAGTGCAATGGTCAAATAGTGTTGACAACAAAAATCAACTCAACAGCTTTCGAAAATCTAAAAATTGTTCTTGCCGATAGTACTAAAACAACCGATGCTAATGGAATGGTTCCCTTCCAAAAATTCCCCCTCGATACAATTGTAAACCTAAAGGTTTACTCCGAGAATAACCTTATTGGTAATGGTGTAGTTGAATTTAAGTGGCAGCAGGTAAACTACTTATCAAACTTTGATGCACATTTCAGCGCTACTTTTCAGGTTAACTCAAAGGGAAATCCAATACAAAATGCCACCATAAACTTTAATGGCGAGCAAAAACAAACCGACCAGGATGGGAAATGTGTTTTTAGCAACGTCCCCTTCGGTTTACAACAGGCCTACTCCGTTACCAAAGATGGTTATAATCCTGCCTCGGGAACAGTAAGGATTGCCAGCGATACCCTGTACTCCATTACCACTTACCCAACACATGTAGATGTTAATGCGTTTGAACAATTCATTGACGTTTACCCTAACCCCATATCAAGCACTTTTTGGATTGATGTTGTGATGAAAGAGCAATCGAATTTAGACATTCGACTAATAGATTTAACGGGTAAAACCGTTGCTCAACTTTACTCCGGTTTTGTTAGCCAGAAAAGCTTTACACTTACCGGCGATAGTAAAGCCATGAATATACAACCCGGTATCTATATTTTTGCCATAGACTGCAAACATTTTTCGGCTCGTAAAAAAGTAGTATTCATTCACTAAAACTGATTTAAACATGCGCTTTTCATCATTTTCTACTGCATTTCTGGTTTTATGTTTTTTTCAAACATCCATTGCACAGCTTAACCGTTCCATCCCATCGGAAAAGCCCAAGCTTATTGTTCAAGTAGTTGTTAGCCAAATGCGGTTCGATTACCTTAACCGCTACTGGGACAAGTTTGGCGACAATGGCTTTAAACAACTGGTTAATGAGGGAACCTACTGCCGTAATGCGCGCTACAACTACCTACTTACACAGGCTTATCCGGGTTTGGCCACCATTGCTACAGGGGCAAACCCATCGGTGCATGGAATTATCTCCGATAAATGGTTTAACCGTAATACCGGGAACCAGGTTGAAGCAACTGCCGACGAAAAGGTTAACACCATTGGTGGTAGCTTTTTCAGCGGTAAGTATTCGGCAAAAAACTTGGTTACCAGCACCTTTGGCGATGAGCTAAAGCTCAATAACCCCAACTCCAAGGTGATTAGCATAGCCCTTGATGCCGGTTCGGCTATTCTTTTAGGCGGGCATAGCGCCAACGGCATGTACTGGTTCGATACCGAAAAAGGATTATGGGTCAGCAGCAGCTACTATACCGATGCCCTTCCCGCATGGCTCGATACTTTCAACAGCAAGGGATTTGCTAAACTCTACACCGAAAGGGAGTGGAAAGCCCTACAGCCAATCCAGAATTATGAAGAAGCCGACACAAGTGCTGTAAAATCGGATGAAAAGAGAAAAAACTTAATCGAAAAGCTAAAAGGGATGATGGATGGGATTATTGGAAAACCTCAACCCAAAACCGATTACAAGACATTACTTGAAAACCCATACGGTAACCTGCTCACCAAAGATTTGGCCATTGCCGCCATATTTGGCGAAAAACTTGGCACCGACGAACATCCCGATTTGCTCTGCGTTACCTTTAGTGCCAATAGATTTATAGGTGGAAAATTTGGCCCGCATTCCATTGAAATGGAGGATACCTACCTACGCCTTGATAAGGAACTTGCCCACTTCCTTGAATTCATCAACTCAACCATTGGTAAGGAGAACTGCCTTTTTGTGCTTACCTCCGACCAAGGCGTAGCATCAACTCCCGATTATTTGGAAAAATCGAAAATTCCTGGGGGTTACTTCGACCCCAAAAAAGCAATGATACTTTTAGGCAGCTACCTGAATGCCCTTTACGGGCAAGGCAATTGGATTACCGGCTATCACGATAAGCAGATATACCTGAACCGTAAACTAATTGAGGATTCCAACCTCAACCTTGCCGACTTCCAGCAAAAAGTAGCCGATTTTATGCTTGAATTCAGTGGGGTTGCCAATAGTACTACCGCACATAACCTACAGAATGGGAACTTTGCCAATGGTATCATGGTCAAATTTCAAAACAGCTACAACCAACGCCGCTCTGGCGATGTTATCATTAACCTTGAGCCGGGTTGGGTAGAACGCAATGGAAACATCACCTCGGCAAACTCTCCCTACGATTACGACTCGCATGTACCCCTAATATTCTATGGCTGGAAGGCTAAACGTAAATCGGTACTTACGCCCGTTTACATTAACGATATTGCCCCTACGCTCTCAATACTTTTAGGGATAACGTGGCCTAATGGTGCAACGGGTTCACCAATAAAGGAGATGCTTGAGTAGCTAACTAAACATTTTCGGATTCTCCTCCAACCCATTGCCAACCACTACAAGGTCAGCACCGGCATTACGGGCATCGGTATACTGTTGCTTGGTGCGAATACCTCCGCCAACTATTAGCGGAACTGAAATGGCTTTTCTAACCGCCTCAATTAGTTTGACGGGAACTGCATTTTTTGCACCGCTACCGGCTTCAAGGTAAATGGCCTTTAACCCAAGAAGTTCGCCTGCAATGGCAGTTGCCACTGCTATATCGGGCTTGGTTGCAGGTATAGGCATGGTTTGGCTCATGTACTGAACCGAAGTAGCTGCGCCACCATCAATCAGGATGTACCCAGTAGGTACCACCTCAACCCCACTATGCTTTAGCATTGGCGCAATAGCCACATGATGGCCTATCAAAAAATCGGGGTTACGTCCAGAAATAAGCGATAGGAAAAGAATGCCATGGGCATTAGGGGTAAACTGCATGGCGCTTCCCGGGAAAAGCACAACAGGCAGCGATGTTTTAGCCCTGAGATTGATTACAAAATCATCGAGCGGTTTGGTAACCAAACTGCCGCCAACTAGGAATAGTGTAGCACCTGCCTGTTGCCCATTGGCAACAATGGCATCAATGTTAACCTGCAATTCCTTATCGGGGTCAAGTAAAATGGCAAGCCCGCCATTTACTATTTTATTGTAACATATGCCCATTCAAAAAGGTGTTCATGCCTACCCATGTAAGGCAGTATTGGTTGATAAAGGTAAAAAAAACTTTCAAAGTTGCCCACTCGCCCGCATTATGAACTTTAGCTAAAAGCCAACCACGTCTAAGCGTATCGCCCTCAACTATAACCTCAATATCCGTATTAAACACTAAGCTTTTAGGCCAAGGTAGCTTGTAGATGGCCTCCTTTGCGCACCAAGTTAGAGCAAAGTACTCATCGGAGTAACTTTTTGCCTGAAATGCCTCACGTTCAGTAAGGTACTTAGCCGAAACCTTTTGAAAATCGCGCCCTAAAAGTTCAACATCTATACCTACGGGTTGATTCTTGGAATGGGCAATGGCTGCAAGCCCGTCGGTATGAGTTATTGAGATAAAAACCTCATTACCGGCAACGTGTGGCCTACCCCATTGGTCGTAGCTGTAATTTGTTGGCAAGCCCAAAGCCTTTAGAATTGCAATTACAGCAAGTCGTTCCTTGCGACGTACAGGGTTTTTAGGTAATTGGTTTGAATAAGCCGTTATTCTGACCAGTTCTTCTTCGCTTTCGGTGATATACCATAGCACAATGGTAATATCGGCGCAGGATATGGATTTAGCTAATGGCATTGGAAATCTACTTCCACCTTAAGGTTTCAATCAGATGCACCACATCGGCAGTAAAAAATTCGATTGCTGGTGCCAGCGAATCCTTATTGGGCTGGCAACGAAAGTAGAGCGCTCCTCGCAGGTAGTGCCTGCAGGAATCGGTAACGTAGAACTGCACCGAGCTTGCCGAGTTGCCCTTAATATCGTACAGTATGCCATACACCTTTTTTTGGTGATTTGTAAAAACCTGCTCATCAATGGCATCGGCTTTATAGGTATGCTTGTAGGCCAAATTGCGGGCATCCTCTGTTAACTGATTCAAATTGCCTGAAATATCCTTGTAGCTGAGATGAATCTTGGCCTTGTAGGCCGGGAAACTCACGCTAATCCATTCGCCCTCATCCTGCCGGTTCTCTTCCTTTACAATGTTACCGTAATCCGGATACTCAAAGGTAAACGGGTAAATGGTATCGAGTAAACGGTAATGCTTTTCGGGGAATGAAATCCGGAAATACCCGCGGGGTTTTGGAACGGGATTTTCCGAACAGGCTACAACTGCGATAACAAAAGGCAAGTATATCGAAATCAATTTAATTATTCTCATCGCTGCTAATATTAACTTTAACCCGCTTAATTCTGCGATTATCAACAGCATCAACAGTAAATGTGAACTGTTTACATTTAACAACCTCGTTGGGTTTGGGAATTTGTCCGGTATTCTCTAGAATTAAGCCTGCAATTGTTTCAGCCTCACCTCGGATATCGTCAAAAATATCATCATCGCAACCCACAATTTTGCAAAAATCGTTAAGCATCACCTTGGCCTCAAAAACATAGTTATGGTCGTCGATTTTGGTGTATAGTTTTTCCTCCTCGTCCGATTCGTCGGCAATTTCGCCAACAATCTCTTCCAGTATATCTTCAAGCGTAACAATACCACTTGTACCCCCATACTCATCTACCACAATGGCCATGTGAATATGCTTGTGCTGGAACTCAGCCAACAAATCGTTAATTCTTTTGCTCTCGGGCACAAAGTAGGGAGGCCTGATAAGCGTTTGCCAACGGAAAGCATCATCCTTATCAACGTGTGGGATTAAATCCTTAACGTAGAGGATTCCCTTAATGTCGTCGAACGACTCGTTGAAAATGGGGATTCGGCTATAACCCGATTCAATAACCACCTCCTTAAGCTTGCCATACGAAGTATTAAAGTCGAGAGCCACCACATCGAGTCGGGGTTTCATGATTTCGCTCACAATGGTGTTGGTAAACGAAACTATGCCCTCAAGTATTTGGCGCTCCTCGGCCAACCCATCGGCAGTGAGTTCAATGGCATCGCCAAGCTCATCCATTGAGATTTTTTGTGGAACAGCCATTCGCCTGCTTATTACCACTGACGAACGGATGAGTAACCTGGTAAGGGGCTTGAAAAAGGATATTAGAACGCTAATAAATGGAGCAAAACGTTCAGCAAATGGCAGCGAACGATTTGATGCCAGTATTTTCGGAAGAATCTCACCAAATAGTAAAAGGATGAATGTTATAATTACGGTTTGAAAGATAAAACCCAGCAAGGGAGCCTGGCTAAAATCAAAAACCGAAAGGGTTATGAAAGTGGAAAGGATTACGATTGCCACATTAACCAAATTGTTTGCAACCAAAAGGGTGGCCAACAGCAACTCTGGATGGGAAATATTTTTTAAGGTTTTGGATGATTTCGATTTACCCTCTAACGCCTTAAAATCGGATGGGGTTAGCGAAAAGTACGCTACCTCGGAGCCACTGAACAGAGCCGATAGAAACAGAAGCAGAATAAGCACCAGCAGTCCAAAGTAAAAATCGAGAGAAGGTGCTTTAACAACTACACCTTGGGTTAACTCAATAAAAAAGTTACCAAAACTTTCCAAGATTAAACTATGTATTGGTTAGCCCTGTAAAGTTAGAAAAAAAATGAATAGCGCAAAGTTTTTGGCCTTGCGCTATTTACATCATAAAGCTATTGAACCATTAGGCTAATTGCTTCCTTGATTGCCCAATGCACAATTGTTGAATGTATTGCCAGTTCCTGTATAGGTAGAATTGCTCAAGTAAATACCCCATCCTGCTGAATAGCTAAACTCACAGTTGCTTGCCGAAAAACTGGTACTGGAAGCTTTTAGGGCTGCTCGGGTATTATCGCTTGAACTACCCTTACCGGCATACATAAATTTACAGTAGTTAAAATTGGTATTGGCGGAGTTGTTATCCCAAAGGTGTATCCCCACCCATGCTCCAGCGGCTGGAGATGATGCATCTGTTGTAAACACAATGTAGTTACTCGAACTCCCAACAGCAATTAATGTAGAATTATTGTAATATCCTATGTGTAACGATCCATCAGCATTAAATTTCAGAATAGTTCCAGCCTCAATAGTAAGGGTGCCATTATCAAAATCAATCTCACCTTCAATGTAGTAGGGTTTATCGAGTTTCCGCCAGGTAATGTTTCCGGTAACATCCTCAGCATATACATTTACCCCTTTACCTTCAGGGCAATTAAAGGTGTTTCCAGTGCCTATGGTATGCATATACTTGGAAGAAATACGTAAGGGATGATTTCCGCAATTACTATATGCATTATTGATCATACTAGTGAAACTCCCTTCATAGTTCACAAGCGAGCCGTATGACTTTGCATAGTTTATGGTATTATTCTCAAAGGTAATTGCGCAATTTTTAACATTAACAGCACCTTCGGTACTAGTTCCTGCATACAAAATGTTACAATACTTCATGCTTGAATTTAGACTATTATTCCAAAAAGTTATGCCTTTCCATGCTCCAGCTGCAGGAACTGCAGCACTACTGGTAAATTCTATCCTGCTATCGGAAGTACCATTAGCAATTAATGTGGAATTATTATAATATCCAATGTGTAACGAACCATCAGCATCAAATTTCAGAACTGTTCCGGGTTCAATGGTAAGGGTACCATTATCAAAATCAATCTCACCTTCTATATAGTAAGGTTTATCAAGTTTCCGCCAGGTAATATTGCCAGTTGCATCGCCACTATATACATTTATACCCTTATCGGCAGGACAAGTAAAAGTATTTCCGGTGCCTATGGTATGCATGTATTTGGCAGAAATCCTTACCGGATGACTACCACAATTTGCGAAAGAGTTGCCCGACATTGCAGTAAAATATCCCTCGTAATTAAGCATAACCCCGTAGAGCTTTGCATTGGTAACCTCGTTGTTGCTAAAGGTGATTTCGCACCCCTTTACATTTACTGCCCCTTCTGTTGCTTTCCCTGCATACTGAACCTTACAGTACTGCATGCTTGAATTCAAACTATTATCCCAGAAAGTTATGCCTTCCCAGGCTCCTGGTGCTGGGCTGCTGGCTGTGGAAGTAAAGGTTATGGGCTTTGATGAAGTACCATTGGCTATAAGGGTGGCGTTGCTATAGTAACCAATATGAAGGCTTGCACCAGCCTCAAATTTGATTACAGCGCCCGGCTCTATGGTTAAAGTAGCACCATCAACACTAACACTACCACTTATAACATAGGTTTTCCCCGATTCCCAAGTAGTGTTAGTTGTGATATCGGAGTTAACGATGTTATTTGAACCACCATTGTCCTCACCATTTTCAATTAGGTCGCATGAGCTAAACCCAACTACCATGATTACAAGAATCATTAAAAGAGATTTCGTTTTCATTTTCCTTTCTTTTTAGTTAAATTATATTTGTATAAAAGCACTTAAATAAAGTTACCAATTACTGCTGACCAATTCTTGTTTTTTTAACGGAATGCCATCATTTTAACAAATGTTAACCCATTGTTGCCCTTTTTTTAAACATATCTTTTTGAAGCATCCACTATTATTATTATTCATATTTACCAAAATATTATTTAACAGAAAACGTTTTAAACCATTGTTAACTTTTATATTCTTTTGTATAAACAAACCTAACCAAACATGAAACGTAAATACTGGTTCATTTTGCTTGCAATTGTAGTTGTTGTAATTGTTTTTACTGCAATTTTCAGCTCCGGATCAAAGGATAAAACCATACCACAGTTTACCCATGCCAATGTGGGAGAGTTTGAGATTGTGGTTAACGTTACTGGTGAACTTACAGCCCAAAATTCCGAGGATATAACGGCCCCCACCGAGCTTAGAGGACGCTCATTCAGGGTAACCGATATCAAGATTCAGGATTTGGTTCCTGAAGGTACGGTTGTCGATTCAGGCGATTACGTTGCTACCCTCGACCGCTCAGCCCTGAGCAATCAACTAAAAAACACTGAGGATGAACTGGAGAAAAGCCAGCAGGCGTTCCTTAAAACCCAACTCGATACTACCCTCCAACTTCGGGAACTCAGGAATAACCTGATTAATATGAAGTTTGAGCTGGAGGAGAAGCAACTTATTGTTGAGCAATCGAAGTATGAACCCCCCGCCACCCAACGACAGGCTCAAATCAACCTCGAAAAGGCCGAAAGGGCATACCAACAGGCCCTTTACAACTATAACCTGAAAAAGGAACAGGCCGAAGCATCGATGAAGGAGGTTTCCATTAACCTCGAACGCCAACGCCGCGAGCGGCAAGATATGCTCGATGTTATTAATAAGTTTGTGATTAAAGCGCCCAAGCAGGGGATGGTGATATACTACCGCGAATGGAGCGGCCAAAAACGAAAGGTGGGCTCCACGGTTAGCCCATGGGATTTAACGGTTGCTACCCTACCCGACCTCTCTGTGATGAATTCCAAAACCTACGTTAATGAAATTGATATTAGCAAGGTGAAGAAAGGGCAACCGGTTAGGATTACCGTTGATGCCTTCCCCGATAAGAAGTTTACGGGCGAGGTTATTGAGGTAGCCAACATTGGAGAACAACTCCCCAATACCGATGCCAAAGTATTTGAGGTTACCATCCGGGTTAATGAGTACGACCCCATACTACGCCCATCCATGACAACCGGTAACCAAATTGTTACCAAAACCTACGATTCAGTCCTTTACATTCCACTTGAAGCCCTCCACGCCAACGATAGCATAAGCTACGTTTATACCCGAAAGGGCAAAAGGCAAATTGTTGTACCCGGCGAAATGAATGAGAACTTCATTATCATTGAAAAGGGCTTAAAGCCCGGTGAAGAGATTTACCTTTCATCGCCCGAAAAACCAGAAAAATTCGAATTTGCTGGTTTTGAACTGATTCCCGAAATCAAGAAAAGGAAAGAGGATAAATTACGGAAAGAGGCTGAACTCAGGCAACAACAGCAGGATTTTATAGTTAAACGCCAGAACGGGAAAATTGAAATGCCTGCTCAAGGCAACATTGTGATACTTTCACCCGGAAAGCCCACAAAAAAGACAACTGACAGTGGCACTGAAAAGTCTACCGCTAAAGATCAGAAAAAATCAAAACCTTAAAGGTTATGTTCAGAATTGACAGGCTTTACCGACGATACGCCCACGATATAACCATTGCCCTCGAGGCTATAATGGCAAACAAACTAAAATCGATACTAACCGCACTCGGAATAATATTTGGCGTTGCTGCGGTTATAAGCATGTTAGCTATTGGGAATGGGGCGCAAAAGGAGATTCTGGATCAGATGAAAATGGTTGGGGTTAACAACATAGTTGTAAACTCTATCTTTGAGGCGCCCGATTCACAGTCGGAATCCGAAAATGGGAATAAGCAGAAACAGAAATTCTCACCCGGTCTTACCCTACTGGATTTGGAGGCCATAAAGCAAGTAGTTCCATCGGTGGTTCACATTAGCCCTGAAATCAACCTAAATTCCTATATCCAGTTCAATGGTTTACGAATGCAGGCGAAAATCTTAGGGGTAACCAACGACTACTTTACTCTTTTCAACCTACCCCTGGAGGAGGGAACCTATTTTAGTGCCTACCAGGAGGAACATGGAATCCCCGTTTGTGTAATTGGGGCTAACATCAAATCGAAATTTTTCAGTACCGAAAATCCCCTGGGCAAATATATCAAGTTTGGAAATGTGTGGCTCAAGGTAATTGGGGTTCTCTCAAAATCGGATGTAAAGGTTACCGGATTCGAGAACAGCGGTATCAATGTTTATAACGATAACATCTACGTTCCTGCCAAAAATATTTTACTCCGCTACCAGAATAGAGCTTTGGTTAACTCCGGAAAGCTAAACCAGGGAAACTCCATTCGAGGCTTTGGTTTTATAATATTTGGCGGAAATACCGAAACGCAAGCTCCCAAGAATTACCATCAGCTCGATAGAATCATTCTTCAGGTTAAAGGAACTGAAGATATAGCATCAACCTCGGAAGTACTAAGCCGAATGCTTCTTAGGCGACATGCCGGGGTTAAGGATTATGAAATCACTGTTCCGGAACTACTGCTCAAGCAACAGCAACGCACCAAGGATATATTCAATATCGTACTGGGAGCCATTGCCAGCATTTCCTTAATTGTAGGAGGTATAGGCATTATGAATATCATGTTTGCCTCAGTAATGGAGCGCATCAAGGAAATTGGTACCCGTTTGGCCATAGGTGCCAAAAAAGCCGATATTGTTGCACAGTTCCTTTCCGAAGCAGTCCTAATCAGCGTTACCGGTGGTTTAATAGGTGTAGTACTCGGTGTAATCCTATCGAAGCTAATTACCCATTTTGCCGGAATATTAACCATTATAAGTTTCTCGTCAATAATTATTGCATTTGGCGTATCGGCAGCAGTGGGAGTCATATTCGGGCTATCGCCCGCCAAAAGGGCTGCCGAAAAAGACCCCATTGAATCGTTACGTTACGAGTAGTTTGGCATTAAATACAAGTTGATATGAAACACCCATGTAAGGCAGCTTGCACAAAAACAGATGAACAAACTATGGGTGTTCCATCCGCTCTATAAAGATTGTTAAAAGCAAGATAGTAATGTGTTAGTAATTAATAATATAAATATTTTGTACGGATGAAACAAATTCTATCCATTTTACTTCTAACAGTATTTTTTTCAACAAATCTTTTAGCCCAAAAACCGATAAACAGGCTAACCTACGACGAAGTACTTCAGCTGGCCAAAGATCAGTCGCCACAGGCCATACTGGCCAAGCATAGGTTTAGGGCTGCATACTGGCAGTACCGCACCTACGTTGCTGAGCTCAGGCCAAACCTTACCCTCACGGGAACAATCCCCCAGTTCAGCCGATCGCTCATACGTTACCAAAATCCCGATGGGTCATACACTTACATTGAGGAAAACTCCAATACTACCTCATTAGGCTTATCGCTCTCCCAAAACATAGGCTTAACGGGCGGACAAATATTTGTGCGCAGCAACCTGGAGCGAACCGACCTGCTGGGAACCAATAAAGCTACCTCGTACATGAGCGTTCCCGTTTCCATTGGCCTTTCGCAACCGCTATTTGCCATGAACCAGCTCAAATGGAGCAAACGCATTGAGCCCATTAAGTACGAGGAAGCCAAACGAGCCTTTATCCAGAGCATGGAAGCCATATCTATGGAAGCCACAAGGCTCTTTTTTGACCTGGCTATGGCACAACAGAACCTCGAAACAGCCAAATTAAACTATTCCAACACCGACACCCTTTACAAAATTGCTCAAGGCCGATATAACATTGGGACCATTGCCGAAAATGAGCTACTTCAAATGGAACTGAGTTTCCTGAATGCTGGAACAGCACTAAGCGAGGCCGAGGTTGACCTTCAGCTTAAAAAGATTCGTCTAAAATCGTACCTGGGCCTCAACGACAGCTACGATTTGGAAATTGTACTCCCTGACAGCATTCCATCGTTCGACCTCGAATTTAACCGTGTGCTCACTCTGGCTAAGGAGAATAACCCTCAAATACTCAGCTACCAAAGACAACTCCTCGAGGCCGACAGGGATGTGGCTCAAGCCCGCGCTGAACGAGGCCTTAATGCCAACCTATTCGCCACGTTTGGTCTAACCCAGAGGGCTGCCGAACTAAAAGATGCATACATTGACCCACAAGACCAGCAGACTGTTAGAGTGGGAATTACTGTACCCATCCTCGACTGGGGCTTAGGACGCGGAAAAGTGAAAATGGCACAGTCGAACCGCGAAGTGGTTCGCACCACTGTTGATCAGGCTCTTACCGATTTTGAGCAGGATGTATTCCTTAAGGTGATGCAGTTCAACCGTCAGGACGATCAGGTGCAAATAGCCAAAAAGGCCGATTTGGTATCGCAAAACCGGTATGAGGTTACCAAGCAGCGCTTCCTCATAGGAAAAATTGATGTGTTAACCCTAAATGTAGCCCAATCGGAACGCGACCAAGCCAAACAGAAATACATTAACACCCTTAGCGGGTTTTGGCAATACTACTACCAGATGCGCCGCCTAACCCTTTACGACCTCGAGAAGAACCAACCCATTACAACCGATTTTGAACTATTATTGAGATGATTAACAGGATTCTAACATCGGTAAGTGTTGAATTGGGTTTGATGGCTAAAAATTTTTTGATAAAAATTTTGCAGGAAAAATGAAATGATATATTTTTGCAGCACCAAACGACAAGCACAACGGTGCGGGTAAAGTTTGAAATAATGCGGAAGTAGCTCAGTTGGTAGAGCATAACCTTGCCAAGGTTAGGGTCGCGAGTTCGAGTCTCGTCTTCCGCTCAAGTTCTTTTGGAAAGTTCAAAGTAATGAGGCTTTGAACTTTTTAAGTTTAAGGACCAAACCATTCTGCCCGGATGGTGGAACTGGTAGACACGCAGGACTTAAAATCCTGTGGCCATTGCGGCTGTGCGGGTTCAAGTCCCGCTCCGGGTACCTCAAAGCCACGCTTTAGCGTGGCTTTGTTGTTTTGTGCCCCTTGCTTTTCACTTAGAATGTTAATCCGCGATTAGTCAATAGAAACACAAGAAATATGCACACACCTTGTTTCTATTGGCTTATCGGTGGTAACCCCGACTTATAAAAATCTTTCATTCCGAACTTTCGGAATTATTAGATTTTGTTGGTCGATTCGTCAATTGGTTTCTTCAATTGACGGATTTGGGTTTAACTTCTTTTTGCGCAAGGGCAGCTGGGAATATCCTGGTTAAAAACCCATGCTACAGATTGCAATGAGTATCGCTAATCTTTTAAATAACTACTTACGATTTCCATGAATTTAACTTTTAGCGATTCAGGTTGAATCACCTTAACATCAGGGCAAAACGATAGTATTAATGCCATCAGCTCGTTGTTAGGGATAACCTTTAATTTTATCAATACCCCATCATCAACATATTCTGGTTTTTTTTGTGAGGGATGCAGTGGTTTTGATATCACATAGGGTGCCCGTTCCGGATTGAATAATAGTACAACTTCAACGGGCTCTTGCCCTTCAGGTCTGGTAACACCCACTACATCATAAAAGTATTCATCCCAGTCAATATCAACTTCATGATACCGAAGTTTGGTTTCTTCAATTTTAATTATTCGATCTAACGCCAAGTTCCAGAAAGGCTTATCTTCAACCTCATTAAACCCAAGAACAAACCACCTATTATTAAATTCTTTAAGGTGGTAAGGATGGAAATTGAACTCCATGACTTTCGCATCCTTATAGCTTTGATATTGAACCCTAAGAACGACCTTATTCACTATAGCTTCGAACAGAGTTTTAAAGTATGACAATCCTTTTAAATCTTTATTGAAATCGAACGAAACAACCGGTTTACGACTGCTAACAATGCTAAGTTTATTCTCCAGTACCGAGATCACCTCATAAACCCAATCGAATTGCGGTAACCCATCAAACTTTGATAAAACCTCAATGGCACTCTTGATGCTATTGATTTCCTCTTGGGTTAAGGGCTTATTGTTAATTGAAAACTTAGAGTTACTATATCTATAGTAAACCTTTTTACCGTAGCGCCTCCTTTGTATATCAGCACTCCAACCCTCGCTACTTTCCATGAATTTTATATCCTCGAGTATTTGTCTTTTACTAACCGATAGCTTAGGGTCAATTTGTTTCAATTCCTCATTTACGGTTTCAACCAAGTCCTCAATAAAATACATTTTCCCTATATTCCGGAAGCACCTATCTAAAATGTTATACCGGATCATGGCATTTTTATTTACAGGCATATCTAATCATTTTACGACAATTAAAGGTAATGATTTTTTTGAAGTTATCACACCCTTTTAATGCGTCAATTTGATTACAACAGGGTAATTAAAAAATAATTTTAGATTGATTGCAATGCAAATACACTGCACAGGTCACCATTTACTTTGTTGTACTCTAAAAGAGAAACGAGAAATAGTCACAATTTACCAATACCAAGCAAAACGTGAGTTTTATGAATATACACCCATGCATGTATTTATCTGCAATAAAATTTTTTGGGATTTTTTGAAGATACACTGCAAAGCAAATGCACTATATATATAGATGGCCACCATTAAATTATGAACTATGAGCAAGAAATCAATTTGCTATTTAACCAAACATCGAACTATACGGTTGCAAAAAGCGACTAAAAATTGCTACCGTGGTTCAAAAGAAAAATGCAGATAGGCTGCATACAACCATGTTAAATTGCCAAAAATTTAAAACCACAAAACTATGAAAAGAATAATTTTAGTTAGCTTGTTTTCCCTACTTGTAATAGCAGGACAAGCGCAAATCGGACTATCAATTAATGAGGTTAAAGCTAAATACGGAAAACCTGTTGAGGAAAAATTTCACTCCGACGGTATGTACTTTATGCGATACGATAGCATACCAACAATTGTTGATGGCTTATACGCTCACTCAATATTATTTTATTTCCCATCGGACTCATCTACCTCAAAGAATACCATAGTTGGCAAAGTCTTCCCAATTGATGACATGAATAAAATTGACGCTTTGCTCAATATGATGTTTGTTAAAAAAGGTGATGAATGGATAGATTACCGAAGGTCGATTTTCCATGCGATAATTGTATATAATGAATACGATATCATAATTCTACATTCCCAGAAGCTCAACGAAAAACCGGAATAATACTATGGGAGCATTTGCAATAGATTTAAATGAAGGAACCTTTTCGCAGGATACCGATAGCTACAAGAACAGGTTGATGGACCCTCGTTGGAAAGCCCGAAAAGAGGAGATACTCAAACGTGATGATCATCGATGTGTTGTATGCGGTAGTACCGAGGAACTTGAGGTACATCACAGGCAGTATCATTACATGGTTGGCGCTAGCCGCTACCGCGATCCTTGGGATTACAACGATTCGCTCTTAATCACTTTGTGCAAAAAATGCCATTCCAATGGGCATAAGCACTATAAGATACCGGTAATATTTATGGATAAAAACAACAAAATTTTATAACCATGGCACTATTCAACTTATTCAGACGAAAGAAAACCGAGGTACAGGTTTCGCCAGCTGCATCACCAGTACCAATAAATGGTAATACTGTAAATGAACCTGAACCCCCAAGGGTTCCCAAATCGGTATTTATCGAAGAGAACGCACCCGACTTTCAGTCGCTTACCTTTAAATCCAATGGGCAAAAGATTGGTATCGATCTTGTTTACGACTTCCTGCAGGTTGATTATGAACGCAAGGGATACGAGGATGCTCTTACTAACCCCGACGAAAGCTATAAAAACGACAATATCAATCTGCTCCGAATGGACCTTGCCATACTGGTTCAAAAGGTTGATAACTACTATACTGAGATACTTAAAGAGCTCGATTTCCATATCGAATCGCGTAAACGCTCAGGACTTGTAGATTTGGTTCTGCAGCTTAATTCAAAACGCGAAGTAGTTGTAGATCAAATGGAAAGGTTAAATGCCATAAAGTTTGACATTGAACAAAAAAATGGCATTACTCAACGAATTGTACTATCGTACCAACGTGGCTTCCTAAGAGGGCTTGCAGCCCTGTCGCATTCGTCGGTTATGAATAGGAAACTTTAGTTATGAGTAGGAAACGTTAAATGAACTCAAAAAAAAGATAAAAATATGACTGATCTGTGGTTAAAAATAAGCTGCTTTTTTACCGGATATAACTACCAAATAGTTAAGAACTCAAGCGAGTTAGCCGCAAAAACGGTAAAGAAAAACATGTCGGCACTAATAATCATAAGCCTGATATGGAGTTTTATTGGATATAACTTCACAGCACGTTACCTGCACGGTAACGCACTTGTTTCGTCAATTGTTGCTATAGTTTTGGTTATAGTGGTTATACAAATTGAACGGCAGATATTGCTTACTATCCATAAGAATAAAGTTGGTTTCATTTTTAGGGGAATAATTGGACTGGTAATGGCTTTCCTTGGTTCTATTATTATCGACCAGGTAATCTTTAAGGATGACATCGAGAAAAACCAAATTGATAATGTTCAGCTAGCGGTAAACAACGTTTTACCATTAAAATCGGCTGAACTAAAAGAGCAAATTGTCCAAATTGCAAGGGCAATTGAAGAAAAAGAAAGCGAGCGAGCAGCTATACTGGAGGAGCTTGGTCGAAAACCGACCATTTCAACACCAACATCGGTGGGTAAGTATGAGAAAGACTCTACCGGCCGACTGGTAATGGTTGGGCGAGAAGTTACCTATCAATCCCTCCCCAACCCCAAAGCCGACCTTATACCCAAAATTGACGAGCAAATCGCTCAACTCCGAAACGACCTTACCAGAAAGGAAGACCAACTCCTTAACATGCGCAATAACATTGAAGAGGAGCTTAAGTCCAAAACCGGTTTCCTCGATGAAATAAACGCTCTTTTTAAGGTTGTTTTCTCGTCTTATGCATCAATTTTTGTCTGGGGACTGCTCTTCTTTTTCTTCTTTGCACTTGAACTTTTTATACTGATAAACAAACTCAGCGATGAACATACCGATTATGAGGAGATTGTTATGCACCAAAGGGAGACTCGTAGAAGGCAATTAGAGAAATTGGTTTAAAACAAAAAATCACAAATCAAAAACCAAGAATTAATTAATACCTAAACCGTAAGAAAATGAAAATAGAATACGAATTTGAATTAGTTTCGAGGGGGATACCAGACATACAAACGGTATTGCTCGAACATAAAATTGCAAGAAGTTTAACTTGCAAGGTTTGTAACAAGGAAAAAGCCTACTTTATTCTTTCGCAGAAATCTATTTACAGCGACCCCAATTCCGAATGCGAAGAACCAATTATAGGCGATTTGCTGTTCTGCAAGTGCTTAGGTTGTGGTAACGAAATATGGGTAAAATGCATGTTTAACTTTATTAAAGATCCTTTGGAAAGGCTTCTTAAAAGAAATGAAGAAAAAAGAAAATTTAAAATTGAAGAATCTGATGAAAAAGAACAAATTATGTATACTGCT
The DNA here is from genome assembly GCA_040752515.1 of Bacteroidota bacterium. Taxonomy (GTDB): domain Bacteria; phylum Bacteroidota; class Bacteroidia; order Bacteroidales; family Tenuifilaceae; genus Tenuifilum. Next base: position 183 of record JBFMGQ010000023.1, on the reverse strand, counting down.
TTGTACTTATACTTACTCAAAAAAATGAGAGAATAGGGTAAATAATATAAAAATTTACAGTAGTGTCCGACTAAATTTTTGAATAAAAAGAGGGCTACTCCCATAAAGGTTTCGCCCGATGTTGTAGATTTGTTTTGCACACAAAATCACAACATGAGCAAAAATAAGGAAATAAAATTAGTC
>JBFMGQ010000022.1:0-53282 GCA_040752515.1 Bacteroidota bacterium | reverse complement strand
TGGAATACTTCCCGCTGCTAAGTTCGGATAAAATTTTTAGTTTGAAGCCCTCGCTGTAGCGTTTTGTCACGTAATTATTTTTGTCCATACACATAAGTTTGTGTAGACATTTTTCAGGACGGGTCAATCCATTCCATCCTTAGCTTCGTTTTCCCTCCCCACCTGCGATAGGGCTCTTTTTATGTTGTTTCTTAATTCGTTTAACAGGGTATGAGGGCGTAAATCATCGGTGTTTTTAACAATCTCAGTAAGTAAGGTAATGCCTAATAAGCTCATAAATGCTCCGGGCACCCCATGGCCAGTACAATCGGCCGCGGTTACAATTACTTTGCTACTTTTTTTGGTTACCCAGTAGAAGTCGCCGCTTACAATATCGCGGGGTTTTAGGAGTATGAAGTAATCTTTTAGAATCGAATCGGTAAACTCTTTGCTGGGCATTGCTGCTGTTTGGATACGACGGGCATATGAAATACTCTTAATGATATCTTGGTTTTGTGATATTATTTGGTCGCGTTGCGAGGTTATTTCATCGCGTTGTGCTTCAATCTCTTCTTTCTGTTGAAGTATTTCTTGATTCAGTACTTTGAGTTCATCGCGCTGTTTTTCAATAGCGTTTTTTTGCTCCTCGATGGTTTTGGTTCTTTCCTTTACCTTTTGTTCCAGAACTTGCTTTTCCCTGATAAGGTTTCGTTCACGAACTCTTATTAGAATTATAACAAGAGCGACAATAAAAGCAGCGACAAGTGAGTAAAACCATACTGTTTGGTAGAACGGAGGTTTAACAGTAAATGGAAACTCTTTTATTTGGCTCACATTGCCTAAAGCATCTCTGGCACGGATTTGGAGTACATAGTTACCTGGAGGAAAGAACGGGAAGTCTTTTTCAGGGGTATTTCCCCAGTCGGACCATTCGGACATTAATCCTACTAGTTTAAACTGGTAATCAACCCCTTTTTCTTTTAGGTAGAACGGTGCACCTAACTTAACCTTAAAGGCATTATTTTTTGATTCCAGTTCAACATAGTTGGTGTTAAGACTGTTCCCCAGTTTATCCAGAACCTGTTTAAGAAAAAGGTTAACGGCTTTCAGGGTATCGCTTTGCCTGTTCGGATAAATTTTGTATAACTGGTTAAAGCCATTTACCACCCATACCTCGTTGCTATCGGCAAGGGTTACATAGTTTACCCGGTCGAATAAACCCAGATATTTCGCAATTCTATTATTTTGTTCGGTATTGGGGTATGTGCTCCATACCTGACCCGACCTTAACCAGGTTTGCTCTGAGTTTGAGTAAAAAACTTTGTAATTGGATTGCTGGTTGTATTCAGGATTAAGCCCAATACTATCGCCGAGTTGGTAGTATTTATAAACCCTATTGGGGGAAATAATTATGATGTCGTTGCCTACCTTTCGAACAATAGGTGATACAATTGTTTGCTCTCCCGCCGAAATAGGGACTAGCAAAGGATTACTGGAGTTGATATTTGTTACTTTGTAAACTTTATAATCGGTAGTAAAAACAATAACCGATTCTGATATTTCCGAAACCGAGGTTACTCTCTCATTATTTAGGTTTATTAAAACTCTTGTATTAATGGCACCCCTTTCGTATTTTAACTGGTATAAGCTTCCCCACGTGCCAATGTATAAGAGGGACTTGTCAGTGATACTTGGATTTATGCAATATATATACTCGTTAGGGATAATAAGTTTTGGCTCTGCAAATGAAATATTATATAGCCCGGTACTAGAGGCTATAAAAAGATTATTATTCCAGGTTTGAAGTGAGTTAATTTTACCATTTATTTCGTTTATTTTTTGGAATGTAAAATTGCTAGATAACAATACGCGTTCATTTTTCTTGAAAACTTTCTTTTCGTATTCAATCTGTTCAACTTCATTCTCGTTAGTTAGTGCTTGAACGGATTCATCAATGCCGGCTTTTTCTGTTCGCTCACCTCCAAAAATTCGTGCGAGTAAACCTTTTTTCTTTACGGAAGAAGGTTGGGCGGTTTTGAATTCCGGAGAAGTTTGGGTCTGAGCCGATTGTTTAACTATTTTCACAACAGGTTTATGAGTTGCGTACTCAATGATTTTTGCTGTGAAGTTTTGCAATTCGGTTAATCTGTAAAGCCCGTCACTGGTCCCAACGAATAATGTGTTATTGAATTTAGCTGTAGATAAAATATTGCCTCGAAGGCTTGGTATATGGTGGAACGATGAAATAGGGATTGATAGATCAACCCTTGATATCCCCATTCCATGAATCAACCAAAGCCCTTTGTTTTTGTCTTTAATCAATGCGGTAACTTCATCATCGGGTAACCCGCTAGAGTAGTTTATAATTTGGCTTGTTGCTCCGGTATCAGTATTAATAATAATGCATCCGCCAATTAATGTTGATAGGGCAATTGTTTTTTCGTCTATCGAAATGCCGCCTGTTAAATAGTGAGTATCAATGTAACTTTGATCTTTAATGTAGATTGGGGAAAAACTCTTTCCATCGAATTTAAATAATTTATTATTACTTGTTCCAATAATTTGTATATCGTTGTGTTTAAACGAGAACAAAATCTCATTATTCCCAAGAATTGAAGAATTAATTTGGTTAGCATCCTGCTTGTAAATTCTAAAAATTTTCAATTTGTTTTTAATAATAAATAATTGTTCACCAACATTGAACAAGTCGGTAATAATTTGTGTACTATCTTTTTCTGTGTAGTAATTCTCAACTTTGTAAGGTTCAACTCTTCTGATTTTATAAATACCATTAATTCCTACAACATATAGAATATTGTTAAAGCTGTGGAAAAGGTAGAATAGTTCAGATTCATTATGTTCAATAGGAACGTAAACATTTATCCCTTTTAAATTCTTCTTGAAATACCCCAGCACTCTCTCGCCGCCCACAAATAGTTTATCCAAGTAAGTAATTGCAAATGCTTGCCCGCCAATAGGCATGTACTCCCAGCCGTAACCATCGAAACTGAACACTCCATTCTGATTTAAAACATAAATCATATCATTGTCGCCTTGAACAACCTGATAGTTATTGGCACTCATGCTGGCCGGGAGCGAAAAGTTGGATATGTAGGGAATGCCTTTTTGTGCAAACCCTGCCTTAAAAACTATTGAGATCAATAGCAAAATCAGGATTTTACCGTATGTTGAACCATTTTTATTCATATCGGTCAAAAAATAATTATGAAAGCACTCAAAATACTAATATTTAACACGATTTCAAATTTTTATGAGTGAATTTAACAAAAAATTCATTTTTTAAGGTTCTGCTGCCATTCAACTGTTATGTAAGGTCTGCTAATTTGTACTAATGTATTAACTACGATTTTTTCATTTAGAATTCCTAAAAAGTCCTATGAATACTATTTTAATTGAAATCTTTTTAGTAACATACATAACTCTGTGATCAATTTGAGTTATTCCTTAAACTGAGGAATCAAATTTTAGATTCATTAAACCTCCTTTCACCCTGCGTCCAATTAACACTATATTTGTGAAAATTTGAGGTGTTAATGTTTGATGAACGGATTCATCGTATAGTTTACCAGGTTGGCCTTTCCATCTCGCTGTGTAGCCTACCTGCCTCAATAGTTGGGGTTAGCATTGGCATGATTATTTTGGTCGTGAACTTTATGTTAAGCGGCGGCTGGAGCCTTAAGGTTCAGCATTTAAAGGCGAAACCCATGGTTTGGGTATTTGTGGCAATGTATTTCCCTGTTTTTATTAGCGGTCTGCTTTCGGAGAACCACCATTTAGGCCTCGAAATAGTTCGACTTTGGTTACCCGTTCTGCTAATTCCTCCAATAATTGCAGCATCCGACGAACTCACCGGAAAGGAATTTAAAAGAATAGTATTGCTGTTTATTCTTTCAACCCTGGTGGTAACCATAATTGGGGCCTATGGTTATTTCACGGCCAATTTGGCCGATATACGAAAGGTTTCGCCATTCATATCGCATATCCGGCTTGCGCTAATGGTAAATCTTTCCCTTGCATTTCTGGTTTATTATTTCACCGAGCGATTAGTGGTGAGGCCTCTTGAGCGATGGTTTGGGATTACTGTGATGGCTTGGTTTCTGTTCTTTTTACTTGTATTTATCAGCTTTACCGGCTTACTTATGCTATTAATGTTGATTTTCATTGTAGCCATTAGGTATTTTTTCAATTTGGGTTCTATTGCACGGTTTATAACCATTACAGGTTTTTTAACCTTGGTATTTATTACCTTATCGTTCGTACTCCACAGGTACGATAGCATGAGTGCCGTTAAACTTACTCCCGATAATAGCCCAAGGGCGGCTACCGTAAATGGTAACCCATACCAACACGATACACTTTTGAAAGAAACCGAGAATGGATATCTTGTAAATATCAACATTTGTGAACAGGAGTTAAGGGGCGAATGGCCTAAGCGGAGCAATCTACCTATTGAAGGTACCGATAAAAAGGGCCAACCTTTAAGAACCACTTTAATCCGATATTTGGCATCGGCTGGATTAACCAAGGATTCGGCGGGAATCAGTAAACTCGATTCCATAGATATTGCCTTAATTGAGGGGGGATATACCAATACGATTTTTAAAGGGAAAGTAACCGGCATTGAAAGCAGGCTATACGAGTTCTTTTACGAGATTAATAGGTACCGACAAACCGGTTCTTTAACCGGTGGATCGGTATTACGGCGTTTGCTGTATGCCCAAGCCGCTTGGCATGTTATAAAAGCTAACCCCCTACTTGGAGTTGGCTACGGCGATTTACCCGCTGCCATGAACCAATTTTACGATATAAAAAAGATTGATTTGCCACAAAGCTACCGTTACATGCCCCATAACCAGTACTTAACGGTTTGGGCATCGGCAGGACTAATTGGTTTAATCATTTTTATACTTTCATTAACCATTCCCTTTTTTAAATCGCCCAATTTTCAGGTTCTACCGGTTAAGTATTTTTGGTTACTAGTAGCCATTTCCATGCTTTTTGAGGACACCATGCTTACCCATACCGGTATATCGTTTGTGGTTATGTTCAGTGCATTGTTTATTTTTGGGTTTAACTTTGGTTCAAGCTCAGTATATAAAAATGAGGTTAAATAGCCATTTTTACCAGCGCGATGTTTTAGAGGTGGCTCCGGCATTGCTCGGCAAAACCTTGGTTCGTAGGTTCGATAGTGGCAAAGAGATTCGAGTTACCATAACCGAAGTTGAGGCCTACCGTGGAACCGACGATTTGGGTTGCCATGCCAGCAAGGGCATCACCGAACGGAACAGGGTAATGTTTTCGCAGGGTGGCTTGGTTTACGTTTACCTTATCTATGGTATGTACTGGATGTTTAATGTGGTTACCTCGGTTGAGAATGATCCCCAAGCTGTTCTTGTTAGGGGTGTTACTGGTGCCGATGGCCCTGGTAAGCTAACGCGGTTGCTTGTCATCGATAAATCTTTCTATGGCGAGGATTTGGTTACATCAAATAGGATTTGGATTGAGGATACTGGGGTTTCGCCAAGTTATATCTCCACACCCCGCATTGGAATAGACTATGCAGGGCCATACTGGTCGAAAGTGCCTTGGCGGTTCCTATTAGACCAAAATTCATGATTAATTTAAGCAGTTAAACATAAATACTTTTGCTAGTTCTGAAACGAAATACCATCAATGAGCAAGAAGATAGTGTTTGCAGAGCCCATAGGGCTCAGTCAGTCCAAGGCCGAGAATTTTAAAGCAGAGATGCTAAAATACGGTTTCGAAGTGGTTTATTTCGATTCCGTTCCCGTGTCGCAATCCGACCTACAACAGCGTATTCAAGGTGCCGATGTGCTTGTATTATCGAACTATCCAATTGCCTCTACCACCTTGCAGGCATGTTCCACTCTAAAACTGATTTCGGTGGCATTTACCGGGGTCGATCACATACCGCTCGATTACTGCAAGGAGCATGCAATAACCGTATGTAATGCGGCTGGATACAGCACCACGGCCGTAGCCGAGTTAACCCTTGCATTAGCCGCCGCACTGCTCCGAAAGATTGTTCCAATGGACACATTAACCCGAAAAGGAGGTACCCGTAATGGTTTTCTTGGAGGCGAGTTGGCCGGTAAAACTTTTGGTATAGTAGGATATGGAGCCATAGGTCAGCGGGTTGCTCAGTTAGCGTTAGCTTACGGTTGTAGGGTTGTAGTACACACCCGTACTCCTAAACCCAATTCCGATGTTTCATTTATTAACCTTGATGAGCTATTCAGTATATCCGATATAGTATCGCTTCATCTACCCGCAACCCAGCAAACGGTTGGGTTGGTAAACAGCAAGTTGATAAGCCTGATGAAGGCTACATCTTTGCTTATTAATACAGCCCGTGGCAGCATTGTCGATTGCATGGCATTGAGCCAAGCCCTCCAACAAGGGAAAATAGCCGGTGCAGCCATCGATGTGTATGAACATGAACCGCCCATTGAGGCCGATCATCCTTTGCTTAAGGCCCCGAATACCATTTTACTGCCTCACATTGCCTATGCAACCACTGAGGCAATTGAAAAAAGAGCCAGTATTGTAATGGACAATATCCGTTCGTGGATTCTGCAAAATCCTCAAAATGTTGTAGTTTAACAGCAGGGCGGGCTTTTGATAAAATTTTTTTTAAAAAATTTGGTTCATATTCTCAAAATATATTACATTTGCACCGCAATTGAAACAGCACTCCTCATTAGCTCAGTTGGTTAGAGCACCTGACTGTTAATCAGGGGGTCCTAGGTTCAAGTCCTAGATGAGGAGCAAACCCCGATGAAAATCGGGGTTTTATTTTTTTGTATATTTACCAACTGATTTAACGACTGATAGATTATGGCAAAGTTTCTTGGACTTGGGAATGCATTGGTTGATATACTAATACAGCTACCAAACGATGCAAAGCTTTATGAGTTGAATTTGCCCAAAGGGAGTATGCAGCTTGTTGATGCCGACCGCATGCAAAGCATACTTGCTCAAACCGAAGGGCTTCCCCGAACACTTGCTGCGGGTGGCAGCGCAGCCAATACCATTCATGGGCTTGCCAACCTTGGAGCCGATGCCGCATTCATTGGTAAAGTAGGCGATGACTCATTTGGACAGGCATTTGCCAACGATTTGGTTCAAAATGGGGTTACTCCTATAATGCTTAAGGGAAACGCAGAATCGGGTAGGGCATTGGCTTTTATCACTCCCGATTCGGAACGTACCTTTGCCGTTTACCTAGGCGCAGCCATCGAAATGACCGCTAACGATCTTGCCTCGTCGTTATTCAGTGGGTACACCCATTTTCATATAGAGGGGTATTTGGTGCAAAACCAAAACCTTATCCGTCGTGCCGTTGAATTGGCAAAAGAGAATGGTTGTACTATCTCGTTAGATTTGGCAAGCTACAACGTGGTTGAGGAGAATAAAGATTTTCTGCGCGAAATAGTTCAAGAGCACGTCGATATAGTTTTTGCCAACGAGGAGGAGGCAAAAGCCTTTACGGGCAAAGTGCCTATTGATGCGCTAAAAGAGTTAGGAACACTTGCTGAGATAGCTGTTGTAAAGTTGGGTGCCGAAGGCTCGCTTATAACGCAAGGTGATAGTATCTATGAGGTAGGTGTAATTGAAGTATCAAGTATCGATACTACTGGTGCCGGCGATTTATATGCTGCCGGTTTCCTTTACGGATTGTCAAAGGGGCTTTCGCTTGCTAAATGTGGTGAAATTGGAGCCATTCTATCGGGGCATGTTATTGAGGTGCTGGGACCCAAAATGGATAGTGCAAGGTGGAATAGGGTAAAAGACCTTGTATTTGAGGTGGAAAGGAATTAAGGTGAAAAAATAAAAAAACCGCCTGAAAGGCGGTTTTTTGTTAGCTATAATGTACTTTACATTGTTCCCACCATTGAGAGTAATCCAACAGCCAACCCTGCCTTTCCATCTCTGAAAGAGTAAACCAAATGGTAGGCTCCGGTTTTAGTACAAACCCAATCGATATAGGGGTAATCCTTACCGGTGGCCACTATGTAGGTTGTAGCAAGTTGTCGGTTATTATCAAATAGCTGAAGTATTACCTTCCCTTCATAGTCCTTAGAGTTGCAGACCGTGAAGCGGTATTTAACATCCTTTTTGAGCAACACTGGGAATCGTTGAACTGGTGGTGGGTCACCGGCATCGAGTTTAATACGGAAATCTTTTAAGTAGTCAGCATCACCAGCTACCATGGTACATATTTGTACCAACTCCTCTTCCGATTGGGCCTTTGCCTTATTGAAAAAAGCAACTCCAATCAACACCACCAATAACGAAAATAATATCTTTTTCATAGCTGAAAATTTCTTACAATTTTAGTAAATCTGAACGTAATGTTTGAATTTCTTTAATCAACCTTTGGTAGAGCTCGTCGTTCATTTCAATAACCTGTTTATCGGTTTGTTTAAATGTGAGAACTCCGTTTTCCTCAACCATTTCAGGCTCGCCAATTTCATAGGTTATTTTAACTTCATCGTAAATCTTTTTAATTCTATCAAGATCGGCAATTAGCTTTGCCATACTTGGATCTTTATCGTAAACCTTCAGAAGAGCCAATAAGAAGTTGAGCACCGTTTTTTGCTCGCCAATAGTTTCTCTAATTTTAGGGTGATTGCTTATTTGAGCTACACGGCTCGAAATGTAAGCACCCTCAACCCAAACACCAGCTACAATAACGGCACTAAGCATTGAGCGGTTAGTTTCGGCCAGGTAGGTATCAATGCGGTTAAAGCTTTGCTGTGAGATTAGAATGAGCGAATCGAGGTTTTCGTTGTTAGTAGCCAGTCGCTTTAGGGTGTTAAAGTCAAAGAATTGGCCTACCTGAATATCGTCGGCCAAGCGTTTAATGGTTGAGATATAATCAACAACAAACGAGGTTTTTTCGTACATGTTGAGGTAACCCAGGTCGCAACCATAGAGGCCAAGGGCAAACGCTTTCTCGAAGTTAGTGTTGAACTTTTCGGCTTGCTTGGTATTGGCCAAGAAGTTCTTATTAAAGGGTATTTTTAACCCTTTAATAAGGGCTGCTGTTTCAACTGGCGAAGAAATGTTTTGCATCATTTGCTCGGTAACCGCCTTGCTAACTTGTGGGGGGGCAACTTCTACCACTGAATCAGGAACATACAAATCCTGCGTAACGTCAACTCCTTGCTTGTTACATGAATTGCAAGAGGCGAAAACTTGTGAAAGAATTGCTAGCAGCGATAAGTAGTATATCAAATGCAATTTTTTCATTTTAGTATCTTGTTTCGAAAAGTAAAGATACAAAATTTTATTTTTTAAAAGTTGGAATTTTAATTTTCCCAAAAAAATCAAGCAATTTTTTTAGTGATTCGTAGTAGAGGGTTATGTAAAGTACTACTGTCATAATCCAAATGACTACTATGTTAAACCAAAAAGTATCAAAATACATGCCAAGGAAATGCTTGCGGGGAGCTAAGAAATGTGAACGGAAGTCGAGCAGGTGCCGTGGGATGGGGTCGCGGTAAACGGGATCGTACTGCTGAACAAGTTCATCGCCGTATTGAACAATCTTATTCTTTTCAAAGGTTTTGGTGGCCTGATCGGCAAGGCTTTCATTATGGTAGGCTTTGCGTTTGGCCTCGTATAGCTCCCTGTTGTTGTTTACAAGGAACGCTATCATTCGTTCGCGCTTTTGCGATTGTGTGTTGTAAATATCGGAGTAGTGGCTTTTCAGCTTATCGAGGTAATCGAATATAGCGTAAACGGTTGTTTCGTCAATGGTAGCAGGGGTTAACTTGTCGATCTTATCGAATGTTATTGAAGGCGATTCAAACGAAGTTTCATTGATTATGGCTTTACGGAGAACAGCAAGCCTATCGGCTATCTTTTTTTGGGCTTCGGGGTTCCCCTTTTGGGGTAATAAATCAATCAGATCGGTAGCGCGCTTTTCAAGTTCGTCGATGTAGTAAACTATTTTGTAATTGGCATTATTTATAACCTTATCGATATCGTAAAAAGTCTTTTGAAAGGCATTATCCTTGTACTGGTGTACGACAAGAGCTTCATACCCCCACTTGGTTATCATGAATTCGGCTATGAGGGGCACCCTGTTAAAACTACCCACAGAACGGTTAAGCTTTTCGAAGCTGAACATAGCTCCTGAAAGTACCATCATGGGAATCATTAGCAGGGGAATAACAATGTAAATGGTGATAGCCGAGTTGAATGTGGCGGATATATTCAAACCAAGCAGGTTTGCGCAAACGGCGGTACTGAAAAGCACTAGCCAGTAATCGAAATACATACCCCTGATTTCCAGAATGCTATTGGCAATCAGTACAAACGTAGCTGTTTGAATGGCAGAAAGTAAAAGCAGAAGAGTTATTTTGGAAAAAAGGTAACTCGACCGGCTCAGGTTAAGGAACGCTTCGCGCTTAAGAATCTTTCTGTCACGGAAAATTTCCTCAGCACTTACCGTTAAACCAATGAATAGTGCAACAATAAGCGCCATAAACAGGTAAATGGGGATATTCTCGTTTTCGTAGAAGATATAAACATTGGAGTTCGGGTCGGCAATGTAGCGGATTACGTATGCCAGGATAAAAGCCAGGATGGGGGTTTCGAGCAGGTTAAGAACAATGTACTGAGTATTACTTATCTTCGACATGAAGTCGCGTTTGGTGTAGATAAGGAATTGTTTTATTCTTGAAGGAATATTTAGTGATCTTGGAGGTTCGGCTTTCTCATCGGGAATGGGAGTAATCTTGATGTTTTCGCGGAAAAGTTCCTCCCACTTTTGAGGCGAAACCTTGCGGGTTGGGGTGTAACGGCCAAACTCATCCACAACGCGAGCCTCAATGATATTGAAAATAAGTTCGGGGTTAACATTACCGCAAACCGGGCATTCACCAACATCGCTGTTAATCTGCATATCAAGGCGTTTGAAGTACATTACGGCTTCAACCGGATTGCCGTAGTAAATCATATATCCGCCAGTGTCCAGAATTACCATATTATCGAACATTTTGTAAATGTCCGATGATGGTTGGTGAATAACAACAAAAATCAACTTACCCTTGAGCGTGAGCTCTCGGAGTAGGTCCATCACATTTTCCGAGTCGCGCGACGAAAGGCCGGAGGTAGGCTCATCGACAAATAGGATTGAGGGTTCGCGGATTAACTCTAAGGCGATGTTTAGCCTTTTACGTTGACCGCCCGATATCATTTTATTTAGCGGTGTACCTACCTTAAGGTTTTTGCGCTCCAAAAGGCCAAGGTTGGCAAGGGTTTTATCGACAAGGGCAACCAGTTCTTCCTCCGTTTTATCCTTGAAGCAGAGTTTGGCGTTGTAGTAAAGGTTTTCAAAAACAGTTAACTCCTCAATGAGCAAATCGTCCTGGGGTATAACCCCGATAACACCTTCGAGTTTTTCCTTTTCGTTGTGAAGATCGTAGCCGTTCACAAGAACTCGTCCGGTAGTAGGTTTTTCGATGCCTGCAAGAACATTGAGCAGTGTAGTTTTGCCGGCACCGCTGGCACCCATAATACCAACCAGTTTTCCGTGTCCTTCGGAGAATGAGATGTTTCTTAAACCGATATCCCCCGATTTGAACTGGAATCCAACATTTTCTACTTTGTACGAAATTCGAATAGATGTTGAGTCGGCCAGGAAGTGGGCTACTACGTCGGTATAGTAAACAGGCTTACCCTTTGGCAGTTTGAGGGAACTACCGCTGGCAAAAAGGTAGATCCTGCGGTTGTGGATCGGAAGCCCATTAAGGAAAATATCTTCGTTGCCGGTATATCGCAGAAAGTAGAGGTCTTCGCTTTTTATTTGAAGAATGTATATGTAACCGTCAAGGGCTTCGGTACCAATGTGCTTGCAATTCTTGCCTGTAAATGGCTTATCGTGAATGGTTAAAATGCTGGGGATGTCTAACTCTTCGGGCGAGTTTTTGATCACAAAATTCTCTATATCCGATATTTCTTCCTTGGTAAGTTTAAAAACTTCGGCCACGGTGTTTATGATGGCCATACGTTGTTCGGTGAACTTACGGTCGGCATTGATCAACTCGTAAAGGCGAACCAGAACAACAATTTTTTGTTTTTGGGTAAGAGTTTTGTTGATTTTCTTACAAATACCCAAAATACGAACAGAATCCTTAACCGATGTGAGTTTACGTTTCCCCTTTTCCTCGTCGTTTTCAGCGCTTTCATCCTTATCAAGCAGGCCTGCATGCTCGTCGAAAAGGCGGATATACTCTTTAACAGCCTCATCGTTAAGCTGTTGGGTGAGGAAATTTACCACATAGTCCCGCTCCTTAAGTTCAACACCTTCGTCCTGCTTTGCAATAATTGCAAAGAGTTGCATCAACGCTTTGAGAATCTCCTCACTCATTATTTACCGGGGGCTACAAAAAATCAATAAACAAAAACCTTAGCTAAGTGTATAGCCTATTTGCTCAAAGGGTACGTCAACAATATCGGCATACTCCTCTCCGGCTTCCTGCATGTCTTCGTCATCTTCAGGGTAGTACCAACGAACCAGAACATCGTGACCGGCTTCCTTAAGCTGCTCGAGTTTCATGAGGATATCAAGGAGAAGCTTTGAGCTGGCGGTGTTAAAGTAAACCAACTTAAATGTAAAAATGGTTTTGGGCTTTGGCGATGCGGAATACTCTTCGAGCCACTGCAGAATAGGATCGTAAAATGCAGTAACATCCTCGGGTAATGAACGTCCCGAGATTTCGAAGATTTCGTTTTGAGCATCTAGAATTACGGTTGGGGTATCATCGGTCCCCATTATTTTTATGGTTTCCATATCGGTATAATTATTCTGATCTTGAAATGGTTGAAGTTAGCACAAAGAAATGGGTTTCCTCGTCGATGGGGAGGAAGTGGTATTCGAGTTTCCTTCCGGTTTTCCGGGCTATGTCAATGAAACCCAATCCGGCTCCGCCTTTCTCGGAGAGGCGACCTTCGCGCATTTGGGTTTTGTAGAGTTGCTTCAAACCCTCCTTGTCGAGCGAATTTATATGATCAAGAATTTTTGAAAGTTCCTCAATCTTTGAGTTTTCAATCACATTGCCGGTAGTTACATGGTATTCCGAGTCGCCCTTGCTAACCATAAAGATCCCACGGCCAGCAAAGAGAAAGTCGTCGGAGCCAAAGCTATCGGCATGTTTGCTAATGTTTTGGAGGCATTCCACCATAACATGGAAAACCTTTTTTTGAACGGAGTTCGACTCCTCCTCCTTAGCCATATTCGATTCGGTAAGCGAGGTGAAGGCCTTGGTTATTTGGTGGGTTATTTCCCCCTCGTAAACGAGGGTAATTTCATGAGCCTTCATCGACTTGTAAAAGTCGTAAACGAACTCAAGAAACCCTTTGATGTTTTTTCGATCCATAGCCCGATGAGTTATATGAGTTACAAATATATTACATTTTTAAAATTCAATACCAATTAAAAGTATATCGTCAACCTGTTTATTTTCGCCCTGATAATCGGTAAGGGCTTTTGCAAACACATCGTTAAGTTCGTGAATGGGTGTTTTTTGGTTGTTCATAATGATATCACGAATACTTTGAGCACCAAACTTTTTCTTTTCGGGACCACCAACCTGGTCAACAATACCATCGGAGAAGAAGAATACCCTGTCGCCCGGTTTATACTCAATAATATAGTTGGTAAAAGGCTCTTCGGCTTTCTTAGGATGGGGGATACCGCCAATAGCCTTGCGATCGCCCTTGTATTCAGTTAGTTCTCCGTTTCGGACAAGGTAAAGCGGACGGTGAGCCCCTGCATACTGGAGTTCCTTGTTTTTGGGGTTGATTTTGCAGAAAGCAATATCCATGCCATCGCGGGCGTCGGCATCGGGGCGATCCTGCTTAAGGGTTTTGCGCACCCCAAAATGCAAGTGGTCGAGTATTTGACCGGCTGTGTACGATGAGTCGTGGTCAACCACATTGTTTAGGGTAAAGTAACCTATGAACGATAGCAATGCACCCGGTACGCCATGGCCGGTACAATCCACGGCTGCAATGTATATAAAATCGTCTTTAATGAAGAACCATGGGAAATCGCCGCTTACAACATCCCTGGGGTGATAGTATATGAACGATTTGGGTAAGTACTGCCTGATAATCCTATTATTGGGAAGTATTGAGGTTTGTATGCGCTGGGCGTAGTTAATACTTTCGGTGATTTTGCGGTTCTTTTCCTGAATTTCCCTCTCGGTTTGTTTTTGTTCGGTAATATCGTGGGCTACAAATAGTATGGTTTCCAGTTCATTCTCGTTGAATTCAGGAATACCCACAATGTGCATTACGGTTTCGCCCCTGTTGGTGGTAAAAGTAATTTCGCCTTCGTACTTTTCCTTTTCAACCTTAATGGATTTTATGGCTTCGCGAATAAAGTTTGAAAGTACCGGAATACCATCGAGTGCTGTGATTGTTTGGTTAACAAGTTCCTTGTAATCGATACCCAGGTAAGTTTCCACCATGGGGTTGGCATAAAAGAATTGGCCTGTGGGGTTGAGGCGCATGATGATATCGGGAGAGTTTTCGGAGAGGGATTGCATTTTGCTGCGCATGCGTTCCTCTTTTTCGGCCCGTTTGCGTTCAGTAATATCGCGGGAGTTGATTATTATGCCGCCAATGGCAGGGTCGTCGAGCAGGTTGCGTCCGGTAACCTCAAGGAAAATCTTTTCACCATCCTTTTTCATAAAGGTGTACTGAATGGTGATGGCAATGCGAGGATTTTCAAGCAGTTGCTCAAACATTTCGTTGAAGGCGGCTTCACCTTTGCGGGTTAGGCGGTCAATGTCCTTGCCGCTCATCATTTCCTGTGGAGTGTAACCCAGAATCTTTGTTACCGAGGGGCTTATGTAGGTAAGTTGCTTTTCGCTATTGTATATCGATATAATTTCCGATGCATTTTCAAGGAGCGAATGCAAGCGTTTCTGGGCGTTTTCAACCTCCTGGATTTTAGCTTCGAGTTTGGCGTTTGAAATCTCAAGTTCTTCCTGAGTAATTTTCATTTCCTCAGCATTCTGACGAAGTTCCTCCTCGTTTTCCTTGAGTTCTTGCGCCATTTGCTGGGCTTCCTGTAAAAGCTTTTCGGTTTTGTGGTTTATGCGTAGGTTGAAAATGGTGCGGGCGATAATCTCCCCAACCTCCTTCAGGAAACGTATGGTAAGTTCGGGTATCTCGTCGTCGAGCGAGGCAAACTCCAGGACGCCCTCAAGTTTCTCGTCGGTAATGAGAGGAACCAGCAGGAGGCTTTTGGGTTTGCGATCGCCTAAAATGCCTGAGGTTATGGTAACGTAATCGTCGGGTATCTCGGTTCGGTATATAAATTCGCGCTCATAGGCGCATTCGCCAATTAGCCCCTCGCCAATGCGAAACTCTTGCTTAATATACTTACGGCGGTTGTAGGCGTAGGTGGCAAGGTTGACAAGTTTTTGCTTTTCCTCATCGTAGAGGTATATGGCGCCCTGTATGGTTCTAATGTAGTTGATGAGCTTAACCAGAACATCGTACGATAGTTCATCGATATTGTGGTGAAGTCGTAAAATGTGCGAGATTTCGTCCTTCCCCTTTGTTATCCAGTTTTGTTCTGCCTCTTTTTTCTGGTTTGCCAGCAGGTTATCGCGCATTATCACCAGCGATTTACCCAAGATATCGTCGTCACCTCCAACCTGGAAGGGTGCATTGTAATCGCCTTCGCCAATTCGTTGGGCAAAACGAGCATTCTTTTCAATATCCTCATCGCGTTGGCGGAGTTCCTTTTCAAGTATAAGAATTCGACGGTAATGGCGTGTTAGCTGCAACCAGGTAACATATGAAATTACAAAGGGTGCCAAATCAATAATCAAATGCAATGGATTGGTGGTGTGTATATTAGCGATATTTGAAAGGTTGAAAGGAATACCTCTGCTAAGGATATCAATAATCCAAGCAAAAACAGGAAAAATTAGGCTAACCAAAAAGGCTTGTGTTACCCTTTGCCGGATTACCTGTTTGCTGTCGGTGGTCGATATAATGCCGAATGAGATCATGCCGATGTAAGGTTATTGTTGATTGACATTAAATATCTCTCCAAGTTTACGTCCGAGTTGCGAAAAAAGTTCTTCATGTTCACTTCCGAATGGTTTGAACGATGCCAGCTCCATAATGCCAATAGTTTTATTATCGGGTGATATGATGGGGGCTATGATGAGGTGTTTAGGGGAGCCTTTCCCCAAGCCGGAAAGGATTGTGATATACCCTTCAGGTATATTATCGATATTTATTAGTTTTTGGTTTTTGGCCACCTGTCCGGCAAGGGTTTCACCCTCGCGGTACTCGGGTGGGGTGGTTTCCGAGAAAAATGCATAGCCCGCTTTAAAGCGGAATACCTCGGTTTGTAAATCTTTAAGGTAGAGCTGACCCTGAACAATCTCAACCGTTTTGGCAATATTGGCAAGTAGTGTTTCTCCATACTTGGCTATATCATCGGTGGGTGTTATAGGAATAATTTTCTCGAGTAACTTTTTGTAATCCACAACCTCTTTACGAACCTCTTGCGATGACTCTTTTTTTTGCGATTTCATGAAAGCTTCGATCTGCAACTTTAGCGCTTCAATTTGGGCCTGGAGGCTGTCAATTAGGTTGCGTTGTTTAAATGAAATAAAGTAGAACCACAATCCCAGTAAAAATGGAATAAGGCTAAGAACAATAGTCCAACCCGAAACTTTTTGCCCAGCCTCTAAAGCCATGTTGTATAGTAAGCTAAATACTACAAGTGAACTTGCTAGTATTAAAAGCAGAACTATAATAGGTACAAATCGGTTCGATGGGTTAAGTGGTTTCATGTTCCTATACTTTTATGCTTTAATGTTTTGAAGAAATTTGATAATTTCGTTTGTATTGAAAACAAAATCGACGGGTGTCATTTTAAGTGAAGCTTCGGTCATGGTTCTAACCTGGCATTCATCGGGGTTCTGAACAATGGCTAATCCTCCTAAATCTTTAATTTTTTTTAGTCCGTATGCTCCATCGCGGTTTGCGCCAGATAGTATTATGCCCACCAGTTTTTCGCGGTAAACCTGAGCAGCAGTTATGAATGAAAGGTCGATACTGGGGCGCGAGTGGTTAACCGGCTCTTCGGTGGAAAGGGCAATTTTATTCCCTAGTTCCACGTACATGTGGTAGTTGGCCGGGGCAAGATATGCTTTACCGGGCTTGATTTGTTCCTTGTCGTTTGGTTCAATAATTTGAATGCCCGATTTGATAGAAAGCGCCTCAACAAATCCGCTGCGGACATGCTTTAACCTATGCAGGCAAAGAAGGACAGGTAGTGGGTAGTTTGGGGGCAAAGCGTGTAGTATTCGGGTAATAACCTGAAAACTTCCTGCCGATCCTCCTATGATAACTGCTTTGTACATATAAAACTAGTTGGTTTTTCGCTTGTAAATTCTTTCAGCCTCGTTGTACAGAGTAAATTTATTATTAACGTTGGTATTTTCCAAAGTTTCTTTTACCCCAATTGCCAAATATCCACCAGCAACCAAACTATTGGTCAGTTTGGCAAAAATCTTTTCACTTAGGAGTTGGTTGTAGTAGATAGCCTGATTCCTGAAAATGATGAGTTTGGGTGCACCGGGATCTTCGTCAATTAATGTGTTCTGCTTTATGAAATTCACATCCTTTATCAGGCTAACATCAAAAACAATGCTGGTTCCCTCAGTTCTATAGTATGAGGAGTATTTCCCTTTCTCGTTAAAACGCTGGTAGTTTGCCTCGTTCACTTCCATATCCTTAGGGTCAAGGCGACCAGATGTTATGCGTTGTATGGTGTGATCGGAAAGAACATTGCAGTATATGTTAACTTCGTTAAGTAAATTTAATTCCTTGAGGAGGATAGAAAGTGAGTAAAGTTCTTCACCCGAGTCGAACGATGCCAGCCAAATACGGGGTTTTGATGTGCCCGTTCTTACGAGTTCTGGAACGATCTCATCTCTTAGAATTCGCCAAAACGAAGGGTCCCTGAACATTTCGGTGGTTTCAGGTGTAATATCGTAAAGGAATTGGTCTAAAAACTCTTTGCTGTTTTTGAGTTTTGCAATAAGGCCATCGGCATCGCGGAGTGCATAAAGTGAAATGATATACTCCAACCTCCGCTTAAATGAGGTAAGGGCATAATCTCGAAAATCGTAACCAAAATCGTCGAGTAAGGTTTTGATTACGTTCCGCGTGTCAACAATTCCTATTTCGTATCGTATGGTCATACTTTGCTACTTCTTAAGCTGTTGCTTTAGCTGTTCAATAATGCGGTTCAGTTCTTCTTCTTTCTTTTTGTTCTCGGTTATATCAAGTGCAATGTTGATTATTTTGTAAAGGTTTCCGCTTTCATCCATAATTGGTGTGAAGTTTTCTATAACCCAGCGGGTTTCACCCTTGACATTGAGCGAGAATTCACGTGTTTGCTTAATTCCCTTATGAAGCGATTTCCAAAAACGTTCAAACTCCTTTGGTTTATTTTTGGCTGTATAATCAATATCCTGTAGGTAGTGGTTCTCAATATCTTCCTTTTGGTCGCCTAATACTTCAACATTTTTATTGTTGATATAGGTAATTAGTCCGTCGGGTTCAATTATCGATACCAAGCAGTTTTGGTCAAGTGCTTTGAGCAGCGTTTCCATCTCGTGTTGGCGTTGGCTCGATATCTCTTGTTCTTCCTTAATCCGTTTGATATTCTTTTCAATCTCTTTAGCTTGTTGCTGGGTCATTAGTTCCAGTTTCTTAGCCTCAGTAATATCGTGTCCTACAAGGAATATCTTAATGAGCAGCCCCATTGGGTCGAATCCGGGAGTAAGCGTGGCAAGTAGGTAAAGTTCTCGGCCGTTGTTGCCTGTGAGGTGAAGAGTAGTACTGATGGATTGTCCGTTAAGAACTGATTTCCAAAGCTTATTGAACTCCTCGCGTTGTGATTCAACAATCAGGCTTTCAAGCAACTTGCCTTCAAGTTCTATCTTGCTGAAGCCGGTCATTTCCTGCAACACAATATTGGAATCAATGATATACCCATCATCGTTGAGGGAGCAGGAAACCAACGATTGGTTAATGGCCGAGGTTATAATTTCCAGTTCAAGGTTCTTACGCTGCATTTCCTCTTGGGTGGCCTGCATCTCTTCCATGTTTTGGCGCATCTCCTCTTCCTGGGCAGCCATTTCCTCGCGTTGTTGTTGCGATTGTTCAAGGAGTTCACGGGTTCTAATGTTGTTTTTCACCGAGTTGAGCGTTGCAGCAATGCTCTCGCTTACCTTTTCAACAAACTCAATTTGGTATGGGGCAAACTCGTTAAACGAAGCAATCTCAATTACGCCAAAAATTTCATCTTCCAGTTTCAGGGGAACAATAAGCAGCGATGTAGGCGTGGCCTCACCCAATCCGGATGTTATGGCAATGTAATCGCTGGGGATTTCCTTAAGGTAAATGGTTTGCTTTTCAACGGCACAGGTGCCAACAAGCCCCTCGCCAAGCATGATGGTTTTTTGTAGAAATTTCTTTCGGTTGTATGCAAAGGCCGAGAGAAGTTCCAGGTACTTTTCCGATTCGTAATCCTTAAACATGAATATGCCCCCCTGATTGGCATCGAGGTAATTCACTAGGTTTTGTATAACATTATCGGCCAAAAGGTTAAGATTGTTATTGTTTTGGCGTAGGATATCTCCAAACTTAGCAAGCCCTGCATTTATCCATGTGCGAATGTTGTCTTCTTCCTTACGTTTAGCCTCTTCCTGCTGGGCGCGTTTTAAGCTTTCGCGCATTTGAAGGAGTGCCATTCCAAGCTGATCGTTTTTGCTTAGAGGCTTGAATTCAAAATCGAGCTTGTTTTGCTCAATTTGTCGTGCAAATTCAGTGGTACTTTTAAGCCCAGCGATTAAACCATTTAACGATTCAGCTAGGTTTCCAAGTTCACTCTTATCGGTTACCTTAACATTTGTGGGAATTTCCCCTTGTGCCAGCTGTTTTAAGCGAACCGATAGGTGTGCCAGTTGTTTTGTAATGGGTTTCAGGAGTAGCGAAATGACCAAAGCCGACATTAACGAGGCAAGTATAACAATAATGATCATAACTCGCCTATTGGTTTTGACCTGATCAAGAACTTCGGTTGGGCTAACTGAGATAGTAAAATATGCATTGAAAGGTTTATAGTACTTGTACACAAGAATTCGTTCCTCAGTAATGTCATTGGTAACATCGTGGTAAGTTAGGTAGCCCTCGTTTGATTTAAGGGTTTTAATCTCTTGGACAGTTTTAAGAGGAAGTCGGGCTCCTTGTCGGGTTGCGTGTAAAAGGTATTCACCGTTTTTGGAAATTATTGCCGGGAAATCGGTTCTATTAAATGCCGGTTTAGCAAAGTAAGGTTTTAGCTCAAAAAGATCGTTTGATGAAAGCCCCTTGCCTGTTTTTTGCTCAACCAGGTTTGTAATGTCAATTAATCGATCGATGTATGTATTGGCTTCTTTAATGGCATTGTTAATGGTTCGTGTTCTGGAAAAGTAGTTAAGGGTTAAACCTGCAAGGGCAAAAAGCACTACCATTAAGGTAATAATGGTTAGTTGTATTCTTTGAGCCAATTTCATGTTAGCAAAAGCCTTCATGGTGTAATTTATTTTTTAATGTAAGCCTGTCCTAATCGTTCAAAACGAGAGGCCCAAGGGCCAAGTATGGTTTCGTGCATGCCAAGCAGGAGTATGCCCTTGGGGTAAAGATTATTATGAAAAAGTTCAAAAACCTTATTCTGGAGCGAGTAGTTAAAGTAAATGATTACGTTACGGCAAAGTATGAGGTCGAACTTGGCAAAAAAGATGTTGCCATCCACCACAAGATCGTGTTTACGGAATATGGGGCGTTCGGTTAAGAACTTTTTCATGGTAATGGTATCCCTAACCTTATCGATATCGAAGTACTTTTCGTAGGGCACTTCGTTATATTCCTCAAAGTTGAGGGGATTCTGTTTGATTACCTTATCGAAGTTATCGAGGTAACCCAGGTTGAAGCGGTACTTGTAAACACCTTGCTTGGCAGCTTCCAGAACATCGGTGTTTAAGTCGGTTGCAAAGATTTTAGCCTTGTCGAGCATATCCATCTCGTTCAGGAGAATCATCATGGAGTAAACCTCCTGGCCGGTAGAGCAGCCCGCATGCCATATGTTGATGGTTTTGTTATTCTTGAATCGAGGGAGAATGCGGGAGCGTAGCAGGTGCCAAACTGGCGGGTCGCGAAACAGCTCGGTGGTATTAACGGTAACTTCCTTAACTACCTTCTCCAGAAAATCTTTATCGAGGCGAAGCGAGGTAAGCAGCGAGGTTAAATCGAGGTTGTAATCTTCTAGTATCTTTTGTAAACGACGTTTTAGCGACTTCTCTGAATACTCTGAAAAGTCGTACTTTGATACACTCTTGATAGTATTTATAAAATACTGTAGATCCTGGTCAGTTACCTGCATACGCTGGCTTGGCATTATCTCATTTGGCAGATATCGTCAACAATAATCAGCTAAATATAGATTTTTCTTAAATACAAACAAAATCTAAATGGCAAAGTTAGTATTAACTTTGACTAACATCACCAAATGGGTTGTTAGGAAGCATTTTCCATTGATACTATGGTTTTGAACCAAAGGTAAAGGTTAGCTTAACCGGATTATGGTCAGAATATCTGAAGTTTAAATTAATAGTCGATATACCAGCAACTTGGATATTCGGTGAAAGCAAAAAGAAATCGAGGATTATGGTTCTACAGTTTTTGCTGTAAGGTCTATCAAGATAGCGGTTTGTAGGAAATGTAGGATCAAAAGCCCATTGCCAACCGGTGGGCATAAAGCCACTGTCTATTGACATGGGTTTGAATGCTTTTGTTTCATATGCATTCCCAAATGTATCGGGGGCGAAGTTTGGGGGCAACTGGTTCCAGTCGCCACCAACTATTACATAGTTTCCCCTTTCATATTCATTTAAGGCCAGTTCCCGTATAAAATTCATCTCTGCCATCTTTAGGCTATCGTTCTCAAAAGCAGAGTTATGGGTATTAATAAGAACAAACTCGCGCCCGTTATTCGTCGGGAATCGGGTAATCAACAGGCACCTCCTTAGGTTGAAAATTCTGTTAGGCCATGGCGATAAACCTGGCAGTTGGATTCGCTTAGCATTTTGTGGAGTATAGCGGCTTAAAGTCATAATGCCTGAATTCACTCTGCCCATTGGATTGTTAAGGGGTACTGGAACAAACGAAACCTGATAGTTGGTAGCATAAAAGGTGAAGTAGTTTAACGTTTGGCCAATAGCTTGAACTTGATTGAAGTTGTATGATCGGCGCGATTCGAAATCTACCTCCTGCAGTATAATAAAATCGGTTCGATTTTGTGTCAAAAATTTTTTAATGGAGTCGAGGTTTTCAAGGGTTCTGGCTTTGGTATCGCGGGTTTGTTTACCTCCATCGTAAAAAAAATCCATGTTATCGCCTAAACCTGCATAGCCAATATTCCATGTAATTAGGCTATAGGCTGTATTAACCTTCACTGTGTCGGGGCTTGCTGAAGATTGAAGCAATATCTCCTTATCGGGATTATAGAAGGTAATGGTGCTATAAACCAAAAAAAGCCCAGAAAAGAGCAGAGCAAATGCTATAACAATAGCGCCAAACCGTAAAATATTCTTGATCATTTTTTTAAAATTGATTATCAAAGTTACGCCAAAAATGTGTTAGGTTCAAACCTTATTTTGACGATTTTATATTATTGGCTATCTTTGACGCATATTAATGGTAATAGCATGAAGTTTGGAGTAGTAGTATTCCCTGGTTCTAACTGCGATCAGGATACAGTTTATGTAATAAAGGAAATACTTGAGCAAGAGGTGGTAGTTCTCTGGCACAAGGAAACCGATTTTGACCCGAATATTGATGTGATAATCCTACCCGGTGGTTTTTCCTATGGCGATTACCTCCGCTCAGGAGCCTTGGCAAAGTTTTCGCCAATCATGAATAGGGTTATTGATTTTGCGAATAATGGAGGTTATGTGTTTGGCATTTGCAATGGTTTTCAAATACTTTGCGAGAGCGGGCTTTTACCCGGGGCTTTACTCCATAACAACAGTCAAAAGTTCATTTGCAAAAACATATATTTAGTTCCCGATAGCAAGAACACCGCTCTAACCAAATACCTACCCCGCGAAAGGGCTTTAAAAGTACCCATTGCTCATGGCGAGGGGCGTTACTATGCCGATAAGGAAACCCTTGCCCAAATGCGTATAAATGGCCAAATTCTTTTCCGCTACTGCGATGAGAATGGAGTAGTATCGGAAAGCGCTAATCCTAACGGCTCGGTGGAGAATATAGCCGGTGTGTGTAATGAGCGTCACAACGTTTTTGGCATGATGCCACACCCCGAGCGCGCCTCGGACGATGAACTTGGCAATACCGATGGCCGACTTATTTTTGAGTCGATGATTAAGTACATTAAAGAGTTGGGTAATTAAATAGTGCGTAAATCAATAATAGGATCGTTGGGCGGATTACCGGTTAGCTCAACGATTTTTTTTGCTACCTGCTCGGGCGAGGCCAGCAAACCCTTTTGCTTATACTGATGAAACCTTCCGGATTGAGGGAAGTTGGATGGGTCAACCTGTCGAACGGAGTCTTGCATAGGGGTATCAACAATACCCGGTGCCACAGAAATCACCCTAACCTTTGGACTATCAACCAATTGCTGCTCAGCATGTAGTACCATCGAAAACATGTCGATGGCTGCTTTGGATGCACAGTAACCGCTCCACGATTCAACCGCATGGCGCGCTGCGCCCGAACTAATATTGATTACAGTGATGAAATCCGATACAGGTAAGTAAACCGATAGAAGCCTGTTTGTTAGTATCGCAGGGGTAATGGTATTGACCGTAAATGTTTTTTCCAGTAGTTCGTTGTCGATTTTACCAATAGGTTTTACATCGCCTAATATACCTGCATTGTTAATAAGCACAACCCGCTTGGCATCGAGGTATAGGGGTATTTCTACCCTTCTTGCTGCTCCGGGCTGGCTTAGGTCAACTTCAATGTGTTTATACCTGCTATGGTTAATTGTATTTCGCCTTGAGTATCCAATAACATAGGTATCGTCATGGCTTAATAGTTCTTGGGTCAAAGCCTGTCCAATGCCCGAGCTTGTGCCGGTAATGTAGTAGTAAATCATACACTGAATGTTTTAAACATCAAAATTAACAACAAAGGGAACCAAAAGGTTTTAGCTAGAGTTGAAAGGGAATGTTGTTTACTTGATGAAATGACGGCGAACCCATCGGGGGAAAACTATGCTACCAACTATAAGGTATGGGTAGTAGCTAACTAGGCGCCAAAGCAGAGCCATGGCAACCGAAACAGGTATAAGGAGCGAGGCTTCAACTGGAATGAACTCGGATAGGTAACGGGTGAAAACAAACTCAGCAAATCCGCTTCCGCCAGGGGTTGGGCTTACCAGCATCATTATCCACATCACCAGCTGGCGGGCAAAAATTAGCAGGTTGTGTTCAATGCTAAAAAACGCCATTAGTATTGCATTAACAACCATGAAGCGCGATGACCATGATAAAAACGATGCCAGAACAACCTTTACCCAGAAAGATGCAGGCTTAGTGCGGTATTCCTTTGAACTGCTAATAATGTCAGATCCGGCACGGTTTGCCCCATGTTTCCATCGTCGTAGGAATGGGAGTTTGAATATTAATAGCAGCAACCATTTTAACCCACGGGGGTTGAAAAACAGTCCGTAAACTAACATTCCCACCCAAGCAAATTTCAAGGAATAGCCAATAATGCTGAACGTGAGAAGTTCTTTGGCCATACTATCGGTGGTGCCAATATCAAAAAGGCCATGATAGCCGGCAGTAAACACAAGCAGGGGGAACATCACCACAAAGTAAAGCTCATCGAGGAACGAGGTAATCATTACCAAGGCAGAGCTATGCCCTAAGTTTAGCCCTTCTTTATTGACATAAACAATAGCAACGCTGGTACCACCAATAGCCGAGGGTGTAATTGCAGAGGTAAACTCCCAAAGTATAATTACCCTTAAAGCCTTCCAGAACCTGAACTTCCCATCGCTAAGCACCATTAACCGCAAAGTATACCCCAAATCGCGCCCAAGCATGAAAAGCCAAGCCAGTATTATCCATAAGGTCGATTTCCAGGTAAAGTTAATGACTTCAAATGCTTTGGGGTCAAACTCATTGTAAAGCATTGCTCCGGTTACACCCAATCCAAGCAATACAGGGATCAAAGCCAGTTTAGTCTTAATCCGCTGAGCAGGGTTCTCTTTTATGTGGGAGGTTTGCTTGTGCATTTTGGTGCAATAATTAACAAATTTAAATTTTTAGGGTTTAATAATACGCTAATTAATAGTTAAATTGTTTAACGGATTATAAACTAGAACTTACTAAGCGTAAAGTAAATTCTTTACTTTTTTAAACTTTACTTTGTATTGGAAATCGAACTGCATTGCATCTAATAATTATGGTCATTGCCAATAACAAGCGAGCGGAGGCTCATTTAGCCATAATACTAGCCAACATTATGTTTGGGGTTAATTACTCCATTGCCAAGGGAGTGATGCCTAACTACCTGTCGCCAATGGCATTCACTATGTTACGGGTGGTTACGGCATCAGCCCTTTTTTGGTTAATTTCGATGGTTGGGAAAGAGGGAGAAAAAATAAGCAAGGCCGATTATCCCCGATTTATAGCATCGGGGCTATTCGGGATCTCGTTTAATCAACTTCTCTTCCTGAACGGTTTAAACTACAGCACACCCATAGAATCGTCCATAATATCAACCTTGAACCCGGCAATGGTAATGCTTATTGCATACTTTGTTTTATCGGAGCATATCAATACTATAAAAATAGCAGGATTGGTCATTGGGGCGTCGGGCGCACTGGTGCTCATACTAAGTAGGGGAACCCTGGAGATTGGGCAACATCACGCCTTAGGCAATTTTATGCTATTTTTAAATACTCTCTTTTACGCCTTCTACCTTGTAATTGTTAAACCATTAATGCACAAGTATAAGCCTATAACAGTAATGAAAGGTGTTTTTGCAGTTGGGTTAATTTCGCTGATGCCATTTGGGGTTTACGATTTGGCGACCACACAATGGGATATCATTCCTCCTACGATTTATGCCTCCATCATTTTTGTTTTACTTGGACCAACATTTTTAGCGTATTTACTCAATGGTTGGGGGCTGCGTTACGTTCAGGCTAGTACGGTAAGCATTTACATTTACTCTCAACCTGTTATAGCTGCTTTAGTTGCGGTGACAGCTGGCACCGATACGCTGGATGCCAAAAAGATAACCGCTGCAGTCCTTGTTATTACAGGGGTTTACCTGGTTAGTCAGAGGCCAGATGGTTGGATGGCAAGGCTGTTGGTTAGGATTAGGAGTTGGTAATCTTTCGTGCTATGGATTCAAGCAGATCAACACCCTCGGATATTAGGTCATCGGGAAAGTCGTAAGTTGGGCTATGGATATCGGGATGGTTTTCCCCTGCGCCAAGCCCGAAAATAACCGACGGGCATATGCCTGTAAAATGGGCAAAATCCTCGCTCCAACGGTTAGGTTCATTAAGGAAAATAACCTCGTTGTTTTTTTCGGAAGCAATTTTCTCAACCAAATGGGTTAGCTGTGGGTCGCAAACCGAAGCGGGAAAATCGTCGGTGAATTCGGTTTCAATGGAAAGGCCATGACGGGTAGCAATATTGGCTGACTCCTTGAGTGCATGTTCCGATAGGAGTTGCATATCGGTATCGTCAAAGGCTCTTAGTGTAGCCATAATTACAGCCGATCCGGCAGAGGTGCCAAAAGCCACTTCGCCAACCTTTACATGGATTAGGGTAACAAGCACAAAATCCCTATACTTGAAACTGGTAGGTAGAGCAAGGAGGTGTTGTATGATTTCGGCTGTGGCTGCGGCTGGGTTGAGTCCTAGTTCAGGAAAAGCCGCATGCGAGTTTCGTCCAGTAAGCTTGATTATCAAGCCTTTTGATGCTGCCGAAAAGGTGTACCGCCCAAGTACAACACTACCTTTTTTATACTTAGGTAAGTTGTGAAGAGCAAAAGCGTAGTCGGGTAGGAGATCTAACTCTTTAAGCCTTTCAATGGATTCCTTTGCACCTGAACCATTCTCTTCCGATGGCTGGTAAAAAAGAATAACTTTCCCTTTTTGTATGGGATTCTCAAAGAAACGAACAGCCAAGCCTGAAACTATGGCCATGTGCCCATCGTGGCCGCAGGTATGCGATACCCCGGGTGTGTTCGATTTGTATTTCAAATCGGATTGCTCAGTAATGGGAAGCGCATCCATATCGCATCGGAAAAGCACGGTTGGCCCGGGCTCTTTACCCCTGTACACCACAGCCATACCTTCGCCAGCAATATTTGAATAAAGCTCATGCGGTTGATAACGGCTAAGAAAAAATCTTATTCTCTTTCCTGTAGCCCTTTCCTGACCTGAGAGCTCAGGGTTCCGGTGCAACTCACGCCTTAGTCGGATTAACTCTTCCATCATTTATGGCAGTTTTCAACCGTAAAGATAAAAAAAAATAGTATTGCACGGAATTTAATAAATAGGTTATAGGGCAAGTAGGGGATAAGGTTAAACTTAGATACCATTAGTATTTAAAGCCTGAAAATCGTTTTACCCAAAACTTATTGTAAGCTAATAAAGGTTAAAATAAACCCAAAAATATAATAATAAAATATAAAAGATAAACAAAATAATAATTCCCCTGTTTAAAAAAGCATAACTTAAAACAAATTACTATGAAACTAAGAAGTAACATTTTGACAATTATTGCTACCATTGCAATGGTGTCAGCATTCACCTTCACATCGTGCGAGAGCAACGATGAAGATGAAAAGCAACAGAACATTGTTCAGTTGGCCTCTTCAAACCCTGACTTTTCAATTCTGGTATCGGCACTTCAAAAGGCCGAATTGGTAACAACCTTGCAGGGAACTGGTCCATTTACAGTATTCGCGCCAACCAATGCGGCTTTTAACCAGCTATTTGCAGCCTTGGGTGTAACAGGTATTAACGATCTAACCAAGGAACAGCTTACTCCCATTTTACTTTACCATGTATTAGGAGCCAAAGTAAAATCAACAGATCTGAAAAGTGGTTATGTATCGACTTTAACGCCAGGTGTAGGTAGTACGTATGCTTCACTGAGGGTTGATGCTGCAAAGTTTAAGTTAAATGGCGATGTTTCAATAACTTCGGCCGATTTAGAGGCTACAAATGGTGTAGTACATGTTATCGATAAAGTGTTACTTCCCCCAACTGTTGTTGATATAGCACTTGCAAATGAGAACTTTAGCATACTAGTATCGGCACTTGTTAAAGCCGAATTGGTTGAAACCCTAAAAGGAACTGGTCCTTTTACAGTATTTGCCCCAACAAACGATGCATTCAATGCATTATTCGCTGAGCTTGGTGTAACAGGTATCGACCAATTATCTAAAGAGACTTTAACACCCATACTACTTTACCATGTTGTGTCGGGTAATGTAATGTCGAATCAACTTTCAACCGGTTATGTGGCTACACTTAACGGTAGCAGCATAAGCGTTAACGTTGGAACTTCGGTAACTATTGACCAGAACGCTAGTGTTGTATTGGCCGATGTTCAGGGAACTAATGGAGTTGTTCACGTTATTAATAAGGTTTTAGTACCTTCCAGTAATAATTAAAACATTATTAGTCTCTTGTATTAAGGGTGTTGGATTATTCAACACCCTTTTTTTAATTATTTTTGCCACGTTAAACCATTTAGGTTTCTGGAGTTCATATATGGGCTTAACTTTGATAAAATGATTAAAAACTCACTAAGGATTTACGTTGCAGTATCGTTGGCCATGGTTTTTTGGTCGCTCTCATTCATTTGGTATAAAGAGGTATTTGAATTCTATAAGCCTATCACTTTAGTTGTGGGTAGGCTTACTATTTCAACCATTTTCCTATTTGCTACGGTTGGAGTGCTGATGAGGAAGTTAACCAGGGTGAGAAAGGGCGATTTAAAATACTTTATGCTCCTAGCATTTTTTGAGCCGTTCCTATACTTTATTGGCGAGAGTTTTGGTATGACGATGGTTTCGTCAACACTGGCAGCTGTAATTATATCAACCATACCGCTATTTAGCCCTTTGGGGGAGTTTTACATTTATAGAACCCGGGTAACATTAATGAACTTTATTGGAATCCTGGTGTCGGTTGTTGGGGTTGGAATGGTTATATTCCATCAGGGTTTTGGTAAACTCGAAGCAAATCCGGTTGGCATTGCACTTATGTTTCTTGCGGTATTTGCTGCTTTAGGGTATTCGTTAACACTCAGAAAGTTAACATCTGCCTATAACGTTTTCACCATTATAACCTACCAGAATACAATAGCAGTAATTTACTTTTTACCTTTATTTTTTATTTTTGAGTTTACACACTTTTTGAGTGTTGGGGTAACGTTACAATCGCTTATGCCGCTTATTAAGCTTGGTATTTTTGCTTCAACCTTTGCCTTTTTACTATTCACATATTCCGTTAAGCACTTAGGGGTTACCAAGGCAAACTCGTTTGCCAATGCAATACCAGTACTTACGGCAATCTTTGCATACTTCCTACTTGGCGAAACCTTAAGTATTATTAAGATAACCGGTATAGCCATAGTGGTTTTTGGGCTATTCCTTTCGCAAGTGCCAAAGGAACATGCCCGGCGGGTTTTTGCATTTATTCCGGTGGGTTTGATAACCCGTGCACGTTTAAGAAAAAACGAGTAGCATATTTGCTACTCGTCGCCAAACTGCATAAGGTAGGCTTTAATGCATTCGTTAAGATCGCCATCGAGTATGGCGTTAACATCTGATGTTTCGTAACCTGACCTCAAGTCTTTAACCAGCTTATAGGGGTGCAACACGTAGTTGCGAATTTGTGACCCCCATTCAATCTTTTTCTTTTTGCCTTCAATTTCAGCTTGTATCTCCCGACGCTTACGAAGTTCTAATTCGTACAGGTGCGATTTTAGCAGTCGCAAAGCATTTTCCTTATTTTGGAATTGCGATCGCGACTCGGTATTCTCAATTACAATTCCCGTAGGGATATGGTAAAGGCGAACGCCGGTTTCAACCTTGTTAACGTTTTGTCCACCTGCACCCGATGAGCGGTATGTATCCCATTTAATATCGGCGGGATTAATGGTGATTTCAATGGTTTCGTCAACGGCAGGGGACACGAATACTGAAGCAAACGAAGTATGCCTGCGGGCATTGCTGTCGAAGGGCGATATTCGGACTAAACGATGAACGCCGTTTTCACCTTTAAGGTATCCGTATGCCATGTCGCCCACAAACTCCAATGTGCACGATTTTATTCCGGCTTCCTCGCCATCCTGGACATCCACAACTTTTACCTCGTAGCCATTTCGCTCACCCCAGCGCATGTACATGCGCATGAGCATGGCTGCCCAGTCCATACTCTCAGTTCCTCCAGCACCGGAGTTGATTTTCATGATTGCTCCAAGCCTATCCTCTTCCTTGCGGAGCATGTTCTTTAGCTCCAAATCCTCAATGGCCTTTAGGGTTTGTTTGTAGTGGGCATCAATCTCATATTCAGTGGCAGCGCCTTCCTTGGCAAAATCGTACATCACCTGCAAATCGTCGGTTAGGCTATTTACCTTATTAAAACTATCAATCCAGGTTTTTATTGATGCTACTTTTTTTAGTTGCTTTTCAGCCTCATCGGGTTTATCCCAAAAGTCGGGGGCTTGTGTCTTTTGCTGTTCCTCTTCGTATTCAATGGTTAGCTGGTCGATGTCAAAGATACCTCCTCAGCGCATCGCGGCGCTTTGCAAGCTCTTTTACTTGTTCAATGGTTATCATTCCTTTAAAATTTTTGCAAAGATATAGATTTTATGGTAGAAGCCCTTAGCACGGCCTTGGTGAATATGATATTGTTGCTTTTTGAACAAACTATTTACCGGGTAAAAAGACTATCGATTTTTGAGAGGCTTTCTTCCTGTATCTCGGTAAACCTTTTGTAGCCTTCGCTTGCAATTATTTGGGTAAGGTGGGGCGATAGTATTAAGCTTTCAATCTTCTGGGCAATTTCAGCAGGCTCAGTGCTATCGAGGAAAAGTAGATGTTTCCTGTCGGTAAAGGTCTCCTGAAGGTTTTCCTTTCCGCTACAAATAACTGCGCAACGTTCCGACATGGCTTCAAGTATCACCAGAGGGAAATACTCCAGTTTAGAGGGTAATACAAATATCCCCGCTTTGCTGTAAAGTTCAAACCTTTTGGAACCGTATACTGCTCCAACAACATCTATCGATTCATTTAATCCGTAGAGTTCAATTTTTTCCATCAATCTTTGTTTATCATTTTCGGATGGGAAGGCACCTGCAAGGGTAAGGGTCAAGCTGGGGTACTTTTTATGGAGTTCGGCAAATGCATCGACAAGTTCAGCATAACCTTTATGTTTAAGAAAGTTTGAAAGGAAAAGAATATTGTTCCAATCCTTTTTCTGCTTGGTATAATCGGGTGTTTTGATTATGGAATTGGGGACAACTGTAATATGCGATTTAGTTAAACGCAAAGGCGAGAGCTCCAACTTGGCTAATCGTGGGGTGAGATGAACAATTTCGCACCCCTTAAAGATGAAATTATAGTATCGGAGTAGGTATGGTTTTTGGCTGAAGAACTGCAACATTCCTGGCCGATGGAGATGGATAATTATTTTTGATTTGGGTGATAAGGCCTTGCAAAGCATCAGGTAAAAGCTATCCCTAATTAGCACAATGCCAATGGGCACCATTGAGAAATAAATGGTATCGGGGTTGTACTTAATAATTTTCCAAATGATTTCGAAAGCAACAGTGATGGCTCTTATCAGCTTACGGGGTTTAAACCGTTGCAGGTCCGATAGCGATTTTGCAAAGTTGAGTTTAATGGTAATGCATTGGTTGGTAGGTACTTGACATGCCCTGCCAATAACCAGTTTATTCATTAAGCTGGCTCCATGAACTGGCGGAGGAAGCTGAATAATGAAAAGTATTCTGCTCATCTATTTGGTTCTGTTCATGGAAGTATTATCGACTTAAAGGTTAACCCTTTTGAGCTGAGATTTTCCAGTACGCGTGGTAGTGCGTAGCGCAAATTACGTTCGGCCTTTAATGAATCGTGAAAAACAATGATTGAGCCAGGTTTTGCATTGCTGATAACATACCGGTAAACCTTTTTGGGTGACACCCTTCGGCTATAGTCCATGCTAAGCACATCCCACAATATAATTTTATACTGCGATTTAAGCAGTTTGAACTGTTTAGGCGTTATTCGTCCATAGGGTGGTCGGTAAAGGTTGCTATTAACAAAACTATTGGCGTAGATAATATCCTGTACATACTGTGTGGTGTCAACTCCCCAGCCCTTGATGTGGCTGTAGGAGTGATTTCCCACGGCATGGCCATCTTTGATGATCATTTCAAAGATTTCGGGATGCATCTCCACGTTTTTAGCAAGGCAAAAAAAGGTGGCTTTGGCATTGTACTTTCGGAGCTGTTCCAGTACCCACGGGGTAACACCTGGCGTTGGGCCATCGTCGAACGTGAGGAAAACCCCCTCCTTTTCGAGGGGAAAATTCCATATCACATTCTTGAAAAACCTTTGAAAAAAACGCGGGGGACTAAGGTTTATCATAGTTAGTTTTCAAGTACTGTTACGTATGAATTGAACTTTTCCGTTAGCTGCTGAGCGTGCTCACCCTTTTCGTACTGATTGGCCATACGGGTTAACTCGTAGAGTATGGCAAGGTTTAGCTGAAGTTCGTTACCCAACCAACTTTTCTGGTAATCGTCAAGGTCGTAAATCATGTACGAAATGGCTTCCGATGCCTGATTGGCCATTTGCTGTGAGTATTTCAGGGCATTCTGCAAATTGCCTGCGCGGTAATAGCCCTCAACCAGGGGAAGGGCAAAGTAGTTGAGCTGAACTGTTTTAGCGGGAATAAGTTCCATGCATCTATTAAGGGCGATTATAGCTGAGTCCTTTTTCCCTTCATCAACCAAAGCATTGGCAAGGCGAGCAAAAAGGTTACGGTAGTTCGATACAATTCGTATTTTATTCTCATCGAGGTAAACCTTGGGGTTGTTTAAACTCCTAAAGCGATACTTCTCCATCAGGTTATCCCACATCTCCCGGGTGTTAACCGAACCGGTACCCCATTGACGTGAGGCGGGTATGGGTAGTACACGGTACATCATCCCTTCCAGATAGAAGAACTTATCCAACCCTAAATATGTTTCACCGCTAACCGTGGTGGCATAGTAAATGGGTCGCCGCCATCGGTTTGTAGCAATAAGGTCGAGTATTACCTGGCCATCTTTAAGTACTATTTGCTTGTTAAGTGTCCAGGTAATGGTGTCGGCAATGCGGTTAAGGTAACCCTCAGGTAAATCGATATAACTTTTAACTTCAGATTTATCAACAGTTAAGAACAGTTGTTTGGATGGAATGTAGTTTATTCTTTCGTTAGGATTGAAAGGGGATTGAACTTGGTTTTCGGGTTTATCGGAAAGGAAGAAATCCACAATGCGGTTAAGGTTTAGTGGTTCTTTTATTTTGTCAATTACTACTATGGCATCGCGTGTACCTGTAAAGTACTGGTCGTAGGTCATTCTTATTGGAATGGGGTCGCTTTGGTAGGCTTTGCGTTGCATTTGTTCTATATACCATTCGCCACGTAAGTAGCTAAGGTTTGCCACACGAACGTCGGTTCTAACACCTTCAACCTCCTGCGAATACCATAAAGGGAAGGTATCATTATCGCCATAAGTGAAAAGAATGGCGTTGGGCTTACAGCCAATAAGCATGTTATAGCCAAAGTCAACAGGAACATAGCTGCCTGAACGATCGTGATCGTCCCAGTTTTCTCTGGCCATGAGAACTGGAACTGCCAGTGTGCAAACGGTCGCGGTTGCCACCGCAGTGGTCGGATTATCTTTTATCTTTTTAAGTAATTCATAAACCGCCAGGACTCCAAGGCCAATCCAAATGGTAAATGCATAGAAACTTCCAGCATAGGCATAGTCACGTTCACGCGGCTGATAGGGTGTTTGGTTGAGGTAAACAACTATGGCGATCCCGGTCATTACGAAAAGCATGGTGGTTACCCAGAAATCATGCTTATGCCTGCGGAGTTGGTAGATTAAGCCTGCAAGACCTAAGAGCAGGGGTAGGAGGTAATAACGGTTTCGCCCCTTGTTATTCCGGTAAATTTCAGGTAGTTTTTCCTGTGGTCCTAATCGTGGGTTATCGATAAAAGGAATTCCGCTAATCCAGTTTCCTTTAGTTACTTCGCCGTGTCCCTGAAGGTCGTTTTGGCGGCCGGCAAAGTTCCACATAAAGTAGCGGAAGTACATAAACCCAAGCTGGTAACGGAAAAAGAAAAGCAGATTCTCGCCAAATGTAGGTACATAAACCGTTTCAACTTTCCCTTCCCTATTAAACTGTCTTACCGGTTTCCCTTCAAAGTTGCTCCATTTCTTGTATGCGTTAATATGGTTTTGTTCGCTGCTCCACATTCGGGGGAAAAGCATTTTAAACTCGGGGTCAAATTCATACTTATCCTTGGTACGAACAAAAACGTATTTTCCATTCTTTGGGGCATAAGTACGCTCGCCCTCGATCCTTGCAATGGGTTGGGCGTTGAATACCTGTCCGTAAAGCAGAGGCCTGTCGCCGTATTGTTCGCGGTTAAGGTAGTAAAGCAGCGAAAACATGTTATCGGGGCTGTTCTGATCCATTGGAGGATTGGCCGACGAACGTATCACTATAGCAGCATACGAACTGTATCCAATCATTATTACTGTAAGTCCTACAAAAATGGTATTTAATATTACCCTCCCTTGCTTGTGGGTTCGGTAAATACCATAAGCAAGTAGTGCCAGTATAACAATAAACAGAAAGAATACCCCCGACTTAATTGGTAGGCCAAATGAGTTCACAAAAAGAAGTTCAACCTTTGAGGCAATCACAACAAATCCCTGTATTATGCCATACATAATAGCTATTAGCAGCAGTGCAGATATTAAAAGGGTATATAACAATCCTTTTGGCGAGTATTTAAACTTCCTGAAATAGTAAACCAGGGCAATGGCGGGTATAGCCAATAGGTTGAGAAGGTGGATGCCAATGGAAATACCCATTAAAAAGGCTATGAATATAATCCAACGGGTAGAGTGAGGTTCATCGGCTTGCTCTTCCCATTTTAGAATAGCCCAGAACACCAGTGCGGTAAAAAGCGATGAGGTGGCATACACCTCCCCCTCAACGGCCGAAAACCAAAACGTGTCGGAAAAAGTGTAGGCAAGGGCGCCAACAAATCCCGATGAAAGAATAAGTATTACCTGGGTTAAAGTGAAGTCGGTTCCTTTGCTTAACACAATTCGGCGAGCCATGTAGGTTATGCTCCAGAATAGGAAAAGGATGGTAAACGAGCTGGCTAAGGCCGAGAGGCTGTTGGCAAGTATAGGAACCCATTGCGGGGTTGGCGCAAACATGGTAAAAAATCGCACCATAAGCATAAAGAAAGGTGCCCCCGGTGGATGCCCAACCTCAAGCTTATTCCCGCTGGCTATAAACTCGCTGCAGTCCCAAAAACTGGCCGTGGGTTCAATGGTAAGCAGGTAAACCAACGTGGCAATGGCAAAGGTGAACCAACCCATAAGGTTGTTATACCTCTTGAACTGGTCAAGTGAATAATTCTTCATCGGGTTACTGTTTTGGTTATACCCTTTTTTTAGGTTTTGACACCAAAGGTATCAAATTTTAAGAATAGAAACATTTTGTATCTTTCAGATTGTTATTTTTACAACAAAAAACAATGCAACTAACATTCAACCTGAAGCCTACAACATTAAAGGTTATAATGACTTTTGCCATTTTCTCTATCGTAGTTTCTTGCTCCAAAGAAGACGACATTGTTGACCCTGGCAGCAAACAGGATCCTGTAATTATGCAGGTTATTGGTAATATTAAAGCCGACAGCATTGCTGCTACAATTGGTATGCTAGAGGGTATGGGTACCCGTTTTACACTGGCCGATAACCGCCGCAATGTGGCATTAGCCATTATGAACAGGTTTAAGAGCTACGGTTACACAAATGCACGCCTCGATTCTTTTCTTTTAAATGTGAATTTCAGAGGACAATACTATGAAACCTGGCAGTACAATGTAATAGCAACCTTACCTGGAGTTGTTTACCCCGATAGTATTACCATTATGGGAGGCCATCACGATTGCATCCTGAGAAGTACTGAACCTCAAAGCCCCTTTACCGTTGCTCCCGGAGCCGACGATAACGCCAGCGGCGTTGCAGTTACCCTTGAGGTTGCACGGGTGCTAAAGCAAGCTGGTTTTGCACCTCGGACTACTATTGTTTTTGCCACCTTTGCAGCTGAGGAGTTGGGACTCTTTGGCAGCCAGAACATGACTAACCGCTTATCGGACACGCTGGCCAAGGTAAAGTTTATGCTTAATAACGATATGGTTTCGTTTTGCCCTGTTACCGATTCTACCAATTGGTTCCTGAATATCATCGATTATTTCAATACAACCGATTTTAGAGTCCATGCCCAGGAACTTTGCTCAACTTACACTCTTCTTAAATCGGTTAACGATATCACATACCGTGAGTATAGCGATAGCTACAGCTTTTATCAAAGAGGTTACAAACCCTTGTTCTTCATATCGCAGCACGACGACCCCAATTACCATAAGTTAACTGATAAGGCTATGTATCAAAACCCCCGTTTTGCCCGTGAGGTAGCAAAACTCAACTGTGCTCTGATAATGGAGGCTAACAAATAACATTTATTTCGAAATAATCGTATAAATTTGAATTGATATTAAAACAGTTAGGTATGAAACGTAATGTGGTAGTACTAATTGGGCTGGTTGTTATAGGAATTGCAGCCTATATCATTCTTAAACCCCGAATGGCCGAAAATAATTTTAGAGCCGGGTTACAGTTGCTCGATTCAGCCAAGTATGAGCTTGCCCTCGAAAAGTTCAACAAAGCCGTTAAGCTAAACCCCAAACGTTACCAATACTACTTTAATCGTGGCTTAACCCTTGCTGCCTTGAACCACGATTCATTAGCCATTGCCGATTATAGCTCAGCTATAGCTTTGGATTCAACCGATTTCAATGTATATCTCCATCGGGGGATATCGGAACGTAAGCTGAAACGTTTCACCGAGGCCATGGCCGACCTGAACCGGGCAATCGCCTTGAACGATTCCAGCTCAAAAGCTTACTACCAGCGTGGGTTGCTCAACGCTGCAATCATGGAGTTTGAGCAGGCCATTAAGGATTATAATCGCAGCATTGAACTCGATGGTTCGAACCTAGAAGCTTTCTATAGCCGTGGCGAATCGCTTGCAAACCTTGCCGATTTTAAGGGTGCCATAGCCGATTACGATAAGATGATAGAGGGTGCTAATTCAGCTCCCGATGCCTACAAGAAAAGGGGTATTTTCAAACTTAAAATTCAGGATTACCCAGGCGCCATAGCCGATCTAGAAAAAGCCTATGGTGATTTACCTAATGATGAGGAGGTACTTTATAGCCTAGGCGAAGCCTATGCCAATGCTCAACGCTTCGACGATGCAGTTAAAGTGCTTGACAAAGCCATTGCAATCAATCCTAAATTGCCATTGGTTTATGGGGTAAAGGGTGGCGCATTACTGCGTAAGGGCGAGTTTAAGCAGGCCATAGCTGCTTTCAACAAGGCCATTGAGCTTAAGCCCGATTACCTTAAAGCCTATTATGGCAGGGGTGTTGCCCGTGCTTTCCAAAAGGACTATAAGGGTTCAATAGTCGATTTCAACAAGGTCTTATCCATTGATCCCTCCTACGTTCAGGCCTACTATAACCGCGCCATTTCAAAGGCAATTATGGGTAACCATAAGGAGGCCATTCCCGATTATGATGTTATCATCAAAGCCGACCCTAAGAATGCCGAAGCATACTATAACCGCGGTATTTCAAAGATGAATGTTCAGGAGTTCAAATCCGGTTGCGATGATTTCCGCAAGGCATTGGAGCTTGGTTACAAGCCTGCCGAGCAGATGGTAAACATTTACTGTCCTAAAGAGAATAAATAGCTCCCTTAAACAGCACATTATCGCCCGACCAAACATGGTCGGGCTTTTTATTACTTCAGCCGAACTAATTTCCCATCGAAAATCAACCTAAGGGTATAGCTATACTCCAGCAGGTTCGATTTAAAATCGTAGTAAGCCTTAAAATTGGCATTTAGAAGCATACTGCTCATGAACCGCTTTTGGTATTCAAGGGTAAAAGTTCCCAGTCTTCGAACCGACTGGTTATAAATGGGATTTATGGTCGATACCGAGCCAAAAAGCTCTTCACCACGCGGGTTAACAAACCCGTTGGAGTACCAAAAGCCAACCTCAAAGGTTGTGCAATTACGGTATACCTTTACTTGTGGATGCAATCCAAACCCGGGGTTATACTCCGAGGTGAACGATGGGGAAAGGTTTTTGTAATAGTAAAGGGATGTGGCCAGGGCTAATCTTGTATTACCAGATGGCTTAAAGCTGAAAGCTGGTAATAAGCCAATGTTAACATGGGTTTGAACGGGTAGGTTAGTGCTATCGATTTGTCCGCCATGATGAAATGCCATTGCATGAAAGGCGTTTGAGAATCCGGTGGTTATTTCCCAGCAATCGTATAAATGGGTAAATCCCAACGTAAACTCTTCCTGAAACGGGCTTCCAATTTTGATGTAGCGTTCCCAGTTTATCCACAAATCGCCCTTGCTCTTGTTTCCATGGTAAAGAAACTGTAAGCCTGTCTCGGGTTGGCTCAGAAATAGACGCTCGGACTTAAATAGTGGTTCAGGCAACCCATGCCCGCTCTGCGACTCTAATGTTCCGGCAACTAAGGTAATGCTCCTGCTAAGGCGCAGCTTGGCCGAAAGAACTGGTACCAATCGCTCAAGGGTATCGGCACTGGCAAGGTAAAGGGCAT
Source organism: Bacteroidota bacterium (assembly GCA_040752515.1). GTDB lineage: Bacteria > Bacteroidota > Bacteroidia > Bacteroidales > Tenuifilaceae > Tenuifilum. Next base: position 14,143 of record JBFMGQ010000022.1, on the reverse strand, counting down.
GGAACCCAGCAGCAATGGAGTATTGCTCGGCTTCAATCTTCACTGTTGGCTGAATGTAAAACCCCGGATGGGTATATCCCTTTTTGATGTTGCCGGTAAACTCCTTATTATCAAAAAACGATTGTCCTAGCAGGTTGAGGTTAACCCCCGCACTATCGGTTTGGGCATGGGAAATAGTATAAATCGTTATAAAAAGGGTAACAAGCAAGGTTTTAGGTGATAAGCTATTCATAATTTTGCGGTAAGAAATATTTTGATAACAAATATCACAAAAAATCCAAAACAATCCTTAATTTCGACACAAGATATCAACCTAAACCCAATACACTATGAACTGGAAGCGTAAACTTAAAATAGCCGGCCTGGTGGTTCTTGCTGCGCTTGCTATCTATCTGGCTTTGCCGCCAAACCACTACATTGTAAGGGCATTGATATACCAACAGGTAAACATTGATGATTATAAGATATTCCACAACCGAACCGTTAAGGCAGGTTCACCTCAACCCTGGAAGTTGCATCCAAAGTATAACTCCTACCAGCTAACCGACGAGCAGCTTAAGTATTTTAACGATTTTCGCACGGTGGCCTTTCTGGTTGTTAAGGATACAGCCCTGCTTTTTGAAACATACTGGGATGGCTATGGGAAAGAATCATACTCCAACTCTTTCTCAATGGCCAAGAGCATTGTTAGCCTGCTAATGGGCTGTGCGGTTAACGATGGCTATGTTAAAAGTATCGATGAGCCTATTGGCAACTATCTGCCTGAGTTTGCTGAGGGCGATAAGGCAAAAATCACCATAAAACACTTGCTAACCATGAGCTCGGGGTTGAGCTGGGATGAATCGTATAGCACGCTATTCTCACTAACCACACAGGGTTACTATGGGAACGACCTGCCTAAACTGGTATTGAACCAAAGGGTGGTTAAGGAACCCGGAAAGCTATTCGAGTACCGTAGCGGCGACACCCAGCTACTATCGCTTATCATTGAAAAAGCAACAGGGAAAACCCTTTCCGATTACGCCTCAGAAAAAATATGGACAAAGGTTGGTGCCGAACACGATGCCCTTTGGTGCCTCGATAGGAAGGACGGTGTTGAAAAAGCATTTTGCTGCTTTAATACCAATGCCCGCGATTTTGCCCGATTTGGTCAGCTGGTGCTTAATGGTGGTAAATGGAATAACCAACAGGTTGTGCCTGAAAGTTACCTCAACGAAGCGTTAACCCCGGCATCCTACCTTTTCGACCCCGAAACCAATAAAAATGTCGACTTTTACGGTTACCAGTGGTGGATGATAAATATAGATGGTTACAAAACCTGGTATGCTCGCGGTTTGCTTGGACAGTATATCTTTGTAATCCCCGATTTAAATGCCGTGGTGGTTAGACTGGGGCATGTTCGAAATAATAACCGGATTGATGGAACGCCCGAGGATGTTCATAAGTACATCAGGTTTGGTATTAGCATTGTAAAAAGTATTGATAGCAATGAGCAGTAACGATTTTATTAAGGAACGGTTAAGGGTAAAGCTACTGGCATTCCCAGCAGCAGAACTTTCGGTATTTGATAAGGCCAAGAAAAAGTACATGGGTTTATTCAATCCCGAGGAGATGGAGTTTGTTAACGATAGGCCCGATGTGCTTATGTTTTTAACCGGAGGCTCAGAGCATTTGGCTATTGAATCGGTGCAGGAGTTCAGGTTTTACCTGTTACTTGCCTCGCGCGAGGCCAACTCGTGGGCTGCAGCCACCGAGACGAAGGCCTGGATGAATCAGCACAACATACGTTCCGTTCTGCTCGATGCCGATAACCCCGCTACAGCCGAGTACCTGAGCGAGTACTATCACGCCTTTGTTGGAGTTCGTAAGCTACACGGCCAAAGGCTTGGTGTTGTTGGAAGTTCATCGCCTTGGTTGGTGGCAAGCGGCGTTAACCCCTACCTACTGCAAAGCAAGCTCGGTATTGAGCAGGTTGATATCAGCTGGGAAGATATTATTTTTGATGAGATATCACAGGTTTCGCCCGATTTCACATCGCTTTTCGGCATGGCCGAGAACAGGACGGAGCTTATTGAAAGCGGTAAGATATATGAGGGTCTGGCCTCGCTTATTCCGTTTTACAGGCTTAATGCCATGGCCGTGGAATGCTTCCCGCTGGTCAACAAAACCGGCCATACCGCCTGTTTGGCTTTGGCCAAATTAAATTACGATGGCATTCCCACCGCTTGCGAGGCTGATATTTGCAGTGCCGCTGCAATGATGTTCTCTTCGGAGGTCTGCAACGCCATTCCCTGGATGGCCAACATTGCCCATGTGGGCGATGGTAAAGCCATACTTGCCCACTGCACTGCACCGGTTAACCACTTAACCACGTTTAAGCTCGAAAGCCATTTTGAAACCGGTAAGGGATTTGCCATAAACGGTCAAGTAAAGGGCGAAGAGGTAACCATCTTTAGGTTCGATAACACCCTAAACCACATCTTTATTACCCTTGGCAGGGTAACCGATAGGCCTAGGAGTCGAAATGCCTGTCGCACCCAGCTGGAGGTCGAGCTAAGCCCATCGGCATCAAAGTATTTTACTGAGAATCCATTTGGCAACCACCACATGGTTTTACCCGGAAACTGGGTACAACGCCTAACCCTGGCAGCGGAGCTGCTAAATGTTGGGGTGGTGAGGTAGAGGGTAGGTTACATTTGCAACCTGAAAGCGTTAAGGAGTTCACCTATTTTCGTGCTCATCATTTTCGGCTCCGTTCGCAAATGATCAAATTTTGTGTTGAAAGGAGACCTCTGAATTAATGGTGAATGCAAAGGGTTCGCCGTGTAACCTCAATTAGTTGAAAACCTGCAATTAATACTCACATGTCTTAGGGAACTGGCCGAACATAATTCATAATTATACCTACTTACTTGCTCAATGAATCAACAGGTAATTGTTAATTCGTGGAAAATCATTTTTTCATTTTTTTCCGAATTCATCAATTTTAGATTTAATAATCTCTGCACTTTTTCGGAGTAACATTCTTTCCTTAACGTTAAGCCTAATGGGCAGAACGCCAAGATCGCCATCGCCACCAATAATGTGAGGTAATGAAAGGGTTACGTTTTTTATTCCCTCTACCTCCTGGTTCAGTGCACTAATAGTTAATACAGCCCGATTATCGCGGTTAATGATTTCAATAAGCTTTGCAATGGCACCTGCAACCCCATAATAGGTTGAACCCTTCCCCTCAATTATTTTGTATGCAGCATTTCGAACCCCATCGTCAATTCTATTTTTTACCTCTTCGTTAAATTCAATGTTTCTGTGTGCTATAAAATCTTCAAGCGGAACGCCTCCAATATCGATATTTGACCAGCACAACACTTCAGAGTCGCCATGTTCCCCAAGCACGTAAGCATGAACATGCTGCGGGTCGACCCCAGTATGGATTCCAAGTAGAGTTCTGAACCGAGCCGTGTCGAGTGTGGTTCCACTGCCAATAATTCTTGATGGGGGTATTCCAAAATCTTTTGCAATATCAACACAAATATGGGTGATTATATCAACTGGATTTGTGGCAACAAGAAAAATAGCATTTGGGTTAACCTTTGCAGTATTAGAGATAATATCTCGCATAATGGCAGCATTCTTTTCCATTAGCATTAGTCTTGTTTCTCCAGGTTTTTGGTGTGCTCCTGCCGCTATAACAACTACCTTAGCATCGTTTAGGTCGTTGTAACTGCCTGCGTAAATATCGGTTGCTGCTGCAAATGGTACGGCATGCATAATATCCTGAGCCTCGGCAATTGACCGTTTTTCATTGGCGTCTATTAGAACAATGTCGCTTGCCGCTTTCCTCATCATAATGGCATAAGCTGAGGTTGCGCCAACCATTCCGCTTCCTATAATCCCAACTTTCATTGTAAAGACTTTTTGGTTATCAATGTAAACAGTGAATTGCACCAAAAAGTTTGATTAAAACATTGCTTGATTAGTAAATTCTAGCGTTACTAATTTAAACATCCCTGAGATTTTTACTGGTTAATTGCCATAAATTAAACCAATCAATCTATTGAATCGATTGAGGAGGATGGAAATCATTTTGTTTCGAGTATCCCTTTCAATAAATCAATAAAGGGGGGGAATAAATTTATGCAGATGAAAAACTTCAATGTATGAATTTTTTATTGCGTACTTTTTTTCCGTACGCAACGAAATTAACTTTGTGGTGTAACGTTACAAGATTTAATAACCAATTTTTGAGAGCAATTAATGTTTAACCTAAAAACTAATTGAAATGAAACAATTATCTTTAGACAATCTTATCATTCAGGAATTGAATTTAATTGAAATGAAGGAAACCAATGGAGGATTTCTTCCTTTATTGGTAGTTGCAGCCGCTGTTTTACTTACTGGCTGTACAGTAAATATTAATTATGGTGATGGCAATTCGATTAATTCAACCAATTCAGTTTCTGCCGATAGTACTGCTAATGGCAATACCGCAGGGCAAGGCAATGGAAATAAAATTTAATTATTAGATTATTATTGAGTGTGATGTATGGTTCATCACACTCATTTTTTGTCTTTTATTAAAATATAATTCTGTGAGAAAGAAGTTTGGTTTAGACATAAAAATATTGTTAATAGTAGCAATTACATTTTCTATTGTTTCATTTTTTGTTTTATTTAAAATAAATATATTTATAAAAGGTAACAATATTAGCACTAACATCCCTGTTTCAATTAGAAATTGGATAGAAATTCCATTAACACTTAATTCTCATAATACTTTTGGAGTTTTTGATACTGGGTCTAATATTTGTGTTGTGGATGAATCATCGTTACAAAAGTACAAGATAATAAAACTGCCAATAAAAATACCAGTAAACTGGAGTAAATGGCAATCTGTAGTAATTATTAGACATTTAAAAATTGGCGATTTCTTTTTTAAAAATGTAATAGCTATAGCTGTTGATTTAAAATCAGAAAGCAAGGTCTTAGAGTGTATTAATAGTGATATTATTATTGGAACGCCTATTATAAATAAACTGGTTTGGATGTTTAACCTTAATAAAAAAGAGTTAACCGTTTCAACTGGGAGCCCTATAAATATATCTGAAACAAAATTTAAATCCTTTAGTTTCCAAGGGAAATTCCTTTATAATATTATAGTACAAGTAAATTTCATTAAACATAAGGTTATAATAGATTTTGGGCATAGCTCATCTTTAATATTACCTCTAAAATACGCTCCAAAACAATTTGGAATTCAATATGAAACTATAAACAAAAAAGATATCAATGGGAGATACCATGATAAAGTAATATTATCTAATTCTGATGTGATTTTTGGATCCGATACTTTACGGAATATGCTTGTTGAGTATTCTGATAAAAACGCCAATATTTTAGGTTTTAATTTTTTCAAGAATTACAATGAGATTATTATAGATCCCTATGCAAGAATGATACATCTAGGGAGTCAGATTAGAATAAAAGATGAACTAAAATTTAAGGGATTTGGTTTTAACATCAATTTTATAGATAGTAACTTGGTAATTACTTCAATATTTGATAAGTCACCTGCTCAGAAAGCAGGACTTTTAATTGGCGATAAAATACTATCAATAAATGGAGTATCAGCTTCTTCATTTTTAGCCTATGATTACTCTACTTACATTGAAAAAAGCGACTCAATATTTATACAGAAAACTATTGAATTGACTGTTAAACGTGAAAAACCCTTTCGAGTTGTTTTAGAGAGAAATACATTTAACTAATTAGTACTTTATTATTCTGATACTTTTCAAGCCAGTTTTCATCTGTGGCTTCTTCAAATACCAAAATTGAGGGCGCTTTCAATTCCTCAAATGATGTGAGGCGAAGCCATTAACTTGGTCTGACAGGAGGGAAATACACCTGTACTATCCTTGGTTAAGTTAACCGAATACTCAAAAAAGGCTAGTAGTTAAAGAAATTTTCATATCCTATTCCGAGGTCAAATCTACCTTGAGAAATGGAAATTGGTTCGTTATTAAGGAATGTCTTAAGGTTAAAGTATCCCGACATTATCGTCCTACTAAGTTCTTCGTCAACATACAGCCTTTGTACCCTTTTTATAATAAGTTCACCTTCAATTAAGTTGAGGTTTGTTGTTGTATTTCCGATTTTTAAAGTAACCTCACGTCCGCTATCCTTTAGGTTGAGAGTTGTATTATCAAGTTCAGTGAGATCATAATAGGTTTGAGGCGAGTATCCTTTGATAGAGAACTTAAGGTCAACATTTTCTGAACCCATTTTTCCTCTAAAAATTAAATGGATAGTATCGGAGTTTACAATTACTTTCGCTGGCAGATCTTCTGATGTTGAAACGAAAGGCTTACGGTCGATGTATGCACCGAAAGTATTATAGCCCCACTCAGAGTATATCGGAAGTCCAGGGAAATAGGGATCTTCAATAAAAATAGTACCGGATAGGCTGTATTCCTCAACTTTGTCGCAAGCAGGTGCAATAAGAAAAAGTATAGTGGCTGAGAGTAATAACTTTATTGTTTTCATCCGTACAAAATATTTATATTATTAGTTACTAACACGTTACTATCTTGCTTTTAACAATCTTTATCGAGCGGATGGAACACCCATAGTTTGTTCATCTGTGTTTTCCTTCGGTGAACTCGCAAGCTCGGTTTTGCAAGTTGCCTTACATGGGTGTTTCATATTCTTTTCCTATTTTTTATTATTAACAGGGAATTGAATGGATAGCCTAAACCCACTAATGTTATCAATATCAACTAATGCGAAGTTATTCTTAGTTAAGTAGAACGAGGGTAAGAGTGTTTCAAAAACATAATTTGGTTTGCCCTCTTTTCCTAGTCTAAAGCCAATGGAACTATATAAAGCAGCAATGTTTTTGTTGGTTGGCTCCGTGATAATGCTTAGTATTTCATCTTTATGTTCATCCATGCTATTTTCTTGAAATACTATATCGACATTACTTTTTAGCCTTATAATACTGTATTCAATTCCAGCTTTAACAAATAATGAAAGGTTTTTATACCGAAAAGGGATGAATTTAAACTCTAAAGGAATACTTAGTAGGTAATTGACTTCGTTTAATGACTTAACTCGTGCAAACTTAGTATCGCTATTCTCCATTGAATATCGTAAATAAAAAAAATCGGAACTACTCGATGTGTATCCGCTTATGTCGGTCATCAATCCGGTAAATCTCAGGCCTGTAGAAATGCCGCTCTTTATTTTAGGTAAATAGTATTCGTAACTCAAAGCCAATGCCAAGCCGGAGGTCTCAGAGTAAATATTCCCATTCGAATACTGGTAATCATAATAGTAGCTGATGTTTTGTCTTACTGAGATGTTCTCTTTTATTGTCCCTCCTGGGTAGATAAATCCAGCCTCGATGTGAATATATTTTTCCCAGCTATTTTTAGCATTACTATCATTATTTTGTGAAACGGCATAAATAAATGGGAATGCTACCAAAGTGATTGTGATGATTACTTTATGCATGGTTTAATTCTTTTTTAGTCTATATCACTACTTACTGAGCAATTCATTCTCCTAGATTAAGGTCCTTTCCGTTGAAGATGTGTTTACAATTTATTTTATTACAATTGCAGATTGGATGTGGAATAAGTATAATCTACAGGTATAATTTTATATAGCCTAACTTTTATTTTATGGTGATTTTTCTTAATAAGTATCGTTTACCTATTACTTCAAAAGTATAAATAATATTTCAATAATCAAAATAATTTGTTAATCAACTGTTTTTTTGTATTAAATGAAATGGGAAAGGGATGACAATAAAATAGTTGATTTGTTGCATGAAATGGGCTTTTTTCTGTGTGAAGCAATAGGCTATAGATGTAAGGAAAACTCGGTCTAATCGTGTGTTTAAGCATGGTACATTAAAAAACAAATGCCACCAAAGCGGTGGCAGTTGTTTATGCTGGAGGGCTCGTGATTTACACAGTAAGAATTTCCTGCTCCTTTTTGTGGAGCACCTCATCTACCTTCTTGTTGTAGTTGTCGGTAATTTTCTGGATTTTGGCCTCGGCATCCTTGGCAACATCTTCGGGTAAGCCGTTTTTCTGCATCTTTTTGATTTCCTCAAGGGCATCGCGGCGGGCGTTGCGAATGCTTACGCGAGCATTTTCGCCCTCATGCTTAACCTGCTTAACCAAATCCTTACGGCGCTCCTCGGTTAGGGGTGGCACCATGATACGAATTGATTCGCCATTGTTTTGGGGGTTAAATCCCAGGTTGGCTGCCATGATGGCTTTCTCAATGGGATCAATCATCTTTTTCTCCCAGGGTTGAACAACAATAGTGCGGGCATCGGGGCTGCCAACGCTTGCAACCTGCGATAGGGGGGTCATTGTGCCGTAATAGTCAACCATAACACCCGAAAGCATGGCCGGGTTAGCTCTTCCGGCTCTGATAACACGTAACTCGTTATCCAAATGCTCAATAGCTTTGTGCATCTTGCTTTCGGCAGTATCTATTACTTTTTTTGCGTCGTCAACGTTCATGGCTTTATGATTTTAACTTTTTCAACTCTAAAAGTATTAATTTTTTACTAAAGTACCAATTTTTTCGCCGGTAACTACTTTCTTGAGGTTTCCAGGTGTATTCATATCGAATACCAGGATGGGCAGATTATTCTCGCTGCACATGGTAAAGGCCGTAAGGTCCATCACCTTTAATTTTTTTTCGTAGGCTTCGGTAAAGGTGATTTCATCGAACTTTACTGCGGTTTTGTCTTTTTCGGGATCGGCGGTATAAACGCCATCAACACGGGTACCCTTGAGGAGAACCTCTGCCTCAATTTCCACACCTCGTAATGCCGAGGCAGTATCGGTTGTAAAGAATGGGTTACCCGTTCCGCCAGCTATAATTGCCACATAACCCTGTTTGAAACCATCAAGAACCTTGGCTTTGGTGTAGAGCTCACCAACGGGTTCCATCTTGGTGGCGGTAAAAACTTTAGCTTTTCCGCCTGCGCCCTCAATGGCCGATTGTAGGGCTAAGCTGTTGATAACGGTGGCTAACATTCCCATTTGGTCTCCTTTTACCCGGTCGAACCCTTTAGAAACGCCGCTCAAACCACGGAAAATATTTCCACCGCCAATAACAATTCCAATTTCAACACCAAGTTCGGCAACCTCCTTAACCTGTTGGGCATAGCTATTAAGTACCAAGGTATTAATACCGTACTTATCGTCACCCATAAGTGCTTCGCCGCTAAGTTTCAGTAGTATTCGTTTGTACTTTATCATTGTATGCGAATTTTCGGTGTAAAAATAGCAAATTATCGGTTATGCTTTGTTGATAATTGCGTTGTAATAGCTTCGTAGCGACATGCTATAGGTGCGGAGCATCTCAATGAGTAATGCATTGAGTTCATCAATACCCTGTTTCCCTTTGTAATTGATTATTTCCTGCATAAGGTTATCAAGTTCCTTCGATTTGCTTGCCTCGAACGAAGGATTCCTAACCAGTAGAGGCGGGCAGTATGTTTTTAGGGCTTTATCAACTTTTCGGCTCCGATCAACTGATATTTTACTTATCACATTGCGGGCAAAATCGTCGGAGTAGGGGGTTACAGGTGTATCGCTTGCGAGTGCTGCAATTAGAGGGTTGGTGTTGTAGTTTTTGTAGGCCTCGCGCATGGCTAACCATTGGAATTGCTCAAGAACAGAATGTTTGTTCGATACCAGCTGAACGGCATCGTTTTTACTTTTGGGAAAGCCCACTATGGCTTTAAGGTTAATCCATATCATTCGGGCGGCGCTCATTCCGGGCAAAGGAGCGGTGTGGTAGGGCATGGAAAGGTCGCCAAGATAGTGCATACCCCAACCCATGAAACGCCAACCCCAGTATTCGTTACCAGTAGCAAATGCATATTCGGCCAAAGCCTTGAAAAGGCTTATACGGTATTCGGGGTATGTTTTTTTAAGGAATGGTCCAAACGTATAAACCAGTTTGGACTCGTGGTAAAAGCCCATGTGAAATGGGGCCTGGCTGCCATATTCAAGCTTGGGGTCGCCAAAGGGCTGAACCCCAAATCCGTAGGTTTTACCGTATTCGGTTCCATTGTCCTCAAAAAGCCCTAAGTCAAAGCCATAGTCAGGCTCATCGTTGGCTGTGCAAAGCACATAGAGCGGGGCAACCATTTCGCCTTCCTTAAGCTCAACATAGTTGGTGTGAGAAAGAGAGCTAACATCGGTTAGGGTGGTTAATTCCGATGGCGCAATGGTATTCCGATCATTCACTTGCTGGTATGGGAGCAAATGCAGGTATTGCTTTAGCTTGATGTTTGGGTTTAGTCGCAGGGCTCTTAGAAACCGATAAACAATATCGCTTTCATTTCCAGTATTACTGAATTCTAATCCCTGGGGTAGTGGGGCATAGTTGGGAAGGTTGATTTTTGCCCACTCCTCATATTTTTTCAGAAAATCAGCCAGACCTTTTTCCTCCTTTATCAAAAACGATTTTAGGCTTTGCACTTCCACCGCATTACGGTTAGTGAGATCGGGAATGCTGCTCAGTACAGGGTATGCCAGTAGCGGATGTTCCGACCAAGCTTTTGATTTTAAAGGGAAGGAAATCGTTGTGAAAATTACGGCAATTAATAATAGGTTGTTAAACTTTTTCATGGCTATAAAATTTATTACAATAGTATGAAAATTTTTCGTAAGCCAATTGTTTTGAACGCATTATCCGAGATTAATCAATTGGTTATATTTCAATTGTCTAATTTGGGATTATCATGAAAAACGGCGAATTACAAAATTGCATTCGCCGTTTTAATTATTTGACTTAGGGTTACCTATGCCATGACTTAGCCCTTTCAACGGCATCGGCCCATTTATCTTTTATTTTCGTTAAGGTTTCGGCCGATACGTTTGGGGTAAATGTTCGGTCTAACTGCCAAAGGCTTGCAATCTCCTCAATGCTTTTCCAGTAACCTGTTGCAAGCCCTGCGAGGTAGGCTGCACCCATGGCTGTGGTTTCAATTGTTTTTGGTCGAACCACTTTGATGCCAAGCACATCGGACTGGAACTGCATGAGCAGGTTATTGGCCGATGCTCCACCATCGACCCTCAGCTCGCTTAGGTTGATGCCTGTATCCTTAACCATAACATCAAGCACGTCCATGGTTTGAAAGGCGATGCTCTCCAGTGCAGCACGAGCAATATGAGCACGGGTAGTTCCTCGGGAGATACCAATCATTAACCCCCTTGCGTACTGATCCCAGTGAGGCGCTCCCATGCCGGTAAAGCTTGGTACAAGGTAAAGATCGCCATTATCGGCAACCTGTCTGGCTAACTCCTCAACCTCAGCACTGCTTTTAATAATACCCAACCCATCGCGAAGCCATTGCACCACAGCACCGCCAATAAATATGCTCCCTTCAAGAGCGTAATAGGTTTCGCCGTTTACCTGCCATGCAACCGTAGTAATGAGGTTATTTTTTGATAAGAAGGGTTTTTTCCCTGTATTCATAAGGATAAAACAGCCAGTACCGTAAGTGTTTTTAACCATTCCCTGATTAGTACACATTTGACCAAAGAGGGCTGCTTGCTGATCGCCCGCTATGCCCGCAATGGGCACTTTGGTTGCAAAAAAGGTGGTATTGGTTTGATCGTAAACCTCGCTCGACGAGGCCACGCGTGGCAGGATGCTTTCCGGTATTTGGAACAGCTCCAGCAGTTCCTTATCCCATGTCAAGGTGTTGATATTAAAGAGCATGGTTCGGCTTGCATTGGTAACGTCGGTTACATGGGTTCGGCCGCGGGTTAACTTCCATACCAGCCAGGTATCAACAGTTCCAAAAGCCAGTTCTCCGCGGTTGGCTTTTTCGCGAGCGCCGGGAACGTTATCCAAAATCCATTTCACTTTAGTTCCACTAAAGTAGGCATCAATCACAAGACCGGTTTTTTGCCGAATGATGTCGGTGTAACCCTTTGCCCTTAGCTCATCGCAAAGCGATGAGGTTCTACGATCCTGCCAAACTATTGCATTGTAAATGGGTTCGCCGCTGTTCCTATCCCAAACAATGGTGGTTTCGCGCTGGTTGGTTATTCCAATGGCTTGCAGGTTTTGCCCGTTTATTCCAATTTTCGACATGGCTTCGGCTGCCACGGCCACCTGCGACGACCAAATCTCATTGGGGTCGTGCTCCACCCATCCGGGTTGAGGGAAAATCTGCTGAAACTCCTTTTGTGCCATGGAACGGATGTTCCCTGTTTGGTCAAAAATCAGGGCGCGGGAACTGGTTGTGCCCTGGTCGAGTGCCATTACGAACTTTTCCATAGGTTTAGGACGATTTTAGGTTTTTTAAGGGTTTCACAAATTAGCTAAGAATGTAATTTTGTGCAATAGCAAGGTAATTTTCTACCTGCTCACGCTCCCAATTTTTATCCTTATGTAGTTCCCTTGCCATTATTGAAGCTACAGCAGGAGCTATGCGCATGCTCTCGCGGGCATCGAGTAGTAAACTACGGGTTCGGCGAGCCAGAAAATCTTCCACATTGCGAGCCATTTCGTGACGAACAGCCCAAACTACCTGGGCTTTGATAATTCCGAGGCTGTGGCTAATGGTTTCACTCAGTTCTGCATCTGCTTTGGCCAACTCAAGTATCTTGTCCTTATCGGTTCCATAAACATAAAGTGGGTCGTTGTAATCAACATTTTTGTTGTACCCGTGGATTTTCAAATTCCTGGTTTTTGATTTGATTTTTTCCCATCCTTTTACCGCTTCCACCTTGTTCACCATATCCTCAGCCATTCTGCGGAAAGTAGTCCATTTGCCGCCAACCATGGTAAATAGTTCCGACTGGGTAACAATTATCTTATGGCTGCGTGAAATCTCTTTGGTCTTTTTCGATTCTCCCTTGGGAGCGGCAAGCGGTCGCAATCCGGCAAATACGCTGAGCACATCGCTTCGTTTGGGAGCCTTGGTTAGGTATCGGCCTGCAGTGTTCAGTATAAATTCAATTTCCTCTTCCAATGCAATCGGTTCAAGCGAGGCGTTAGGAATGGGTGTGTCGGTAGTCCCAACCACTATTCGGTTGTGCCATGGAACGGCAAATAGAACTCGTCCGTCATCGGTTTTAGGAATCATCATGGCATAGTTGCAGGGTAAGAAGCTTTTGTCGAGTACCACATGAACGCCTTGACTTGGCGATATGGTTTTGGCTTGGCCAGGAGTGTCCATTTGTAGCACATCGTCGGCAAAAACGCCGGTTGCGTTTATAATAGCTTTACCGCTAAAAGAATAGTTCTTCCCGGTTTCTAAATCTTCAGCCACAACACCGTCAACAATACCTTTATCGTTTTTGGTGAGTTTAACCACATTCATGTAGTTTAGCACTATGGCACCATGTTCAGTGGCTGTTTGGAGCACGTTAATTGCCAAACGCGAATCGTCGAACTGGCCGTCGTGGTAAACCACCCCTGCCGTAATCCTTTTGGGTTCAATTGTAGGAATGTATTCCAAAGCCCGTTTTTTTGATACCCTGAGTGAACGCCCCAAACTGTAACGACCTGCAAGTAAATCGTAAAAGGTTAGCCCAACGGTGTACATAAGCTCGTCGAACCAGCCAAATGTGGGAATTACAAAGCTCTGGTTTTTTACAAGGTGTGGCGCATTTTTTAGTAGCCTTCCGCGTTCAATGCAAGCCTCCCGGACTAATGCAACATCGCCTTGGGCTAAGTATCGCACTCCGCCGTGAACCAGCTTGGTGCTTTTGCTCGATGTTGATTTGGTAAAATCGTGTTTTTCCAGCAGTAGCGTTTTATAACCTCGGGTTACTGCTTCAAGAGCAACTCCAATACCTGTTGCACCGCCACCAATAATAATAAAGTCGAATGTTTGGTTATTCAAAACAGCTTGGTTTAGCATTTGTTCCCTGTTCATATCGTAAGAATTAGTAATACAACGAAATATTTCGACAAAAATAGAAAATAAAACGAAAGTAAACGAAAGCAATCGAAATATTTTTTATCACTATTGTCCGACTAAAATGCAAATATTGGGTCTTGCGCCAATAAATGCATGATAATCAGATATTAAAATTCATTACTAAAAAGAGACCTCCCCCCTCAAAACAATAGTTGAAGTTGTCCC
>JBFMGQ010000021.1:0-54638 GCA_040752515.1 Bacteroidota bacterium | reverse complement strand
GGGACAACTTCAACTATTGTTTTGAGGGGGGAGGTCTCTTTTTAGTAATGAATTTTAATATCTGATTATCATGCATTTATTGGCGTAAGACCCAATATTTGCATTTTAGTCGGACAATAGTGATTTTGAGTATAATTTCCTTTTGCTTTCCTAAGTCTTCAATTTTGGTAATGATGAAACTTAGTGAAGCTGTCACTAATTCAAATAATCTTGGATTGTAGTAAGCAAGATTCACTAAAATGCTTATTAAAACTTCAATATTTTCTAATTGCTTACCATCATTTGACTTCTCTTTGGCTTGCAACCACTCCAAAAAATATTTGGTTTCTGTAAAGAGGGAACCGGAATTCGGAAATTCTTTTCCCAAAACATAAAGTTGAATAAGCCATTGTTGAACATTATCTGTTTTACGCTTATTATAAATCCAATGAACCTTATCTAGTTTCAAAGAACCTAAAATGAGGTCTTCAGTGGAATGTGTTTTAGACGAATTGATTTTGAAATTTAGTTTGGTCAGAACTTCGGAGAGAACTTTTGCAATTTCAGAAGATTCCTGAACACTGTTTGTGAAAATACGATAGTCGTCACGGTAGCGAATTATTTTGTAGTCGGAAATACCAACCTTGTTTAATTCTTCTGTCAAGAGTAAATCTCCAAATCCTAGCACGATTTCGGCTATGAAGTCCATAAGGACAGAACCTTGCGGAATTCCATTTGTCTGCCCATAAGACATTGCTTGGATATGTTTGTCAATAGTAACACCAATGAGGTTTGAATTATCTCGGTTCTCGGGCTTTTTTGATTCTTCTATTGTATGAATCGCCCATGGAATACTATGTGTATATATTGAACCATAACAGTCAGCAATATCTAAATGCAATAAGTGATTAAATTCTAAAGAAAGAGTTATTGACCTTTGTTCAACTAATTGCCACCATGCATAAATCTGGTTTACATCAGTAACAGGCAAACTATGACATTCAATTTTTTTGTTAGAATGAAGTTCCTTGAATCTCTCTTGTAGAAGTTTCCAATTTTCTTCTTTAGTAATTTCATGAACCAAGAAAACATATATAGCTGGATGAATTAATTGGAAAGGTCGCCAAGCATATTTGCCGTCCTTGTTATTATAAAGTGTATAATTTACACCTTCAACATCCTTTGGTTTTATAGCCGTTGTAGACTCCTTTAAAGTTTTTTCAGAAAGTTCTTTTGAAAGCGAGTCTAACAAGTTCTGAAAGGAAAAATACTCAGGCAACTCAAATGAACGATAGCTTCTCTCTTTTAAGAAAAATGCTTTTGCTTCTGTATTTGTTAGGTCTAAAACGGTTTTCACTTTATTGTCAAATTGTCGTTTGTTTAGTTTAATGTCTTACAGTTTTATTTCAGATTGGTCATCACAGCATTGCCCATAACGGTTGCGTGTATGAAACGTTGGGGATTGCGGGCTACGACACTATCACCCGATAACGAACTTTGATGCGGGGCAGAATTCTTGCATAACCACTTAACCCCCAATGTTTTATACCGCTTGTTACCTGCTGGCGTTTTTTATTCATTTGATTTTACAGTCATTAAAAGTTCACTGTCATAAATTGCAACTGGTGAAATAACAGTTTCATCCAACGGAATTTTGTCACCATATCGTTCTTTCATTTTCGCTTGAACAGCTTTGTCTGACAAGTCAAAATCCTTAAGCTTTTGAAGTTTTCCAATTTCTAATCCAGTTGCACGTTGATATATTTTCCAAATCAATTCTGAACAGTATATTTTGTCATCAGACCATTCAAAAGTCAAGTCATAACTTTTACCTTTGAATTGGTCTCCAACTTCTTTCATTTTTTCAATCGTTGATGGAGTTAAAACTTTGTCAGCATTTTTTAGTCGCTTGATTACAAATTTCCCATCTTTTCCTCGTGCAATCCATTTATCAAGTGGCGTAAGTTTAACTGGTTGGACAGCTTCGAAAACATAAAAATCCTTGCCATTCTTGTAAATTAATCCACAATGTGAATATATTGATTTTGTCGCAAGTTGAATAGCCTTACTTTGTCTGGAAAGTGAAGTCTGAAAAATCAAATCTCCATTTTTTAATTCATCGCTGTCAACAAGCTTATTTACTACCTTTTTTGCATTTACAAGTCGATGTTTAGGGTCATAATATTTACTCTTGGCGTATAATCCGCCGAGTATAATCAATCCTAAAAGTCCAAATACTATAATTCCTTTTTTCATTCTCTGTCAATAGTTGCTGTGTCTTTTCTTACGCTTGCAGGTAACTCGTTTATATGTATGATAAAATCATACAATATATCCTAAATTGGACGAATATGTATGATTTTAATCATACTAATTGCTAAATTAAAGAAATTTTACAAATTATCAAATGAACTTTTAATTTATTTGCAAGCTATTTTGACTATCGAATGAAGTTGATCGTGGTAAATGACCTCACTCCAGCCCCTCTCCTATGAGGCGATGGGAGCGCAAGCAGGAATCTTCAAAGCGGAGTTTAAGTCTCCCCGCTCAGGGGAGATTTAGAGGGGTCAGGTGCGTTGTTTGTAAAAGAACCTTAAACCTAGAACTTCCCATAGCGGAGCAAACCCTTAAATCGCGTTGCGCTGGGCAGGACTTTAAACTTGAGCTATCTTTAGGTATATTGTTGATTCCTAACGATTCGTAAGGGTTAGTTTTTCGGCAAATCGTTTTCATTTACTATTCTGTACACCGGAACGGGGTTATAGTAATTCCCCCACTGCGGCACAAGGTAGCGATCCCAGAAATTCCAGAATACCAAACCGTCGTCCGATTGTGGTTCAAGCAGGTAGGCAGCCAGTTGCCCTAAACGCTGTGAGGTTTTAACCATTACATAACCATTACCAAATGAATTGGTTCGTTTAACAAATTTGCCAAATATTATGCTATTGTAGTGGCCCTGGTTAATGCGGGGTGATGGTTTTAGCGAGTCGATAGTAAACTGTTCAACATTCAGGCTAATTGTATCGGTTATGGGTTGGTACTGAATACCATGATTTTTAAGGAGATTGATAACCGCCCTGTCGTTTTTAACCAGGTAGGCGTAAGGGAAGGGTACAGTTGAGGTGGGGTAGTAGTCGGCAATGTATGGGACGGTTACGGTTCGCTTGCGGTCGGTTTTGCGGAAACGCTCTCGCTCCTGTTCATCGGTGTATGGTTCGGCTTCGTAGGTTATTATGGTTACTAGGTTTGGCGTTGGATTTCCTTGATAGGTTAGGGCAAACTCCGGTTTAGGCGATACACTGTCAAGCTGCATCGACTCCCTATCGGCTTTGGCTAGTAATGCCTTGATTTCCTTGCCGTTTTCCATGGCGTAATCGCAAACAGAACCTATCAGGTTGTAGCATCCCATTACCCTTTGGTCGAAAGGGGCGTAAACGTAGTTCTCGTTTAGGATGCTTAGCCTGTTCCTAAGCCCTACATAGTTAGTAAAATAGCGTGGTTCCGATGCATACGATATCCAGCCCCTTTCGTAATCCTTTTGGTCGATGAATTCGCCGTAGAAACAGTTTAGCGTTTTATACTTAACCGATAGCTGAGAGGATACCCAGGGCATCATCTTATCGCGCATGTAGTTAATAAGTTCGCGATTGCCGTTGGGGTTCATCATCCAGGTAAAGGTAACCGGTTCCTGATGGTACGATCCGTTGGTGGTATGGCAATCCATAGCAATGGCAGGATCCCAGCGGTTTAGCACATTGGTAACCACACCAAGCATCTCGGGGCTTTCCAGTTTCATGGCATCCCTGTTTAGGTCAAGCATTTGACCGTTATGCCTAACTCCAACGCCATTTACCGGGCCATTCTGTTGGGGCCGATTTTTGGTGCTTATACGTTCATTGCCATCGGCATTGAGGATGGGGCAAACCAGCAGAACAACATCTTTAAAAAGAGGATTTCCGGGATTCTTAAGTAAGTCGCGCACAAACATGAGCGATGCTTCCTTCCCTTCAACCTCGCCGGCATGGATGTTGGCTTGTATGTAAACCACAATCCTATTGCCCACATCGCGGGGGCTTTTGGGCATGGGATTGGCCACAATGAGCAGGGGAATATCGCGCCCCTCAGTGCTGGTGGCAATGGTCTCAACCCTAATGAATTTCGATGCCTTTTCGAGCATCTTTATAAAGTTCATAACATCGTTGTAGGTTGATGTGGATTGGAAATTACTTCCCTCAGCTACTGTAACCGGAAAGTACTGGCTAAATCCTATTAAAGGATAAATGGCAAGTATTAATGCAACAATCCGTTTCATGATTTTTATTGGTATGATTTCGTATATTGTGCAAGGTTTAATTAAACGCAGGGTAACTATTGGAATCAAAGGTATAAAACTTAATCAACTCAAATCTTAAAATCATGAAAAAACAATTTCTGTTGCTATTTGCATTGGCAATGAGCGTATCGTTGGCTATTGGCCAGTTAACGCCTGTCACCAAAGCTAACTATGAGTTGCCGGCACGTTTTTCGCCGAAAAAGATTGAAAAAATGGTTTTTAGCACCAGTGTCGATGCGCATTGGCTAAAAAGCAGTACCCGTTTCTGGTATAGCTACGAAACCCCTGATGGCAAAAACTACTACATAGTTGACCCAGCAAAAAAAACTAAATCGTTACTTTTCGATAATGTTGATATGGCTGCACAGCTATCGAGGCTTACCCGGGAGCCATTCGATGCGCAGCACCTTCCCATACAAAAGATTAAGTTCATCAAGAATGAAACAGCCCTTCAGTTCGAGGTGAAGAGCACTTTGGTTGATGAGGATAAGGCTGATGATGAGGAAAACGACATGAAGCAGAAGAAGGGCGATAAATCGAAGACTAAAACCGATAAGAAAACCTATTACTTTGAGTACAACCTGTGTTCGCGTAAGCTAATACTGCTCGACGACTACAGGAAGCCCAAGGAAAACCCCGAATGGGCAAGTATTTCGCCTAACGGCGAGTACGTGGTTTACAGCAAGAATCACAACCTGTACTGGATGGACAAGGAGAACTACGAAAAGGCCAAGAAGAACGAAAAGGATTCCACCATAGTGGAGCATCAGCTCACCACCGATGGCGAGAAGTACTACAGCTACGGCTACTCAACCAAGGAGGAGGACAATGTTGATGAGGTTAAGAATAAGAACGATCGAAAACCTGCTTATATCTCATGGTCGCACGATTCGCGTTACTTTGCTATGGTTCGCACCGACCAGCGACAGGTGAAGGATTTGTGGGTTTTAAAAACCCTTACCAGTCCAAGACCAACGCTGGAAACCTACAAGTATCACATGCCAGGTGAGAAGGATGCGCCACAGGATGAAATTTTGATTTTTGATATGAATCATAAGGACACCGTAATCAAACCTGATATTAAAGCCTTTAAGGATCAGGATGTTTCACTTTTGAACTATCATCGGTTAGCAAGCGAGCGCGACGACGACTATGTTCCAACCCGATGGCTTTCCAAATACTCCGATCGACTATACTTTCAGCGCACCTCGCGCGACCTTAAGCGAATTGATATTTGCTATGTTGATATTAAAACGGCCGAAGTTAAAACGGTTATTGAGGAGCGGTTAAACACCTATATCGATTTTAATGGCATATCATTGATAAATGATGAAAAGCAGATAATTCACTGGTCGGAACGCGATGGTTGGGGACATTTCTACTTGTACGATAACCAAGGAAATTTAATACGTCAAATAACAAGTGGGCCTTATCATTGCGAGCGATTGGTTGGCTACAACGAGGTTACCAAAACCCTTTACTTCCTTGCAAACAGCCTTGAACCCAACGAGGATCCATACTACCTTCATTTATACCGTATAAACATCGATGGCTCTGGGCTAAAGCTATTGAACAAAGGCAACTTTGACCATGCCGTCAGTATGGACGATAACCAACAGTATTTTGTTGACAACTACTCGCGGGTTAATACAGTGCCCGAATCAAAGCTGATTGACAATCAGGGCAACGATTTGCTATTCCTTGAGAAGGCCGATTTGAGGCTTCTTTTCCAGGCTGGCTATAAGTTTCCTGAACCCTTTACCGTAAAAGCTGCCGATGGCATCACCGATTTGTACGGAGTAATGTATAAACCTTTCGACTTTGATTCCACCAGGCAGTACCCAATAATACTCTACGTTTACCCTGGACCCCAGACCGAGGCTGTAAATAAATCGTTTTCAGCCCGGATGGACCGAACCGATAGGCTGGCTCAGTTCGGTTTTATTGTAATTACAGTTGGCAACCGTGGCGGACATCCAGCTCGCTCAAAATGGTACCATAACTATGGGTACGGCAACCTGCGTAACTATGGATTAGCCGATAAGAAAGCAGCAACCGAGCAGCTGGCCTATCGCCATAAGTATATCGATATAAGCCGTGTAGGTATTCATGGTCACTCTGGTGGCGGGTTTATGACTGCTGCGGCTATGCTTACCTATCCCGATTTCTTTAAGGTTGGGGTAGCTAATGCCGGCAACCACGAGAATAATATCTATAACCGTTGGTGGAGCGAGAAACATCATGGTGTTAAGGAAATTGCCGATACTGTCGGAAACGTAACATTTGAGTATAATATCGATAAGAATTCCGAAATAGCCAAGAACCTAAAAGGACACCTGCTTTTAACTACCGGCGAAATCGATAACAACGTTCACCCCGGAAATACCCTTAGGCTTGCCAATGCTCTTATTAAGGCGAATAAACGTTTCGATTTCTTTATGTATCCAGGCCAGCGTCATGGTTATGGTGATATGTTCGAGTACCATTTTTGGCTAACCGGCGATTACTTCTGTAAGTATCTGTTAGGCGATTACGATACAAGTGTTGATATAACACCAATGAACAACGAGATTGAACGAAAATAAAGAAAAGGGGCGTAAGCCCCTTTTTTTCAACCTAATACTAACCTAAACATATGAGAAATTAACAGAAGTATTGCTGCAATCCATCTAAAAG
Organism: Bacteroidota bacterium; assembly: GCA_040752515.1. GTDB lineage: Bacteria > Bacteroidota > Bacteroidia > Bacteroidales > Tenuifilaceae > Tenuifilum. Next base: position 47,650 of record JBFMGQ010000021.1, on the reverse strand, counting down.
CCTTTTCCAACGTTGTTCCTCGGTCATTGAGTAATATTTTTGTTTTTCTTCCTGCAATTTGCGTTGTGCCTCTTCTTGCTTCTGGCGCTTAATGGCTTCGTAGTGGTTAACCACCTTATCGCGTAAGTACTTTTCGGCTACGGTTGGGAAGAGTTCAAGCAGTAGTTCTTCCTTTTCGTTCATGGCCAGGCGAACATTATCACCGTACTCAGGGAACGAAGGATTGGGTTGCTTTTTATAGTTCGATGTGTCGTAAGGTGTTTCATGGGCTACTCCGGCAATCTTTAAACGGAATTGGGGGTCGATTGGCAGTGGGGTTTTACCATAAATACCTTTTACCAGGTTTACGAACTGTATGGATTTGTTGGTGTAAAATGGTAGTCCCTTGCTTTCGTCAATGGCGCAGTTTACAGCTTGCGCACCTACTATTTGGCTGGTAGGTGTAACCAATGGCGGGCAACCTGCATCGAGACGAACGGTTGGGATAATTTCAAGAACTCTTGGGAGCAGATTTTCCAGCTTTAGCTGTTTGAGCTGGGCAAGCATGTTAGTGTACATACCTCCGGGAATCTCTGCATTCTTTACATTCTCGTCGGGTTCCGGAAAGTTAAAGTAACGTTCAATGGCCTGGCAGGCATCAAGTAGGGCATCAAACTTGCCCGACTGGGCAAAAAGGATGGCTTGCTCAAACAGATTATCGATGCGAGCAGGAAGTGTGTAGCTGGTAATATCAAAATCGATGGGTAGCTCGTAGGTGTCAAGTTCCTTGAGTTCGCCGCGTATAACCTTTAGCTCTTGGTTAATGGCAGCAACCGCTTGCAGGTTTACACCTGTATCAACTCCCATTTTATCACAGAAAATCTGTATGATTTCAAAGGCAGGAGCGGCAGGGCCTCCGGCAAAGTTCCAAATGGCAGTATCAACAATATCAACACCACTAACAATAGCTGTTAGGGTTGATGCAAGGCCATACCCCGGAGTGCAGTGCGTATGAAAATCGATGGGTACTTTAATCTCGCGTTTCAGCGCCGAAATAATTGCTGCCGATTGCTCGGGTGTAACCAGGCCGGCCATGTCTTTTAGCGTAATCATATCGGCACCCATGGCCTCAAGCTCTTTGGCCTTGGCTATGTAGTACTTTTCCGTAAAGATTTTTCGGGGTAAGGTTTTGCCACTGAGCATGGCTTTTATTCTATCCTTACGGGAGAATTTTGGGTCAACGGTAAAACAAACGGTGCAGTCGGCCATGCCGCCATTCTCCTTAACGTACTTTACAGTACTGCGGATATTGTCGGTGTCGTTAAGGGCATCGAAGATGCGCATAATGGAGATACCCGATTTTACGGCATTACGATTAAAGCCTTCAATAACTTCTTCGGGGTAAGGGTTGTATCCAAACAGGTTACGACCCCTTGATAGGGCGGTTAGCTTTGATGCATTGCCAATGGCAGCTTTTATGCTTTCAAGTCTGTGCCAAGGATCTTCGTTCAGGTAGCGCATTACGGAATCGGGAACAGCACCACCCCATACCTCCATGGCGTAAAATCCAGCTTCGCGGTAATAGGGCAATACTCTTTCAACCTGTTGCTGTGTCATTCGGGTGGCAAACAGCGATTGCTGGCCATCCCTAAGGGTAACATCCCTGATAAGAAGTTTCCTCTTCACCGTAAATAATTTTTATGATTTATAGTTAAACTTGGTAAACACTAATAATTACGGCGAAGTAACTAATATTGTTTTGATTTATTGGTTGATTTTTAGTAGTTTGAAAACATGGTTTTAAAACATTGCTTAAAAACATGTTTTAGTACCTTAGTCGGGCGTCGAGCTTGTCGCCGCTAATGGTGTAGCATGGGCTTGAACACGACGATTTATCGTACTTTACCTTTACAGTAGTGGCGTCTATCACAATAATCTGCCTCCCTTTGCTGGTGTAGTATGCTTTTATTGAGTAGTAATTATTGGCATCGAGCAAGAAAACCTTTTCGGTTAAGGTTGAAATGCCACTGAATAGTAAACTTCCGGTTTCAACCGTACCGCTGTATAGCTCAAAGTAAACCTCCTGGTTCTCACTGTCAATGGTGAATTTAAGATTCACATCAATTTTATCGGGCTTTATTTCATAGCATTCATCGCAGTTAACTATGAATGAGTTCAAATCATTACAGGCAAGGGGTGCCAAAATAATTAGCAAAAGGGTAAATAGTTTAAAAATCTTACTGAACATATTTTATGTTTTTATTTACAACTCGTGGATGTAATACATTGAAATGGATCTTAGCCGAAATGGAGTAGAAATATGGCGATACTCCTAACTCATTTTTAAAGTTGTAGCCATAAGCAAGCGAATATTCCATTATTTCGCCCTTTAGCGATAAACCACCGCTAATGGTTGTGCTTAAAAATGTCTTAGGGTCCGATGCTGTCCCTCTGTAGTTTCGGAATGCCGGCCCAATTCCCAGGTTGGCAAATGCATTAACACTCTTCCCTTTGTAATTGAGCAAATTGTAGTTTTTGTTGATATTTGCTTGTATTATGTTTCGGTATTCCCAGTACTGGTAAAGTTGTCCATTAACGCTGGTTAGTGAGGCGGTTGCATATGGCCGATATAAAAAGCCAATTGATAATGCCGTTTGGGTAATTTGCTCAACCATTCCCAGATGGTAGCCAACCAAAAATTCGTGATTGGCAAGGGTTATTCCCATTCCAAAGTAAAAGGTAGATATAGATGGTTTAATCTTGGATTTGAAGCCTTGATTGGCAAAAAAAAGCATAGCTTCCTTATTGTTGTATTCGCGGGCAATCTGATAGTAGCTTTTTTTGAGGGTATAATCAAGAGCATCTAAGTTGGTTAAAATCTTAATGATATCGTTCGAGTTGTTGGCTATTGCATAGCTAAGGGCATTTGCCCCTCTTTTGTCTTTTAGGCTCAAATCGGCACCATAGGCAGTTAGGTAATTGCAAATAATTGTGTCGTTGAATTGGGCTGCAACCATTAGCGGGGTTACCCCATTATAATCGGCAATATTTGGATCGGCTCCATTTTCCAGAAGTAATCGCGTACTTAGCTTTGCTCCGGAAAAAGCCGAGAGCATAAGAGGTGTATTTCCCTGATAGTCCTTCTCGTTGAGGTTGGAACCGTAGTAAATTAAAATATCGGTTAGGTATGGTAGCCCGTACCAAACGGCGTAATGTAGAGGTGTTAAACCCTTGGCATTTTTGGCATTAACATCTGCCCCTTTTTTAATCAGTAATTCGGTTATAGTGTCGTTTGCAGCTATAACGGCGGCATGAAGAGCGGTATTGCCATTGGCAGGATATGCGTTAATGTTTGCCCCAGCATCAATTAAAAGCTCTACCAGTTCCGCATTTCCCGATTGTACGGCAAACATTAAAGGTGTTACTCCGTTTTCATCGCAAGTGTTTGGATCGGCTCCAAGGTAAAGTAGTGTATTAACTTTTTCGATATTGCCAGAGTCGGCTTCAAGCATCAGCAGGTAATTGTAGGTAGATATTACCCATGCCGAATCAACAATTGTTTCTTGTCCGTTTACAGAATTGATGTTCCCAATAATTAAAAGCAAGGGCAGGAACAGGTAATGTTTACATCGTAAAAGCATAAAATATTTAATAATTAACAAAAATAAAAAAACGCCCTGAATACAGGGCGTTTTTTATACAAAAATTATACCAGAATTATTTGCCGTACTTAATGCTTGCCTGTGCAGCAGCAAGACGTGCAATGGGAACGCGGAATGGCGAGCAGCTTACATAGGTTAAGCCATTCTTAAAGCAGAACTCAACCGAAGCGGGGTCGCCACCTTGTTCACCGCAAATACCCACCTTGAGTTCAGGACGGGTATTGCGGCCCTTGGTTACTGCCATCTCAATTAGCTGTCCTACGCCATCCTGATCAATGGTCTGGAATGGGTCGGCAGCAAGCATTTTCTTATCGAGGTAATCGTGGAGGAATCCGCCAATATCATCGCGGCTGAAACCAAAGGTCATCTGGGTAAGGTCGTTGGTACCAAACGAGAAGAACTCGGCTGTCTTAGCCATTCTATCGGCAAGTAAGCAGGCGCGGGGTATCTCAATCATAGTACCATACTTATATTCAATAGCGCTAATGCCAAACTTGTTGCAAACCTCAGCGTAAACACGGTCAACAATCTTCTTGGTGAAATCAAGCTCCGATACATCGCAGGTAACAGGAACCATGATTTCGGGTTTTGGGGTCTTGCCTTCCTTCATGAGTTCGGCAGTGGCCTCAAAGATTGCGCGAATTTGCATTTCGGAAACTTCGGGGTAGGTTACGCCAAGACGTACACCACGGTGACCCATCATGGGGTTAACCTCATGAAGAGCTTCACCACGTTTTACAATAGCTTCAACCGATATTCCTAAAGCCTTAGCTAGTTCTGCTTGCTTTTCGGGGCTTTGAGGAACAAACTCGTGAAGAGGTGGGTCGAGCAGACGGAAGGTGACGGGAAGTGTATCCATGGCAAGCATGGTGCTCTTAACATCACGCTTAACGTAAACGAATAGCTCATCCAATGCCTTACGACGCTCAGCTTCGGTTGTGCTGAGAATCATCTTACGGAGCAGGAACAAAGGCTCCTCGGCACCCTTGCCGTAGAACATATGCTCAGTACGGAACAATCCAATACCTTCGGCACCAAAGTCGCGGGCAATCTTGGCATCTTCAGGGGTATCGGCATTGGTGCGGACACCCATTTTCCGGTACTTGTCAACTAACTTCATGAACTCCTGGAAGCGGGGATTTTCGGTTGCTTCCATGAGTTTTAGCTCTGCGTTATAAACGTGACCCTTAGTACCGTTAAGGGTTAGCACATCGCCTTCCTTAATGACAATATTAGAACCTTCAACCTTGGCGGTTTTTTCGGCTGCATTAACTTTGAGAGCGCCAGCGCCAACTATACAGCATTTGCCCCAACCGCGGGCAACAAGAGCGGCGTGCGAGGTCATACCGCCACGGGCGGTCAGAATGCCCATGGCTGCGCGCATACCCTCAACATCCTCAGGGTTGGTCTCTTCGCGGAGTAGGATTACCTTTTCGCCCTTGCGGTTCCATGCAACTGCATCTTCGGCGGTGAATACAACCTTACCAACTGCAGCACCAGGACCAGCAGGTAAACCTTTAACTATGGGTGAAACCTTTGCTTCTTCCTTGGGGTCGCAAATGGGGTGGAGTAATTCGTCGAGCTGAACAGGATCAACACGAAGAACAGCAGTCTTTTCGTCGATCAAGCCTTCGTGAAGCATATCCATGGCCATGTTCAATGCTGCGGTGCCAGTGCGTTTACCGGCGCGGCACTGTAACATGTAAAGTTTACCTTCCTGGATAGTGAACTCAATATCCTGCATATCCTTGAAGGCTTTTTCAAGGGTGTTACGGATATCAACAAGTTCCTTATAGGTTCCGGGCATAAGCTCCTCCATGCTCGGGAGATGCTTGTTTTGCTCGTTTTTGGTGTCGTTGTTCAGAGGGTTTGGAGTACGGATACCGGCAACCACGTCTTCGCCCTGAGCATTAATTAGCCATTCACCGTAGAAAACATTCTCACCGGTAGCAGGGTTGCGGGTAAAGGCAACACCGGTAGCAGAGGTATCGCCCATGTTACCGAATACCATGGTTTGAACGTTAACGGCAGTACCCCAATCGTCGGGAATACCCTCGATGCGGCGATACGAAACGGCTTTCTTACCATTCCAGCTCTTGAATACGGCTTTTATACCGCCAAGTAGTTGCTCCTTAGCATCGTCGGGGAATTCCTTTCCAAGCACTTTCTTAACCTGTTTCTTGAATTCTTCTGCTAAGAACTTAAGGTCGTCGGCGGTTAAATCGGTATCGCTCTTGTAACCTTTGCTGTGCTTGTATTCGTCAAGAATGTCATCGAGCTGTTTGCGGATACCCTTACCATCAACTGGCTCAATACCTTCGGCTTTTTCCATTACCACGTCGGCATACATCATGATTAGACGACGGTACGAGTCCCATACGAACCTTGGGTTATTGGTTTTCTTGATAAGGCCAGGAATGGTTGATGAGCAAAGTCCAATGTTCAGAACGGTATCCATCATACCGGGCATCGACTTGCGAGCGCCTGAGCGGCAGCTAACAAGGAGTGGGTTTTCAGGATCACCATACTTCATGCCCATCATCTGTTCAACCTTTGCCATTGCGTCCCAAATCTCAGGGATTAGGTCGGCAGGTAGCTCATGGTTATTCTTGTAATACTCATTACAGGTATCGGTTGTAATGGTAAAACCTGCGGGTACCGGTAAACCTAAGAGACACATCTCTGCAAGGTTAGCACCCTTACCGCCAAGCAGATTCTTCATGTCTGCTTTTCCTTCGGCCGTCTTATTTCCAAAGACGTAAACTCTCTTTACTTTCGACATCTATTTTCGAGTTTTTAATTAAACTTAAAGGGTTTATTTTACTTTATTTCAACAAATTCTTCGTGAGCTTACAAAAGTATTAAAAAAAATGGAATGGGGGAACAAAAGTTTGGTTTTCACACCTTTTAACATCCGCAATCGTTTTAGAACTATTGCGAGTTATCATTTTCTTATATTTATTCCTACATTAGTGCCATGGTTTAACCAAGATTGAGTTTAAACAATTTGCTTATTCAGCAATCAAAACATAAAATAAAAATTTCCAGCTATGAGAAAAATGTTTCTTTTGTTGTTTGCTGCTATAGCCGTTGCGTTACAATGTTCCAATGCCCAGGTTGCCAAGCAGCAAATCACCCTTGACGATCTTTTTAAAAAGGGAACCTTTTCGTTAAAAAGCATTAGGGGCTTAACACCCATGAACGACGATGAGTTTTACTCGGCTTACAATGACAAAAGGCAGGTGGCTAAGTTCAAGCTTACCTCAGGCGAACAGGTAGATGTTCTTTTTGACCCATCGGCGTTTGATGTTGCCGACCTCAAGGCAATGTCGGGCTATCAGCTTTCGGCCGATGAAACTATGATGTTGGTCGAAACCAACCCACAATCAATCTACCGCCACTCCTATACGGCTGAAAACTATATCTATAACATTAAAACTAAGGAACTAAAACGATTGTCGCAGAACGGCCCTCAGATGAATGCCACTTTTTCGCCCGATGGTAGTAAAGTGGCGTTTGTCCGCGATAATAATATTTACATTGTTGATTTGCAGAATTTTGAAGAGACTCAGATTACAACCGATGGCCAGTACAATAGCATAATAAACGGTGCAGCCGATTGGGTTTACGAGGAGGAATTCTCGCTAACTACCGGAATACAGTGGTCGCCCGATTCCAAAAAACTCGCATTTTACCGGTTTGACGAGAGCCGGGTAAAGATGTTTAACATGACCATGTATGAACGTAACCTATACCCTGAAAACTATACCTTTAAGTATCCTAAGGCAGGTGAGGAGAACTCAATAGTTACCATCCATGTTTACGATGTCAGTGGCAAAACCACCCGTCAAATGGATGTCGGCCCTATTACTGACCAGTACATTGCCCGAATTAAGTGGATGCCCACATCCGATAAACTTTGTATGATTAGGCTGAACAGGCTACAGAACCAATTAGATATTCTTATGGCCGATGCATCATCGGGTAGTTCCGAGGTGGTATTTACCGAAACGAACAAGTACTATATCGAGGAGGTAACCGACGATTACCTAACCATTACTCCCGACGGGAAACAGTTCATTCTTACCTCGGAGCGCGATGGCTTTAAGCACATCTACCTTTACGATTGGCAAAGCAAGGCCATTCAGCAAATCACCAAGGGCTCCAGTGAGGTGATTTCGATTTACGGATTCAATCCCAAAGATAAAACCATATACTACCTTGGATACGACCAAAGTCCATTGCGGAAGGCTGTTTTTGCAATTAACCCAAAAGGTAAAACGCAAAAGCTATCGCCCAACAGTGGGTCGAACAGTGCAGTTTTTACCCAAAACTATAAGTACTATATGGTATATCACTCTTCCATTACATCGCCATTGAGTGTAACCCTTTATAAGGGCGATGGTAAGCAGGTAAGGGTAATGGAGAATAACCAAAAACTTAGGGAAAGGCTGCTGCTATACGATATCCCCAAAAAGGAGTTTTTCACTTTTAAGACCTCCGAGGGGGTTGAACTTTATGGGTACATGGTGAAACCTTTGAATTTTGACAGCACCAAGCGTTACCCAGTGATGATGTACCAGTATAGCGGTCCCGGCTCACAGTCGGTTAATGATAACTTCCGTATTGGTTGGGATGAGTACTTGGCAACCCAAGGCTACATGGTTGTTTGCGTTGATGGCCGTGGAACAGGCGGAAGAGGTGAGCAGTTCAAGAAGATGACCTACGGGCAACTTGGTTACTACGAATCAATCGACCAGATTGAAACGGCTAAATACCTGCAAACCCTCCCATTTGTCGATGGTGCCCGGATTGGTATTTGGGGATGGAGCTACGGTGGTTACATGTCGAGTCTTTGCCTGTTCAAGGGCGCTGATGTTTTCCGAATGGCAATAGCTGTGGCACCCGTTACCAATTGGCGCTATTACGACTCAATTTACACCGAGCGCTACATGGGCTTACCCCAGGATAACCCCCTAGGCTACGATAGTAATTCACCAATCAACCACGTTGACAAGCTTAAGGGCAAGTTCTTGCTTATCCACGGCACTGCCGACGATAATGTCCATTTCCAGAACTCCATTGAGATGATCGAGAAGCTGGTTCAGGCCGGCAAACAGTTCAATGTGATGGTTTACCCCGACAAAAACCACGGAATACGCGGCGGGAACACCACCATGCACCTTTACACACTCATGACCAACTACATCAAAGAAAATCTTTAGAGCCCATACATCCAATAATAAAGCCGGAACTGTTATGTTCCGGCTTTATTATTTTTTAAGCACAATTAGTTTGCCTAGAAGATTTTTTTTGTAAATTTGCAACCGCAATTTTAGAGAAGTTCTTTTAGGTATTGCAAAATAAAATCTATATGCCCAGATGGCGGAACCGAGTGAAACGAGCTCCCGCCACCCAACGGTAGCAAAACAATGAAGATGGTTTGAAGTTCTTTTAGGTATTGCAAAATAAAATCTATATGCCCAGATGGCGGAACCGAGTGAAACGAGCTCCCGCCATCCAATGGCAACAGAATAGTATCATAAACTGTATGTTCTTTTAAGTGTTGTAGATTCTAATTATAGATGCCCAGATGGCGGAATTGGTAGACGCGCTAGTTTCAGGGACTAGTATCAGCAATGGTGTGCAGGTTCGAGTCCTGTTCTGGGCACCAGTATCACAGAATTTTTTTCTGTGAACTATGCAAAAATTAATTTTGTTATTATTTTTGCAACGATTTTAATGCCCAGGTGGTGGAACCGAGTGGAACGAGCTCCCACCACCCATGGTAAAAAGAATAAGAAAGTTAGAGTTAAGAGAAGCTCTAATTACTGATTAAAGATGCTAATTGCCCAGGTGGTGGAACCGAGTGGAACGAGTTCCCACCACCCATGGTAAAAAGAATAAGAAAGTTAGAGTTAAGAGAAACTCTAATTACTGATTAAAGATGCTAATTGCCCAGGTGGTGGAACCGAGTGGAACGAGTTCCCACCACCCATGGTAAAAAGAATAAGAAAGTTAGAGTTAAGAGAAGCTCTAATTACTGATTAAAGATGCTAATTGCCCAGGTGGTGGAATTGGTAGACACACCAGCTTGAGGGGCTGGCGCCGTCAAAAGCGTGCAAGTTCGAGTCTTGTCCTGGGCACCCCAATAAACCTTGTGAAACTCACAAGGTTTTTTTATTTTTGGTGTTCACCAAAATGCTAATCTATGAGAACTTTAATCCTGGTTTTGATATTAGCCACGTTTTCCACAGTAGCTTACACGCAAAAAAACGACAGTTTTGTAACTGCAAAAGGCAATAGCTTAACTATTACCCATATTGGTCATGGAACCCTAATGTTCAGTTTTTTGGATAAGGTAATCCATATTGATCCGTGGTCGAGCCTAGCCAATTACGATACGCTTCCAAAGGCCGATTACATTCTGATCACCCATCACCATCGCGATCATTTGGATTCGTTGGCATTAACAAAGGTTTATACCTTAAACACACAACTTTACTGGACGGACATTTGCGCTAGGCAAAGCAAGTTTAAGGCCGAAGGCAAGATTGTTGCGAATGGCGATACTGTTGTTACTCCACTTTTTCGTTTCATTGCTATCCCTGCATACAATATTGTTAACAAACGCCCTAATGGTGAACCCTTTCACCCAAAGGGCGAAGGCAATGGTTATATCTTTGAGTTCGAAAACCTTAGGGTATATGTGGCAGGCGATACCGAAAATTTACCTGAAATGCAAAACCTGGGGCCCATCGATATTGCTTTCCTGCCCGCAAACCTACCATATACCATGAGTCCCGAAATGTTCAAAGCTGCGGCTATTATGGTGAAACCAAAAATTCTTTACCCTTACCATACCGGAAATACAAATTTAGAGGAGCTTGCTATAGGTTTATATGACACACAAGGGATAGAAATTAGGCTTAGAAATATGAAATAAAAAAAGTTGTCCGGGTTATACTGTCTTTTGATCTGGGACTATTGGTGGATTCGATGCATGGCCGACAGTAAATGCGGTGATCCGGACAACCTGGCTGCTGGTGGCAACAGCAATTTATGTATTTATGGTGTTTGGGACATCATATACATTAACAAAACCGTGCCAGAACTATAAAAACTAATTATTTTCTTGCTGGAAATTTATTAAATATCAGAATATCAATCAAATATTTATATGATTTTATGTTTGGCTAATGATAAAAAAACACAGGGTGTGGAAAAATTTCCACACCCTGTGGAATGCGGTTGGTGTTTCTCTACCCAATTATTGATTTATAGGTTTGTTTGCGCTTTGTATGGCACGGTAAAATACATCGTGAATGCGTGTTCGGTAGTTAAGGTTTGAAAGTTTTGTATTTTCTGCATCGGGATGAACACGATTTGAAAGGAATATATATACCAGTCCGTTTTGTGGGTCAGCCCAAACCATTGTTCCGGTAAAGCCGGTGTGGCCAAAACTTTCGGGCGAAGCCATTTCTCCGGCAGGCGAAGAACCGTTGGTGTTGGGTTTATCGAAACCGTATGCACGGCGGTTTCCATTTGTTGATTTTACGTTTGTAAATAGGCTAACAGTTCCCGGTTCAAAGAAGCGTTCGCCGCCATATTCCCCATCGTTTAGGTAAAGCTGCATGAGCTTGGCCAAATCGTTGGCATTGGCAAAAAGGCCAGCATGGCCAGCTACTCCACCAAGCATAGCCGCAGCAGGGTCGTGAACATGCCCCCAGATTAACTGCTTGCGGAAAACGGGGTCGTGTTCGGTTGGAGCTATCCTTTCGGTGTCAAAACGCCGTAATGGGTTGAAACAGGTGTAGTTCATTCCTAACTTGCTGTATATTGGCTCAACAACTCTGTCTAATTTTTGCTGTTCGAGGGTTTCAACTACTCTTTGCAGGTAAAGGAAACCCAAATCGCTGTATCGGTATTTACCGGCGTCGGAGATGGGTGATTGGTTTATCCATTTGTAAATGGAATCGCTAATGCTTGCCGATGAGTAAATACGGAAAGCCACATTGTTTGGGTAGTTAGCGCTGGAATCGGTTCGGTAGAACTTAGGGCTTGGGTAGGCGAACCTGCTGGCAAAGCGTTTACCATTAAACTTGTAGGGATGCGTTTGGCTAAAGGTTTCTGTCCATAACGGAATATTTGGTTCCAGCGAGGTTAGTGTATTCATGTAAAAAGGTATCCATGCCTGCAACCCGGACTGATGGCGGAGAATATCGCCAATGAGTAATTTCGATTTATCGGGAAACCCTTTCAAATCTATAAATTGACCCAGCTTTGAGTCGAATGAGATCATACCCCGGCTGTAAAGGGTCATTAGGGCAGGTAGGGTAGCAGCAGCCTTGGTTACCGATGCAATATCGTAGAGCATTCTGATATCGTTACCGTATTCCGAAACGTAGGTGGGTTTGCCGAACGCCTTGTTGTAGAATACAACGCCATCCTTTGCTGCAAGAATTTGCATGCCAGGGGCGGCTCCGATTCTGATTATTTCCATGGCAATGGAATCCACTTCCGATAACATTTCCGACTTAATTCCGAGCTCCTCAGGAATTCCATAGCCAAGCCTAATTTTTTGGCTGGAATGGGAACCAGAGTATATACCAAACATGTCGCTTGCGGTTACGCTTAACCTGCCAAAGAAAGGGATGCCTCCAAAAATGGTTTGTGCCGTTAGGCTTTGGCTATCGGTTGAGTTATCGTATGAGACAATTATTGCAGCAAAAGCTAGTGGATTGGCAAACCGGCTAGTAGAGTAGGGGTTGCCAAATAGGTTAAGTATCACCTTTTTTCGAAATGATATGTCGAACAGGAAATTGGATGCTTGCTGGCTAACGCCATAGCCCTTTGCTGCTTTGCTCTCAATGGTGTGGTATCCAACAATTATTAGGTTGTATGGTTCCAGCTCGGTAAGCAGGGTATCGAACTCTGCCTGTTCGGCTTCAGCATTAATGGAAAATGTATGGATGGCGGTATAAAGCTCAAGCTGTTCGCGGAAAGCATCGCCTTTGTTCGATCCAATCTCAATATATGCTATTCTTAAGGTATCGAGTCGCTTGAGAGGCACAAAATTGTTGGGATTGTGAATAACTGTTATAGCATTCCTAATGATTTTACGGCGGAGAACCTGTGAGTATGGTAGGTTTATGTCGTTGTAAAGCCCATCTATTTTTATAGGTTGATATCTATTTAAACCAACAAGGTACTTGGCCATTAAAACCTTTTTACATTTTAAGTTGATAAGGTCTTCGGGTATTTGACCACTTTGGATGAGTTGCTCAACTTTTTTAATGGTATTCTCAATTTCTGAAGGGAAAAGGAGTATATCGTTCCCAGCTAAAAGCGAACGGATATTTGCATCAATAGGTTCGAAGTAGGCCGATACGCCTTTCATGTTGAGTGCATCGGTAAAAGCAAGGCCATTAAAACCAAGCTCACCAAAAAGTTTTTGTCCTACAATTCTCGACGATAGGCTCGAAGGCAGTAGTGTATCAGGTTCGAGCGAGGGTATTCTAAGATGAGCAACCATAACACCGGCTACCCCTGATGAAAAGAGTTTTTTAAATGGGTAAAGCTCAACGGAATCGATATGGTTTGCACTGTGCTGCACCAGGGGTAGTGTTAAGTGAGAATCGTCGTAAGTATCACCGTGTCCTGGGTAATGCTTGGCGCAAGCCAGTATCCCATTGTCCTGCAAACCCTTGGCGTAGGCTATGCCATGCCGGCTAACCATTTCCATATCTTGCCCAAAGGACCGTGACCCTATAACTGGGTTTAGCGGGTTAGTGTTGATATCGACAACCGGTGCAAAGTTGATGTGAATGCCCAAGCGTTTTAGCTGGCGTGCAATATCGGCAGCCATTTGGTAGGTAAGCAGCGTGTCGTTTGTGGCACCCAGTGCCATTTGTCTGGGATACGATAAGGTGCTATCGAGGCGCATGCCTAAACCCCATTCGGCATCAATACCTATGAGCAATGGAACCTTGGCTAACGATTGGTAGTAGTTGGTTTGCAGGGCTTGCCTAACAGGCCCACCCTGGAAGAATATCAACCCTCCAATTCCTTGTTTTGTTATTAGCTGCGATATTTCCCTAACATGGGTGTCGTTCTGGTTTGAGTATGCAGCCACCATAAAAAGCTGAGCAATTCGCTCTTTTAGGCTTAGGCTGGATAAAACAGAATCGACCCACCGCATTTGGTTAGCCGAATCGGCCTTACAGATTAATGGATTAACACCCTGAGCGTTAACGGCATGTGCAAGCAACAGCGGCATTAATAAATAAAAAATACGTTTCATTTTGAATAGGTTAAGGCTCTTGTAATGCAAATATAGCATTAGCTGGCAATTGTGCCATTGTTAAGTTGATTTTGTTGCGAATGGGGGGGGAGTTAAAAGTGAAAAGTGAAAAGTGAAAAGTGAAACGTGGCTTGTGAGTCGTTAACCGTTAGCCGTTAACCGTTAAACGGCTGAGGGATTTTGGCTTTTATTATCAACCATTTTCGGCCAAATGTCAATTAAAATCACGAACATTGAACAATCATCAACAAACAACGAATCTGCTATCCTTCCAGCTCTTCCATCTCTTTTTGAAGGGCTGCCATTTTAATGGCTGTAATGGCTGCCTCAACGCCTTTATTGCCATGTTTACCGCCGGCTCGGTCGAGTGCTTGCTCAAGGTTATCGGTGGTAAGCACGCCAAAAATGAAAGGTATGTTATAGTTCATGTTAAGCTCAGTAATGCCATAGGTTACCCCCTGGCAAATGAAATCGAAATGGCGGGTTTCGCCCTGTATAACACAGCCAAGGCAAATGACCGCGTCCAAGTCGGCATACTCGGCCATGAACTGGCCGCCAAGGGTAAGTTCAAATGCCCCGGGAACGTGCTTTACCAGAATGTTCTCGTCGGTTGCACCATGTTCAACAAGTGCGTTGTAAGCGCCTTCGAGCAATTTATGGGTTACCGTATCGTTCCAGTCCGACACCACAATGCCAAACTTCATGTTCTTTGCACTTGGAACCTTATTGGGGTCGTAGTTCGATAGATTTTTCAGATTAGTAGCCATAGCATTGATTTTTGTTTTCAAAGATACGAAAATATGCCTCAAAAAATAAGGGGTGGCATTGCGCTGCACCCCTTAAAATATGCTTTAAATTGATGTTCTATTTATTCATCAGCACGTTTAGGCGTGCAATGTCTTTCTCAATATCCCTGGCTTCAACGCTCTTGGGAAAATCGTTTTTGATGATGTTGTAAACATCAAGAGCTTTACTGTACTGTTTCAGTTCCTCGTAAACCATGCCAGCTTTTTTATAGAAAATTGGCGATGTGAAATCGTTCTTTTCGAACTTGGCCGCTTTAACGTAAAATTTGGCCGCATCGTTCAGTCTTTTGAGTTCAACATAGCAATCGCCAATTGCGCCATAGGCAATGGGTGTAACCATTTGGTCGCCGGCATCAAATTTTTTTAGGTAATCAATGGCCTTCTCGTATTCGCCCATTTCGCGGAGGCAAATGCCTGCATAGTAGTTAGCCAGGTTTCCGGTACGGGTCATACCATACTTATCGGCAATGGCTGCAAAACCAAGGTCATTCTCGTTACCGTAAAGAGCCAGGCGGAACGAATCCTGTTCAAAATAATACTGTGCCTGGAATATTTGTGAACTGGCTTCATCTTCCTTGGGCTGAAGGTATAATCGCTTGTAGCCAAAGTAGATTGCCACAATTGCCAGAATAGCCGCAACAATAATGGTTAGGCTCTTTTGATTTTGTTCAATAAACTGTTCGGTACGGGTTAAAGCGTTGTCAATTGACTCTACAGTATCGTTTGTCTGCTGTTTCTTTTTGTCTGCCATATCTGATGAGTATTTATTTTTTAACAAAGCAATCGCAAAAGTAATTGTTTTTGTAATATCTGAAAATTTTAGGCAAACATTTTCGGTTTAATTACCTTTGCAAATATTCATTTTGGTTTTTTATGCATCTTAAAAGGCTAACAGCCATAAACTATAAGTCGATAAATCAGGTTGATATCGAGTTTGATGTCAAAATAAACTGTTTTGTGGGCAATAACGGTCAGGGTAAAACCAACCTGCTCGATGCCATTTACTACCTATCCATGTGCAAGAGTTCGCTTTCGTCAACTGATTTACAGGTGATACGCCACGGGCAGGATTTCTTCGTGCTGCAAGGTTTTTATTCCCGTCAAGGGGTTGATGAGAGCATTTATTGCGGATTGAAACAGGGCGAGGGGAAAGTTTTTAAACGTAATGGCAAAGCCTACGAGCGTCTTGCCGACCATATTGGGTTTCTTCCGGTGGTAATGGTTTCGCCTACCGATAATGAGCTGGTGGAGGGTAGTGGCGAGGAGCGACGTAAGTATATGAATGGTGTGATTTCGCAGATTGATAGGGTGTATCTCGATGAGGTGCTGCGCTACAACCGCTTGCTTGCCCAACGCAACAGCCTGTTGAAGTCCTATGCCCGAACTGCTTTTAGCTACGATTTGATTGAGGCAATTGACATTCAGCTTGCCGAGTATGCCTCGGTAATTCACTCTAAACGCAAGGCGTTTGTGGAGCAGCTTATTGGAATTCTCCAGGAGTACTACAACAAGGTGTCGGGCGGACAGGAAAAGGTTTCGTTGAGCTACAGGTCGCACCTGAACGATACCCCTGCCGAGATACTTTTTCGGGAGAACATTGAAAAGGACAGGGTTTTGCAGTACACATCTGTTGGTATTCATCGCGACGACCTTACACTTTTAATTGATGGATATCCCATTCGCAATGAGGGCTCACAGGGTCAACAAAAAACCTACCTGATAGCCCTAAAGCTTGCTCAGTTCGATTTCATTGCTCGGGTTGCAGGGATCAAACCCCTTCTGTTGCTCGACGATATTTTTGATAAGCTCGATACCGGTAGGGTTCATAGGCTTATCGATATGGTTGCCCACGATGGGTTTGGCCAAATCTTTATCACCGATACCAACAAGAATAGGCTCGAGGAGGTTTTAACAAAAGTATCCTCGGGCTATCGATTTTTTAGGGTTGATAATTCTGAATTTGAACTGGTTGAATCGAGATAAAACTGTATGAGCGACTACAACACCAAATCGTTGGGCGAAGCCATTAAGGCATTCATCGATGCCATGAAGTGGAACGATAACTTTAATCAGGCTACAATTCGGGCCGACTGGGAAAAAATGGTTGGGCGTGATATTGCCATGAACACCACCGATGTTCATTTCAAGGAGGGGGTTTTAACCATTAGCCTTAACTCGGCAGCCTTGCGACAGGAACTGCACATGCGCCGGAAAAATCTGATAGCCCACATCAATGAGTTCTACGGAAGTGAGATTGTTAAGGAGATAAGATTAAAGTAAAAACCCCACTTTTTAATGGTGGGGTTTGTGTTTTTATGGCCGAAGCGAATTCATTAGCAAATCGTAAACATGTTCACGCCTGTCCTCAAGGAATTGAGCCATTTGCTCTTTGTTTAATGTCATTCTATATCCAATTAACCATTTTATGGCAAACGGAAAGAGGATTAAGGAGATCATGCTGATAAAAAATTGTTCAGGGTCAACTTTTCGGATATTACCCAACTCAGCTTCATGCTTGAGTTGATTTGAAAAGGTTTCGGTATTGTAAAGGGTATGAACAGCTTTTAGCCTCGATGCTTGCTCCGCATTCCTATGAATAATTGACAGCACAAAGGGAACAAGCAGGGGATCTTCAGTTAGTATATCGATGTAGGCGTTAATGTATGTCTTGATTTTTTGATCAAGGGGCATATCGGCATTAAGGATTTGCCTGATTTTTTGCCCGTTATCCTTTATCGATTGTTCAAATATCTGTTCAAGCAGGTTTTCCTTGCTTTGAAAGTAATAGTTCATAAGCGACAGGTTTACGCCCGCTTTGGATGCAATCTCACGAACGCCAACTCTATCTACTCCCTTGGCTATGAAAAGTTCGCGGGCTGTTTCCATCAGCTTTAATCGGGTTGCGTTTCCGTGTTTGGTATCCATACTTTTCAGAGTTTTTTCAAAATTATTAAAATCTGTTTAAAATAAACATATGTTTTAGGCATTAGTTTATTAAAATAGTTTTAAAATTGCTGAAGTAATTATTTTAGTTGATATGGTAAAAGTAAAAAATCCTTACGAACGTTTTCCGGAACACGGTTGTTTTTGCTGTTCGAGTAAAAACCCCATTGGTTTAAAGCTCGGCTTTTGGTACGATGAGTTAAACCAAACCTTTGAAACCCGTTGGGCTCCGCAAGCTAACTATCAAGGCTATCATGGTGTGTTGCACGGCGGAATTCAATCGACACTTATGGATGAGGTGGCCAGCTGGAGCATATACATTTTGGAGGGTACTGCTGGTGTAACCCATAGTATGGAGATTTTTTATTCTAAACCATTGCTAATTGAAAAGGGCGAAGTGATTGTTCGTGGTCGAATTGATAACCGTGAGAAACGATTGGTAACCGTGCATGTTGAACTTTTTGACGGCACGGGTACCCTATGCACAACAGGGAAAATTAAGTATTTTGTTTTTCCAACCGAAATAGCCAAATCAAAGTATGGATATCCTGGCAGGGAGGCGTTTTTGGGAGGTGGTGAGTAGTGAAGTGCCAAAGCTAAAAAAGTTTTGTTAACCCTTAGTTGTAAACCGCTAAACGTTTTGTTTGGTATTTAGGCTTTTATTCTGACTGCTGACTCTTGCTTTACTAACACCAATCACTAACTGTGAACTACCATTAGGAATAGTATTACAGAGTACCATAGAGTTCACAGAGAGTAACACAGTGTAAATCTGTCAAACCTTTGTCATCTGTGTTCTATTAAAGTTCACGGACAACTATCAACTATACTCAAGGTGCTCTATTGCAAACCACCAATCCATAAACTTTTAGCAATCATTAACAATTTTGGAGTAATCAATGAGCAGCGTTTAGCGTCTTATATACGTCATTACCTAAAAAACTTTCAAAATTATGAACCTAAACTTTACCGCATGCTCAATGCTATTTGCAGCAATGTTTACTTTCATTTCGAATCCTCTTACCGCTCAGGATTTTCAAAAAAATACATGCACGGCAGTGCAGGTTAATCCACATCCACCGGTGATTGATGGTGTGTTGGACGATGAGGTTTGGCAAAAAAGCAACTGGTGTGGTGGTTTTAGGCAACACGAGCCCCATAATGGAGCGGAACCATCGCAGCAAACCGAGTTTATGATAACCTACGATAACGATTACCTTTACGCTGCATTCCGTATGCACGATACCGAGCCCGAGAAGATTGTTTCGCGGGTTACCCGTCGCGATGATATCGAGGGCGATTTTGTTGCCCTGGGAATTGACTCCTACTTCGATAAACGAACTGCATTTATTTTTACGGTAACCGTTTCCGGAACAAAAATGGATATGGTAATGACCGAGAATGGCGATAGGGAAGACCCAAACTGGGATCCCATTTGGTGGGCTAAGACAAACCGAAACCGTAATGGGTGGACTGCCGAGATGAAAATTCCCCTTAACCAGCTTAGGTTCTCTGCTGCCGATGAGCAAACCTGGGGTATTCAGGTGGGGCGTTATATGCATCGGAACCAGGAAACCGATTTTTGGCAGCATGTGCCAAAGGATGCACCGGGTTTTGTCCACCTGTTTGGCGAATTGCATGGGCTGAAGGGGTTAACCCCAAAACGCCAGATTGAGGTTGCTCCCTATGTTGTTACCAAGACCGAAAGTTTTAAGCCAGAAGAGGGGAATCCCTTTATGACCGGGCGGCGTAATGGTCTGAATGCCGGCGTTGATGCCAAAATTGGCTTAACCAATAACTTTACCCTTGACCTAACCGTTAATCCCGATTTTGGACAGGTTGAGGCCGACCCTGCCATGATAAATCTTACCGAATTTGAGACTTACTTTGAGGAGAAACGGCCTTTCTTTATTGAAGGGAGTAATCTGCTTAGTTTCCCATTGATGTTTGGCGATGGTGATCTTGCTTCGAATAACCTATTCTACTCGCGCAGAATTGGAAGGGCGCCACAGCATTATCCTGAACTGGATGATAATGAGTACGCCCGCGTGCCTTCCAACACAACTATTCTTGGGGCAGCCAAACTTACAGGCAGGTCGAGTAATGGACTATCGGTAGGTTTGCTGGAAAGCGTTACAGGTAATGCCTATGCGAACATCGATTCAGCTGGTTACCGCTATCATCAAATGGTTGAGCCCCTTACCAACTATACTGTTGCTACAGCAAAACAGGAATACAACTCTGGAAATACTATAGTTTCGGGGATGGCTACTTCTACCAACCGTTCACTTACTGGTATCTTGAAGGACGAGTATCACCGTAATGCATTATCAGCGGGAATTGATTTGGTTCACATGTGGGCTAATAAAAAATATATGGTGGCAGCAAAGCTCTTTGGCAGCCATGTAAACGGCACTAAGGAGGCAATACTTTTAACACAAACCAGCTCCGCTCGATACTTCCAACGCCCCGATATTAAACATGTAAGGTTAGACTCATCAAGATCATCACTGACAGGAACAGGCGGATTATTACAGTTTGGCAAGGTAGGCGAGGGTCATTTGCGATACATGACTGCTGTTGCCTGGCGTTCACCGCAGTTAGAGATAAATGATATTGGGTTTGTCCAGAATGTTGACGATATCTTTCAGGTGTTATGGGTTGGTATTCGTTACTGGGAGCCTACAAAATTGTACCGATGGTTTAACGTTAACATTAACCAGTGGACAGGCTGGAATTTTGGTGGCGAATCGACTTACAAAGGAGGAAACATTAATTTGAACCTTCAGCTGCCCAACTACTGGTTTATTGGTGGTGGCATAAACTATAATGGTGAAAACCTAAGCGCATCGGAATTACGTGGTGGCCCGGCAATAAAATTACCAGGGGGAATCAACTACTGGCTTAGTCTTAACTCAGATGGAAGGAAGAATTTGATTTTTGGTGCAAGCAACAGCGCTTATTTAGGGAATTACAACAGCTCAAGAAGTAGTAACTATTCCTTTTCAATAACCTACAAACCGCTTAAAAGTTTACTGGTAAGAGTTAGCCCTTCGTATTCTAAAAGTAAAAGCGAGCTTGCCTATGTGACCAATGTAAGTACATTAAACGATACACGATATGTAAGGGCTTCCCTTGACCGTAATACTTGGGTTATGTCGTTAAGGGTTGAGTATAGTATCAATCCCGATTTGTCGGTTCAGTATTACGGTAGGCCTTACTTTACAACTGGTAGGTACTCCAATTTCAAGTATATTACCAACCCCAGAGCTCATAAGTATTCCGATAGGTATTCGCAATTTACCACTTCCCAAATTTCCTACGATTCCAACAATGAGGAGTATTTAGTTGATGAAAATACCGATGGCACTACCGATTACTCGTTTTCGAACCGCGATTTCAACTACCTTAACCTTCAATCGAATCTGATAGTTCGATGGGAATACCGACCCGGTTCTACGGTTTACTTTGTTTGGACGCATGGAAAAGAAAACTTCGAATCGGTTTACAGTAACTCTATTGGCGATGATGTTGATAACCTTTGGGATTCGCATCCACACAACATATTCTTGGTTAAGTTTTCGTATAGGTTTAATTAAAATATATGCTAATTAGTACATGGCCGGAATTTATCCGGCTTTTTTCTTTTAAATAGCTGGTTGATAAACATAAGGTACTTTTCTGCTATTTTTTTTGTGATTTTGAACAACAATCTGCCAAATTGGTTAATATCTTGGTCAATACTTAAATTGACTCTGCAATGAAGACAGTTAATTATTTTTTAATCCTATGGACTTTAGTCTTAACCTTAATGTTAGGCTGTAAGGCACAAAAAACAGTTGAAACTATGAATGCTAAAACCGAAACGGTAACTTTGGGCGCGGGTTGCTTCTGGTGTGTTGAGGCAATTTTTAGTCGAGTTAATGGTGTTGTAAAGGTTGAATCGGGTTATTCCGGCGGACATGTGGTTAATCCTTCATACCAAGAGGTTTGCACCGGAAATACTGGCCATGCCGAGGTGGTTCAGGTAACATTTAATCCCGATATCATTCCCTTTGCCAAAATCCTTGAAATCTACTTTAAAACGCATGATCCAACCACCCTAAACCGACAGGGAGCCGACATTGGAACGCAGTATCGTTCGGTGATTTTCTACCATACCGAGGAGCAAAAAGCTACCGCCATTGAAATCAAAAACCAGCTCGATGCCGCAGGAATATGGAGCAGCCCAATTGTTACGGCTATAGAGCCCTACAAAAACTTTTACAAAGCCGAGAACTACCACCAAAACTACTACGAGGGGAATAAGAATCAAGCCTACTGCCGGATGGTTATTACCCCAAAACTTGAGAAGTTTGAGAAAGTGTTCTCGGATTACCTAAAAAAGTAGAACGATAGCAGTTAATTATTTTTCGTTAGCCGTTAAACGGTAACTCCTATATGGAGATGAAACGGAATTGTCCGTAATAATATGAAATTAAGGAAGCTGGGGTAAGTTTGAGGGAAAGTGAGTAGTGGGCGCCATATGGAAGCATTGAACTTTGAATTACCCTTCGCGATACAGCCATTGGAGCCCTAAACCTTGAATCTTAAATCACTCTTGGCGGGACAGGCTCTTGAACTCCGCAGAGCGGATCAGGCTCTTTATCCTTTATCCTTTAACCTTTATCCTTTATCCCTCCTTTAAACCTTGCCTTTCATTCGGCATCAAATGGATATTGAACCAAAACCTAAAACTATGAGAAAAATTCTCTTACTTATGCCATTAGCCGCAATAGTTTGCGGGTTTGCTTTGGTTAAAACCGAAAACCCGTTTTTCACCGAGTACAAAACACCATTTAAAGTTCCACCCTTTAACGAGATTAAGCTGGAACATTATGTTCCTGCTTTTGAAAAGGGGATTGAGGAACAGCAAAAGGAGATTGATGCAATTGTTAATAATCCGGAGCAGCCTAACTTTGAAAACACCATTCTTGCACTCGATAAATCGGGTAGGTTACTAACTAAGGTTAGCACGGTTTTCTATAGCTTAAACAGCGCT
This sequence comes from Bacteroidota bacterium, assembly GCA_040752515.1. GTDB lineage: Bacteria > Bacteroidota > Bacteroidia > Bacteroidales > Tenuifilaceae > Tenuifilum. The sequence goes on along the minus strand of JBFMGQ010000021.1, from coordinate 24,916 downwards.
GAAACCTCACCCGAGATGCAGGCTATTGCCCGTGAGGTTGCCCCAAAGGTTACTGCTCATCGCGATAACATCAGCCTAAACGATAAGCTTTTTAAACGAATAAAGGCCGTTTACGATAGTCGCATGAAATTAAAGCTCGATAGCCTCCAGTTGCGAACCGTTGAAAAGTATTACGACGATTTTGTTCGTAACGGAGCTAACCTGAACGACGATGATAAGGCTAAACTCCGCGAGATTAATCAAAAACTTTCGCAGTTGGGGTTGAAATTTGGGGAGAATTTGCTTGATGAAACCAACAAAAACTTTATTCTGGTTATCGATAAGCCCGAGGATTTAGATGGGCTTTCAAAGGATATTATCGATGCTGCTGCTATTACAGCCAAACAGTTTGGGCACGAGGGCAAATGGGTATTTACCCTGCAAAAGCCCAGTATGATTCCTTTCCTTCAGTACTCCAAAAAGCGTGAGCTAAGGGAAAAACTATACATGGGCTATGTGATGCGTTGCAACAATAACGACAAGTTCGACAATAAGGCCATCCTGCTCGAAATAGCAAACCTGCGTGCACAAAAGGCTAAACTCTTGGGGTATGAAACTTTTAACCACTACGTTATTAGCAACAACATGGCTAAAACCCCCGATGCCGTTTACAGCTTTTTGAACGAGGTGATGACACCAGCCCTTAAGGCAGCCATTCGTGATAGGGACGCCATGCAGGCCATAATCGACCGCGAGGGTGGTAACTTCAAGTTGGCCCCGTGGGATTGGTGGTACTATGCCGAGAAGCTCAAAAAGGAGAAGTACGACCTTGATGAGGCTGAGCTGAAGCCCTACTTTAAGCTCGAAAATGTGCGCGATGGTATGTTCCATGTTGCCAACAAGCTATACGGCATAACCTTTACCAAGCGCACCGATTTACCTGTTTACCATCCTGAAGTAGAGTCCTTTGAGGTTAAGGACGATAAGGGAAACCATGTTGGATTGCTTTATCTCGACTACCATCCTCGTCCCGGTAAACGTGTGGGTGCCTGGTGCGGACGTTTCCGCCAGCAGACCTATGAGAATGGCAAAAAGATAACCCCTATTGTAAATATTGTTACAAACTTTACCCGCCCTACCCAAACCACACCTGCACTGCTCACCTGGGATGAGGTTGAAACCCTTTTCCATGAGTTTGGGCATGCGCTACATGGCCTGTTTACCGATGGTCCTTACGATAGGATTGCTGGAAGTGTTCCGCGCGACATGGTTGAACTACCCTCGCAGATCATGGAGCATTGGGCTGGTCAACCCGAGGTGCTAAAGTTCTATGCCAAGCACTACCAAACCGGCAAGGTTATGCCCGATGAACTAATTGATAAACTACAGCGCAGCTCAAAGTTTAACCAGGGCTTTGCCACCGTTGAGTACATTGCTGCAGCTATTCTCGATTTGGATTGGCATAGCTTTACTGAACCCAAGCAGGTTGATGTGCTTGAGTTCGAAAGCCAGTCAATGAGCCGTATCAACCTAATCCCTGAGATTTATCCCCGTTACCGAACCACTTACTTTAACCATATTGTTGGAGGTTATGCATCGGGCTATTACGTTTACCTTTGGGCTGAGGTGCTCGATTCCGATGCCTATAACGCTTTTGTTGAAACAGGCGATATTTTCAATAGGGATGTTGCCGCTAAGTTCCGTAAGTACATACTTGCCGAAGGCGGTAACAACGATGGTATGGTTCAGTACCTCAAATTCCGCGGGAAAGCGCCATCCATTGAACCGCTTTTACGGAACCGAGGTTTTAAGTAGATACTTTAAAGGGGTTGCAAGCTGCAACCCCTTATTTTTTTCTTTGCTCGTTAGTTGTTAAATTTACCAGGCGAAAAATAATGTCGCATAATGTTATAGTAACCTTAATTTCTATGAATCGATTTACTTTAGTTGTTTTTACCTTATCCGTTATGGTGGGTATAAGCGGTTGCCAAAAGCCCAAGCGTTACGATTTGATTGTGGAGAATGCCATTATTCTTACCGATAGTGGTTTGGTGGAGGGGAAAACCATACTGGTAAAAGGCGATACCATAGCTGGAATAATTGATGCTGGCGAGCCTGTTCGCACCCGCAAGGTGGTTGATGCCGATGGCGGTATTGTTTTACCTGGTTTTATCGATAGCCATACCTCCATTGCGTGCTTCTTCAAATCGAATGGCAAGGCCTTTGATACCCATCCCAAGAGCCTTACAACCTTTTACCGCAGCATTGTTTCCAAACATTTCTTACCCTACGGCGTAACAACCGTGGTTGATGCTGAACCCGATTCGACATGGGTTTCCCAGATTCAGAACTGGAAGCCAAATCCTAAGCTCACTGATGTTATTGTTATACAGTGGATTGGGGAGGGTAATGATACATTTAATTCCAGCCTGTCGCCTTACCTTTTTATCGAGGGATTTTACAATGGTAATTACAAGGCCAATACAAGCAGCAATAATTTTTGGATTCTTACAGGAATTCAAAATGGTTTGAGTTACCCTAAAAATATCGAGGGCTTACAATCAATCATAAATCCCTTACTCTTGCATACAGGCTCAAACGGGATAGTAGAAAATAGAATAGCTAATGTTTATGGTATTAAGCAAAACATACCCAACGAACTTTTAACCATTGAAGCGATATCGTATTTGGCTGAAAACAGCCCCGCTTTGCTCGATTCCGTGGCAGCTATACTCGGCTCAAACAGCACCTCGCTTTCCACAGGCCTTTACAGGGTTAAGCATTTTGTCGATTCGGGCTTTGCTACCTATGGTATTGAACAAACCCAAGCCATTAAGCAACGCTTAAAGTATGGATTTACACACCTGATGGAGTATGTTAGGACACTCCACGATAATGGTGTTGAATTGCGCATTGGCTCCAATATGCCATTCGATGGCTCTGCCTTTGCCCAGGAACAAAATTTATTTTTGGAGTATGGATTTACAATCCCCGAAATTGGTAGGATATCATCATTTAATGCTGCCAAAGCCCTTGCCATTCATAACCACAAAGGTAAAATAGCCTTAGGCTACACTGCCGACCTTGTTGTATTTCAAAAAAATGATACGGGCAAAAACTTCGATTTCACAAGGATAAGGAGGATTATTAAAGGCGGAAGGGCTGAAAAAATGAAGTGAAATTGGTTTCTACATTCAATGCCATTGAACAATTGTTGCTTTAAGTAATCGCTTCCCATTAAGGCCATTTTACTTCGACTCAATGGCCTTTTTTGATTTATTCCATGTACGTCAATTGAAAAAATCAAGTGACGAGTCGACCAACAAAATCTATTCATTCCGAAACCTTGGAATGAAAAATTTTGGTAAATGAGGATTACCCCGATAAGTCAATAGAAACAAGTTGTTTAAATGTTTTTTTGTGTTTTTATGGTCTAATCTTGGTATATATTACATTTGTGGGCATGAATCATGATGTGTTACGTCATAACTTAATCCGCCTGTATATTCTCAAGGTATCACATTGGTTTATGTTGGTGATGCCCATTGTTGTTCTTTTTTACAAGGCTAATGGGTTAAGCGTAAGCCAGGTTTTTGTCCTTCAAAGCGTTTACTCGTTGTCAATTGTTTTACTCGAAATTCCATCGGGTTACTTTGCCGATGTGCTTGGGCGAAAAAACACCATTGCCATTGGTGCGGCTTTGGGATTTTTTGGCTTCGCCATCTATTCAGTATCCTTTGATTTTTGGGGATTTTTAGTAGCGGAGGTTGTGCTTGGCTTTGGCCAGAGCATGATTTCCGGCGCCGATTCAGCATTGCTTTACGATAGTCTTGTGGATGCCAAGCAGCACGACAGGTACATAAGGCATGAGGGCCGAATGACGTCGGTGGGTAATTTTGCCGAGGCATCGGCTGGGATACTTGGCGGGTTGCTTGCTGCGATTAGCATTCGTTACCCATACTACGGGCAAACCCTTGTTGCCCTTTTAGCCGTTCCGGCTGCCTTTACGCTTATTGAACCCAAAACCGAACATAATCGTTTGGAACTGGGCTGGAAGCAAATAGTTGATGTGGTAAGGTTCGCCCTTGTTAAGAACTTGCGCTTGCGCTGGAGTATATTGCTTTCGTCGGTGGTGGGGGCATCTACCTTAACCATGGCATGGTTTGTTCAACCTTGGCTAATTCGGGCTGAAACGCCAGTTGAAATCTATGGTGCTATATGGACTGCATTAAACCTGCTTGTGGGAGTTGCAGCCATGTTTGCCTATAGGGTTGAACTTAAGTTGGGCAGGAATAGAACCATTACCCTGCTAATCCTTTTGCTATCGTTGGGCTTTGTGGCATCAGGGTTAGTTAGGTATTACTGGGCTATGCCTTTTATAGTGCTGTTCTACTTGGCGCGGGGTGTGGCTACGCCCATACTCAAGGATAGCATTAATAGAATTGCACCTGCTCCTATGAGGGCTACGATTCTGTCGGTGAGAAATTTTATTATTCGGATTATATTCTCTATATGGGGTCCCTTTTACGGTTGGCTTACCGATAGTTGGAGTTTAACGCTTGCCCTAACTTCAGCAGGAGTGATATTCGTTATCCTATCAACTCTTACTTTTATTGCGCTAATAAAGGTCGAAAAAGCCGATTAAAATTCTAACTCAAGCCCATCGTAGGCAAGGCATACATTTTCGGGCAGCGATTTGGAAACATCGTTGTGAAAGCCCATTTGGTGGCCAATGTGAGTAATAAAAGCCTTGCGAGGACTTAGCTGCGATATTAGTTCGAGCGCTTCGGGCAGCGAAAAGTGCGAGATGTGTTTTTGCATCCTTAGGGCATTTATCACCAGATACTTCGTGCCAATAATTTTTTCTTTTTCCTCTTCGGGAATAAAGTTGGCATCGGTAATGTAGGTCAAATCGCCAATTCGGAAGCCGTAAATAGGCAGTTTATAGTGATAAACCCTTATGGGAGTAATAGTAATCCCCATTACATCGAACGGTTGACCATCGATGCTATGTAACTCAAATTCGGGTATTCCCGGGTATTTATGCTCGGCAAAAACATAGCTGTATTCCCTTTTCAGTTCAGCAAGTACCCTGTTTTCGGCCCAAATATCCATAGGCCTTTTCTGTAGCCAGTTGTAAGCTCTAACATCGTCCAACCCTGAAATGTGGTCGCGATGTTCGTGGGTGAGTAGAATGGCATGTAAGGTTTTAACCTTGGCGCGGAGCATTTGCTGGCGAAAATCGGGCCCGGCATCAATCACCATGTTAATTCCTTGATGCTCAATTAGTGCCGATGTTCTAAGCCGCCAGTCGTGGGGGTCAGCTGATTGGCAAATTGGACAGGGGCATGCAATAACCGGCATTCCCTGCGATGTTCCTGTTCCAAGAAAAGTAATCTTCACCTACAATGCTTTTGATTTTACTGACAAAAATATTAAATAGAGCAAAACAATAACGGCCATTACGGCCGATGGTATGGCGGCTTCCTTCCCAAAAAGCGATAGGGCTGTGAATACCGAAAACCCAGAACTTTTTATTGCCACAAGCATAACCATTGGAATCCGTTTATTCTGAGGTATTTTCAGGTATCGTGCCCCGATGTTGGTTAAGTGTCCAAGCCCAAAAATGGTAACAACTAAAATTCCAGCGATGCTTAGCAGTAGGGTAGGCGAAGAAAAGAAAACCTGCCTGTTTAAACCCACCGCCACAAAAATGAGCAATGCAAACCCCCAATCTACAACCTTGCCTCTAACCCTTTCAATAAAAGGTTTAATGGGTTTCCAAAGCAGAAAGCGCGAAACTATTAGGGGTGCAACAACAAGTTGCAGCATAAGCCAAAGTAAATCGATAGGGTTAATGCCCGATGAAGCTGCAAAAAGTTTCACCATTACTGGGGCAAGTATTATGGAGCCCAGAAATGCTCCGGTAACCGATATTATGGCATAAACCACATTGCCACGCAAAATAAAGGTGAAGGGGATTACAGCAACCCCAGGCGGAGTGGCTGCAATCACCACAAAACCGTAGAAAAGTTCTTTGGTGGGCATCAGCCAGAATGCCAGTGGGAGCATAACAGCAGAAAATGCAACGTAATTTAAGGCGATACCGGTAAGCATAGGTTTGTAGATATGTGGTTCGCTCCTCAGCTGCACTAGGCTCATTCCCGTCATGGAGAATGTCATGGTCAAAGCCAATGCGGGGAATGTCAGGAATTTTAAAGAATTTGCATGCTCACCAACTATAATTCCTGAAATAACTGCAAAAACTAAAATGGCATTTCGGTTCAAAACCAAAAGCTTTACATATCGGAACATTTGCATTACCTTCGTAAAAATTTTTAGTAAATATAGATAGAAGGATTGAAAAAATGGCTGAAGTTAAAGGAAAACTATATTTAATTCCTACCCCTATTAGCGAAACCGAATTGGAAAACGTTTTACCCCAACATGTAGTTGAGCTAACCCGTCGTTTAAACTTCTTTGTTGTTGAAGAGCTGAGAACTGCGCGTAGGTATTTATCGCGCATTAAGGTTGAAAAACCAATAGATGAGTTAACTTTTTTTGTGCTTAACGAGCATTCACAGCCCGAGGAGGTAGAAAAAATGCTTGCTCCGCTGCTTAATGGCAGCGATATGGGGTTGATGTCCGAGGCTGGAGTTCCTACAGTTGCTGACCCTGGAGCCGTTCTGGTTGCTGCTGCTCACCACAAAGGAGTTAGGGTGGTTCCACTGGTTGGCCCAAGTTCAATCCTGCTTACGCTTATGGCAAGCGGGCTTAATGGCCAAAATTTTGCCTTTGTGGGTTATCTTCCTGTAAAACCCGATGAACGGCGCAGACGAATCAGACAACTTGAACAGCGTTCACGTGCTGAGGGGCAAACCCAGCTCTTTATCGAAGCCCCATATCGAAATTTGCAACTTTTTAGGGAATTGCTAAGTGTTTGCAACGACCAAACATCCATTACTATTGCTGTTGAGGTTGCATCGGCTAACGAGTTAATTGTTACCAAAACAGTAAGGGAGTGGAAAAGCCTGCCACTCCCCGATATCAATAAGAAAAATACTGTATTCGCTTTACTGGCCTGAAATTATTTAGGTTTGGTTGATGCTTTGCCCTTGCTGCTAAAATAGATGTCAAAGACAAGTGGGGTAAATGGTGGAATATTGCTGTTGCCAATAGAATCGTATCCGCAGAACGAAGGAATAATTGCTCGCCCCCATTCACCTTTTTTCATATTTATTAGCGCTTGGCTAAATCCTTTTATTACCTCGTTTCCGCCAACCGTTACTTTTAGCGAGTCGGTTGAGCTAAACTTACGGCCAAGCCTTTGGGCTACACTATCGATATTGGAATCAAAAACAAAACCATCGAGAAACATTCCCTTGTAGTAGACATAGGCAATGGAATCCTTGGCAAGGGTTACAGTGTCAACAGTGGGTGGTGAAAGTTGAATGTAGTAAATGCTATCGTTTATAGGTTGAAGACCAGGGTAATTCTGTGCAATATAATTATCAATCAGGCTTTTCTCATAAGTGCGGGGGTCCTTTATCACCTTTAGGAGTTCGAGGTCATATATAAGCGACTGGTAACCCAAACCGTTGCTTGCGCTTGTTGTGCCATAACCTAAATGGTAGGGCATGTAAAGAGTGGCTTTTCCGCCTTCCTTCAGGTAGCCTAACCCTTCAAAAACACCTTTTAGCAACGTTCTGCTATATCCGGTTATTTGTATTGGTGCTTTTTCATATTTAGCAAAAACGGGTGTGTAATGGTAGTTTATATCAAACCGGTCGTATAGTTTAACTATATCGCTATTATCCGATAACCAAACCAACCCGTCGAGTGTTTTTTCGGTATAAGAGTAAAGCACCCAGTCGCCAATTTCTGGCGATAACCCGTTGCCTTCATTTTGACTTATAAAGTATAATCCGCTTGGTTTTTTGGCATCGGCGGGAATATTGTGAACCTGAATCCAGGCATTAAAGCGAGCCATTTCATCACCCTCGGGGTCTTTAAAATCTTTATCGCACGAAATGGCTGTTAGTGAAAGGCCTGCAATAAGTAAAAGCAAATTTCTATTCATCCGTACAAAATATTTATATTATTAATTACTCACACGTTACTGTCTTACCTTTAACAATCTTTATCGAGCGGATGGAACACCCATAGCTTGTTCATCTTTATTTACCTTCGGTGAACTCGCAAGCTCGGTTGTACAAGCTGCCTTACATGGGTGTTTCATAGTTTCAATTCAATTTCCTGCAAATATACTATTTACCAATTCAATTCAAAGTTAATTGGTTTTAATACTATCAAGTTTGATGGTTATTTCTACCGGTGTATAGGGTGAAACCTTTGTATTCCCTTTTTTCCCGTATGCCAAAGGCGAGGGGGCTATAATATTTATAGTTCCACCCACCGATGCCAAGGTAAATCCAATTCGAATGGCAGGGAGCGATACGTCGCTAATACTGATGGGCTCTGTAGTTGTTGAGTATGTCTCTACTTCTGCTCCGTTGATAAGTTTTACTGTATAGCTTCCGAATACCTTGTCGGTTTCGGCTGGGCGAGTTAATCCGGTATCAATTATCTGCTTATAGTATAAGCCGCTCAAATGTTGCGTATATCCGGTAAAATTGAGCGAGTTGAGTGTTGTTTGCTCTTTGGCCTTTCCGGGACCATTAAGGTATATAATTTCAACGTCGAAAGCCAAGGGCGACCAGGGACTAATTGGTCCAACATAATTATCGCCATACCCAAGGTTCGATGGAAAGAGTAAGGTTGCCTTTTGGCCTTCCCTGCAGAGTAGCAAACCATAGTTTAATCCTTTGAGCAAGGGTGTTGAGCCAACAACTGCTCTAGCTGGCTCAAATTTACGAACCACAGTATCGAGAGAGGCTTCAATGGCTAACGATTTTATGTTGGTATCAAAAACTAAAACCGGCGATTTAACGGTATAACCTTTATACCAAAAAAGAATGGTATCGCCGTAGTTTACCTCGTAACCATACGATTGCAATTGGACAACATGGTAAACGCCATTTCCCTTTGTGTAGATCCATTTTTGGGAATTGATATAGCTCTCAATACTTTTTTCTTCTTCGTATTGCTTATCGGTTTCAAGGGAGTTGTCGCACGATGTAATGATGGGTAAAAAGCCCAGCAAAGGCAGAAAATACTTCAAGTTCATTGCACTATTCCTTTCTTAACTTCCAGTATTTCAAGCTCAAAAATCACCGAAGTGAATGCGGGTATCATTCCGTTTGAATTACCCTGTTGTCCAAAAGCCAGGTGCGATGGCACAATGAGCATAGCCTTTTCGCCTTCGCGCATCTTACCAATAGCTTCTTCCAACCCTGGAATAACCTGCCATTTCTGGCCATAAACAAACTGAAAGGGCTCGCCCCGCTTACGGGTGGAGTCGAAAGCTTTGCCGTTCAAAAATCGCCCTTCGTAGTGTATGGTGACCGTGTCGCCAATTTCAACCTGGTTCCGTTGGGTTTTTACTTGAGGAATAATGTAAAGGCCCGATTCAGTGGGTTGAACGTCAACCTTTTGGCCATCGAGGTATTGCTTTAAGATCACTTTTTCGTATTCGCCAAAATCGTTTATCCAACTCATGAACGCTTCCATTTCCTTTTGGAACTCTTCGGCACTCTTAACTTCTAACAATTTGATATCAACCCTCATGAATTCGCCAGGGCTGATAAACTTGGGGAGATTGGTTTCGAGAGTTTTGGTGAAAAAGGGCTCGGCCTGTATATAAAACGATGCGCTGTCGCCACTGTTGAGCATCAGAAAACACTCGTCGATTGAACCTTCATACTCAGGCAGTGTAAGCTGAAACTGTCGAACTCCTTGAAAGAAAAGTGAATCGTTCAGGGTGCGGTAGGCAATTATTGCGGTTACGTAGTTGCCAATTGAGGCGGGAGTGTTGCTTTCGCCAAGAACAATTAGCTTGTAGTGAATACCCGTATCGGTTACGCTGTAACCCGGGAATAGTTTCGACTTGTTTGAGCATGCTGTAATGACTGCAAGCGCTATTATGGCGGGGATTATTAAGCGTTTTATGTTCATGGCCTGAGAGGTTTAGGTATTGTTTACAATTGGATTTTCATTGTAAAAATAGAAAATATTTCAATGCTGAATATCAACCAGCTCAACCTCATAAACAATTGAGGCTCGGGGTGGAATCTTGTCCATGTCGCCAATTAAACCATGGGCTAGGTGAGGGGGAAGTATGAATACCGCTTTTTGTCCTTTACGCATTAGCGTAATGCCTTCTTCCAGTCCCGATTCTACGCCGCCATGTCCCACCACAAAATTCTTTGGCTTACCCGGTTCCGATTTATAGCACTCAACTCCATCGAGAAGCGTAACTCGGTAGTAGTAGGTAACCAAATCGCCTTTTTTGGGATGTGAACCTGAACCATTGCCATAAACATAAGCAAAAAGTCCGCTTGGATTCTCTTTCATGGTAAGCTTGTGCCTATCTATGTAGGCTTTAATTAGCTCTCTGTCTTTCCCGGTAAGCTGTTGGTTAATGCCCATCAGCTTTTGCTTGGTGTTTAAAAACGACTTACCCGCTTCAACGCTTTTATTTGGCGATGAATTGCAAGCAAGGAGTAACAGTGTAAAAATCAATAATATGCATGTTTTTTTAATCATACTCTACTCATTCAGTTCTGCGGTATGTTTGGCAATTAATTCCTCAAACTGTTTAACAGCCTCATCCATACTCATGAAAGCCTTACCTCCGGCTGCATTCTTATGGCCTCCGCCCTGGTAGTATAGTTTTGAAAATGTATTAGCTGCAAAATTGCCTCTTGAGCGAAGCGAAACCTTTATGAATCCATCGTTTTCAGTGAAAAGAACCGAAAAGATGATCCCTTTTATTGATAGTGGGTAATTGACAAAGCCTTCGGTATCGCCAATTTGATGCTTAAATCGGTTTAGGTCGCTGCGGGTAAGCCAAATGCACGCTGCGCGATGTTCGGGGTAAACCCTCATTCGCTCGGCAAGCGAAAAGCCAAGCAGCCGCATACGGTTTTCTGAAAAATTATTGTAAACCAACCCTTGCACCTCTTCCACAGTAACACCTTTGGCAATTAATTTACCGGCAATGGTAAATGTTCGCTCGCGCGAGCATGCGTAGCTAAACGAACCGGTATCGGTCATAATGCCTGTATATAGGCTAACGGCCGCATCAAAGGTAATTGCCTTTTCGCCATAGAGCTGTTCAACAACCTCGTAAACCAGTTCCGCTGTTGAGCTAACCTCGGTAAACGAAATTGATATGTGAAAAGGACTTTCCGGCTCGGGGTGATGATCAATTAACACTCGCTTGGCAGGGGATTTTTCCAACGCTTCGGCCATATCCTCTACACGCTTAAACCCATTAAAATCCAGGCAGAATACCAAATCGGCTTTTGAGAGTAAATTCTCAGCGGCTTTTTTATCTTTTGAGTAGTGAACAATTTTATCGGCATCGGGCAACCAACCTAAAAAATCGGGGAAACCATTGGGCGTGAGCATTTGTGTGTTAACGCCCATGGCTTTAAGGGCATGGTAGAGCCCGAGCACCGAGCCAATTGCATCGCCGTCGGGATTGTGGTGGGTGGTTATTACTATGCTCGATGAGCCATCAATAGCCTTTCTTAGGTCATTTAGTTCACTTTTACCTATTTGTAGCATCAGTTCAGGTATTTTTATTTATAGTTTACAAAGATATGTTTTGAGTTTTACTTTACATTTACTATTTTGGGAAAATAAATTAACAACGATATGAATACACGGTTCACTTTTTGTATGATTAAACCCGATGCTTTTAAAAGCGATACGGTAAGCGATATTTTATTGGAAATCCTTAAAGCAGGCTTTAAGATAAGGGGGATAAAAATTACCATGCTCACCAAGTCGAAGGCTGAACAGTTTTACGACATACATCAGGGGAAAGAGTTTTTTGATAGGTTAACAACATTTATGAGTTCAGGGCCAGTAATGGCCATGGTTCTTGAGCGCCCCGATGCCGTTGAATCGCTTAGGAAATTAATTGGCAAAACCGACCCAGCCCAAGCTGACGAAGGGACAATCAGGAAAAAGTTCGGAACCGATACTACCCATAATGCAGTTCATGCGGCTGACAGTTACGAACACGCTGAGCGCGAGTGGAGCTTCTTCTTCTCCAAGAGGGAAATTTATTAGCGAGATATCGGTGAGCCGATATAAGAGGTGTTAGTGAATGGTTAAAATTGAATGGCTAACGGAGGTTCATGAACCGTTAAAAGTTAAAGGATAAAGGATAAAGGATAAAGGATAAAAGATAAAGAGCCTATCATGCATTAGCAGAAATAAAGGTTAATGGATAAGGGATAAAAAATACTGTCTCTTTAAATATCAGCCATCAACCGTTAGCTGTCAACTAAATAATTATCACCGAGTTGTCCATATTTTACAATGTGTTGCACAGTGTGAATCTGTCAAATCTGCGTCATCTGTGTTCTATTTCAATTGGCGACCAGCGAAAAACGATATACGAATAACGAAAGAAGCCAGTCCATACCGACTGGCTTTATCATTTGCCCCCAGAGGGATTGCTTCATGATCCCTCCGGCAATGTTAGTAATGGTTCCCTTACCAGATAAAGAAAGCCAGTCGATTTTCGACTGGCTATTCAAGTGACCCCGGAGGGATTAGTTCCGCTTCGCTTCATGATCCCTCCGGGTTAATGGAATAATGATTAGTTTATTAAAAGCAAAAAAGCCAATCGGTAATGATTGGCTTTCCTAAGTGACCCCGGAGGGATTCAAACCCCCAACCTTCTGATCCGTAGTCAGATGCTCTATTCAGTTGAGCTACGGAGTCGTTTGTTTTGCGACTGCAAAGATAGGTATAATTTTTTTTCTTGCAAAGGGTGGGTGTAAAAAAAATCCCCGAAAGGGGGATTTTTTACATATCTTCGCCTTCAACACCGCGTTTCTTCTCTTTAATACGTGCTTTTTTACCGGTAAGATTACGTAGGTAGTAAATACGAGCCCTACGAACTCTACCTTCTTTAACAACTTCAATTTGTTCAATGAATGGTGAGTGTAAAGGGAAAATTCTTTCTACGCCCACACCACCCGAAATTTTACGAACGGTAAAGGTTTCAGTTGCGCCGGTTCCCTTACGCTGAATAACAACACCCCTGAAGTTCTGAATACGCTCCTTGTTCCCTTCCTTGATCTTGTAGTGAACAACTACTGTGTCGCCACTTTTAAAATCGGGGTGATTCTTTTTCTCAACAAATGCTTGTTCGGCAATCTTAATGAGATCCATTTTAAAATGTTTTAGTTGATTAACACTAAGGTGTGGAATATTATCGGCCCCTATGTCCTGATAAGAGATTACACACCAATTCGGCCGCAAAATTATTTACTTTTTGTGAAACTACCAAAAATTGAATCAATTAATTGAGTTAAAATACAACCCAAAATATTCAGTGGGATTTATTTTAGCCAAACTATCAGATTTATTTGGGGTATATCAAAAAAGTTCAATGTTTTAGCGTCCCTATTTTAGCGATTCGTTTTTTTTACGGTAGAAGTGTTTGGAATTTCCATGCTCTCCGTATCCAATTTCATCGCCGGTGAGCTGAATTCTTGCCTCAAGGCAATTCTTGCAATCGTCGGCGGCATCATCGGTGCAGGGCTTATTATCGTATAGCTTATAGTCGTTGCGGTAGGCACCGGGTGTAATATTAGGCATTACTATGTTAGCCCCAACCTTAATGGCTTTTTCCCTTCCCAGGGGATCGATAGCCTGCAGGGCTGTTGGTGCAGCAATGTTAATATCCTTCATGAGTATTCGGAGCAGTGCGGTCATTTTGAGAGCCAAATTAAAACGCTCGGTAATGGGACGAAGGTCTTGGTGGTATTGGTAAAGCGGTGTGTCGGGATGCTCAACGTACGGCCCCATGCCAACCATGTCTACATCCATTTCCTGCATCCAAAGCAGGTCGTCGGCAAGGTGCTCAAGGGTTTGAAACGGAAGGCCAATCATAACGCCTGTACCAACCTGATATCCAACTCGTCGGAGTGCCCTTAGGCACTCGAGCCTCTCATCGAAATCGTGAAACCTATCGTTTGGATGGAGTTTGGCGTATAGTTCACGGTTCGATGCCTCAATCCGAAGCAGGTAGCGTATGGCCCCCTTATTAAACCAACGTCGATAGGTTTCCTCGGTTTGTTCACCCAGCGAAAGGGTTATGCCCAACTCGTTGTTGGTGGCCCGGTTTATCTTTTCTAAAAGATTCTCAATTCTATCGGTAAACTCTTTGGTATTAACCTCACCCGTTTGAATGGCAATGCTCCCGTAACGGTTTTCCCAGGCAAACTTGGCTGCTTCAATTACTTCATCGTCGGTCAGGGTGTACCTATGAACCTTACTGTTGCCGGAGCGAATGCCGCAGTATAAACAGTTTTTACGACAAATGTTGGACATTTCAATGAGACCCCTGAAATATACCTTTCGCCCAACATACTTAGCCTTTACTTCGGCTGCCTTTGCGAAAAGCTTTGTTTTTTCCTCGCCCTCGCACCCTAAAAGGTAAACCAGTTCATCCTTGTTAAAGGTTTCTTTATTTAAAAGATTATCGATTATCATTGTAAATTAGATTGTATTTTCATAAGTTTACCCATTGAATAATGCGCTTGGTAAACCAATGCAAAAATATATTTATTCCCATGGAACGAGCTAAAATTATTGGTGAAATTATAGCTGTTATAAAACAACTAAAAAGTGAGACCGATAGGTTGTTTGCCCCTGAAAATATCATTAACCATTCGGAATTGCTCATCGAGGAGTATTTCCAGCAGCATTTCAACCCATTTATTGCAAAGGTTAAAGCCGATATACGCTCGTTGCCTTCCGATGAGTATTTGCCAATAGAAATTGATTCGTGGATTAGAATACTAAAAATGAGGCTAGCGGCTATTGAGCGTGGCCAACACGAAGAAAAGTATGCCGAGGTGCTTTACATTAAGCAAAGGTTTTACCCTGAACTGATTGAAGCCTTAAAAGAGTTGCAGCTCGAAGCCCTTGAAGCCGAATTTGATGCAAGGGTTGATAAGGAAAATTTGGCAAAGTTACAGCTAGGGCCCAATACTATTGTGCTTTCGCTCGAATCGGTTGCTTTGCTTATAGCCATGCTTTACAACTTCAACATCATTTCTGGGGCAGTGCCTGTTGATGATATATGCAAGAGTTTTGCCGCTATGACTGGCTATAATGCAAATGATTTAAGACAATTACTGAGGTTTGACGAGGAGAATGGCCGATTAACATCGATTGTTAAGGCCGACGATATGGATGTACTCCTTAAACTCCTGAAAAGTATAAGTGCTCGTATTGAGAATTTAAAACAGTATTCCGACTAGTTGTAGGGAATACATTTATAGGGTAGGTTGATATCGGGTAGTTCAAATAGAACTACTCCCTCGTGCAGCAATTCCTCATCCTCCTCGTGGTAATTCCATATAACCTCCACGTCAAAATTTGCGTTGCGGAACGAGGAAATCTTCCTTAGTACATCGCGGAGATACTTGTAAGAGGTTGAGTTGATATATTTAAAGTTTAGGTCAACAATAATTTTTGAAGGCTCTTGGTTCTTCATGAATTCATAGTACTCATCGAGCCAATCAAGTATTTGCTGGTAGAATTCCTTGGCATTCTCCGGATGTGAAATGCCAGAAATAGAAAATACTTTGGTATCGGGGTTAAAGTATATTTCAGGTGAATCAATTTCTGCCTCAATCCTTAAAGGTTTCATTGTTGCCTTTTTGTTTAACAACGTAAAATTAAACCTTTAATGGCATTATCCGCAAACATTTATTGTATTCTTTGATGAAATATTAAAATAGTTTGGTGAAACCATTAACCTTTTTGGTAAAAAGATATCATATCAAAAACACTTTTTAACTATTTTAATGGCTAAAAATTCAGTTTTGGTTTTATTTTTGCAATATACACATTAGCTTCCGGCAATTTAATTGAGAGTTGGTTAGTTAGTTCAAGGAAGCTTTCGATTTTCGGGTAAAATCGAGTGTTTGGGGCGAAGGAGGTCATACTGACCTCCTTCATTTCATTTATTATTTTTTGAAAATGAAATAAACGGCAAGGATTAAAAATCCAAAACCAATGATATGGTTTGTACGGATGGTTTCAGTTTTAAATGCAAAAAGGGTAAAGCCCATAAAAACAACTAGTGTAATGGCTTCCTGTATCACCTTGAGTTCAACCAGCGAAAAGGGGCCACCGTTTTCTCTAAAACCTAGTCGGTTAGCGGGAACCTGAAAGAAATACTCGAAAAGGGCAATGCCCCAGCTGATTAGAACAATTCCCACCAAGCTAAGATTTTCGAACCATTTCATGTCCTTAAACTTCAAGTGCCCATACCATGCAAGGGTCATAAATGTGTTGGACAAAACAAGAAGTAAAATAGTAATTAGTCCTCTGGCCATAAAAAATAGTTGCTAAAAATTGCCCCCAAAATTATGCGTAGTTTTGTTATTTAATGATTGCTTAATCTTTTTTACTCAATATTTTTAAGTTAATTCTTGTTAATACTCTATCTTTTTTCGATACTTTTGTGCAGTTCTTTAAATGTAAATTCATGCTAGTATCGATGACCGGCTACGGAAAAGCCGAAAAAGTTTTTGGGAACAAAAAAATTGTTGTTGAGGTACGTTCGTTAAACTCCAAGCAGTTCGACTTCAATCTCCGGTTGCCTGCCATATACCGTGAGCTTGAAATGGGGATTAGGGCAAAGGCCGCCAAGGAGTTGGAACGTGGCAAGGTTGATATGTCGGTTAGCGTTGAGGAAACGGTCGACTCCCAGGCAATTCCCATTAATGATACAGTATTTATGGCATACTACCGTCAGCTAAGTGAAATTGCCACTAAAAATGCCATTAGCTTTAATCCTGCCGAGGTGGTACCAGCTATTCTGAGGTTGCCTGAGGTTATTAAAGCGCAAAAGGAGGAGATTGACCCCGATGAGCAGAACACCGTTTTGCAGGCATGCGACGAAGCATTGACTGCCCTGGTTCAGTTCAGGAAACAGGAGGGTGCAATTCTGGAGAGGGATTTGCTAAGTCGCGTTAATCTGATACTTGAATACCTAAAGCAAGTTGAGCCTTTCGAAAAGCAACGTATTCAGGATGTACGAAAGCGTATTTCGGAGAGTTTAAAACAGATTGATGCTGATATTAAGATTGATGATAACCGGTTTGAACAGGAGGTGATTTACTATCTTGAGAAATTAGATATCACCGAGGAGAAAGTCCGATTAAAACAGCATTGCAGCTATTTTGCTGAAACTGTTAATCAGCCTGAATCGGTTGGACGTAAGCTTGGTTTTATTGCTCAGGAAATGGGGCGCGAGATTAACACCCTCGGTTCAAAGGCAAACAATGCCGATATTCAGAAAATTGTTGTGATGATGAAGGATGAGCTCGAGAAAATTAAGGAGCAATCGTTAAACATTCTTTAGCAAATGGAAGGTAAACTTTTAATATTTTCGGCTCCTTCGGGAGCAGGTAAAACCACAATTGTAAGGCATTTGCTGGAAAAATTTCCTCAGCTTGAGTTTTCGGTTTCGGCTTGCAGCCGATTGCCCCGCGATGGAGAGGTTAACGGCAAGGATTACTATTTCCTTACGGTTGATGAATTCCGCAACAAAATAGACAAAGGTGAATTTGTTGAGTGGGAGGAGGTTTACCCTGGCTCGTACTATGGGACTTTATGGTCCGAAATTCGACGTATTTGGGAAAAGGGACATCATGTTATGTTCGATGTGGATGTGAAAGGAGGAGTTAACCTTAAACGGAAATTCCCTAATAACTCGTTGGCGGTTTTTGTTATGCCCCCATCAATTGAAGAGTTGCGAGACCGACTTCTCAGGAGAGGAACCGAAACCGAGGAGTCGATTAAGGTGCGAATAGGAAAAGCACAAGAGGAAATGACCTATGCAAATCAGTTTGATTATGTTTTAACTAACAACCAGATTGAGACTGCATTTGCTGAAGCTGAGCGTATTGTTGAAAATTTTTTATCGAAAAAACTATGAAACACCCATGTAAGGTAGCTTGCACAACCGAGCTTGCGAGTTCACCGAAGGTAAACACAGATGAACAAGCTATGGGTGTTCCATCCGCTCGGTAAAGATTGTTAAAAGCAAGACGGTAACGTGTTAGTAATTAATAATATAAATATTTTCTACGGATGAAAATCGGACTATTTTTTGGGTCGTTTAACCCAATACACACGGGGCATCTGGTGATTGCCGAGTATATTATGGAGTTTTCCGATTTGTCGGAAATATGGTTTGTGGTTAGCCCCCTCAATCCGCTTAAAACCCCCGATGATTTAGAAAAGGACGAGCATCGCTTAAACATGGCCCGCTTGGCCGTGCACGAAAATAACCAAAGGCTTAAGGTATGCGATATTGAAATGTCCATGCCACGACCATCGTACACTATTGATACCCTTAAGAAACTTGGTGAACAATACCCTGCAAATCATTTTGTGTTGATTATAGGCTCCGATACTCTTCAAACTTTACCTCAATGGAAAAGCTATGATGAGTTAATATCGGGATATGATTTTTTGGTTTACCCGCGCGACTGCAATGCCTATAAGCAAGATTTCCCTTCGGAAAGGTTTAGCCTAGTCGATGCACCAGTAATTGGAATTTCTTCCACACATATCCGATCAATAATAGCCAAGGGAAAGGATGTTTTAGGTTATGTTCCCGATGATGTTTGGGACTATATTGAGAGGCATGGACTATACGGATACAAAGGGATTAAGATTTCAAATCTATAGGATGGAAAGGTTCGAGGATTTACTTCAGGAAGGGAAACTTACTGAAGCCGAAGAGTTTCTGCAAAATTTAGATCAAGCCAACGATAATGTTCTATACTGCTGGGGACGGTTGTATTCAAGAAAAGGCGAGGAGGCAAAAGCCCTTTCGTTTTATTCCAAGGCTTTAGAGGTTAACCCCAATAACCAGGAAGCCCGGGTAAGGCTTGAGTTGGCCAATGGGATATTCTCGTTCCGCGACCCAAACCTTTACAACCACTAAGGCATCTGAAGGTTCCCCATTAACACCTGGATAGCTACCTCTGCCGATTTGGCTTGAATGAGAGCGTTCTGGTAACGGAATTCTGCATTCAGGTAACGGATTTGTGCATCGCGGAGTTCAAGGTCGCTGATGAGGCCAACACGATACTTTTCAATGGATATATCCGCGTTCTGTTTAGCCAGGCTTGCCGATTTCTTTTCAATTTCTACCAGGTTATTAGCCAGCATTAGGCTATTGGTGAGCCTTACAGCCTCGGCGGTCAAATCGTTTTCCATTGCCTGAAGGTTGAACTGTTGGTTCTCCATGTAGATGCGAGCATTGGCAATGTTTCTGCTTACATTGAATCCGTTAAATAAGGGAATTCCAAGTGTGATTCCGTACGAGGGCCCAATGCTTCTGCCAAGCGTAGTTGAACCATCGGGGGTATTGGTTTGGCTAATATTGTATGCCGACGACAGGGTTAGCCGAGGGTAACGCGAGGCCTGTGCTTCTTTAATGGCAATTTCTTTTAAACGCAGGTTTAAGCGTGAGATAAGTAACTCCTTGTTTTGGTTTTTCAGTATTTCAATCACCGAATCCTGTTCAAAAAGCTTTACCTCAGGGATTTTTCTCTCTATTTCGAACTGAATTGTTGGATTACGGCCAAGAAGTTTGTTGAGGGTGATGGTTAAATCCTTAACCCTGTTGATTTGCTTTAAAACCTGGGCCGAATCGGTGCGGTAATCCACCTCGGCCTGCATAACGGCCAGCTGGTAGCTGGTACCAATGGCTGCTTTCTCGCGGGCAATATTTAGCCTATCGGCCGATAGGCGCATTATCTCTTTGTAAATGTCCAGCAGCTGTTTTTCCACTGAAAGGGTATAGTAGTTAACAATGATATCAGAAACCACATCTTCAACCCTAAGCTGGTAGGCAATGCTGTTGATTTCTTCAAAAGTGCCCAAGCGCTGACGGTTTGCAAAAATGGCGAAGCCATCAAATAGTGTCCACGAAAGTTGAATGCCTCCATAAAGCGTGGTACTTGGGTAGCTATTGGTTTCATTCACCTGACCGGTTGCCAGTTCCTGGCGAATGTTGTAGTTGGTTCCGCTTACCGATGAGTTAATATCTACTTTAGGCAAAAATCCAGCGGCACCTAAGGTGTTATTGTTACGTGCTACTTGTTGGTCGTTACGGGCTATTCTGAGGGAAAAGTTATTTTCCAAACCAATTTTTATGGCATCTGAGATTCTTAGCGTATCGGTTGATTGTGCATGTGAAACTAACGCTGACAGTGTTATCAGCGCCATCAATATCAATCTATATTCTTTTATAATTTTATTTGCTTTACTCCTCATCATGGCGGATAACATTTGGTTTTTTGGTTGAAACATAGGTGTAAAGAGCAGGAATAACGTAAAGCGTTAAAATGAGTGCAAATAGTAACCCCCCAATAATAGTTACTCCCATTGGAATACGACTGGTTGATGCAGCGCCCAAAGCCAGAGCAATGGGAAGAGTTCCAAATATTGTGGCTAAGCTGGTCATCAGAATTGGACGCAATCTTTGTTTGGCGGCAAAGGTTACGGCCTCAAACTTATTCATGCCAGCAATCTTTTTCTGGTTGGCGAATTCAACAATCAGAATGCCGTTTTTGGTTACAATACCAACCAATACGATTATACCAATTTGGCTGAAAATGTTTAGGGTATGCCCCAGAAGCCAAAGCGAAAGAACAGCCCCAGCCAAAGCAAGCGGAACAGTAAACATGATGATTAGGGGATCGCGAAAGCTTTCGAACTGAGCAGCCAGAACCAAGTAAACAAGAATTAATGCCAGTAGGAATGCAAAGTAAAGGCTGTTTGAGCTCTCCTCAAATTGCTGCGATATACCCGTCAAGGTGGTAGAAAAACTCTCGTCCAATACTTCCTTTGAAATTTCACGCATGGCATCAATTCCTTGGCCAAGTGTGTAGCCAGCAGCCGGCGATGCGCTAAAGGTTGCCGAGATGTATCGGTTATACCTGTATCGTTGCGGGGGTATGCTTTGCTCGTGAGTTTTGACTAACGATCCCAAATCGACAAGGTTGCCGTTGGAGCTTCGAACGTAGATATTTTTGAGGTCATTGGGATCGTCGCGGAATGGCCTGTCGGCTTGCCCAATCACGTAGTATTGCTTTCCGTTTCGGATAAAGAAACCGTATCGTTGCCCGCTAAAGTATAGCTGAAGGGCATCGGCAACATCCCTAACGGTAACACCGGAGGCTCTTGCCTTATCGCGGTCAATCTCAACCACCAGTTCGGGTTTGTTGAATTTCAGGTCAACATCTACAACTTGAAAACGTTCATCGGCTTGAGCTCGGGCAAGAAATTCGGGAACTACCTGTTTCAGCTTTTCGAAGTTGGGCGCTTGAACCACAAATTGAACCGGTAAACCACCCCCGCGTCCAGTGCTGATGGTTTGGTCTTGAACAACATACGATTTGGCAAAGGTTTTATTGCGAACAAATGCTGATATTTGATCGGCTAATTGCGCCTGTGAACGATCTCGTTCGTTAGGTTGGGTAAGCAAAATGCGAACAAACCCTCGATTTGTTCCACCTCCCCAGCCTGGAGCCGATAGGGCAATCATGGCTTTCTTTTCAGGTATGGTATCAACATACGAGGCTATTTCGTAAATATACTCATCAATGGCTTCAAACGAGGTGCCTTCGGGTGCAGTAACGTTAATTGACAATCTACCTTTATCCTCCAGCGGTGCTAACTCCGATGGAATTTGGCTACCAATAACAAAAATGATAATCAACGAGATGCCCATTATCACAAATGCCATCCATCTGCGATTGATAAACGAATGGAGCGACCTACCGTAATAGTTCGATAGCCAGTTAATTCCTTGGCCGATAGCAGCCATAATTTTTCCCTCCTTTTGGGTTTTTGTTAAAAGGCGGGTGCTCATCATAGGCGTGAGGGTGAGCGAAACAATTGAGGATATTAGCACTGCTGCGGCTACAACAACACCAAACTCACGGAACAGCCGGCCGGTTATTCCTTGAAGGAATACAATTGGCATAAAAACCGCAACCAGCGTAATAGTTGTAGAAATAATGGCAAAGAAAATCTCTTTACTTCCTGTATAACCGGCCTTGAAGTTATCCATGCCATGCTCAATTTTCGAGTAGATGTTTTCCATTACAACAATAGCATCGTCAACCACAATACCGGTGGCAAGGACTACTCCCAAAAGGGTTAGAATATTTATAGTAAATCCAAATAGGTACATCACAAAGAAGGTTCCAATGAGCGAAATGGGAATGGCTATAATTGGGATAAGAGTTGTTCGCCAGTTTCTGAGGAAAATGTAAATAACCAATACCACCAGCATGAAAGCCAGCAGAATAGTTTCCTCAACCTCAGAAATTGCCTTTCGGATATTTATGGTGGAGTCGTATGCGTAATTTAGGGTAACATCTTCGGGTAGTTCTTTTCGGAGTTGGTCAACCCTTTTGTAAGCCTCATCGGCAATATTGATGTAGTTAGCACCCGGTTGAGGGGTTAGGGCAACACCAACCATTGGAATAAGTCCATTCCCACGCAGGAGTGTGCGTTCATTTTCAGGGGCATAATCGGCTTTACCAACATCTTTAACACGAACCGGAACGTTGTTGCTGTATTTTATGATGAGGTTATTGAATTCCTCAGGCGTTTCGAGCCGCCCAAGGGTGCGTATGGATAAAGTGGTTTGGTAACCTTCAATCATGCCTGTGGGTAGCTCAACATTCTCGCGCGAAAGCGCATTCCGGATGTCCGATGGGGTTACGTTGAATGCTGCTAATTTCCTTGGGTCAAGGTATAACCGCATGGCATAGCGTTTTTCGCCCCAAATATTCACCAAGCTAACACCCTTTATGGTTTGCAAACGTTCCTTAATGACGTTATTGGCAATATCAGAGAGCTCAAGCAAATCGCGTTTGGTGCTCTGCACGGTTACGGTGAGTATGGTCTCGGCGTTGGCATCGGCTTTGCTGATGATGGGAGGGTCGGCATCGGGGGGGAGGTTACGAATGGCACGCGATACACGGTCGCGAACATCGTTGGCAGCATTGTCCATATCGACACCCAACTCAAACTCTACGGTGATATTGCTTCGCCCGTCGGAACTGGACGAGGTAATATTTTTAATGCCATCTATTCCATTAATCTGAGCCTCGAGTGGTTCGGTTATTTGAGCCTCAATTACAGCTGAGTTAGCCCCTACATACGACGTGGAAACAGTTACTACTGGCGGATCGACACTTGGGTATTCCCTTACGCCAAGGTAAGTGAAGCCAATTACACCGAATAACACAATTACAATTGAAACTACTGATGCCAGAACAGGCCTGTTTATGCTTACTGTTGAAATATTCACTTTGTTAATCCAATTTAGTTAAAACTATTGGTTTTGCTTGATATTAAGGCTAACAGGCATCCCATTGCGAATTGATGTTAAGCCTGATATAATAAGACTGTCGCCTGCACTTAGGCCATCAATAACCTCAACGGTAGTTCCTGTTCGTTCGCCAAGCCTTACCTGAACTCGTTTAGCTTTCCCCTGGGAGTATACAAAAACATTTTGAATATCCATATCGGGAACAATAGCCCTTGGTGGGATAAGAATTGAACGCGGACTTTTTTCAAACACCAGGGTGGCCTTAACGTATGAACCCGGAATCAAAGCCTTGTTTTGATTTTCGGCAATGGCTCTTACCTTGAGCGAACGGGTTTCAGGATCGATTTGGGCATCGGTGGCGTAAACCTTGGCAGGGTATTGGGCTTGGCCATCACCTGTAGTAAACTTCACCTCCATGTTATTGGTTACCAAACCAGCATAGCGTTCGGGTACAGCAAACTCTAACTTTAGCGGATTATCCTGAACCAGCGTGGCAATGGTTGTGTTAACCGACACAAATGCTCCGGGGCTAACATACCGTAAGCCTATTCTTCCTTCAAAAGGTGCACGAACTTCGGCTTTTTCCAACATGGCTTTGGATTGGGCAATGTCGGCTCTGATGGCTTCAAGCTTATTGAGCGAGGTTTCATACTCCTGAACGCTAATGGCGTTGATTTCGAGCATTCGTTTTTTACGTTGTTCATCGTCGGCAGCCAGTTTCTCCTCTATAACCCTTCGTTGGAGTAACGCTCTTATATCGGCATCGTTTATACGGGCAAGCAGTTGCCCCTTGCGCACGCGAGAGCCTTCGGTAATATTAAGTTCAACTATTTTTCCTGCCATTTCGGAACGGAGTTCAACCCATTCGTTGGGTAGTATGGTTCCGGGAACGGTTAATGTCCTTTCGTATTCCGAGTAGCCCACAACAATTCCGTCCACCACAATTGATTGCCTTCCACGACCTTCGGTTGGCTTTGTATCATTGCCCGATTTGCTGCACGATGTGACCGCCATCGTTAAGGCTACCAGCATAAGCTGATAGGTAAAGATTTTTGTACCCTTCATGTTATTTCAATTATCACTGAAAATTATGACAATTTTTTACTCAAAAGGATTAAAAAGATATAATAAAACATTAATACTAATATATTGAAAATATAATTACACCTTCCGATAGTTAAAGGCTTTACAACAAATAGCAATCATGAATAATTTTATCATTCTAAAAACTCAACTTTTTATTAGAAGGTATATAAGAGATAACTAGATAAATATTTTTTATCAGTAGTGTCCGACTAAATTTTTGAATAAAAAGAGGGCTACTCCCATAAAGGTTTCGCCCGATGTTGTAGATTTGTTTTGCACACAAAATCACAACATGAGCAAAAATAAGGAAATAAAATTAGT